>NZ_PCPU01000003.1:0-542196 GCF_002975455.1 Arthrobacter sp. MYb224 | reverse complement strand
GCTGATGGTAATGCTGGTGTGTTGCCGGAGTTGAAGCAGCGTGTGCTGGATCTGGCGCAGGCTCACCCGCTCTACCCGGAACTCGCGAAGGTTTCCGAGTAGCAGCTTTTAAGTAAGGAAGGCCCGGAAAGCAAAAACATCGCGTTCCGGGCCTTTCGTCTCTTGTGCGAATGCCAAACAGGCCACTATCGTGCATCACCGGGGACGGGGATCATCCTATTCTCTGCCTCACCACACACATTAGGTGTGAGCATCACCTATTGCCCCAAGTTCTAAGGATGTGAACCGTCATGGCGGTTAGCGTATTCGATCTTTTCTCGGTTGGTATCGGACCTTCCTCCAGCCACACCGTGGGACCAATGCGTGCGGCGCACGCATTCATTGCCCAGGTAATTCGCGAGGGGAAGATTGAGGCACTCGAATCCCTGCGCATCGACGTGTACGGTTCGCTTGCAGCGACCGGACGCGGGCACGGGACCTTCACCGCAATCATGCTCGGGCTGGAGGGCTTCGAACCTGAAGCCATTCTCCCGGCACAGGTAGATGAGCGTCTGGCACAGATGGAATCCACCGGTATTCTTCGTCTCGGGTCTCAGCTGGAGGTGCGCAAGGACCTGAATTACATGGTCAGTGACATGATTCAGCACCCATTGACCGTCCTGCCCCGGCACACCAATGGCGTGAAGTTCATAGCCTTGGATGCAGCAGGTGCAGAACTGCTCAACGAAACGTTCTTCTCCGTCGGCGGCGGTTTCATTGTCCGCGAAGGCACCGAAGAACGTATCGAGAAGAATATCGAAAAGAAGGTCAAGCAGCAGCCGTATCCCTTTACTACTGCTGCGCGCTTGATGGAACATACGCAGGATACCGGCAAGTCGATCGCCGAGATCATGATGGCCAATGAGGAGACCTTCCGTACCCGGGAGGAAATCCGCTCCGGCCTCGTCCATATCTACGAGGTCATGGAACAGTGCAAGGACGCATCGCTCGAACGCACCGGCGTGCTTCCCGGAGGATTGAAGGTTCGCCGCCGCGCACCAGAATGGCACGAACGCTTGCGCAAGGAAGACAAGGATCGTGATCCGGTCTACTGGCAGGAATGGATCAACCTCGTGGCGCTGGCCGTCAATGAAGAAAACGCTTCGGGCGGTCGCGTCGTGACGGCTCCAACCAACGGCGCCGCGGGCATCATCCCTGCCGTCCTGTTCTACGCAACCCACTACGCACCAGGGGCCAAGTACTGGAACGAAGAGGAAAAGAACGACGCCGTGGTTCGCTTCCTGCTCACCGCCGGTGCCGTTGGCGTGCTGTACAAGGAACAGGCCTCGATCTCCGGTGCCGAGGTCGGCTGCCAGGGCGAAGTTGGTTCGGCTTCGTCGATGGCGGCCGGTGGGCTAGCCGAAATTCTTGGCGGTACCCCAGCCCAGGTTGAAAATGCCGCGGAGATTGCCATGGAACATAACCTTGGACTCACTTGCGACCCGATCGGCGGCCTCGTGCAGATTCCATGCATTGAACGCAACGCGATTGCCGCTTCCAAGGCGGTGAACGCGGCCAAGATGGCGTTGATGGGCGACGGCGAACACCACGTCACCTTGGATGAAGTCATCATCACCATGCGCGAGACGGGCAAGGATATGAGCGACAAGTACAAGGAAACCGCAATGGGCGGCCTGGCCGTCAACGTGGTTGAATGCTAATTCAGCACCCCGAATAAGCGTGCGGCGGGCTCTTGCCCGCCGCACGCTTTTTTCATCTGGCGGATGTGATCTTGTCGCCTACGTGGCAACTATTGCCCAAGATGATGATAGAACTAAGGAGAAGGTTCTCGGGCGTACACCCGAACGGATTCCAGGAGGTGAGCTGCATGGACGACGGTTCTAGTCGATCTATGTCCTCGCGACCTCCGCATTTCAGCCGCTGAGCTACACGACAATTCCTGTGCAGCGGTGAGTGAGCTTTGGAGAGCCGCGCTTCAAATCCCTCCTCCACGCATGATTCCCGCAAACGATCACTGATGGACTTTTCACCTAGATTTCGCTAGGTGAACGCCTGCCGGTGATTCGCCCGCACCTCTGGAATGATGCGCCAATACACCGTTTGGGCTGATGACCTTGCACATTTCCAAAGAAGTAGACTTCTCTACTATTTCAATGCTGATCCAGGAGCATCTCGGCTCACCGGATTTCAACGAGCTTGCCTTCCTGCTGCGCGGGCTGAGCTTGCAGCAAACCCTCCAGCAGCTGCACCGGCTGCCGGCCAAAGACATGGCAATCGTCTACCGGCTGCTCGCCAAGGATCAAGCCCTTGGTGTTTTCCAACGCCTGGATCCTGCCATCCAGGCCGAACTGATTGGCAGCTTGCAGCAGGACGCGGTCAGCGAAACCTTTGCCGGGATGGCAACCGATGATCGCGTGGCGCTGCTCGATGAACTGCCGGCGCAGCTTGCGGCGAAACTGCTTCGAGGCCTAGCCCCGGAGCAGCGCGAGGCGGTCAACGTCCTGCTCGGGTATCGCGCTGGGGTGGTGGGGCACCTGATGAATCCTTACTTTGTCACGACCCGCCCAGAGCTGAGCGTTGCCGAAAGCCTGCAACGGGTACGAGGCCAATTGGATAGTGCAGAGAGTATCTACACGCTGGTAGTGACCGATGAAACGCGTCGCTTGCTCGGGGTAGTTTCACTGCGCGCACTGATGGCCGCCGACGAAGAACAGCGGGTATCGGAGCTGCTCACCGTTGGCGCCGGTCTGCACGCCGAGCAGCCCGCAACCGAGGCGGCTCGCCAAGTGGTGCTTAGCAAGGAACTGCTGATCCCGGTGGTGGATTCCGAGCAGCGGGTTGTCGGAGTCTTTAGCTCCACCGACGCGATCTCGATTCTCGCCGCAGCCGATGAGGAACGCGCTGCGCGCGGTTCCGGTGCCGAACCTCTGCGGCGTCCCTACCTGAGCACCGCGGTGGGTTCTCTGGTAAAAAGCCGCATTGTATGGCTGCTGGTGCTTGCCGTCGGGGCAAGCCTCACGGTCCAGGTGCTTTCGAGTTTCGAAGAAACCCTCGAGTCGATGGTGGTGCTCAGCTTGTTCATTCCACTGATCGTCGGCATCGGCGGCAACACCGGAAACCAGGCGGCGACCACGGTCACCCGAGCAATTGCGATGGGCGATGTTCGCGTCGGGGACCTCGGGCGGGTCATGCTGCGTGAGCTCTGTGTGGGGCTCATCCTCGGATTATGCCTGGGAACCCTCGGATTTGCGCTGGCCGGATTCATCTTCGGCGGATCCATTGCGCTGATTATCGGGATCACGCTGGTGGCACTGTGCACGATAGCGGCAGGAGTCGGCGGCATCATGCCGATTATCGGCAAATGGCTGAAAGTCGATCCTGCGGTCTTCTCGAATCCATTCATCTCAACTTTTGTGGATGCCGCCGGGCTGATCGTGTACTTCAGCGTGGCAGTTGCCGTGCTCGCAAACTAGCATGCCCCAGCTCATGGCAACTTGCCTGTTGGAATAATATCCGGGGCTACAGCGTCACACTAGATATGCCTCTAAGTAAATTGTTCACCCCAGTCACCATCCCTACGCGCAGCGGAGCGGGCCTGATGCTGCGCAACCGGGTCGTGCTGCCACCTATGTGCCAGTACGCCGTTGACAAGACAGACGGCGTGCCCACGGACTGGCAGCTAGTTCACCTCGGCTCGATGGCCCATGGCGGTTTTTCGCTGATCGTCACCGAAGCTTCGGCGGTGGTACCCGAAGGCCGGATCTCGGATCGTGACGCCGGAATCTGGAACGAGGAGCAGGTCCAATCATGGGCACGCGTCAACGAATACGTGCACGCGCACGGTGCCGCAACGGCCATCCAGCTGGCTCACGCCGGGGCGAAGGCCTCGACCTATAGCTGGCTCCAGGAGCTCGAAGCAGAGCAGAAGACCGGAAGCCTCGCCGTGTCCGAGGGAGGGTGGGACACCGTCACCTCCACGCCGAGCGAAATTTACGGTCTGAAACCAGCGAGCGGAATGACTCAAGAGCAGATCGCTGACTCCGTCCAAGCCTGGGCCGCGGCGGCGAAGCGTGCCGATGCTGCAGGTTTTGACATGATACAAATCCATGCGGCCCATGGATACTTGATTCACCAGTTCCTCTCGCCATTGTCGAATAAGCGAACCGATGAGTATGGCGGAAGCTGGGAAAACCGCACACGCTACCTTCGCGAGATCGTGCATGCGGTCGCGGCCAGCTGGCCCGAGAACAAGGCCCTGGGCATTCGCTTCTCTGGAGACGATTGGGTCGAAGCCGGCTGGCGCATCGCTGACACCATTAAATTGGCCGAGGAGCTCTACGCGGCAGGAGTGCGGGCCTTTGACCTTTCCAGCGCCGGAATCGGTGCCTTCCATGGCCCCAGCGGTCCCGGATACCAAGTCCCATTGGCCCAGGCGGTTAAGCAGGCACTGCCAGATGACGCCTTTGTGACCGCCGTGGGCGGAATTACCGAAGCCCATCAGGCCGAGCAGATATTGGTGACCGGACAGGCCGACGGCGTATGCATCGGACGGGCGGCATTGGGCGACCCGCAGTGGCCAAACCGCGCCGCGCAGGTCTTGGGGGCCAGTAAGTCGCACCCCTCGCATTACTGGCGTGGACGCTGGTAAAAAACTTAGGTCGGGTGGCTATTTGGGCTTTGCCCATGCGATCTTTTCGCTTTGCTCTTCCAGCTATCGACGCGCGGTGTTAGGTTAGTCACACGGAGCTAGTCGCACGGCGGCCAGGGGTCGCGTGCGGAAGGGAGTCAGCATGGCACTACGCGCGGATTCTAATGGAATCGACGCTTCGCTTTATCGGGAAAATGGTTCGTGGTGCACCGCTTTGGTGGATGCATCATTGGGAACCACCGCGGCGCACGAAGCAGCTGACCGATTGCCGGGGGAAGTGGCCAAACTACTGAAAAGCCAGCAGGCCAGCTCCAATGATATTGAAGCTGTGACCGGGGCTTTGGAACCGGCGAAGGGGCTTCGTGCACCGGTAGCTCGATTCATCGCAGTCCATGACGGGACGGTGGTACTCAACGAACTCATTCCCGGATTGAAGGTCGAATCCGCCGCCGTGGATGCGGGGCCATTTCCGAATTTCACCGCCCTAGCCAGGGCGCGGGGTGGGGCATTTTCCTATCTTGTGGCCGAGGTCGGGCGCGATGGCGGAGAGGTGCACCTGTACAACACCACGTCCCCGGAGCGAGTGGGCAGCCGCGGGATCGTGGGCTCACCGGAAGAAACCCACCATGCACGCAAGGTGCCAGGCGAGTATGACCAGCCGAAGAATCAGTCCGCGGCCGATGAGATGGCGCGACGCAACGCCGAGGAAGTTGCGGAACTGATCACCGAAATGTGCAAGGACACCTATATCAGGCTCATTGTGCTTTCCGGTGACGTGAAATCGCGAGAGGCCATCGCTGGGATGCTTCCGGTGGCGCTCAAGCCGTATGTCGAGGTCTTGGATGCGCACACGCGCACCGGCGGCGCGGATACCAAGCAGGTTGATGACCGCATTTCGCAGTTAGTCTCCGATACGCACGCCGAAGCGATAGCGGAGCTTGAGCAGCGGGTGTCGGCTCAGGCTGGCAACGGTCGCGCGCAACTGGCCGTAGGCCTCGCCGAGGTGGTGACAGCGCTTCAATCCGCTCAGGCAGAAGTGGTGCTCGTTGGACAGTATCAAGATGAACACACCCTGCGGGCGCTATCCGCCGAACCTTGGGTGGCCCATGAAGAGGGCGATGATCATTCGGACCTGGTCATGGGGCAGTGGCCGGCTCCAGAGGTGCTGCTTCGAGCGACGGCGTTGACGGATGCCACAATCCGTTACGTTCCCGACTCGATTCTTCCCGATGGCGTGGGCATCGCAGCCTTGCTGCGCTGGGCCAAGTCCTAAAACCGAGAAAGCTTCGCCGGTGAGAGCGCATGATGCGTGCTCACCGGCGAAGCTTTTTAGCGCCACCCTAGCTACGGGTTAGGTGCGTTATGGTCGTGGGGGTTCGCGTCCGGCTGGCTGGGATTGGGGTAGCCTTCCAGCGGTGGCTGCGCCGGAGGGTAGGCCGAACCGCTCTGCGGGGCGGGCGGAGCCCAATACGCCGGTGCCGGCGGAACCGCAGGATAGGCCGCCGGCCAAGGCTGCAACAGCTGTGGGGCACGGCGCTGCGGTGCCGGCCCGGCCGTTCTCTCGATATGCCGCCGCTTGGCCACCCAAAGCAGGATGTAGGTCACCAGCGCGGTGAATCCTATCGAAGTAAGCAGGCTAGAGAGCGACGATTGCGTGGCGTTGATATCGACCGCTCCGACGGCGGCCAGCAGGAACAAGCCCACATTGTTGATCACGTGTATTGCGATGGCCGCTTCCAAGCCGCCGGTGCGCCAGGTGAGGAATCCTGCGGCTATAGCGAAGAACGCCACATCAAGCAGCCCGTAAATATCGTATAAGTGGCCAAAGGTGAATAGCGGCACCGGAAGCAATATCGCGAACAACGGGTGTTTAAGCCAGCTGCCAATGGTTTGCATGAGCATCCCGCGGAATACGATTTCCTCCGCCGCTGCCTGGAACGGCACCAGCAGCACCACGAGCAAGGCGAAGAAGAGCGGATTCGCGGGGAGGTTCTCTGCGGGGACATTCGTCGGAGCCACGAGGCCGGCGGCCTCGATGCCTAAACTAATCCCAAAATAAATTGCGTAGAGCACGACCGCGATCCCGGTGCACAGGCCCAGCCATTTCCAGCGAATCCTGCCGGCCACGGAGATCAAGAGCCCCAGTGGTTTGGGGCCGAGCAGCAGGTAGGCGAAATACGCTACCGGGATCAATACGATCAGCGAGAGCATGGTGAAGAGGAAGACCGCAGGGTCGGCCATGTTCATGCTGTCGAAAGCCATCATCACCGGATCGGTCGGCTCGTCAAGCCGCGTCCCCAGCGAGCTGAAGAGCACGATCATGAGGCCTATGAGCAAGATGACAATTGCCACCAGGTAGAAACCCGTGGCCGTTCCCAGCAATGCCAACGGGCGCCACCACGCATATTTCGGATCCCGGCGCATCAGACGATGGAACTCGTATCGAGGTTCATCGGCGCTTGCTGCATTGGGTGTAGGCCCATTTATCTCTGGCTTGCTCATAATACAATTTTCGCCCCGAACAGGTTCTTTAGGTATGAACCTTGCGGAGGATTTGTTGGATCATCCTTTAGGGGTGTTCATTACCGGGTGTACAGGTTGGCTGACTAGACTTGGGCGCGACGAGTTCTGAAAATTCCTTTGAGGAGTACACCGCACGTGGGGCATCACCATCACGATCAGCCGATTTTGCAAGACCCGAGCCGCAGGCGCCGCGCTTCAATCATTCTGTGGGCCCTGCTCGCCCCCGTCGGGGCGCTCGCTTTGATCATGGTCATCGCGCTCTGGCCGCAGGGCAACTATGATCGCTTTGCCCTGAATGGCGCAATGGAGACAACCGGTGGCGCGAGCATGCAGGTCGGCACCGTGACCAGATCGGCGATTGAGGACTGCCCCTCGAGCATCGGGCTTGAAGATGTCGGAGGCAAGACGCTGGAATGCAACGTCACCTACCTGATGCCAGATAGTGGCGGCGCCGAAATTCAGCTGGAGATTCCGCCGGAGACGCTGCATTCCCGCGAAGCGCGTTCCGGTGACCAGATTCGATATTTGGACCTGTCAAGCGTTGACTCGGGCAGCGGCAGCCCCTATGTCTTTGTGGATTTCGTGCGCACCTTGCCGATGGCCCTGCTGGCGGTGGCTTATGGCCTGGTGGTGGTACTGGTAGCTGGCTGGCGTGGTGCTCGCGCGGTCATTGGGCTCGTTGGCGGCATCGCGTTCATGATCATCTTCATGGTGCCGGCGTTGTTGGAGGGCGGGAATCCCGTGCTGATTGCGCTGACGGGTTCGACCGCGATCATGTTCGTGGCGTTGTATTTCGCCCATGGGCTCAACGCGAAAACGTCCACCGCACTGCTCGGAACGCTCTTTGGCTTGGCGGTGACAGCCGGTTTGGCGGTGTGGCTGACCGACGCGGCGGCGCTCACCGGCGCCAATGATGAACATGCGATGACGCTCTCCACCGTGGTGCCGCAAATATCCCTGCCCGGCCTGCTGATCTGTGGCCTGCTGGTGGGCGGCATGGGTGTGTTGAACGACGTCACCATCACCCAGTCCGCAACGGTCTGGGAGTTGGCGGAGACCGCTCCGCATGCTTCGGCCAGGGAGTTGTTCTTCAAGGGCATGCGCATCGGTCGCGACCATATCGCCTCGACCGTGTATACGATTGCCTTCGCCTATGCCGGTGCGGCACTGCCGATCTTGGCCATCGCGGCATTGAGCGATCAAAGCTTCGGGACCACCCTGAGCTCGGGCTCGATGGCGGAGGAAGTCATCCGAATCCTCATAGGCTCCATCGGTTTGGTCCTCGCGATCCCGGTCACCACGGCTATCGCCGTGGTTGTCGTGAAGGCGACTGGTACCGGCGGTGCGCACGGTAAAAGCAGTGTGCCGCTCGGACGGCGAGCAGCGCTAAGTGCGAATGGTTCTCAAAACTAATGTAGAATAGTTCTCAATAGCGTGATGGGTGAATGGAGACTAATAGATGAAAAACCGTGGAATGCTGGCCTCATTGGTGACGATCCCACTGACCGGCTTACTGCTGGCAGGATGCTCGGCAAATACAACCGCCGAGGCGCAGGGCACCGAGGAGCCAGCAGCCGGTGGCAAGGTTGAGGTTGTCACAACGATGAATGTGTACGGGCAGATTGCCCGGGCTGTCGGCGGCGAGCATGTAGAGGTCACCGAAATTATCACTTCCACGGCGCAGGATCCGCACTCTTACGAGCCAACCGCCCGGGACAAGCTCACCGTGTCCAAGGCCTCGATCGTCTTGGCCAACGGCGGCGGCTATGACCAATTCATGGACTCGCTGGTTTCCTCGTTGCCTGCCGAGCAAGCCGAACAGGTGCAGCTGATCCACGCTGTGGACTCCTCTCCGGTAGCGGCAGAGCACGAAGAAGGCGAAGCGCATGCCGAGCATGAGGGCGAGGAGCATGCCGAGCATGAGCATGAGGGCGAGGAGCATGCCGAGCACGAGCATGCAGAAGAAGCAGCCGATGACCATGCTGGACATGATCACGCGGAATACAACGAACATATTTGGTATGACCTGGATTCAATGGAAGCCCTCGCAGCCAGTTTGGCTACCGAGCTTGGCGAATCCGACCCAGAAAACGCCGAGACCTTCAAAGCCAACGCTGCAAGCTTCGCGGAGGGGATCGGTGGATTGCAGGAGCAGCTCGCATCCGCGAAGCTTGGCAAGCGCAGCTACGCCATGACCGAGCCGGTGCCATTCCATCTGCTCGAGGATGCAGGAATGGAAAATAAGACTCCCGCTGGACTGAGCGAAGCCGTCGAAGCCGGCGAAGGGATCGCGCCGCTGACGCTCAAGTCATTGAGCGACACACTGGATGCAGGCGAACTGGATGTGCTGGCTTATAACGTGCAGACCGAAGGGCCTGAAACTACGGCACTTCGTGCGAGCGCCGAATCCGGCAAGGTGGCGGTAGTGGACTTCCGCGAAACCATCACCGACGACTCCAGCTACCTTGAATGGATGGAGAAAAATATTAGCTCCTTGGCTTCCGCGATTGGCGAGTAGTTAAAACGTAGACTAGAGGCATGTCTCTGATTACCTCCCAAGTCAATCAAGTCGCAGGCCGTGCAAGGTCAATTTTCGCTGAACGTGCGGTGCGAACGCAGATTGCCGAGGCCAAGCAAGACTTGGATAAGGCGGAGAATGTCCTCTTTTTCGCCGAGGGTCCCGGACAGTTCTACCAACTTGGGGTTTGGCTGGAAACCTTCGAACGGTTGGCGGCGCAGGGGCAATCTGCCGGCGTAGTGGTCATGGATGCATTGACTGCCCGCGAAGTGCTCAAGGTCAGCAAATTGCCGGTCTACTTCACGCGGTCCATTGAGCAGATCGAGCGAAAGCTTACCGAGTTGGGAACCAGGACCATTTGCTACGTGAATAATTCACAGCGCAATTTCACCATGCTCCGTTTTAATGGACCGGCGCATATTCACCTGAACCACGGGGAGAGCGAAAAGGCCTCCATGGTTTCAAACCAGCTCAAGGCCTATGACTATGCCTGCGTTGCCGGCCCGGCCGCCGTGGCACGTATTTCCGAGTCAATAGCTCGTTTCGATATCAAGCACCTGGTGCAGATAGGCCGACCGCAACTGGACGCGTTGACTCCTGAAAGCCCGTCGACAAAAATTCGAGTGCTCTACGCGCCGACGTGGGAGGGCGACTCGGAGGCGATGGATTATTCCTCGGTGGTGCGGTTGGGTGAAAGCATCCTGACCCAGTTCGAGGGCGACCGCCGCTTCGAGGTGCGATTCCGTCCACATCCCAAAACCGGTGACAATTCTGCAGCGACCAAACGCGAAATCGCGGCGCTACGCACCCGATTTGCCGCGGAACTTGATCCGCTGGCCGACCCGGGACAGTCATTGGTTTGGGCAGACGTCGCGATCTGCGACACCTCGGCGATGGCCTACGACGCGGTGGCGTTAAACGTTCCGCTGTTCCTGACCGGAAAACGCCCCTCGCAATTGCGTGATCGCCTACCGCAGGAGCAGCTATTGGGCTCGGCAAACGGGCTGGCGCAGCGTGTGGCCGAACTGGCCAAGGCCGGCGTATCTGGGCGACAAAAGCAACTGGCCCAGTATTTCTTCGCCACCACCTCTCCGGGAGACGCTACGAAAAAGTTGGGCCAGTTGCTGGGTTCCGTCTAGCGCTGCAGAAACACGGTATTCTGCCATTCGCGGTGAGTATCCGTGTCGTGCGAGATCAACACATGCTTGACGTTGGTGTATTCATCAAATGAATACTGGCTCATGTCCTTGCCCATGCCGGAGGACTTGTAGCCGCCGTGAGGCATCTCGGAGACGATGATGATGTGTTCATTGATCCACACGCATCCGGCCTGAATCTGCGCACTGGCACGCATGGCCCGGTTAAGGTCCTTAGTCCAAGCGCTGGCAGCCAGGCCGTACGGAGTATCGTTGGCTAGCTCGATCGCTTCCTCATCGGTTTCGAAAGGCAAGGCCACCAGCACCGGGCCAAAGACCTCGTGCTGTACGATCTCGGAATCTTGGCTGGCCCCAACAAGCAGCGTAGGACGATAGAAGTTCCCCGGGCCTTCGAGCCGGCGTCCACCGGCCAGGACGCTGGCACCGGAGCCAACCGCGCGCTGCACCATCGAGGAGACCTTCTGCAGATGGGCCGCGCTGATCAGTGCTCCCATATCGGTGTTCGGATCCTGCGGGTCACCGACCACCATGGCGTCCATCAGCTGGGCAACCCGCCGGGTGAATTTCTCGAATACCGACGAATGCACATAGGCGCGCGTGGCGGCGGTGCAGTCCTGCCCCGCATTGATCGTTGAACCGGCAACCGCCCCATGGGCTGCCGCCTCGATGTCCGCGTCGTCGAAGACCACAAATGGAGCCTTGCCACCGAGCTCCAGATGCACACGCTTTCCGGTCTCGGCCGCCATCGTCATGACCTTCAGGCCGACTTGGGTGGAACCGGTAAAGGAAGTCATGCGAACCTGCTTGTGCCTGACCAATGCCTCACCGACGCTTGCGCCGCTGCCAACCACAACGTTGATCACGCCGTCGGGCAGACCCGCATCCTTGGCGGCCTGAGCGAAGAGCAGGCTTGTTCCGGGAGTTAGCTCGCTGGGTTTGAGCACGATGGTGTTTCCGGCGGCGATGGCCGGCAGCACTTTCCAAGCGGCCATCTGCAAGGGGTAGTTCCACGGCGAGATAGAGCCAACCACGCCGATGGGCTCCCGGCGAATCATCGAGGTCGTATTACCCGCGTAATCTCCGGAAGCCAGACCCTGCAGGTTGCGTGCGGCTCCAGCAAAGAAGTTCACGTTGTCGATCGAACCGGGCACATCAAACTCGGTGGACATGCGCATGCTCTTGCCGGTCTGCGCGGTCTCCACTTCGGCCAGTACCTGTGCGTGGGATTGCAGCTCGCGGGCCAGCGCCAACAGATGATCGGACCGCTCCCCGGGAGTGAGGGCCGACCAGATCTCGAAGGCCTTCGCCGCCGCCTGGACCGCTTCGTCTACCTCGGCCACGCTCGCAGTATCAACTTCTTCGAGTTGCTCTCCGGTCGCCGGATTGATTCGAATAAGTAGCTCACCGGTACCGTGGCGCCAGGAGCCGTTGATGAATTGGTGTCCTTGTGAAAAATTGAAACCTGACATGTTCTATCGTTCCTTGGATTTGTGGATTCTTTGCGGGCTAGAGACTCAGATAGATCTTGCGCAGAGTTTTCGTGACGCGCCATTCGGTATGCATCTGGGCGTGCAGCCGCACCAGGGCACCGGGGAATAGCTCAATTTCTTGCGCGGCGAAACCCGCGCTCTGCGCAATCTTGATATTTCCGGACCCGGAAAGCACCACGAAGTATTCGTCCGCTTCGATGTCGCGCATTGCGCCGATCGACATCTCCCAGATCCCGATGGACGTCCCGGCCAGGTCACCGACCTCGTGCACGGCGGTGCGGGTGCCGGCCGCGTCTAGTTCCAGATGCTGCGGAATTGGTTCGGCCGCTAGCGGGATGCTGGCAGCGTCAACAAGGGTGGCTAGCGGTCTGTTTTCATCTGCCATTAGGAATCGAAGCCCATGCCGATCTTGTCCATGACCTTGAGGAAGGCCGGCCGTTTACCCTCATTGCGATCGGCGCTGATCAGCTGACTGGTCATGAGCTTAACCCCGACATACGCGGCGGGTTCCGGAGGGAAGGGAATCGGCTTGGTGCGAACCATTTCCAGCTCGGTGAGCTCGGTCTTTTCGCCCGAGAGCAGATCCAACATGACCTTCGCACCGAATCTTGTGGCGCCGACACCGAGTCCGGTGAATCCTGCGCAGTAGGCCACCTTGCCGCCGTGAGCCAGGTCAAAGAAGGAGAAGAAGCGTGAGCAGGTATCGATTGCCCCGCCCCAGGCGTGGGAGAACTTCACGTCCTTCAGCTGCGGGAAGTTTCCGAAAAAATGGGCTGCGAGCTTCTCGAATGTGGAGTTATTGGTGTCGTAGCTCGAGCGGACTTTGCCACCGAAATGGTAAATGGCATCGTAGCCCCCGTAGAGGATCCGGCAGTTGCCATTTTCATCTACGGTCGGTCTGGCGTAGTGGAATCTATTGTTCAGATCGGCCAGCCCGACTGGCTCTTTCCAACCCAGCGAACGGTGTTGCTCTTCGGTCAGCGGTTCGGTCATCAACGCGTAATCGTAGACGGGGATGACCCTTGCCCGGTGACGTTTGAGCAAGGAGGGGAAGACGTTGGTGGCTAAGGCCACGCGCTGGGCCCGAATGCGCCCGGCTGCCGTCAATACGAGTATTTGCCCATTGTCCTCTTTCAGCTCGGCAGCGTGGGTGTGCTCGTAGATGCGCACTCCCAGCTCCCGGCAGACCCGGGCCAGTTCCCAAGCGAGTTTTGCTGGGTGCACCAGCGCCGTGGACGTTCGATCCAAGGAGCCCGCGAGGAAATCCGGGGAGTTGATGACTTCCTTGACTTGTTGGCCATCGAGATATTCGGTGCCTTCGGACTCGGCCGCTTCGGCAACCCAAGGGACCTGATGCGGCTCGGTGGCCACTTCGAGTACGCCAGCACGAGTGAACTCCACATCCATGCCATAGCGCTCGACGGTGGCTTGGAACTCATCGAGGTTTTGAGTTCCCAGCTTGCCGAGCAGAGCATTTTCCCGAGGCAAGTGGTTTTCGCCGTTGGCCTCACCGTGTACTAGTGAGGCTTCGCAGAAACCGCCATTGCGCCCCGAAGCAGCCCAGCCGATGCGTTGCCCTTCGATGAGGACCACATCCCGGTGGGGGTCTCGTTCTTTAGCTTGAAGCGCCGTCCAGAGACCGGTATATCCACCGCCGACAACGAGCAGGTCTGCCTCGATCGAACCGTCTAAAGCGTGCGTTGCATCGGGGCGGTGCTCGTTATCAAGCCAGTATGAGGTGTGCTTGGCACCGGACAGGGATTCTTTGATGTGCCCGGCCGCGGCATTTGCTTCGTGCCGGTCAAAGGTAAGGGGCAAATTCGTGCTCATTATTGGTCCTCGAGTCGTATCAGTGTGAAGTTTGCTGTGTTGGGCTACGACAGGGGAACCACGAGCGGGCACAGGATGGCAGCGGGGATCTGGTCCCCAGGGATTGCAGGCATGACGGATGCCGATTGCCGAAGGGCAGGATCGCGTTTTGCGGCAATGCGGTGCGCGGCATGATTCGATAGCCATTGGCTGGCCACGGATATCCCTCTTCTCGGAGTGCTTGCCTCGCAGTGAACGTCATTCATTACTTATCTAAGCCCGGTTTCTCGGGCAGGTCAAGGGAAAATTCAATTCTCTGTGCAGCGAAATGATGACATGAAACGGCTGAGGACCAGATCCATGATCTGATCCTCAGCGATTAATTTGCCGCGTATTGCGGTTTTGGCGTCCGACTTCGTGAACGGTTGAGTAACACGGCCGCGAAGAACATCAGCAGGAGCTCGGCGACTCCCACCACGAGCATTGGCACGGCGTGGGCAACATGTTCAGGCGCGGCGCCTGATGAGTGATGGGCGGCGCCTCCGGGGAGTCCTAGCACCATGATGATGTGCGACAGCCCCATCAACGCGCTCATCAGCATCAGCGCCTGCGGTGACTCGCCTTTCGCCACCGCCAGCGCGCATTTTATGCACCATGCGGTCATGAGGAGCAGCACCAAGGACCAGCCAAGGTCATGCGGCGCCGCGATGAGCAGCACCAGATGGGTAGCTGACATGATGAGAGTCGCGGCCACCAGGACCCGGAGAGCCGCCGGCACGGGATTAGCTGTTCGTGGAGCAGCATCCACCGGCGGAGTCCGATGCGGTTGAGCAGCAACCGTGCTTGGCTGGTTCCGGGACGTCTAGTGCCGGTGAACGGTCAAAGAACCCTTCGGGGCGGATCTTGAATCCAACGGTGTCCACCGGCATGATTGGCCAGTCTTCGGTGCGTGGGAAATGGGTCAGCGCAAAGGTGTGCCAGAGGCTCACCGCCTCGCCGTCAATGTTCTTATCTTCCTCTATCCAAGAACCAATGCCGGCAACTCCCGGGTTCTGGTTGACGAAATCTCCGGTGGGGTAGCGCTGTGCCGCATTGCGCTGGGTAACCCAAAGGGCCTTGGAGGCAAATTCGGCACGCTTCTGCACCGAGGAGCCCTCGGCGGCAAGCAAGGTCGGCAGCCCCTGCGGCATGAGCTTGTAGCCTACCGGCTTGCCGAGGTAATTCTTCGACTCGGGATTGGTCACTACCCATGAACGTCCCGCGGCCATGTTCGCATCGCGGACCGCTTGCTGCTCGGTGGCCAGCACGGTGTGCGAACGGCTGAAGGCGTTGCCGCGCGGGTTCTCTGCGCTGATCGGCAGGCGGACGGCTTCCTCCTCGATGACCTGGCTGGGGCCGCCGTCGAGGGCGAAATCGAGGCGGGCGCCGAAGATGTGCTGGTGGAATGGTGCCCCTAGTCCCGGTGCCATTTCGGAGGCGAAGCGCTCATCGAGCATGGCGGAGGTGAAGACGACGCCGGTGGCCTTGGCCTCGAACTCGATGGTGCCGTCCAGGTAGAGGTACCAGTAGAAGCCGTAGTCGTAGTTGCCCACGGTGGTGAAGAAGCTGATCACCAGGCGACGGTTGCGCCGGGTGTACTTGACCCCCGACCAATCATCGGAGTGCTTTGCGAGAATCGAGGCATCCTCCTCGTGCATGCAAATTCCGTTGGTAATTGTTTGGGCCTCGCCGTTGGCGTCGGTGATCACCGGGGAGATGTAGTGGATCTCGCCGAGGCAGTCACAACCCAGTTCCAGCGAGTTGGCGAATCGGCCCACCAGGTATTCGCCGGTATCAAAATAGTTCTGCCAGCTGCGCACCGGAGAAGGGTCGCCGTAGGGGACCACCATTTCGGCGATGGAAGCGCGATCCAGGATGCGGCGGCGCTGCTCCTGGTCGTCAAAGGCGATGTTGTAGAGCACTAGGCCTTCGCGCATATCGAAGCCGATATCCAGCGACCATTTCTCCCACTCGACGTGGTTTCCCTCGGTTACCGTGAAGCTTGCGCCCTCGGGCTGCGTGATTTCGATCGGTCGTTGGGTGGTGCGGACCGGACCGGTGAGTTCCGGATCCGTGTAGTTTCCATGTGTTTCCGGCACCGGAACGATACCAAAATCCAGGAGCTGGTCCACGGTGCCGGCGATGGTGTCGAGGTAGACCACGAGCCCATCCACCGGGTGGGCCCAGGCGGAATCTTCGGCAAAGTCCTGGCGGAAGGCCAAGCCGCGCAGGATACGGCGTCCGGATTCCTGCGGGTACTCGAAGACGCCGGCGGATAATGGCGCGACCCGAACCTGCTCGGGCTTCAGATTTCTTTTGGCTAGGGCTGCGGCCCACTCCTCGCTCTTGGCCAAGATTGCTTCGACCATTTCGAATTCTTCCACGAGCACCGGCAGCTGGCCGGTGGCTCCTGGATCCAGCTCCACGAGCGTTTCAATCTTCCCAGTGGAGAGGTCAAGGACTACATCCTTCGGCTCATTCTCCAGCCGGTCCATCAGCATGGCGCGGACCCTGCGCCCAGGGGCCTGCGGGTTTGGATCTTCAAGTCCCATGTAGGCAATGCGGGTGTTCTGTCCGTAAATCCCCGCGGTCACCAAGATCTTCTTGGCCGCGGCAATTTCTTCTGCAGAAAGCAGGGAGAAGTTAGTTTTTGTATCTTGCATGACAAACGCATCCTTTGGATTGATGTGAGTCGAACCACTTTTTATTCTCTGCTTGTAGAGAATACGGAAAATGGCGACTCGTGGCAATAGCGCGCCGAAGAAAACTTGTCTTAGCTAGGCTGGGTGCATGCCAAGAATTGTTGACCACAACCAGCGGCGCCGCGAGATTGTCGAAGTCACCTGGCGCTTTATTGCCAGGCAAGGCTTCGACAAGCTGAACCTGCGCGACCTGTCCGCCGCGGCTGGCTATGCCAACGGTGGATTGAAAACCTATTTTCCGAACCGCGATGCGATTCTGGTTGCGACATTCAATTACGTTGCCGACTCAACCAGCCGACGCATTGCCGAAAAGACCGCGACGCTCAAGGGCGTAGACGCGATTCGCGCCTTTGCGCTCGAGGTGCTCCCCTTGGATGAGGAGCGTCGGGACGAGGGGCGTGTTGCCGTGCATTTCTGGCATCTGGCACTCGGCGAGCCGGATTTGGCTGAGGTGAATGCGGTGGCGATGGATCGCTGGCGCACCATGCTGGACGGCTGGCTGGTCGATATCTTGGGTGATGGGCACCCGGGTGCGATGGTGGCACGTGACTCGCTGCTCAACTTCATGCTTGGTGCGCAGGGTGCGAGCGTGCTCGACGCCCGGACGAATACCGCTCAATCGCTGGTTGAGCAGCTCGAATACCAGCTGCGTGCGCTCGTGGCCCTGCCGCGATAAATATTCTTTATTCTCCGCCTGAAGAATAAAGGTGACTTTGGAGTAGAACTGCCGTACCCTCAAACGTGATGCCCGACACAACAGGGGTGCGTTCCAGAGAGGTCTCGATGTATCAGATTCAACATGTTGACTCGTTCAGCGCATGGTCCAGGCTGATCTCTGATGCCTTCGTGCAATTACGCAGCGAGCAGGTAACCGCCGGTCACTTCTCGGCCAGCCTCGGGGTCAATATGCTCGGCAACATCGGACTGATGCGAGTGAATTCCAAGGCGCACACCGTCTTGCGTACCGAGGACCTGACCTCCACCGGAGACGGGGAATTCTACAAAGTCTCTTATCAGCTCGCCGGGCACGGCCTGTTGATTCAAGATGGACGCGAAACCGTTTTAGCCCCCGGAGACTTGGCAATCTACGATACTCAGCGGCCCTACACGCTGAGCTTTGACCAGGCGGCCTCACTGATGGTGGTGCTCATTCCGCATCATCAGTTTCGGCTCTCGCGCCACCAGGTCGGCGAAATCACCGCTACTCGAATGGAAGCCGGGCATCCGCTCACCGGAACTGTTACGCCGCTGTTGCGGCATTTGGGCGAAAACCTGGCACAGTGGGATCGATATGGTGGCGCGGGGCTTGCCCGCAATACCGTGGATCTGCTGGCGACCTCGCTGGGCGGTGTGCTATCCAATGCCCATGCGGTGGACCCACGGATTGCCCAGCGCGAACGCATTATCGAATTCATAGAGCAGCGCCTGGACGCTCCGGAGCTAACGCCCGCTTATATTGCAGAAGCCCACTTCATCTCGGTGCGAACCCTGCATGCTCTCTTCGCGGAGGAGCCACGCAGCGTTGCCGCCCTCATCCGGCATTATCGGATGAAATACGCTGCCGAGCTTTTGAGCGACCCATTGCTGGCACAGGTGTCGGTCCAGAGCGTCGGCACGCGCGTAGGCATCGTCGATGCACCCGGATTCACCAGAGCCTTCGCCCGCGAATACGGGCTGACTCCCGGTAAATTCAGGCTCAAGGCGTTGGCCTGAGCCATCGTATGCGCGCATGGGCAAGAGCCCTGCACGCAACGGCAACGTGAATGTGAACCCCGCCATGGATCCTTGAGACATCGATAGATTGAGTGGGGAAACCAATGGGACTCGAACAACGCACCTTATCGGTGCCAGCACTGGTAGTCATGATTATCGCGGCCAGCGCACCGCTGACGGTTGTCGCCGGCGGCGTAACGACAAACTATGCGGTGACCGGCATGGATTCGGTGCCGCTGTCATTTGTCATTCTGGGAATTATCCTGCTGATCTTCAGCATCGGCTACACCGCGATGAGCCAGCATATACCTAACGCGGGCGCCTTCTACGCGTATATCGCCGGAGGCCTGGGCCAAGCCGCCGGCGTCGGCGCGGCTATGGTCGCGGTTGTCAGCTACAACCTCATGCAGATCGGCATCTATGGGCTCTTCGGGTTCGCGGCGGCTTCCTTCGCTTCCGGCCTCTTAGGCTCCACCATCCCTTGGTGGGTTATGGCGCTAGTCGCTTGGATTCTGGTCGGTGCGCTGGGGATGAACCGGGTCGATTTTTCCGTCAAAATTCTTGGATTCGTCGTCGCGCTGGAATTCCTCGTGGTCATTGTTTATGACGCGATGACCTTCGCGGTCGCTCCGGAAGCACCAGAATTCAGCGCTGCATTCAACGTCGGCGACGCGATGGCGCCGGGCATGGGCGCGGTCATGGCGTTCAGCATCGCGGCATTCATGGGGTTCGAGTCTGGAACTATCTACAACGAAGAGGTCAAGGATCCAAAGCGCACGGCCCGCAGTGCCACGCTGATTGCCGTCACGATCATCGCAGTATTCTATGCCTTCTCCGCGTGGGCCGTTGCCGTGGGCGAGGGGCAGGGAAATGTCGCCGCGGCCTCGGCAGAATTCGGACCCGATCTGATCTTCGTATTCCTCGGTGCCCATGCGCCGGGCTGGTTCGTTGACATCGCTAACCTGCTGTTCATCACCAGCCTGTTCGCCGCGCTGCTTGCCTTCCACAACGTGGTGGCACGCTACTTCTACTCCATGGGCCGCGGTGGCGCCTTGCCGAAGTTCCTCGCGAAGACCTCACGCCGAACCCACGCGCCGGTTGCCGGTTCCCAGGCCCAGTCATTGCTTGCCTTGCTGGTGATCGTGGTATTTGCGGTGGTCTCCGCCGGCAAGGACCCGATATTTATCGTCTTCACCATGTTCACTTGGATGACAAACTCCGCCGCCTTCGGGCTGGTGCTGCTGATGGCGCTGACTTCATTCGCGGTGTGCGGATACTTCGCCCGGAACCGTACGGCAGATTCGCTGCTCACCCGTGTTATCGCCCCAATTGCTGCCGGGCTGGCGCTGAGCTTTGTCTTTGTCCAGATCGTCATCAACTTCGATGTTCTGATCGGCTTGGAGGAACCAGGGGCGTTGCCCTATATCTTGCAAGCAATAGTCATTGTGCCCGGTATCCTCGGCTTCCTGCTTTCTTGGTGGGTGCGAAAGATCCGGAATAAGTCTGCTCAATCTAAAATCCATGAAACAACTCTGAACTAACCAAGGGAGATCTCAATGTCATACTCCAACGCACAGGAACTGCTGTCCGCTATTCAGCCGGCTTCCGGCGGCACCGAAATCTTTGACCCGGCCACCGGAGAGCTCGTCGGCCGGGTAGCCCAAAGCAGCGTGGCAGATTTGGACGCCGCGGTGAGCGCCGCCCGAACTGCGCAGCCTGCATGGGATGCACTCGGCCACGAAGAGCGCAATCGTCTGCTGAACCTGGCCGCGGATCGCATCGAAGCCAACGCCGAGGCCTTGGCCGAGCTGCTTTCCCGGGAACAGGGCAAACCGCTAAACGGTCCCAACGCTCGCTTCGAAATTGGAGGATGCGCGGCTTGGCTGCGCGCCGCCACCGCCTATGAGGTGGAGCCGGAGGTCGTGGTGGACGACGGGGAAACCTACGCCGCCAAACACTACCGTGCCCTAGGCGTGGTCGGCGCCATTGGACCGTGGAACTGGCCGATGATGATCTCCATCTGGCAGCTGGCGCCTTCGCTGCGCATGGGCAACACCGTGGTCATGAAGCCAAGCGAATACACCCCGTTGTCGGTGCTGGCCTTGGGGCATGTCCTCAACGAGGTCTTGCCAGCGGATGTGCTGCATGTAGTGGCCGGTGGCCGTGAAGTAGGAGAGAAGCTCTCCGCCCACCCAGAGATCAATAAGATCATGTTCACCGGGTCCACCCCGACAGGAAAGGCGATCATTCGCTCTTCGGCCGACACCGTCAAGCGGCTGACCCTCGAGCTGGGTGGAAACGATGCGGGAATCGTCATGGAGGACGCCGATCCGAAGGCCTTCGCCGAGGATCTGTTCTGGGGCGCATTCATCAACACCGGCCAAACCTGTGCCGCCTTGAAGCGCCTGTACGTCCCGGAATCCATCTACGCGCAGGTCTGCCAGGCCTTGACCGAGGTGGCCGCCAAGATGCCAATGGGCGTGGGCCTTGATGAGAACAACGTCCTCGGCCCGCTGCAGAATAAGGCCCAATATAAGATCGTCGCCGACTTGGTCCAGAGTGCGGTGGACTCCGGTGCGACGGTGCTGCTGGGGGCCGACCCGGACAGCGAAGCTGCCGGATACTTCTACCCAACCACCCTGGTGGCAGATATCGATCCGCAAAATCCTCTGGTCACCGAGGAGCAGTTCGGTCCGGCCTTGCCGATTGTCAAGGTTAAGAACGTGGAAGAAGCCATAACCCACGCTAACTCGTTGGAGACCGGACTGGGCGCTTCGGTCTGGGGCTCGGATCGCGAGCAGGCTCTTGCCGTGGCGGCACGGATCCAGGCCGGCACGGTCTGGATCAATTCGCACGGCACTATCGATCCGCGCATTCCGTTCGGCGGGGCCAAGCAGTCCGGCTATGGTTTGGAATTCGGGCTGGATGGGCTCAAGGCACTGGCTCAGCCGCAGCTGATCAAGGGCTGATAAAAAAGCGCAAAGGGTCCGCAACTCCGGCAAGGAGCTGCGGACCCTTTGAAGCAAGTGGCGCCTGCCCGCTAGCCGCGCAAGACGACCTCAACCGGCTCCATGTCTTGGCCGTACTTGTACTGGCCGTTGAACAGGGCCGAACCCTGTTCCGTCAGTGATGCCGCGAAGCGGGTTTTGACCAGACCGAAGGCATTGGACACCGCGGTTTCGACCAGCTCGGCGATGGGCAGGCGCTCGCCGTTTTCGTTGGCGACGCTGAGCAAGACCAAATCATCGTGTTCTTCGATGCGCGGTTCGATGAGGTCCAGCTTCATCATTCCGCCATGGCCCACGAAGGAGACACGGCCGTTGAAGCGCAGCTCGCCTTCGGGGGATTCGGCGTCCACGGCGACCGGGAACGCGAGGTTATTGCCAACCTGCCACACCCCGTTGGACGCTTCGATACGGCCGTCGGGAAGCGAAGAAATATAGCCCACAAAGGAAGCCTTCAGGCCCCACTCGAGGTGAGGCTGGAACGGATCACCCGCCGGTGCACCATTCATACCCATCATCGTGTTCATTCCCCTTTGCGCCTTGACGTCGCGCGCGGTGCGCAAATTAGATCCGGGGATCAGTATTGCATATACATTAGCTTGAAAGAGACTACTGGTTACCTTGTTTGCGCTCGTGGTACCAAATCTCCTCGATAAATGGTTCCCCGGCCTCACGAACCTCGACGACGACGTCGCTGAACGACGTGCCGTCGGGCAGCACCAAGCTGGTGGTAGCCCAGGAACCATTCCAATAGCCCAGATCCAGGCTTGTCGGCTCGTACTTCAGCGCAATGTTCGCCTCGAGGTGCTTCATGGCGGTGAAATAGCCGCTGGCGGCGACGATCGTGCACACGATGGCAAGCAAGCCGGAGGCACCGGCAACGATCAGTTCGGTGCGTATCGAAGACTTCAAGGCATAGGTTTGCAGCCCGTCGGGCTTCCGCTGGAAGTCGCCGCGGCGGATCAGCCCGTGGATGAGCGTGGGGAAGCAGATCAGCACCAAAGTCACCGCGACACCAAAATAAACCAGTGGCCGCAGAAAATCTATCGGTTCGTATCCCAGCATCTCCATGGTCCGATCCTAGCCAAAGATACGCTAGCTGACCAGAGGTATTAAACACCAGTAGATCGTCCAATGAGTGGGGCCGGTCCCTTGTGGGCGCCGGGCAGCACGCGCCTAGATCCCCTTGCCGGGGTTGAGGATTCCCTGCGGATCAAATACCTGCCTGATGGAATGCTGCAGCCGCAGCGAACGCGACCCGATTTCTTCCTCGAGCCAATCCTGCTTGAGCAGGCCGATGCCGTGCTCGCCGGTCAGCGTGCCGCCCAAGCGTTGGGCCAGATGGAACATGTCGGCCAGTGCCGCCTTGGGCGCCCCTGAGGTGATGGACTGCCCCGGATCCACCACGATGACCGGGTGCAGATTGCCGTCTGCGGCGTGGGCGATGGTGAAGATGCGCACGCCGCGATGCTCGCCGATTTCGGCCAGGCCGGCCAGCGCCTCGGCGAGTTTGCTGCGTGGCACCCCGATGTCGCAGATCGATACCGTGCCTAGCTGCTCCATGCTGGGGATCGCCTGGCGCCGTGCTTCCATCAGCTGAGCCGCCTGCGCTTCATCCTCGGCGCGGTCGATGCGCGAGGCCAGCGGCGTAATGGCCTCCACCAGTGCCTGCATTTCCAGTTCGGCGCCGAACCCGTCGGTTTGCGCCAGGAGCAGGGCGCCACCTAGCTCCCGGTGCCCGGTGCCCAGGGCGCCATCGATGGCCCAGAGGCTGGGCCCATCCATGAGTTCCAAAACCGAAGGCTGCAGCCGAGCGGAAATAATCGCCGCCGCGGCCTGCGCGGCGCGGGACTCATCGGGGAAATAGGCGGCGGCGGTCGCGGTGCGAATCGGCTTGGGGCGCAGGCGCAGCACGGCTTCCACCACAATGCCCAAGGTTCCCTCGGAGCCGATGAAGAGGGCATTCATGTCGTAGCCGGCCACGCCCTTGATGGTGCGGCGCCCGGTGCGCAGCAGCTGCCCATCGGGGAGCACCACGGTCAGGGCCAAAACCGATTCGCGGGTCACCCCGTACTTGGCGCACCACATGCCCCCGGCGTTGGTGGCAATATTTCCACCGATGGAGCAGATGGCGGTGCTTGCCGGATCCGGGGCGTAGAACAGGCCGAGCTCACCGGCGGCGGCATTAACCGCCGCATTGATGACGCCGGGCTGAACCACCGCGATCTGCTCGACGGGATCGATGGAGATGATCCGATCCATTTTCGAGACGTCCAGGACCACTTCGCCGCGCCGGGCCGTTGCGCCGGCCGCCAAACCGGTTCCGGCGCCACGCGGCACAATCTTCACCCCGAACTTGCTGGCCAGCTCCATGGCCAGCACCACGTCCGCGGTGCTCCGGGCAAAAACCACGCCGTCCGCGAAGGATTCCGGGAGATATCCCGAGCGGTCGATGCTTGCCCGTTGGCAGTCTTCCGGACGTATCGAGGCCTGTGGATGCGCGTCTAATAGCTGCTTGCTGGACTGGTTGGCTTCTCCGGGGATCACTGGGACGTCCTTGGCTCGAGAGGGGGTGGGGGTGTTAAAAAGGCCCGGCGGGAGCGCATAATGCACTCCCGCCGGGCCCGATACAACTCATGGCTAGCCGGTCACGAACTTGTCGGCGACAACCAGCGCCTGCTCCAGCCGGTCCAGGGCTTCGACCAGGACATCGTCCGGGATGTTCAGCGCCGGAACCACATGCAGCCGGTTGAAGTTGGCGAAGGGCAGCAGCCCGGCAGCCTTGGCCGCGGCCACCACCTCGTTCATCTCGGGGGAGGAGCCGCCGTAGGCCGCCAGCGGCTCGCGGGTTTCACGGTTCTTGACCAACTCGATGGCCCAGAACACCCCGGCTCCGCGGACCTCGCCCACCGAGGGGTGCTGCGCGGCGAACTGCGCCAGCCGCGGGCCGATGATCTCATCGCCCAGGCGCTTGGCATTGGCCACCATGGACTCGTCCTCCATCGCGTGGATGGTAGCGACCGCCGCCGCGCAGGCCAGCGGGTGGCCCGAGTAGGTCAAGCCGCCAGGGTAGGGGCGTTCGCGGAAGGTCTCGAAGATCTCGTCGTTGATCGCCACGCCGCCCAGCGGCACGTAGCCCGAGTTCACCCCCTTGGCGAAGGTCAGCAGATCCGGGGTGACGCCCCAGTGGTTGACCGAGAACCACTGGCCGCTGCGCCCGAATCCCGCCATCACCTCGTCGGCGATGTACACGATCCCGTACTTGCGGGTCAGCTCGCGCACCCCGGCCAGGTAGCCGGCCGGCGGCATATAGATGCCGGCGGTGCCCGGAATGGATTCGAGGATCAACGCGCCGATGGTCGAGGCGCCCTCCAGGACGATGGTGTCTTCCAGGTGCTTCAGCGCCCGCTCGGTTTCCTCCGCTTCGCTGGTTGAGCCGAAGTAGGACCGGTAGGGGTAGGCGGGGAAGAAATGCACTACCCCGTCGGTGGCATGGTCCGAGGCGAAGCGCCGCGGGTCGCCGGTCGCATTGATCGCCAGCTGCGTGCCGCCGTGGTAGGAACGGTAGGCGGAGAGCACCTTGTGCTTTCCGGTGTGCAGCCGAGCCATGCGGATGGCATGCTCCACCGCGTCGGCCCCGCCGTTGGTGAAGAAGATCCGATTCAGGTCTCCCGGGGTGCGTTCGGCGATGAGCCGGGCCGCCTCGGAACGCGCATCGTTGACATGCTGCGGGGCGATGGTCGCGATCTTCGCGGCCTGCTCCTGGATGGCCGCGATCACCTTGGGGTGCTGATGGCCGATATTCGTGTTGACCAGCTGGCTGGAAATGTCGATCAGCTTCCGGCCTTCGCCATCCCAGACGTAGGAGTCCTGCGTCTTCAGAATGGTCATCGGGTTGAACGGTCCCTGCGCCTGCCACGAATGGAAGACGTGGTCGCGGTCCAGCTGGTAGGCGCGCTTGCCTGCTTCGATCTCTTCCGCCGAGATGTCGGCGGTGAGCTGTTCGGTCATGAATCTAGATCCTTCTACTCAAACCACGTGGGCACGCGGGGAAAATTAGTCGTTCTGCGGGAAGCCGAGGTTGATTCCGCCGTGGCTCGGGTCCAGCCAGCGCTTGGTGATCACCTTGTTGCGGGTGAAGAACTTGAATCCCTCCGGGCCGTAGGCATGCTGGTCGCCGAACAGCGAGGCCTTCCAGCCGCCGAAGGAGTGGTAGCCCACCGGGACCGGGATGGGCACGTTCACGCCCACCATGCCGACCTGGATTTCGTTTTCGAAGCGGCGCGCGGCGCCGCCGTCGTTGGTGAAGATCGCGGTGCCGTTGCCGTACTTCGAGGCGTTGATCAGCTCGATGCCCTCGTTGAACGTATCCACGCGGACCACCGAGAGCACCGGGCCGAAGATCTCATCGGTGTAGATGGACATGTCGGTGCCGACGTTGTCGAACAAGGTGGGGTGCAGGAAGAAGCCGTTGCCGTCCGCGTCCAGCGCCCCGGTGCGGCCGTCGACCACCAGCGAGGCGCCGGACTCGATGCCCGCCTCGATGTAGCCGGCGACCTTGTCACGGTGCTCGCCGGTGATCAGCGGGCCCATATCGCAGCCGCGGGTGCCGTCGCCCACGCGCAGGTTCTTGGCGCGCTCGGCGATCTTGGCGACCAGCTCGTCGGCGATGTTCTCCAACGCCACCACCACGCTGATCGCCATGCAGCGCTCGCCGGCCGCGCCGAAGCCGGCGTTGATGGCCATGTCCGCGGCCAGGTCCAGATCGGCGTCGGGCAGCACGAGCATGTGGTTCTTGGCGCCGCCGAAGGCCTGGACACGCTTGCCGTTGGCGGTGCCGGTGGAGTAGACGTACTGGGCAATGGGGGTGGAGCCGACGAAGGACACCGAAGCGATGCGCGGATCGTTCAGCAGCGTGTCTACGGACTCCTTGTCACCGTGCACCACATTGAGCACGCCCTCTGGCAGGCCCGCCTCGGCGAACAGCTCGGCCATCCACTGGGCCGCGGAGGGATCCTTCTCCGAAGGCTTGAGCACTACCGCGTTGCCCGAGGCGATGGCGACCGGGAAGAACCACAGCGGCACCATGGCCGGGAAGTTGAAGGGGGAGATGATGGCGGAAACCCCGACCGGCTGGCGCTGGGACTGCACGTCCACACCGGTGGAGGCGTTCTCCGAGTATTCGCCCTTGAGCAGGTAGGGGGCGTTGCAGCACAGCTCGACAACTTCCATGCCGCGGGCCACTTCACCCAGTGCGTCATCGAGCACCTTGCCGTGCTCCGCGGTGATGATGGCTGCCAGCTCGCCCTTGCGCTCGGCGAGCAGCTGGCGGAAGTTGAACATGATCGCGGTGCGGCGGGCCAGCGAAGTATCGCGCCACTTGGGGAATGCTGTGTGGGCTGCGGCGATGGCGGCTTCGGTGGTGTTCTTGGACGCCAAGGCGACTTCGCGGGCAATCTCGCCGGTGGCAGGGTTGTAGACCTTGCCGGTGCGGGTGTCGCCTTCGCCGGAGAACGGTGCGTTATTGACCCAGTGCTGCAGAGTTTCGGTCATCGTAGTCGTCATGAGAAAGTCCCTTCAAGTGCGTTCGTGGTTATCTGATTCCATCTTGCGCCACCAATATGACAAGTAACACAAGCGATGTGTCATGATTTAGGCGGAAGGTCTTACGCTTTGTAAAGGTTGACGGATGAGTGCTGAAACAACTGGTTCCCTGACCATGGCCGACGTGCTGGCGCTGAAGGTCGTGCAGAACGCCGAACCGCTGGTCCTTTCGGGGGAGAAGAACCTCGATGTGCGCCTGCGCTGGGTGCATGTCACCGAGTCGGCAGAGAACGTCGATCTGCTCTTCGGCCGCGAAGTCGTGCTCACCACCTTGCGGAATGTGGAGCCCAGCGTGCAGCGGCTGCGTGCGTTCATGACCAAGCTGGAGGATTCCGGAGCGGCCGGGGTGGTGGTGGAACTGCTGGAGGATCCCGGCGGCGCGGATGCCGGCATCGGCGCACGCCTGGCCGAAGCGGTGAATGCCCTGGCGCTGCCGGTGATCCGGTTGCGCAAGAAAGTGCGTTTCGTGGAGATTACCGAGGTCATCCACGAGCGTCTCGTGGCGGAACAGCTGGCCGCGGTGCAATTTTCCCGAAACGTCCACGAGATCTATACCGAGCTTTCGCTGCATGAAGCCGATGAACAGCGCATCGTTGAGCGCACGGCGGAGCTTTTGCAGGCTCCGGTGGTCTTGGAAGATGTCCGCCACCATGTGCTCGCCCACGCCGGTGCCGGATACGGGGCCGAATCGGTGCTGGAACACTGGATCAACCGCTCGAAATTCGTCGGATACGCCGAACAGACCGGGCGTGGCCACGGCGCCGAAAGCTGGCTGCAAACCCCGGTCGGCGCGGTCCGCAGCCGATGGGGCAGGCTGGTGGTTCCGGCCGAGCTCGAGGACGAGCACAACGCCGCCCTGGTCTTGGAGCGGGCGGGCCAAACCTTGACCATCGCCCGATTAGCCGGCCGCGACCAGCGCGAACTTCTCTACCAGGCCCGCACCTCGATGCTGCACGAGCTGCAGCAGCACCACTCCTACACCGACAAGGAAGTGGCCGTACGCGCCGAGTCTCTTGGCCTGGATGCTGGAGCGCACTATGTCCCGCTGGTGGTCTCGCTGGCCGTGGGGGAGGCTCACAGCCCCACGGACATCCAGCTCCGCGAACGAGAAGTGCTGGAAGTCGTAGACCAGGTGGCCGAGAATATGCGTCTGGGAGTGCTCGCCGGATCGCTGCGCTCCGGATACCTCGGGGTCATTCTCCCCGTCGCGGCGAAGCAGCTGGTGGAAAACTCGCTGCAGCGGTTCACCCGACAGCTGACCGAGATGCTCTCCGCCCAGGTCGCCGTCGGGGTGGCGGCCGAAGAAACGAGCATCAGCGCGAGCGCTCGCCGGTTGGAAGAGGCGGCCCTCGTCGCGGAGATCGTTCCCAACCTCCCGACCCGAGCCCGGCCCTACTACCGCTTCGCGGACCTGCGCTTGCGCGGGGTGCTCTCGGCCATGGGCCAGGATGCGCGCATGCGCAGCTTCGCGCTGACCGAACTATCCGGGCTGCTGAACCCGCCAGATGAATCCGGCCTGGAGCTGCTTCAGCTATATCTGGAGCATGCTGGCAACAAAAGCGCGTTGGCCAAACAGGGCTATCTCTCGCGGCCAACCCTGTATGCCCGATTGGCGAAGCTCGAAGAGAAGCTTGGGGTATCGCTGGATTCTGCAGAATCCCGAGCCAGCTTGCAGGTAGCGTTGCTTTGGTATCGAATGCACGGATAACTGGATCCGGCAGTTGCACCCACCACGAGGCCAGCGGAGAAACGGAGCACCCATGCCCATACTGAACAAAGATATGACCCTGTGCATTTCGCTCTCGGAGCGTCCCTCGAATCTCGGCACGAGATTCCACAACTACCTCTACGAGGAACTCGGGCTGAACTTCATCTACAAGGCGTTTGCTACCCAGGATCTGGACGGTGCCATCGCCGGGGTTCGGGCCTTGGGCATCCGCGGTTGTGCCGTCTCAATGCCGTTTAAAGAAGATGTGATGGAGCTCGTGGACGTCATCGAGCCCTCGGCAGCGTCCATAGAATCGGTGAACACCATCGTCAATGACCAGGGTGTGCTTCGCGCGTCGAATACCGACTACGAAGCCATAGCGAAGTTGATAACCCACCACGGGCTAAACCCGAACGCCTCGGTGCTGGTCCGGGGATCCGGAGGCATGGCGAAGGCGGTCATCGCAGCATTCCGCGACGCGGGATTCGAAAACTTGACGGTGCTGGCCCGCAACGCAGCTAGTGGAAAGGAACTGGCCACGAAGTATGGCTACCGCCATCAGGTTGGCGACCCCGAACCAGGGCACGATATTTTGGTGAATGTGACCCCGCTGGGCATGGACGGGCCACACCAGCAGGAGTTGGCCTTCGAATTACCCCAGCTAGCGGCCGCAGAAACCGTCTTCGACGTGGTAGCTTTTCCAGCGCAGACACCGTTGATCCGCGCCGCAGAACAGCTGGGGAAACAGGTCATTACCGGTGCCGAGGTCATCGCCTTGCAGGCGGCGGCGCAATTTGAGAAGTACACCGGAATTCGGCTCAGCGAGGACCAGGTGCGACGCGCTTCGGAGTTCTCCCGCAGCTAGTCCGCGCTGGGGCGCCGCGCGGCGGCGCCGTAGGGTCTGCGGACATCCTCGCGAGGTTCCGCGGACCATTCGGCGATCCACGGGCCGGTGCCTTCCGAGACGTCACGCACGCCCTCTTCGAGCCATTGGAAGTCACCATCCAATAGCTTGGCGGCAACCTGTTCGTCACGGTGCGTGGTATTGCTCCACAGGTGGCTGAAGTGCTCTTCGCAGCGTTTGGTCGCCTGTTCGCAAAATGCCTGGGCCAGGGTTTCGGCAGAGAATCTTTGGGCGGCGCCCGAATCGTGGAGCGACAAGGTCTTGGTGATCGTTGCGGACATGGCGAACAGCTCGGCGCCGATGTCCACGATGCGTCCCAGGAATACCTGCTGTTTCTCCATGCCGGACTGCCACCTCGCCATTCCGGCAAAGGTCTGGCGTGCCAGGCGGCGTGAACTGCGTTCGATATACCGCAAGTGCTTGGCCAGCGGCCCCCGGTCCGAAAAGGACCCCGGCACGGTACCGGCTCCGACCATCAGCTTTGGCAGCCAGCGGGCATAGAAGCCGGAGGCCTCCATGGCGGCTCGGGCCTTTTCCTCCAGCGTGGCATCGCTCTGCGCCAATGCCCCGGCGGCTTGGAGGTGAGCGTCAACCGCCTCGCGGGCGATCAACAGGTGCATGATTTCGGTGGAGCCCTCGAAGATGCGGTTGATGCGCAGGTCGCGCAGCAGCTGCTCGGCCGGGACCGCCCGTTCGCCCCGGGCGGCCTGGGAAGCGGCGGTTTCGAAGCCACGCCCCCCGCGGATCTGAATGAGCTCATCGGCGATCTTGCAGGCGGCTTCGGAACTGTAGAGCTTGGCGAGCGCCGCTTCGATGCGGACATCTTTCATTCCCGCATCGGCGAGGCTCGCGCTCAGTTCAAAGACCGCCTCCAGCGCGTAGGTGCTTGCCGCCATATAGGAGAGCTTGGCGACCACCGCCTGGTGCTTGCCCACGGGGTGGCCCCATTGCACCCTGGCTGCGGACCATTCGCGAGCAATTTTTGTTGCCCATTTCCCGGCGCCCGCGCACATCGCGGGAATTGACAACCGTCCGGTGTTCAAGGTGCTCAACGCGATTCTCAGCCCCGAGCCCTCTTTGCTCAGCCGATTCTCCACCGGTACCTTGACGGCGGAGAAACGGGTGACACCGTTTTCAATCCCGCGTAGCCCCATAAATGCGTTGCGGTTTTCCACCGTGATGCCCGCAGAGTTCGCCTCGAGGACAAACGCGGTGATCCCGCCTCGTCCTGCCGGCTCGGTTCCGCAGGCTTCGTGGGGCTTCACCGCTGCCATCACCACCAGCAGGTCTGCCACTACGCCATTGGTGGTCCAGAGCTTCGAACCTTCCAGAAGATAATGCGTACCGTCCTCGCTCAACGTCGCGTGGGTGCCCAAGCGCGCCGGATCGGAGCCGACATCGTTCTCGGTCAGGAGAAAGGCGCTGATTTCCCCTGCCGCGCAGCGTGGCAGGTATTCGCGTTTCTGGGCATCCGTGCCGAAGCGCTTCACGGGCTCTGGGACGCCGATGGATTGGTGCGCCGAAAGCAGCGCGCCGAGTGCGGGGGACACCGAACCGACGCGCATCAAGGCGCGCCCATAATCCAGCAAGCTCAGTTCCATCCCGCCGTATTCCTCAGGGATTTTCATGCCGAACGCGCCCACATCCCGTAGCGCGGCTATGTATTCATCCGGTACGCGTGCGTCTTCTTCAATACCGGAAACGTTGAAGCCATCCAGCACGGTTTTCAGCTCGGCAAGGAATTTTTCTCCGCGCGCCGCGGCCTTCGGGTCCGGAACTGGCATCGGGGTGATCAGCGAGAAATCAACCTCACCCATATAGAGGCCCTTGGCGAAACTAGGTCGTTCCCAGCCTTGCTCGCGAGATGTCTCGGCAACTTCTCGGGCTTGGGCCGCGTCGATGCTTGCGCTTGATGGTTCCGGATTCGGGCACATGGCAGATCCTTTGCACTCCAGGCGCGTTTTGCCCTGGTGGCATCTGCGCCTGTCCTTTGGTTGGCCCAAGCCTAACCCTGAACTAGCAGACAAGAAAGGGGGCGTGCCTTGGCGTGCAGAAGAGGAACCGCCACTCGATGAAGAAGTCGAACAGCACCGATGGCTGCTGGCCGGCGAGCACCACGGAGCATGAAGCGAAAATGCTGCAAGACCTAGCCCTAGCATTGCCTCTCGCTAGGTCAGCGGGTCCAAACGTACACAGCAATGCCCGGTTTCTGGTGTGACCGGACAGGCACGATAAGGGGCATCGCCGGATTCGAGGAGCGCCGCTAAGAGCTCGCGGTTCATCAGGCATACGGTGTCCCGGTGCTGTGCCGAAAGCTGGTGGAAGGGACAATCGGTGAGGTGAATCGAGCCTGCGGTATCCGTCTGTGGCAGATAGCCGCCATTGGCCAGGGTCTGTTGCAGGGAGTCTTTGGAGGCCGCGATACCCCGTCCGGTTTCGCGCGAGACTTCGGCGAGCAATTCATTGACCGGCCGTTGTTCCAGTGTCGCCCGTTCGATGGCTTTAGCCATAATTTGAGCGGCCAGCGTGTATTCGCGGTGCGGGACGCTCGCCTCGATCTCCCGTGCAACGGGTGAATACAGTTTTGCGGGACGTCCCGAGCCGGGGCCGGTGTTTTCGCGCAGCTTGCGAAACTCATAGCTCAGCAGGCCCTCCTTGACCAGCCGTTCAAGCTGAAATGACACCGTATTTCGCGGTAGTTCCAGCGCTTGCGCCACCGCATCGCGGCTGGCCGGCTCCGCGGAGCGGGAGAGGAATTCGTAGATTCTCGCGCGGAGCGGGTCGGCTAATGCGGAGACCGCCTGGACCGAACGTTTGCGGGGAAAGAACTGCATAAGTTAAGTGTAAATCTAAAATTGGTTTTTGTTGACTTAGAGAGTACGGGGTTCTAAAATAAGATTATCTGATTTTAGAAAGGAGGGGTGGACATGGCTTCGACGGCTATGAGCGCAGCGGAAGTCCGCTCGCGCGCACTGGAGCATCAGGCGTTCGTGCTGCTGCGCACAATCTTTACGGTGGCCCCGATCTTGTTCGGCTTGGACAAGTTCTTCAACTTGCTCACCGACTGGACGGTTTACCTCGCACCATTGGCCACCGACATCATTCCGGTGTCGGCCCAACAATTCATGTACGCCGTCGGTATCGTGGAAATTGCCGCCGGCATCTTGGTGGCTCTGCGGCCAAAACTGGGTTCTCTCGTGGTGAGCCTCTGGCTGCTGGGAATCATCGTGAACCTGCTGATCCTGCCCGGGTACTTTGACGTTGTCTTGCGCGACTTCGGACTGCTAGTCGGCGCACTGGCGCTCAATCGGTTGGCTGCGGCACGAGCGGCGGCGCACCGATAGAGCTGACTTCCAGATGAATGTAGCGACCGGCTCCTTGACGGAACCGATCGCTATATCCAGTTTGGAGCCTATTGTCCTGGGGTCGACTAGATCTTGTTGGAGGCCTCAGAAAGTACCGCACGCAAGATCGATTCAATTTCATCGAATTCCGGTTGCGCGATGGTTAGCGGGGGCGCAAGCTGGATGACTGGGTCTCCTCGGTCATCGGCGCGGCAGTACAGCCCGGCCTCCCACAACGCAGGGGAGAGATACTGGCGGAGCAGCCGTTCGGATTCCTCATCGTTGAAGGTCTCCTTGGTGCTCTTGTCCTTGACCAGTTCGATCCCGTAGAAGTACCCGGCACCGCGAACGTCACCGACGATATCCAGGTCCTTGAGTTTGTCCAGCGTCGACTTGAAGTTCTCGGCATTGTTCTTGACATTGTCGTTGAGTCCCTCGCGCTCGAAAATGTCGAGGTTTGCCATAGCAACGGCTGCCGCCACCGGGTGACCGCCAAAGGTATAACCGTGATAGAACGTGGTGTCGCCCTTGGTGAATGGCTCGAAGAGCTTGTCCGAAACCACCATGACGCCCAGGGGTGCGTAACCGCTGGTGAGCGCCTTCGCCGAGGTGATGATGTCCGGAACGTAGCCGAAGTCATTGCAAGCGAAAATCGAGCCGATGCGGCCGAATGCGCAGATGGTTTCGTCTGAAACGAGTAGCACATCGTGCTCATCGCAGATTTCGCGTACGCGATCGAAGTACCCCGGAGGCGGTGGGAAGCAACCGCCGGAGTTCTGGACCGGTTCCAGGAAAACCGCCGCGACGGTGTCGGGGCCCTCGAACTCGATAGCCTCGCGGATTCTTTCCGCCGCCCACAGCCCGAAGTCCTTTTCATTGTCGGCAAACATTTCGGGTGCTCGGTAGAAGTTGGTATTCGGAACCCTGAAGGTTCCCGGAACCAGCGGTTCGAAGGGTGTCTTCATATCCGGCAAGGAAGTAATCGCCAATGCACCTTGCGGTGTGCCGTGGTAGGCCAAGGCCCGCGAAATGACCTTGGTTTTTCCCGGCAGACCCTTCATCTTGAAATGTTGCTTGGCAAGCTTGAAAGCCGACTCCACCGCTTCACCGCCACCGGTGGTGAAGAAGACCCTGTTCAGATCTCCCGGTGCATAATGCGCTAGCCGCTCGGCCAGGTCGATTGCCGGTTCGTGCGCGTAGGACCAAAGCGGCATAAACGCCAACTTTTCGGCCTGTTTGGCGGCCGCTTGCGCAAGCTCGGCGCGCCCGTGTCCGGCGTTGACCACGAACAGTCCCGAGAGCCCGTCAATATACTCCTTGCCCTGATCGTCATAGATCTTATGCCCGTCGCCGCGGGAAATAATTGGCACATTGCCACCGTTGTGAAGGCCTGAGTGGCGGGCCATATGCATCCAAAGATGATCGCGAGCTGCCTGCTGGCGATCGGTACCGCGTGGAGTTGTACTCATCGTGTTCCCCAGTTGTATTCCTGTTTTTTCAAAGAAAGGTACGTGTACGTATTCGTGCTGACGACGCCTTCGGTGCCGCGGATCTTGCTGATGACGCGGAGGAGGTCTTCATCGCTGGAACAAATGACTTCGGCCAGGATGTCGGCGCTTCCTGCGGTCACCACGCAGTAGTCCACTTCTTGAACTGCTGCGATGCGGTCCGCGGTCCCGTTGATGTCGCTTGAAGCGGTAATTCCGATCATTGCTTGCCGGGTGAAACCCAGCTCCAATGGGTTGGTTACCGCCACAATTTGCATGGCTCGACTGTCCACCAATTTCTGCACGCGTTGACGGACTGCTGCTTCGCTCAGGCCCACGGCCTTGCCTATCGCCGCGTAGGATCGGCGACCGTCTTCTTGCAGCTGTTCGATGATTTCCTTGGAAATCTCATCGATTATCGCCGTCGCGTGGCCATTCGGTGGCATGGTCATTCGGTATCGACCTCCCAGGTCTTTCGATGCGTATTCGCCACCCAAAAGCATCAAGCGTTTGGGTATAGCACCGACCCTACAGCTACTGATCCAGTTGCGAAAGGGGGAAATTTTGTTTGTTTCCAGCATTGGAAACACGAAATTAACAAGGATTCTTGCGTCCACCCCTTGTTTCGCCAGCAAGGAACTGACATTATGAACGTCATTGATATGTTGTGTGGCACGTCACAGTCACCCGATAATTTGGACAATTCAAGTTAGGACAGATCCATGTCTCACTCGCGAGGACAACTTCCTGAAGATCCAAAGATCCGAGCTCTCGTGCAAGCGATGAGCCAGCGATCGATGTCTCGACGCGGCGTGCTGGGGGCAGCCGGCGCCTTGGGGCTAACCGGTTTGCTGGCAGCCTGCGGCACCGGCGGATCCGGCGGTGGCTCCAACGGGCCAGCGGCCGCCGTCAAAGACATTTCGGAAACCGACCCCACGGTCAATTGGGCCAACTGGACCTTGTATCTGGATTATGACGACAAGGAGAAGACCTACCCCACCCTTGACCAGTTCACGAAGCAGACCGGAATCAGCGTCAATTATGTCGAGGACATCGACGGCAACGACACCTATTACGGGAAGGTGCAAGGCCAGCTCAATGCCGGTCAGGACATTGGACAGGACCTGATTACGCTCACCGACTGGATGGCTGGACGCATCATCCGCCAGGGATACACCCAAGAGCTGGATCACGCGAACATCCCAAATATGGCCAATTTGCTTCCGAACCTCCAAAATGTCGACTTCGACCCAGGGCGAAAGAATTCGCTGACCTGGCAGACCGGCTACGCCGGAATCGCTTGGAACAAGAAGAAGTTCCCGAAGGGGCTGAAGAACGTCTCGGATCTTTGGGATCCTGCGCTCAAAGGTCGCATCACGGTGCTCGATGAAATGCGCGACACCATGGGCCTGCTGATGTTGGAAAACGGCGTCGACATCACCGGTTCGTGGGGCGAAGCGGAATTCGGTGCGGCACTAGATGACCTGCGCAAAAACATCGGCAACGGCCAGATTCGACAGGTTAAGGGCAACTCCTACAAGGAGGACTTCATCTCCGGCGACGCGGTGGCAGGCGTTGTCTGGTCCGGGGACATAGTGCAGATGAACTTCGAAAACGATGACCAATGGGAATTCATCATCCCGGAGGCTGGCGGAGCCCTGTGGAGCGATAACTTGATGGTTCCCATCGCTTCACCGCGAAAGAGCAATGCCGAAGAGCTCATGAACTTCTACTATGACCCGAAGGTTGCCGCGGAAGTTGCAGCCTATGTGAACTTCATTTGCCCGGTTGTCGGCGCCAAGGAAGAAATGGAAAAGATCGATCCTAGTTTGGTGGACAACCCGCTGATCTTCCCGACAGACGAAGACCTGAGCCACGCACACGTCTTTCGTTCGTTGAGTGCTGAGGAGGAAAACACCCTCGGCAGTGAATTCCAAAGCGCGATTGGAGCCTAGGGATAAAAATATGTCACGCCAACGAGCCATTAACGAACAACGAGGCCGACTTTCCCAAGCCATCGGGCAGGCACAAGCGAGCCGACGCGGAGTGCTTGCCGGGGCGGCAGGCCTTGCGCTCGCTGGACTGCTCGGCGCCTGCGGAACCAAAGGGGCCAGCAGCGGTCCGGCGCAAGCACTAACCCCGGGAATAGATATTTCGGATACCGAAGAACTCGTGCGATGGGCAAACTGGACCCTGTACTTGGACTATGACGACAAGGCCAAGCACTATCCAACGTTGGAACAGTTCAAGAAATCCAGTGGTTTGGAGGTGCGGTACGTAGAAGACATCGACTCCAATGATTCCTACTACGGAAAGGTGCAGTCGCAGCTGGCATCCGGACAAGATATCGGCCAAGACCTGATGGTTCTCACCGACTGGATGACCGAACGCGTGATTCGGCTGGGATACGTACAGGAGCTTGAGCATGCAAATATTCCGAACCTGAAGAATTTGCTTCCCAGCCTGAACGATGTCCGGTTCGACCCTGGACGCACCAAGTCACTGACCTGGCAGTCCGGTTACACCGGTCTGGTATGGAACAAGGAAGCGTTCCCTAAGGGGCTACGCAACGTGGAAGACCTCTGGGCTCCTGAGCTCAAGGGGCGGGTGACGCTACTCGACGAGATGCGCGATACCATCCCGATTCTGCTCCTTGACCAAGGTATCGATATCACGGGCCAATGGGGTCAAGACGAATTTTCCGGCGCGATCGAAATTGTGGAGAAGAACATCCAAAACGGACAGATCCGCCAAGTTAAAGGCAACTCCTATAAGCAGGACCTCATCTCAGGCGATGCATTGGCCGGGATCGCTTATTCCGGCGATATCACGCAGCTGAACTATGAAGAGGGCAACAAGTGGGAGTTCATCATGCCCGAGCGCGGTGGATTGATCTGGTCAGATAATTTCATGGTTCCCATCGGAGCGACGCATAAGAAAAATGCCGAAAAGCTGATGGACTTCTACTACCAGCCAGATGTCGCGGCAGAGGTCGCAGCCTACGTCAACTATCTGTGCCCGGTGGTTGGGGCACAGGAAGAAATGGAAAAAATCGACCCGGATCTGGTCAACGATCCGCTGATATTCCCAACCGAAGAATTCCTGAACAAAGCAAGCACGGAACGAGAACTGTCGGTCGAAGAAGAAAACGACTTCCAAAACCAGTTCCAAGAAGTAATTGGGGTATAGAACGTGATGAATACCAACACCGCAGAGCCATCGATCAAGCAGGTGGAACTGCCGCGCAGCGACGGCGCGGACCTGAATCTTAAAGGCGTCACCAAACGCTTCGCGGAATTTATTGCGGTCAAAGACCTGGACCTCATGGTTCCCTCCGGGACATTTTTCGCTCTGCTCGGGCCTTCGGGCTGCGGCAAATCAACCACTTTGCGCATGATCGCCGGATTGGAAGCGCCAAGCGAAGGCCAAATTTCTATTGGCGGCAAGGACGTTACCGCGCTGCCAAGTCATCAACGCGAAGTCAACACGGTCTTCCAGTCCTATGCGCTCTTCCCGCACATGACGGTGCTGGAAAACGTGGCTTTCGGGCTAAAACGCAAAAAAGATAAACAGGCCATGGAAAAGGCCAGGGCCGGGCTCGAAATGGTGGAATTGGCGCACCTGGCAAACCGCCGCCCCGAACAGCTCTCTGGCGGACAGCAACAGCGCGTCGCCCTGGCGCGGGCACTGGTGAACCGACCCCAGGTGTTATTGCTTGACGAGCCGCTCGGCGCCCTCGATATGAAGCTGCGCCGGCAGATGCAGATGGAACTGAAATCCATTCAAACCGAAGTCGGCCTGACCTTCATCCATGTGACGCACGACCAGGAAGAAGCCATGACCATGGCGGATGTCGTCGCGGTGATGAACGAGGGCCGAATCGAACAGATGGGCGCGCCGCGCGACCTATACGAACTTCCTAAAACAGCCTTTGTGGCAAACTTCCTGGGTAAATCAAACCTCATGCGCGGAACGGTTACCGGGGAACGCGACGGACTGCTGGAAGTTGCGGCCTCCGGGCACAAAATAGTCGTCGCCGTGGACCGGGCAGTGCAACACGAAGGCGAGATCGTTGTTGGAGTGCGCCCGGAGAAGCTGCACTTGAACCGTGAAGCGCCCGCCGAGGCGACGGGGTACAACGAGCTCAGCGGTGAGGTTATCGATGTTTCGTTCACCGGAACCACAACCGAATACCTGATCGAAGTCGCTGGCATTGGCCGAATCGGAACTTTTGCGCAAAACCGTGGACAACAATCGGCCGAAGTGGGGGAGACCGTATATCTCAGCTGGGATAGCGCACACTCCTTCGGACTAGCCGGCGATGAACTTGTCGATGCCGGAGTTGATAAGACATGAGCAATACGGTGATGACCAAGAAAGGAAAGATTGCGGATCTGCGCAGCCGCGACGAGATCAAGGCCGAACGACGCAAGGGGCGAACCGGTGTATATCTGGTGGTGCCCGGCCTGCTGCTGCTTTTGTTGTTCTTCGCAGTTCCGGTCATGGTGTTGCTTTCGATGTCGCTGTACGCGAGACCAGAAGGGGCCAGCATCGGTGAATTCGTCCCGGCACTTGAATTCCGCAATTATGCGACGGTGCTCGGATCGTACTGGCCCGACTTATTGCGCTCCTTCGGTTTTGCGCTCATCGCTACGGTGCTGGCACTGCTGATCGGCTATCCGATGGCGTACCTCGTCGCCGTGCGCTTGCGCCAGCATGGGCTGCTTCAAGGAATCTTGCTGGTCCTGCTGATCGCACCTTTTTTCTCCAGCTTCATTCTGCGCACCCAGGCGTGGAAGCAAATCCTGGCTGATGAAGGATTCGTGGCGCAAACGATGAAATTCCTTGCGATCCTGCCCGCGGATGGGCACCTGACCGCCACCCCATTTGCTGTGGTGGCCGGTTTGACCTATAACTTCCTGCCGTTCATGGTGCTTCCCATCTATGCGAACCTTGGCCGTTTAGATACGAGACTGCTAGAGGCCTCCGGAGATCTGTATGCCGGGCCAATGACCTCGTTCTTTAGGGTGACGCTGCCGTTGTCTGCGCCAGGTGTTTTTGCCGGCACGCTCTTGACCTTCATCCCGGCGGCCGGCGACTACGTGAACGCTGCGCTGCTGGGCAACAACCGCAACACCACGATGATCGGACAAGTCATCGATTCACGATTCTTCAAGGTCATCGACTACCCGGGAGCCGCGGCGCTGAGCTTCGTGTTGATGCTCTCGATCTTGGTACTGGTCACGATCTATATCCGACGATTCGGAACCAAGGAATTGATGTAGGAGACCATGATGAAACAAAAAATAGGGCGCTGGATCATTCCCGCCATTGCTGGACTGGCTTTCATCTACCTGCTGGTACCGATCGCGTATATCTTCGTCTTCTCATTCAACGATGCAGGACGTACAAACCTTGAATGGCGCGGCTTTACCTTGGACAACTGGCAGAACCCCTGCGGTGCGCCGGCTGTTTGCGAATCCTTGGTCAATTCCTTGCAGGTCGGCGTGGTTGCCACGATCGTGTCCACCGCGCTGGGTACCTGTATTGCTATCGGCCTGGTCCGCTACAAGTTCCGCTTCCGCAAGCTGACCGACGTGCTGATCATCCTTCCCCTGGCAACTCCAGAGGTTGTTCTCGGTGCTTCGCTCCTGGCCCAGTTCCTGAACCTCGGATGGGAATTGGGGTACACCACGATTGTGATCGCGCATTCGGTGTTCTGCATGTCCTTCGTCATCGTGACAGTTCGGGCTCGAGTCTCTTCGCTGGATCCGCGCCTGGAAGAAGCAGCAGCCGACCTGTACTCCACCCCGCGGGCAGCCTTCCTGAAGGTCACCTTCCCGCTGTTGGTGCCCGGCATCGTTGCCGCAGCGTTGCTGTCCTTCGCGATGAGTTTTGACGATTTCATCATCACGAACTTCAACTCCGGAACCTTCCAGACCTTCCCGAAGTTCATCTATGTTGCGGCGACACGTGGCATTCCGGCTCAAGCCAACGTCATCGGTTCGGCCATGTTCATCACTGCGTTGCTGGTGGTAGTCATTGGACAGGTGATGGCCTATCGAAAGCGCAAACGCCTAGAGCAGGTCTAGGGCAGCATAACCATTGCTCGGGGTCCGCCCGTTCCTCCGCGCTGAGGAGCCGGCGGGCTCTGCCAGTTGGAGCAGATACTTGGGACTAGTTATTTGAGAACCCCGGGAGAAGGTACTGGTCGCGGGTTCCGCTTCGGCACTCGATGATATTCTCCGATTAGCTGTCGAACTGTGGTTCGAAGCATTGAGGCCCTGAATATCTTGCGACGTTCGCCGAGCCCAACCCTCGGGAACATCGTGGCCTTTCAGCTACGGGTCGGCAGCTCGGGGTCGCTTACTTGCATTGCTGCAGGAGCGGAGCTGGCCTCAGTATCCGGCAGGCGACAGGGTAGGATTCAACCGATTAGAATATTCCCACAATGTGGTAACGACTTACTGCGTGTGCGGTAGAGGAATGGTGTGAAAATACATGGGTGAACAGGTCATCTGGCTTTCTGCTGAAGAGCGAAAGGCCTGGCTGGGGCTGAACACAATGATGTCCTTGCTGCCCGCCGCATTAGATTCAGACCTTCAAGGTCTCGAAGGGATCACTCTCTTCGACTACCATATGCTGGCCATGCTTTCCGAAACGCCGGACCGTGAACTGACCATGACCGATTTGGCCGCTCGCACCAGCGCTTCACTGTCGCGCTTGTCTCATGTGGTGAAGAAGCTGGAGAAGCGCGGATGGGTAGTTCGTGCTCAATCTGCCGGAGACGCACGTGTGAAGATCGCCTCATTAACCAAGGAAGGTTGGGACGCGGTGGTCAAGATGGCGCCGCATCATGTCTCCACCGTCCGTGCGCTTCTCCTTGAAACCTTGGATGACAAGGACGTTAAGGATCTTGCGAGGATTTCGCGCAAGGTCGTGAAGGTTTTGGACGCGGATCACTGGGTCTTAGCGGATTCCACCTCCGATTTGGCTCCCTGAGCAATCCCAGATATTCTTATAGCGCGTTAATCGCGTGTTTCGTTGTGCCGCCATTTCGGTGGAGCAGCGGGTACGCGTAGCCCGTAATACCGAATATTGCGACCATCTGAGTACGGGGAAATTGCTCAACCGGTTGCGAAGTTCACCGACTTACATACTTTAAGGCTCTTCGGTTGGTTCTCACCCAGCCTGGTTACCTTCCTAGTGTGCAGTATTAACGGTGTTTCACTGGTTGGCGGGGCTCATAACGCACTAAGTGGTGTCGTTATTTCGGTAAAGACACTGCGCGCGAGAACCGCCGAATTTTACTACTAACTAACTAAGGAGTGATCATGGCAGCTGTTTGCCAGGTAACCGGTACTACCCCGGGCTTCGGACATAGCATCTCCCACTCGCACCGTCGCAACAAGCGTCGTTTCGATCCGAATATCCAGAAGAAGCGCTACTGGGTTCCGTCCCTGCGCCGCAACGTGACCTTGACCCTTTCGGTTAAGGGCATCAAGCTCATTGACGTTCGTGGCATCGACGCTGTTGTTGCCGACATGCTTGCGAAGGGTGTGAAGCTCTAATATGGCAAAGAAGGATAAGGACGTACGTCCTATCATCAAGCTGAAGTCGACCGCCGGTACCGGATTCACTTACGTGACCCGCAAGAACCGTCGTAACGATCCAGACCGCATGGTTCTGAAGAAGTACGACCCAGTTGTCCGTAAGCACGTTGAATTCCGAGAGGAGCGCTAAGACATGGCCAAGAAGTCCAAAATCGCAAAGAACGAACAGCGCAAGGTCATTGTCGAGCGTTATGCTGAAAAGCGCCTCGAACTGAAGAAGACCTTGGTTGACCCGAACGCAACCGATGAAGCCCGCGAGGCTGCACGCGTTGGTCTGCAGAAGCTTCCACGCGATGCTTCGCCGATCCGCGTCCGCAACCGCGACTCCATCGACGGCCGTCCACGTGGTACCTTCCAGAAGTTCGGTATCTCCCGTGTTCGCTTCCGCGACATGGCACACCGTGGTGAGCTTCCGGGCATCACCAAGTCTTCCTGGTAAGCCACAAAGTCTTACGGCTTTAGCTTTCTAGCACGAATGCCGCCTCAATCCCGCAAGGGTGTGAGGCGGCCTTCGTCGTTTAATCCGCCAGCTACTTGCGACGCGACCACCAGCGGCGCCTCGGCGTAGGCGCTTGCTGCGTCGGTTCAACATTCTGGACGGTCCGGCGTGCTGTCCAGGCCCGCACCTCGGCCTCGATATCGCGCAGTTTGGTGACCACCGGTGGACCGCCGAGTAACTGGCGGCGAGCGTCGACGATGCGCTGATTAAAATTGGCGAGGTGCTCGCGTACCGCGGCGGTAGTGGGCAGGCGATCTAGGGTCTGGTGTAGCTGCTCGTCTTCAACCCGCAAGGTCAAGGCCGGCGGACCGAGACCGGAGAGCTGCTCTCGCTGCATCATGGATTTTAACCACCAATCTGGATCGGTAGTGGCCGTGATGTGGTCAATATTCTTGCCAGCCAAGGGCAGGTTATCGAAATCTCCTCGGGCGAAAGCCTCATCCAAGGCGCTATTTGCCACTTCCCAGGCTTCATCTTGGGCATGATATTGCAGGGGTGTACGCGCCGGTCCGGTGACGCTTGGCTTACCCGTTTTCTCGGCATACTCGTCTACCGGAACCGGTGCATCGGAGCCGGCGGCCATTTGATAGCGGGCGGCATTCAACGCTGCGTTCTGGGCCGATTTCTCCGGTTTGTTGCTCACCTGTTAATGGTGGCATCCCGAGCACAGACCGGCAATAGGGCACGGTAAGGAGGGCTAGTGGCATCGCGATCTGCAGAGCAAGGCATAGTAGCGTTGAGCCATGAGCATTGAAGCCCGTGCCGGAACCCTGGACCGCTTAGGCTATGGAACGCCGCACCACGACGTATACGCCAATCGAGCCCGTTGGGCAGGCCTCGGCGAGGGGAAAGCCGCCGTCGTAACCGGCGCTAATTCCGGCCTTGGATTCTTCACGAGCCTCGCACTGGCGGAAAGCGGCGCCCATGTGGTGCTCGCCTGTCGCAATGAGGCGAAGGCCGAAGCGGCCATGAAAGAGATCCAACGGCGTGTACCCCACGCGAAATTAGAGTATCTTCCCTTCGAAGCCTCGTCCCTAGAATCTGCAACGGCGCTTGGGAACATTTTGCGTCACCGGGAACTTGATATCTTGATCGCCAATGCCGGGATGATTCGCACGCCGGCAACCCGAGTGGTCGGCAGTCTGGGATACGAGTCAACAATGAGCACAAACTTTTTGGGACACGCCCGACTAGTAGGGGAGCTCGCCGAAAATTTCCGCAGCCGGCCGATGCGCTTCATCGGCCTCGGATCGGTGTCCACGCTGTTGCTGAAAACAGACCCAAATAACTTGGCGCTGGATCACGGCTACCACGCCTATCGGGCCTACGCCCAATCCAAGGCCGCGGTTCAAGCATTCACTCTAGCCATGGACCACCGCTTGAAGCAGCTTTCGTGGCCTTCGCGCGCCATCGCGGTACACCCCGGATATTCCATTTCGGGATTGACCCTCCAGGTGCCCGGAATCAACGAACCACCCTATTTCAAGCGGGTCCGGGACCAAATGCAGGCCAGTTTCGCGCAGGGCAAACATGAAGGTTCGGTGTCCCTCGTGGAGGCGGCGCTTAACCCCGGGATATCCGCAAGTCCCCGGGGGACCTATCTTGGCCCGCGATTCCTCTCAAAAGGCGAATCTTCGCTGGCCAGACCGGCAAAAGTCACTCGACAGAAGCGACTTATGGACCCCGTTTGGAAGATCTTTATTGAAGCGAATCAAGGGATGGATCCATTCAAAATCTGAGCTTCAGTGAACTTTCACACCATGTAACTTGACCGAATATCGGTAAAAACCGCGGATCCGTGCGCCTTCTGTCGGTAATTGCTGGTAAGTTCTCTCAAGTAAGCCCGTGCGAGCGTGCGGCATCCGGCCCCCGGATTGGGGCGGCGGATCACTAGTCCAGGAGGACCACACATTGGCTATGAACCGTAGCGAACTTGTTGCCGCTGTTGCAGCTAAGACCGAAAACTCCCAGGTAGCCGTCAACGGTGTGCTGGATGCGCTGTTCGAAGTTTTCGTTGACCAGATCTCCCAGGGTGAGAAGGTTTCGATCCCAGGTTGGTTGGCAGTGGAGCGCACCGATCGTGCAGCTCGCACCGGACGTAACCCACAGACCGGTGAAGCTATCCAGATCCCAGCTGGCCACTCGGTCAAGCTGACCGCTGGTTCGAAGCTGAAGGCTGCTGTCTCCAAGAAGTAATGCCACGGCGCACTTTGTGCATTTCATTGACCCGTTACCCGAATTTATTTCGCGGTGGCGGGTCGATGTCGTTAACTACCAGATTCTCGGTATTTGCTTCCCCTCAACCTAAAAAATAGACCGTCTGGCGTTTTGAACCGTAAATAGTTGAAAAAATCCCCAGAATACGCACGTTTTCGTCGGTTTCGGGGTCAAAGATTTGATATGTTCTCACTGATAAGTCCGCACGAACGTGCGGCACCGTGGCCCGCCGGGTCATGGACCACTAGTCCAGGAGGACCACACATTGGCTATGAACCGTAGCGAACTTGTTGCCGCTGTTGCAGCTAAGACCGAAAACTCCCAGGTAGCCGTCAACGGTGTGCTGGATGCGCTGTTCGAAGTTTTCGTTGACCAGATCTCCCAGGGTGAGAAGGTTTCGATCCCAGGTTGGTTGGCAGTGGAGCGCACCGATCGTGCAGCTCGCACCGGACGTAACCCACAGACCGGTGAAGCTATCCAGATCCCAGCTGGCCACTCGGTCAAGCTGACCGCTGGTTCGAAGCTGAAGGCTGCTGTCTCCAAGAAGTAAGTCCCCCAGACTTTTGCCGAGGGCCCGATTCTCTTCAAGGAATCGGGCCCTCGCATTCTTTAACGGTGAATGACGCCAACCCCTTTGGGACATTGTTCTACCTAGCGTAGAATCGATCTGCAGGGTCAAACACTCCAACTGAACGGTAGCTCTTCGTGCTCAAGGACTTCGGCGCAGCTCGCGTAATGCGCGGTTGGCTAGCTGCGAGCCTGTGCACCTGGACGGCATTTGCTGCGCACGCGCACAGTGCGCCAACGCGAGCTTCGCTCGTGGTGATGGTTTTGATTACCTGCGTCTCGGCGGTCATTGCTATCGCCATGCTTGGCAAGAAATTCAGTTTGCTAGCTACCAGCATCGTGGTGCTGCTCAGCCAAGGGCTCTATCACCTAGCACTGTCCGTCATGACGCACCATGCGCCGGCCGCATTGCCGATGGCTCAACAACATGCCGGGCACCATCACGGTGTTGAGCTTGCAGGAAATATTGCTTCCCAGTACGGTGCGGTGCAATCCGATTCGATGCTTTACGCCCACATCTTGGCCGCGGTGACCAGCATTGTCGTATTGCATACCGGCGAACAGCTCTTGGCGATCATTGGCGGCCTGCTGACGTTGAGCACGGTGCGCCATATTCTGGCCCGCGCCCGAAAGCTCGTTCCAGAATTCCCGCAGGTACCAGCGACATTCATCGAACCGGTACTGAACCAAATCTCTGTCCTGCTCCGACTTCCGGCCCGGCGCGGGCCACCTTCCAACGTATTGACCCTCTTCGCCTAAACGAATCAATACGCTTCGATCGTGCACCGTGGTGCACCGATCATTGGAAGGAAAAATCTTGAAAACCCTCACTAGCCAGCAGTCATCCCGTACGCATCTCGCGCGAATTTCGGCCGCCATTCTCGTGGCATTCTTCGCGGTGTTCAGCAGCGTTAGCGCCGCTTCGGCCCACGACCAATTGATCTCCTCGGATCCAGCCAGCGGTTCGACAGTGACCGAATCACCGGAACAGATCGTCCTGGAATTCTCCGGAGTTCTGCAGCAGCTTGCTGGAGCGGAAACCAGCGTGGTGGCCTTGAGCTCCGAGGACGGGACAAAGATCGCCAGCGAAGCCACGACCAAGGGCACCAACGTCACAGTGGTACCAGAAGCGAATCTGAGCTCGGGAACTTACACATTGACCTACCGTGTTGCCTCCTCTGACGGTCATCCAATCGAGGACAGCATCTCCTTCACCGTGGACGTGGCAGCGGAAGCCCGCGAGTCCGCTAGCGCCTCAGCGAACAACGCGCCGGTTGAATCGGAACCAGCAGACCAGCAGCCTGAGCCGATCCAGGAACTTGGCTCACAGGTGAACCCGATTATTTGGGTCGTGATTGGCGTGGTTATCCTCGGTGCTGCCATTGCGGTACTGGTGAAATTCACTCGCCAGAATAAGTAGGCCGTAGCGCCCCACGCGCAACAGCATCCTCCCTTATGAGATCTTCGCAAGGCGACGTGAGCCAGATTAATACAGGCTGACCTATCGCGCGCATTTGCGCGCCCGATTCGCCGGCCCTGCTGGATCAGCCTTGCGAGCTAGCGAAAGCTGACACACCAATGAAGTATTTCAAGCTCACCGCCGCTCTTGCCGCGGCCACCACGCTACTGTTGACCGGCTGCGCCCAAGAACCTTCGGCGGTAGCACCACAAAGCTCCACCGACCAGATGCAGGGTACCCAGGCAGAAGATCTGCGCACGAACGAGACCTGGGCTAAAGCCGCCGAGCATGGAATGAGCGCCGCGTTCGGCGAATTGCGCAATGAAGGCGCATCAACGCTGGAACTTGAATCTGTCACCGATAAAACTCACGGCACGGTGATCGAAATCCATGACACGCAGGGCCAAGGAGCCGAAGCGCGGATGGCGCAGCACGAAGGTGCATTGCTCATCAAGCCAGCCGAAGAAGTTGTTTTGACTCCCGGCGGCACGCACTTCATGTACATGGATCTGAAGACCGAGCTGGTGGCTTCGCAAACCTCGACGCTGCAACTGAACTTTAGCGACGGTTCCAGCGCTGAAGTGCAGTTCCCGATACGCAACTTCAGCGGCGCCAACGAAAGCTACCACGGGTCGCCCGAAGAGCATGCTGATTACGAGGGCCACTAGATGGCAGCGGCTAATGTCCAACCGACTAGGCGCGTAGTACTCGGTGGTTCGGCCGCCGCGGCCATTGGCGGCGTCTTTGCGGGCTTCGGAGCTGGGCGCGCTACCGCCGCCGAGAACGGTGGTGCCGCGCCAAAGGCAACCACGGCTGCGCACAACCCGCGATTCCAACCTTTCCACGGCAAATATCAAGCGGGTATCCTCACCGAACCGCAGGCTCATGCGGAATTCCTCGGATTCAACGTGCATTTTGAAGATCTGGCTCGCTCCGAAGGGATCGAAAGGATTCGTTCGATCCTCAAAATGCTGTCCACGGATGCCCAGAGGCTGATGTCCGGTAGGGGAGTGCTTGCGGATACCGAACCGGAAATGTCGCATGCGGCATCCGATTTGACCGTGACGGTGGGAGTCGGCCAAGGCATCTTGGACGTTCTCGGGTATAAATCCGCGTTCTTGGGAAAGCTTCCGGCATTCGCGGGAGAGAAACTCGACGCGCGCTATGGCCAGAGCGATTTGATCATTCAATGCTGTGCTCAAGATCCGACCGTGCTGCACCATGCGGTACGTGCGCTGCGTAAGAATCTACGTGGAATTACCGAACCCGCCTTTGCCCAAAGCGGTTTCCTGCACGCGGCTCACCCCGTACGCCAGGGTCCGGGATTCCGAAACCTGTTCGGGCAACTCGACGGGATCAACAATCCCACCGGGGAGGCGCGCGAATTAGCGGTGTTTGGCGATGCCCAGGAGCCGAGTTGGATCGCTGGCGGCACCACCTTGGTGCTTCGCCGCATCGAAATGAATCTGGACAAGTGGGACGAGGTGGATCGGGCCGGACGCGACTTCGCCTTGGGCCGACGGCAAAGCGACGGCTCCCCGCTGTCCGGGACGAAGCCAACGGATCCGGTGGATCTGCAAGCGGTCGACGGTCTGGGGCTGCCTGCTATTGCCGCTCATGCCCATGTCGCCAGGGCGAAACCGGAAACGGCTGATGAGGTACTGTGGCGCCGCGGCTATAACTACCACGAGACCCAGAGCTCGGGGTTGTTATTCGCTTCGTACCAGCGCGATCCGAGGAGCAGTTTTGTGCCGGTCCAACGCCGCCTGGCGCAAGTGGATGCGCTCAACGAATGGATCACACACGCGGGCTCGGCGTTGTACGCGATCCTCCCAGGGGTCGCGGAAGGCAAATATTTGGGGGAAGAACTATTCTCCCAAAATAAGCAGTAGGAGCGTTACCAAGCGGTGAGGCGGTGTGAGATGCACCGCCTCACCGGCCTAAAACCACTACCCGATTCAAAGCCGGGTAAATGCAAGTGAGATGATGGAGAGGTTATGGCCACTCAAACTCCAAAGCCACCGGCGACCAGGTCGGCACCGCAGCAACCCTCCATATCGCGATATCTGCTACCGGCAATCCCGGTTATGGCGCTGGTCTTCCTCGGCGCGGCGCTATTCACCGGAATCGCCGCTCCCAGCCAGCTCGCAGACCCCGGGGCTTTCGTGCGTTGGGCGTTGCCCATCTCCCGAGCGATCCACCACAGCTCCATGGCAATCACCATCGCTGCGCTGATCTTTGCCGCGGTCATACTTCCCCGCAGCACCAAGATCCGGCGCCCCAGCGTCGACGACGCGCGCGTAGAGGTGGGCCAGAGCCATCCGGCTTTCAACCGCGCCATGAACATTGCCGCCGGCGCCGGTGTGGTGTGGACCCTCGCGGCAGCTACCGTGCTGCTGCTGACCTTCTGGGACCTGGCCGGTGTCCCGATGAACCTCGACGCGAGCTATACCGCGGCAATTCTTGACTACATTCTGCAGTTGGCCACCGGCCGGGCCTGGGCTTGGATGATCGTCATTGCTGCGATCACTAGTTCTCTGGCCCTGGCCATCCGTTCCCACACCGGGGTGGGACTGGCCGCGGTGTTTTCGCTATTCGGCATTGTCCCCATGGCATTTATCGGCCACGCTGCCGGCGGAGATGACCACTACGGCGCGGTGAATTCCATTGCCCTGCACCTGTTGGCCGTGGTCATCTGGTTCGGCGGCATCGTGGTGCTGGCCTTGCTTTCGCCGACGCTGACTTCCGCGGCCCCCGGACGCTTCGAATCCCGTCCGGTGCTTGCCGGGCTGGTGCTCAAGCGTTTCTCCGCCTTGGCAACCGTCGCCATTGTCTTGATGGTGGGATCCGGTCTGGCCTCTGCAACGATCCGCATCACCGAGCTGGACCAATGGCTTTCGAGCTACGGGCTAGTGGTGATCGCCAAGGTGGTCCTGACTCTGGCGCTGGGTTTCCTAGGCTTCATGCACCGCCGCCACGTCATTCCGCAACTGCTGGCCGGGAAACTCACGACACTCAATGCAGCTTGGCGTGTGGTGCTGGCCGAACTCATCCTGATGGGCGCCACGATGTCGCTGGCTACGGTGCTGGCACGGACCGCGCCGCCCACCGATGACCAGCCCCCGGTGGAGGCCACCCCCGCGCGTCTGCTGACCGGCTATGAACTTCCGGCGCCGCCGACCACTGCCAGCTGGTTCACCGTCTGGCGCCTGGATTGGCTGTGGGTTGCGGTGTGCTTCTTCCTGCTGGCCTTCTACCTCTGGGCGTTTATCCTCCTGCGTCGACGCGGAGATAAGCCAAGCTTCCCGCGGCTCTTCAGCTGGATCATCGGCTTGGTGGTGCTGTTCTACATCACCAGTGGTGCGCTGGCCGTCTATGGCAAGGTGCAATTCTCGGTCCATATGGTCGACCACATGTCGCTGACCATGATTGCGCCGATCTTCTTGGTGCTCGGAACCCCGATCACCCTGGCCCTGCAGGTGCTTGGCTCACGAACCGACGGAACGCGTGGACCACGCGAATGGATCTTGTGGGCGGTGCACTCGAAGTATTCGGCTGTGGTTACCCATCCGATCTTCGCCGCGGTGATGTTCGCCGGATCGATTGTCGTTTTCTATTTCACCCCGATCCTGGAAATCGCGATGAAGTACCACGCGGGGCACGAACTGATGAACGTGCATTTCCTGCTCACCGGCTATATCTTCGCGCTGTCGCTGGTCGATGCGGACCCGATCCCTAAACGCTACCCGTACCCGATGCGACTGATCGTGCTCCTAGCCACCGTCGCCTTCCACGCCTTCTTCGGGGTGGCGCTGATGGGCAACGAAAACCTGTTGGCTCCGGACTGGTACGGCAATATGGGGCGCACCTGGGGCGGCACCGCGATGGAGGATCAAGTGGTGGGCGCCGGGGCGATGTGGGCCATTGGAGAGGTGCCAACCTTGGTTTTGGCCATGCTCGTGGTGGTTTCCTGGCTGCGCCAAGATAAGAAGGACACCAAGCGATATGACCGCCAGGCTGACCGTGATGGAGATGCCGAGCTGGCAGCCTACAACGAGATGTTTGCGAAGATGAAGCAGCAAGATACAAAGGGAGAATATCGTGGCCGCTAAGGTATGGAAGCTGACCGCCGGAATGCTGGCCGGGGCACTGCTGTTTTCCTCCTGCTCGGCCCAAGAAGCTGGCACTGAAATGCCTGATGACCTCACGCACCAAAAGGCCACCGAGCCACCGAGCGAATCGGCCAAGGATCCAGCGCCATCAGGCTCCGCGGAAGCCGAACTGACTAAGGCGCAGGTGGTTGCCTCCACCGGTGCGGTGATGGCAGCGACCCTGGGTTTCCCCAACTCACGTCAGATTACCGCGGAGGAGCTCGAAGGCCTCGCGGTTGCCCCGACCGACACGCTGAAGGGTGTGGTCGTGCTGCCCGCGCAGTGCTCGGAACCGGTCGAAGAACTGAATTGGTCCCCGGCGCAGCTGGGTACCGAGGTTGCGCGCACCGACTTCACCAATGAGGCGCAGAACATTGCCGGTTCCATCGAAGTCGCCGAGGTGAAAAACCGCGAAAAGCTCGAGGATCACTACCGCACCGTGTTGGAGATCCGCACCGAATGCAAGAGCGTGAAGCTCAACGGACCGGAATACACCGAGACGCTGAAGTTCTCCAGCCCCGGAATATCCGAGGTCGAGTCTCAGTTGTACTACACACGCACCGGAGATTCCGCGAACGCCCGCGAATCGCTGGTGTTATTGCAGAGCAAGGGAGACTATGTGGTGATGGTTTCATTCATGTCCACCGCTTCGCTGGCCGAGCAAGAGTTCAACGACGTAGCCAAGACCATCATGGACACCGCAATCGCTCAGCTCTAAACGGCTTAGCATCGCTTCATACTGTTCTGCGGTGCAGGGCTAGTGGCAGATAATTGAAATCTCACTGTCGCATCTAGATAGTGAAGTCGCCTTGAAAGGACAATCATGAGTGCAACTTCCGACTCGGTACGCGCAAACTACAAGGTCAGGGCCAGCGAACTGGTGGGCCGCAACTGGCTGAATACCGGCGGTGAACAACTGAATCTCGAGGCCCTGCGCGGTAAGATTGTCCTTCTGGATTTTTGGACCTTCTGCTGCATCAACTGCCTGCATGTGCTGGATGAACTGCGTCCGTTGGAAGCGGAGTACTCCGATGTCTTAGTCACCGTAGGCGTGCACTCGCCAAAATTCGAGCACGAGGCAGACCCGGAGGCGCTCGCCGCCGCCGTGGAACGCTACGAAATCCACCACCCGGTGCTTGACGATCCAGAGCTTGTCACCTGGCAGGCCTACGGCGCTCGCGCCTGGCCGACGCTGGTGGTGCTCGATCCCGAAGGCTACATCGTGGCGCACCTTTCCGGCGAGGGCCATGCCCAGGGGCTGGGCTCCCTGGTCGACGAACTCGTGGCAGAGCATGAGGCCAAGGGAACCCTGCACCGCGGCGACGGACCCTACGTGGCGCCCGAGGCCCGCGAAGGGGATCTGCGCTTCCCGGGCAAGGCAATCGCCTTGGAGAACGGGAACTTCCTGGTCGGCGATTCCGGCCACCACCGCCTCGTGGAGCTGGGCAATGACCTGAGCACCGTGGTGCGCACCATCGGTGCAGGGGTCAAGGGCTATGCCGATGGCGACGCGGATACCGCACAGTTCAACGAGCTGCAGGGCCTGGCCATACTGCCGACGGAACTTGCCGCGAAGGTCGGCTACGACGTGATCGTCGCCGATACCGTCAACCACCGGCTGCGCTCAGTGAAGTTGAGCACCGGGGCGGTCGGAACCGTGGCAGGCAATGGAGTGCAGCGCCTCCTGGACGCGGAGAACGCCCGCCAAGAACAGCAGCCAACCGAGCTTGGCACCGACGCGTTGAACATCTCGCTGTCCTCGCCCTGGGACGTGCTCTACCACCCTTCGGGCAAGGTCATCATCGCAATGGCCGGCACGCACCAGATCTTCTCCTTCGACCCGGTCACCAGCGCGGTTAATGTCTTTGCCGGCAGCGGCCTGGAAGGCCTGGCCGACGGCAAGCCGCTCGAAGCGTGGTTTGCCCAGTCCTCGGGTTTGAGCCTGGACACCAATGACGATGTGTGGATCGCCGACTCGGAGACCAGCGCCCTGCGCCGGTTGGAAATCGACGCGCAGGGCAATGCGGTCGCGGTGCACACCGCGATTGGCGCGGGACTCTTCGACTTCGGTTTCCGCGATGGCGAAGCCGAGCAGGCTCGCCTGCAGCACCCGCTGGGCGTGACCGCATTGCCAGATGGCTCAATTGCGGTGGCCGACTCCTACAATGGTGCGGTGCGCCGGTTCGACCCGGTGACCGGTATGGTTTCGACCTTGGCCAAGGGGCTGAAGGAACCTGCAGACGTGTTGCTGGACGATTCGGTCGATGGGGCCCCGGTGCTGCTGGTTGTGGAGACCAACACCCACCAGCTGATCCGTATCCCGGTTCCTGCCGAGGCACTAGTGGTGGACGAGGGTGCGAGCCAGACCCAGCGTCCGAAGACCAAGGTGCAGTCCGGCAACCACGAGATCCTGGTGCGTTTCGCCGCACCGAAGGGCCAGAAGCTCGATGACCGTTGGGGCGACCCGACACAGCTGAAGATCTCGGCCAGCCCCGAGGAACTGATCCTCGAAGGTTCCGGTACTTCGGTGGGGCTGACGCGTACCTTGGTGCTGAACCCTGAAATCACCGACGGCGTCCTGCATATCACCGCACGCGCGGCGGCCTGCGATGGCGAGCCAGGCGGCGAGATCCCAGATCATGCCGCGTGCCACCTGTACCAGCAGGATTGGGGCATCCCGGTAGAACTCGATGCCGGCGGCGACAACGAATTATTGCTTGATCTGCGTGGCGTGAACTAGCAGTCCCGCACTCAGCTCGGGGCGCACCAAGTACGACTTGGTGCGTTCCGAGTATTTAAGTGACAGGAAATTGAGGAAACCTCACCAATTTTGCGTTGCCCGGTCGCTAGACTGGATGCCGACGGGAGGAGCCGAAACATCTGGTGTTCGGCTAATTAATTCGTGGCAAATAGGATGTTCCGGGCACTGGAAGTGCCGAACTATCGTTTATGGGTTATCGGTGCGCTCGTTTCAAATATCGGAACCTGGATGCAACGCGTGGCCCAAGACTGGCTGGTGCTCACCGAGCTGACAGATCATGACGGGGTGGCCACCGGCATCACCACCGGCCTGCAGTTCCTGCCCATCTTGCTCCTCGGCCCCTACGCCGGCCTGGTTGCCGATCGGTATGACAAACGCAAGGTCCTGCTCGCAACCCAGACCTTTATGGGCCTCTGCGCGCTGGTGCTGGGCACCTTGGTCATCACCGGAACGGTTCAGCTGTGGCATGTCTATGTCCTTGCCACCCTGCTAGGCATCGGATCGGCCTTTGACGCCCCCGCCCGTCAGGCATTCGTCTCCGAGATTGTGCCCGGCACTCATCTGACAAACGCGGTGGCGTTGAACAGCGCCAACTTCAACCTTGCCAGGCTCGCGGGACCTGGAATTGCCGGTGCGGTGATCGCCTTGGTCGGGACCGGCCCGGCCTTCCTGCTCAACGGTTTGTCCTTCCTGGCGGTGTTGTTCTCGCTGAGCACCATGAAAGTCTCCGAACTGAGCCAGTCCAAACCTGTGGCGCGCGCCAAGGGGCAGGTGCGTGAGGGATTCAGCTACGTTAAAAACCGCAAGGACCTGCTGCTGATCTTTGCCATGGCATTTGTCATTGGCACCTTCGGGCTGAACTTCCAGATGACCAACGCGATGATGGCCGCCGAAGTGTTTGGGGTGGGCGCCGCAGAATACGGAATCCTGGGCAGCATCATGGCGGTCGGCACCTTTGCCGGCGCCTTGCTGGCGGCACGTCGCTCGAGGCCACGCTGGCGATTCGTGATCGGTGGCGGCATCGCCTTCGGTGCGACCGCATTGCTCTCGGCGTTCATGCCGCACTATCTGCTCTTCGCGGCGAGCCTGGTCCTCGTCGGGCTGAGCGCGCTGACCTTCCTCAACAGCTGCAACACCATGGTGCAGACCTCTGTCTCGCCACAGTACCGGGCCAGAGTTCTGGCGCTTTATCTGATGGTGGTGCAAGGCGGAACACCCTTGGGCGCGCCGCTGGTGGGCTGGCTCGCCGAGCTGCTGGGGGTGCGCGCAGCGGTGGCATTCGGCGCGGTGCTTTCGCTGCTGGTCAGCGTAGTGGCCCTGCTGGTTTGGCAGCGCTTTCGTCCCGATGCGGTGCCATTGCGTACCCAGTTCAGAGAACTCGTACCGGTTCGCAAACGACGAGGCTAAGCCGGGCTTATTCCTCGGTGCCTGCTACCGGAACCACGCTGACTTCGGAGGTGCTGGTGGTCAGCTGCGCGGTGAAGGAGAACTGCTCATTCACGGTCTTCTTTTCCAGCGTACCGGTACGCAGGTCCTGCTCGGTTAACGACAGTTTTGCCGTCACTTTCAACGGGCTGAGCACCCACGCGCCATTGTAGTAATTGACTTCAATGGTCGGGTATTTCGCGATGGACCATTCGATGGTCTCGGGGTTCACCCGTGAGGGGGTGTGATAGGCGAAGGGGCAGCCCGAAGGCATCAGTACCTGCTGCGCGGCGCATTCATTGAGGTAGGTTCGTACCTTGGAATTGACCTGCGCAATAAACTCCTTGGTCGGCTGCGTCTTCAAGGAAATTTCCACCGGTTCCTTGGCCGGACCGGTCACTACTACTCCACGGGTGTCGGCTTCGAAGTTCTTGGTGCTGAAGCTCGCGTCGGTAATCGAGGGGTAGAACACCGGCAGGGTGCTCACCCCCTTGACCAGAGGGATCTTTTGATCATTGACGGCAACCTCGTTGACGGTATTGGCCTTGACCCGAACGGTAGGGAGCATCACCGGTTCAAAGGACCACTGGTCGAAGAACAGCCAGGACTTGCCGGTGCGGCGCAGCGTATAGGTGGATTCTTGTTCGACACCGTCGGCCTTGTACGTGGCGGTGACCGTATGCAAATCCGGGTCGTTCTCGGAAGAATCGGCCTTCTGCGCGTCGAATTCCGTAATCCCCGCTTGGGTGCGTTTGAGCACCTCGCCGTCGAGTGCTACGGCGTCGCCCTGGGGGACTTGGGCACCCATCAGGCCAAGCGCCTCGGCGCCTTCACCGGCAAGCAGATGCTTGTGCAACGACTCGACCGCATGCTCTGCTGAGAACAGCGTGCGGTTGGCAACAAGGGCGCTAGTTACCGCCAGTGCAACGATGATGATGGCCGCAGTTGCCCAGCGCAGGGCAAGGCGCGGCACGGAGATACGAGATTTCATTATTAATCAGGCTAGCGGGTTTCCGTTCAGAGGTTGTAACTCAACGTCGGCGTCGTCGGCGTTTTGTGCCGAACATGCCGCGGAGCATTTCGCGCCCCACCATCTTCGCCGCGTCCATCGCGAAGTCCATCAGTGGGTTGACTTGATTGTTTGAAGAATCGTTGGAGCGTTGTGGGGGCGCGGAGGATGACGACGGTGATTTTGTACGTGACGAAGACGGCGGCGTGGATTCAACCGGTGGCTGTTCGGCCGGGCTCTGCGAACTGGGCGGTACCGAAGTGGGCTTGCCAAGAATTGAATCCGCGATCCGGCGTGCTTCGGCATCGACATCTTGCGCATCCGAAGTACCGGAGCCCGGCGCCGCAGCCGGTGTTGCCGGCTCTGTGGCCGCCGGTTGGCCATTGAGCATCTCCATGGCCGAATGCCTATCGACCGCCGTGGCGTATTTTGCTGCCAGCTCAGAAGTCTCGATCAGCGAAGCCTGAGTTTCCGGGGACGGTGGACCAATGTGTGAGCCCGGCGAGGTGAGCTTGGTCCAAGCCACCGGCGTCGGCGCACCGCGCTCATTGAGCACGGTAATGACCGCTTCGCCAACCCCGGCTTGGGTGAGAGCCTGGCGCAGGTCCAGAGGACCAGCAGGGAAGGTCTTGATAATTGCCTTGAGTGCTTCGCCGTCCTTAGGCGTGAAGACGCGTACCGCATGCTGTATCCGGTTGCCGAGCTGGCCGAGCACCTCGTCGGGCAGGTCCGCGGGCGATTGCGTGACGAAGAACAGCCCAACACCCTTGGAGCGAATGAGGCGAACGGTCGAAATGATCGCATCGACGAATGCCTTGGAAGCGTCTTTGAACAGCAGGTGCGCCTCGTCGAGGAAGAAGACGAGCTTTGGCTTGTCCAGATCGCCGGCTTCTGGCAAGTCATCAAAGAGGTCGGCAAGCAACCACATCATAAATGTGGAGAACAGCAACGGTTGGCGATTCAGTGAGGGCAGTTCCAGGCAGCTGATGATGCCGTTCCCGGCCTCGTCGAAACGTAAAAAGTCGTCGGTATCAAATTCGGGCTGGCCGAAGAATTTATCTAGGCCTTGTGACTGCATGATGGTCAGTCCGCGCAAGATGACTGCGGCCGTTGCGGCAGGAACTCCGCCGAGACCTTCGAGATCCTGCTTGCCTTCATCGGAGAGCAAGAAATTAAAGACCGCTTTGAGATCCTTGAGATCATCCATGGGCAGCTCACGCTGGTCGGCGTAGTGGAAAACCAGCTGGAGGCATTCCTCCTGCGTCTCGTTGAGTTCCAAAACGCGTGCAAGCAAGATCGGGCCGAAAGAATCAATGGTGGCACGTACCGAAAGCCCGTCGGTGCCCTCGCCGAGGGTCAAGAATTCCACCGGGTTCGCTCGTGCGGTGAACTCGTGGCCGATACCCGAGAGGCGTGCGGTGAGTTTGTCGCTGGGCTCTCCCTGCTGGGCCAGGCCGCCCAGGTCGCCCTTGATATCCGCCAAGAAGACCGGCACGCCCTGAGCGCTGAGCTGCTCTGCCATCACCTGCAAGGTGACGGTCTTGCCGGTGCCCGTGGCACCGGCAATGATGCCATGTCGGTTGAGCATTCTTAAGGGAACACGAACTTGAGCCTCAGGCTCCGGCGTTCCAGCGACAATTGCCGCGCCAAGCTCCAGGCATGTGCCGTCAAAGGCGTAACCAGCCCGAAGCTGCGCGATGATCTCCTGCGAGGTACTTTCAACCATGCACATAGCCTACGCATCGCGTGGCGCTATCGGGAGAACGGCACGTAAAAATTCGTAGAAGACTTAGAAGGGATGCAAAAGCCGCTGCATAAAAGCCTTGGTGCGATGATGCGATGGATTACCGAGAACCTGGGCGGCGGACCCGTGCTCGACCACAACTCCACCATCCATGAACACCACGGTATCGGCCACGTCACGGGCAAAAGCCAGCTCGTGGGTGACTAGCACCATTGACCATCCCTCCTGCGCCAACTCCTTGATCACGGTCAGCACCTCGCCGACAAGTTCCGGATCCAGGGCACTGGTTGGCTCGTCAAAAAGCAACAGATCCGGCTGCAGCATCAGCGCCCGCACGATGCCCACACGTTGCTGCTGACCGCCGGAGAGCGAAGAAGGATAAGCCGCGGCCTTCTGCGAAAGGCCGACCCGCTCCAGCAATTCATTGGCTTTAGCCATCACCTCTTCGCGGGGCCGGCGCTGCACCTGCAAGGGGCCAATGGTCACATTTTGCAGCACCGTGAGATGGGGGAACAAATGGTGACCTTGAAAAACCATCGCTGAGCGATCGCGGAGCACCCGGGCCTTCTTAGGTGAAAGCCCAGAGGCAAAGCGCACCTCGGGGCCACCGGCAAAAGCTACGACTCCTTGATCCGGATTTTCCAAGCCGTTTAAGCAACGCAGTGCGGTAGTTTTACCCGAACCAGACGGTCCAATGAGTGCTACAACTTCACCGGAATGCACGGTAAAATCTATGCCGCGCAAAACCTGATTGCTGCCAAATGCCTTGTGCAGCCCGGTGACGTTGAGCAAGGGGGTGGGGTTCCTAGGCGACATACTTTTCAAGCCTGCTTTCCATGCGGTCCTGGATTGCCGAAAGGATCAGGCAAATGACCCAATAGATGGCTGCCGCTTCGAGGTATAGCAGCATGAATTCATAGGTGGTAGCGGCGATTTCCTGGGCACGCCGGAACATCTCGGTCACCAGAATCATCGATGCCAACGACGTGTCTTTAACCAGCGAAATGAAGGTGTTCGACAGCGGCGGTACTGCCACACGCGTCGCCTGCGGCAAGATGAGCCGATACAGGGTGCGCGTGCGGGACATCCCAATGGTGTAACCGGCCTCCCACTGCCCACCAGGCACCGACAGGATTGCGGCGCGGATGATTTCCGCGGCATAGCCTCCGACGTTGAGGGTGAACGCCAAAATAGCCGAAGGCCAAGGATCAATGGTGACTCCCAAGGAGGGCAAGCCATAGAAGATCACGAACAATTGGACCAATAACGGGGTGCCGCGGATGATCGAAATATAACCACGGGCAATTCCGGAGACCAGCTTGTTCGAGCTGATCCGCATCAGCGCGACCATCAACGCCAACGCCAGGCCCAGGCTGAAACTGATCAAGGTCAGGGGAATGGTGGCCATTAATGCGCCGCTGACCATCGGCCACAGCGAATCCAAGGCTAGCTGCCAGAGTGAATCCATTTGTTATCTTCCCGTCCTAGACAGCGGACACTGGCCCAAAGTGGGTCCTTGGGCCAGCTTACGTGTCGAGGTGCGACGATCGAGGCTAGTTACTTGGTGATGTCTTCGCCGAAGTACTTTTCGGAGATCTTGGTGAGGGTCCCGTCAGCCGACAATTCCTCCAATGCGGTGTTGATGGCATCGCGAAGTTCGGTCTGGTCCTTCTTCAAGGCGACGACGGTCTCGGACTTCTCTTCGGACTCGGCAGCGATCTTGATGCTGTCATCCGGGTTGGTCGTCTGCGAATCCAGGAAGGTGAGTTTGTCGTTGACCGTGGCATCAACGCGGCCCTGCTTGAGCAGCGTGACGGCCTGGGCCCAGCCCTCGACCGCCTGGATCTTGGCGCCCGCATCCTTGGCATCATCGTGGAAGCTACTGGTCAGCGACTGCGCAGTGGTTTTACCGTCCAGCGAATCGAAGGAAGTGATGTCGGTGTTCTCGCTTTTGGTGACGATGACACCGCTGGAGAAGTTGTATGGCTCGGAAAGCAGGTATTTCTCAACCCGTTCCGGGGTTACGTTGACCTGGTTGGCGATGACGTCAAATCGTCCGGCTTCCAGGCCGGCGAAAATGCCATCCCATTGGGTTTCTTGGAACTCGACCTCTACGCCGAGCTGATCGCCGACTGCCTCAATAACTTCGACATCAAAACCGGTCAGCTGATCGCCTTCGTGGAAGGAGAAGGGACGGTAGGTGCCTTCGGTGCCCACGGTCAGCACGCCGCTGTCTTTCACATGCTGCAGCAGGTTTTCATCCGCGGCGGGGGAGCTGGCGGAGTCTGTACTTGAGGCACCGCATGCACTCAGTGCCAGTGCGAGTACTGCCGTAATTGCCAGAAGGGGAGCTGTGCGCTTCATGATGACCTAACATTTCGAGGTGACGAGGTGTTCTCTACCCAGATCAACGGTGCTGACTTACCGGGTATTCCGTAAGATTTCCGTGAATAAACCTATGAAGCAACTGACATGTCATATAACTTCTTCTGGAAATCGATCATCCGTCGCCTAATCTTCCGCTAAAGCCCGAGGAGCAATGCCAGAATCATCATCATGGGGACGGCGCAGATAGTGGTGATTAACACCGTATCCTTGGCGACCGTCACACCACGCTCGTAGCGTTGCGCGGTGACGAAAATATTCTGTGCGGTGGGTAGCCCGGCCATAATGACCGCCGCGACCAGCATCCCACCGGAAAGGCCAAAGAGGTAGGCGGCGGCCAGCCACGCGAGCAGCGGCTGCAAGAATAGCTTCGCAACCGAACCCAGCAATACATCTGCCCGGCGTCCGGACTTCTTTTCCAAGGGTTTGGAGCCGACCAGGGAGATGCCGAATGCCATCAGCATGGCCGGAATCGACGCACCAGAAATTAGTTCGATAGGTGCCAATACCAATTCGGGAACCTCGAATCCAGTCAGCGCCACCACCAGTCCCAGCATCGAACCGATAATCATCGGGTTCTTCGCGGTGGCAACCACCAAGGCTATCGGGGTAGTGCGATGTGTGCTGGTCGTAGCATCTAGCATGGCCAGATTGATCGGCTGGTAGAGGGCCAACTGAAACAGGATGATGGGCGCCGCATGAGACACGTCGCCAAGCACGTACAAGGCGATGGGCAGGCCAAGATTCGCGGAGTTCACCGTGGAGGCCGACATGGCCGCCACGATTCGTTCGGCCGGCTCGCGTTTGAGCCACTTATAGGTCACCAGATGGTAAGCCAGAGCCGTCAAACCGGCAGAGATCGCGGCAACCCACATCAGCGGCCCCAGTACGGCCACCGGTTCTGACTCGGCCAAGGTGACAAACAACAGTGCCGGACTGGCGACGAAAAACGTCAGCCGGCTCAGCACATGGCGTCCCTGTTCGCCCAGCACTCCGGTGCGACCCACCAGGTAACCCACCAAGATCACTATCCAGATGATTGAGAATCCCGACAGCACACCGGTCATGGAAACTCCTCGGTTCGATAAGGCGCGGGATGCCAACGCAAAACGTCGAGACACCTGAGGTGTCCCGACGTTCGGCCTAATGCGAGCGGGCGACGGGAATCGAACCCGCGTATCGAGCTTGGGAAGCTAGCGCTCTACCATTGAGCTACGCCCGCAATGCTCCGGGCGGCCTATTGGCGGCCCGGGCGAAGTCCAGCTTATCCTACGAAAACGCAGGTCAGAAATCTGCGAACCAAGATGTCCGAATTTTGACCCGAACTTACTCGGCCCGTTTTTCCTTGAGCAGTTCCTCCTTCAGGATGGCCACTCCATCCGCTGGAACTTCAAAGCTCAGCTCATCTCCCGGATTCACCACGAAACCGGTTCCTTCCAGCGCGCGCACAATCGTGGCACCCTGAACCTTAACTCCATAGGGGGCCATGTCGATGTAGGAGCCAGGGATACGATCCAAACCGGTAAACAGCGCGACCATTGCGGCCCCAGCCGGGTTGGTGAGCAGCATCGGCTGAGCGTTCTTGTTCTCCTCGGTCACCTCCTCGCGTGAGAGGAAGTAAACCTCGGCGGTCATGAAAGCGCTGATCACGGATCCGGAAAGTTCGGGTTTGTTAAGTCCGGCCTGCAACATCATCTCGAAGTGCGTTTTGGGACGTTCACGTTCCTTGTCCATTGGCGTTTCGACGGCCATATTCGGCTGGTCGTCGGGATTGCGTCCGTCCCGCGGGGCGTTGCTGTTATCGGAGCTCATGTACTCAAGCATGTCGCGCCAAACCCGCAGGTGCAAACGCCGAATGAGGAAAATCGGCGCAAAGGCCTAAAATAGTTGAAGAGCAATCATCATCATTTCCAAGGACTGAGCATGCCTGAATTTCGCTATGAAGATCTTCTGCCAATTGGCGAGGATCAGACCCCATACCGCAAGATTTCCTCCGAGGGCGTCAAAGTTGTCGCCGGACCGGATGGCAAGAACTTCCTGCAGGTAGCCCCCGAGGCACTGGAACAGCTGGCCGAAACCGCACTGCACGATATCTCGCACTACCTGCGTCCGGCCCACCTGCAGCAGCTGCGCAACATCCTCGACGATGACGATGCCAGCCCGAACGACAAGTTCGTGGCACTGGATCTGCTGAAGAACGCAAATATCGCCGCCGGCGGCATCCTGCCCATGTGCCAGGACACCGGAACGGCAATCGTCATGGGTAAGCGCGGCCAGCGTGTGCTGACCGAAGAGCAGGACGAGATTTCGCTATCGCGCGGCATCTACAACGCGTACACCCGGCTGAACCTGCGCTACTCGCAGCTCGCCCCGATCACCACCTGGGAAGAGAAGGCCACCGGCAACAACCTGCCCGCGCAGATTGACCTGTACGCAGACACCAAGGCCGGCCACGACACCGACTACAAGTTCCTGTTCATGGCCAAGGGCGGCGGCTCCGCCAACAAGTCCTTCCTGTACCAGGAGACCAAGGCGATCCTCAACGAGAATGCGATGCTGCGGTTCTTGGATGAGAAGTTGCGTTCCCTGGGAACGGCCGCTTGCCCGCCGTACCACCTGTCCATCGTCATCGGTGGAACCAGCGCCGAGATGGCCTTGAAGACCGCCAAATACGGGTCGGCCAAATACCTTGATTCGCTGCCCACCGAGGGTGCCATGACCGGACGCGGATTCCGCGATACGGAGCTTGAAGACAAGGTGCTGGAGCTGACCCGCCACTTCGGCATCGGCGCCCAGTTCGGCGGCAAGTACTTCTGCCACGACGTGCGAGTGGTGCGCCTGCCACGCCACGGTGCCTCGCTGCCGGTAGCTATCGCGGTATCCTGCTCCGCCGACCGCCAGATGATGGCGAAGGTCACCGCCGACGGACTGTTCGTCGAGCAGCTGGAAACCGATCCGGCGCGCTTCATGCCAGATGAGAACCACCCGGCGATCGCCGCGCACGACGACGAAACCACTGGGGTCTCCGGCACCGGCGGATCCTCCGTGGTCAAAATCGACCTGAACAAGCCCATGGATGAGATCCTGGCCGAACTGTCCAAATACCCGGTCAAGACCCGACTGTCGCTGAACGGTCCGCTGGTCGTGGCTCGCGATATCGCGCACGCCAAGATCAAGGAACGGCTGGACGCCGGCGAAGAGATGCCGCAGTACCTGAAGGACCACCCGGTCTACTACGCGGGTCCGGCGAAGACTCCCGAGGGCATGCCCTCGGGTTCCTTCGGCCCAACGACCGCCGGTCGCATGGACTCCTACGTGGATCAGTTCCAGGCAGCCGGCGGCTCGATGGTCATGCTGGCCAAGGGCAACCGCTCCGGCCAGGTCACCGAGGCCTGCAACACCCACGGCGGGTTCTACCTCGGTTCAATCGGCGGCCCGGCCGCCCGCTTGGCGCAGGACTGCATCAAGAAGGTCGAGGTCGTCGAATATGAGGAGCTCGGCATGGAAGCTATCTGGAAGATCGACGTCGAAGATTTCCCGGCGTTCATCGTTGTCGATGACAAGGGCAATGACTTCTTTGAAGCGACCATGAAGCCGACCTTCACTGGCATTCCGGTTCGCGCCAAGTAGTACGCGAACGTGGCTTAAATGCTTGGGGGCTCACCGAATGGTGAGCCCCCAAGCATTTAACATATGGATATTGAACTACTTTTCGGTGAAACCGAAACCCCAGTCGCGATACGGGGGAAGGAAACGAAGCACCAGCAGGTCGTCGTCCTTGACCGGACCTGATTCGTCCTTCTTCTTGGAAGCCGGCGGAGCGGAATCTTCTTCGACGGTTGCCGCGTTTTCCACGGTTTTCTCGCCAGCCTCTTCGCTTGCCGCTGCTTTCGCGTCGTGCAGGAATTCGTGATACTCCTCGAAGGTTTCGGCCTTCGATTCCTTCATGGCCGCGGCGTGCTCCTTGCCGATATAACGCACATGCCATGGCTCGTACTTATAGCCGGTGATCTCTTCCATGCCTTCCGGATAGCGAATGATCAATCCGTAGTCCACCGCATGCTCGGCAACCCACATGCCGGCGTTCGTTAGGCCGAAAGATTCTTTGAGATCGGTGCTGCCGCCGATGCTTCCAACATCTGCGGCCAAGCCAAGCTGGTGCTCGCTGGTTCCTGGGCGTGCAGAAATGCGTTCGGCATAGGCCGTACCGTATTTGGCCTGGTACTGGTTGAAGAGCACCGCTTGGCGTCCATAGGATCGGTAGGCGCTCAAAAGCTTGATGGGGTGACCGGACTTGCGTGCCCCGGCAATCAAAGCCTCAACGGCCTCGGCCGCTTCGGGGCGCAGCTTATGGGAAGTTCCCGCGACATCCACCAGCTTCTTTGGCGTGTAATCGGCAGGGGAGAGCTGGGTGTCGGGATTGATCAACGCGAGGAAGCTTGCGGCATCGGTAAATTCTCCAGCCTCGACTACTGGCAGCGCTTCGGGAGCCGCATGAGCTGCCACGCTGCCAGAGAGCACAACAACGCCCGCCAAAACGGCACTAGTGACTGCTGAAGCCAAGCGCATGAAACGTACCTTCTGTTGTGGATCGGCGAATGGGACACAAGTCCCTAGACCACGATAGCCTCAAATCCTCTATAAACTATGGGAATTTGAGCAGAACCACATGTTTCGATGTCACCGGGTTCACCCGGTGCACAGCACAGTGTCCGCGAGAATGACCGGTAGCATCAAGGAGACGAATCAAGAGTCTTGCTTCGCGCATAAGATCCGCACCTAGCCCCAATCATGCAAGGAACTCGATCTAGTTGAATAAGAACGAACTCAAGGCCGATGGGTTCACCGGTTTTCGGCCCTTTAAGGCGCTGGAGACGAACCGTGTGCCACAGCGTCAGGGCATCTTTGCGGTCTTGCGCCCCGCGGATTTCGAACCGCGTTTCCTGGCGCGCAGCGGCGCCGGAATATTCAAGAAGAAAAACCCTTCGCTGCCGATTGAAGACTTGAAAGCCCGCTGGGTCCAGGAGGCGGACATCTTGTATATCGGAAAGGCCAGCCCGGGCAGCCAAGGAAATCGCGGCCTCCGCATACAACTGAAAGAGATCATCGATTTTGGGGCGGGCAAACCCCCGGGGCACTGGGACAGCCGTTTGCTCTGGCAACTTGCGGGCTCCGGGAAGCTCATCATTGCCTGGAAGGAACTACCAGCCGAAGACCTGAACCAGGCTCTGGCCAACTATCAAGCGAAGTTCCTTGCGCACTATGGCCAGCTACCCTACGCGAATATCGTTCAAACGCGCGCCTAGGGTGAGCGATTCAGCAGATTCGGGAATAGTTTGCCCTAAAAACGCTACTTTTTGGGTTTCCTACTGCGACTTACAGCGATGAACAGGATAAATTTAGTTACGTGTTGTATTCAGATCGTGATATTCGTCGAGAAATTGTATCCGGTGAAATTGGCTTAGAGCCGTTTGACCCTGAGATGGTGCAGCCCGCATCGGTTGATGTGCGCTTGGACAGATTCTTTAGGCTCTTTGATAATCACAAGTACGCTCATATCGATCCGGAACAGGATCAGAATGAGCTGACCCGGCTTGTTGAGGTCGCCCCGGACGAACCCTTCATCTTGCACCCGGGAGAATTCGTGCTGGGATCCACCTATGAGGCGGTGACTCTTGGCCATGGAGTTGCTGCGCGGCTCGAAGGCAAGAGCTCCTTGGGCCGCCTGGGTCTGCTGACGCACTCAACCGCGGGATTTATCGATCCGGGTTTCTCCGGTCACGTAACCCTGGAGCTGTCGAATATGGCAACACTGCCGATCAAGCTTTGGCCGGGATCGAAGATCGGGCAGCTGTGCTTCTTCAAGCTGACTTCGGATACCGAACACCCCTACGGCTCGGGTCCATACGGTAATCGCTACCAGGGGCAGCGCGGGCCGACCGCTTCACGTAGCCACCTGAATTTCCACCGCACCACTATCGAAGAATAAGTCCCGAGTTCCCCGCGCGCTGTTCTAGGGCAGGCTGCCCGGATAGGCCTTCGAGGTGTGGTTGCTCCTTAGCGCTAAGGAGCAACCACACCATCGCCATTTAAAGCATCATGGCGCTTCCGCCGAGCCAAGAGCCGATGGCGAAGGTGACGACCAATGCCGTGGCCCCACCGATCAGCACGCGCAGCGTTGGGCGTAGCACCGGTGCGCCACCGAGCTTGGCACCTAAGATGCCGGTGACCGCCAGCGCGAGCAACACCGCGGCAAAGGTCACCGGAATCTTCAGTGGCCCAGGCAGCAGGACGGCGGTGGCAAAAGGCAGGACCGCACCGCTGAGGAAAGCAATAGCCGAGGCGATGGCCGCGTGCCACGGACTGAGCACCTCATCCGGATCAAGATTCAATTCGGCATCCAAATGGGCTCTGAGCACATCGTGCTCGGTCAGCTCAACGGCAACCTGTTCCGCGGTGCGGGCGCTCAGCCCCTTGTCCCGGTAGAGCTGGGTCAGCTCTTCGAGCTCGGCTTGGGGCGTGTCGCGCAGTTCGGCCTGCTCCTTCTCGATCAGCGCCCGCTGAGAATCTGCGGCGCTGGCGACCGACACATATTCACCGAGAGCCATGGAAATGGCTCCACCAATCACGGCTGCGGCGCCGGCGGTGAGGATCGGAGCGTTGGCGGTCGTGGCACCGGCAACACCGACGACCACGGCGGCAACCGAAACGATTCCATCATTTGCCCCGAGGACTCCCGCGCGTAACCAATTGAGCCGTTCGGCCACCCCCGAATCATGCGGCTCGACACCGTGCTCGGTATTTTCTGCGTTCATGAGCGACAGTCAATCACTAGTGCACCGGGCTTAGCCAGCAGGAGAAGATTTACGGCATTCGCGTTTCTAGCTGCCCGGTGTTTTGTGAGGCGAGCGGATCGGCAGCAGCAACAACAGGCCGAGCAGAAGCACCACTAAAATTCCCAGGATTCCATAACGTTGTGCCTGACCGCTCTCCACCAAGGGGGTGGCAAGGGCAATGGACAGTCCAAAAAGCGTCGGAGCGAGGAAGGAGACAGCACGTCCGGTGGTCGCATAGAGGCCGAAAAGTTCGCCCTCGCGCCCTTCGGGGATCATCCGGGACAGGTAGGAGCGCGAGGCCGACTGGGCCGGTCCCACGAATAGGGTGAGCAGCAGTCCGAAGATCCAGAATCCTGAGGCACCGGGGGAGAAGAACACCCCGGCCCCGGCAATCAGCAAGCCAATGAGCGAACCGGTGATTACCGCCTTCGGTCCAATCACGTCATCGAGGCGACCGCCTATTACCGCGCCGAGCGCGGCGACCATATTGCCCACAATTGCGAAGATGATGACCTCGGTGAGCGTAAAACCGAAGGTTCCGGCGGCAATCACGCCGCCGAAGGTAAAGATCGCGCTGAGCCCATCGCGGAAAACGGCCGAGGAGCCTAGGAAGAAGAGCAGATTGCGGTCTTCATGCCACAGACCCACGATGCGGCCCCACAACACCTTGTAGGACTGCGACAACGGAATCTTCGTCGACACCGTCGAGGTGCTTTCGGGAATGACGAAGAATAGCGGCAGCGCAAAGATCAGGCACCACAGTGCGCTGAACACCGCGACCCACCGCAAGTTCAGCGAGTCGGCCGTGTTCGCTCCGGGCCAGTCGACGATTGGCTGGACGAATCCGAAGAGCACCAGGGCCAGCGCCAGAATTCCGCCGACATACCCCATGCCCCAGCCGAAGCCGGAGACCTTGCCAACGGTGGCGCGCGTGGAAATCTGGTTCAGGACCGCGTTGTAGTTCACCCCGGCGAATTCAGAGAACAGCGACAAGGCCGCAATGATCCCGACACCAAAGAGCAGGTAGTTCGGATCGGGGTAAACGAAGAAGCCGGCGGCGCAGACCAGCACAAGCAGCAAGGTATTAACGATGATCCAGAGTTTGCGCCGCCCGGCGGCGTCCGCCCGGAGCCCGGTCACCGGAACAAGCAAGGCGATCAACAAGCCTGCGATGGATAGGGCTTGCGAGAGGACCAGCGATGAATGGTCGGTATCACCGAAAAGTTCACTGGTCAGATACACGGTGAACACGAAGGTGATCATCACTGCGTTGATCGCCGCCTGGCCCCAATCCCAACTTGCCCAAGCCCAGGTGTACTTATTGAGCCACTTGCCACCGTGTTGGTCTACCACCGGTTCAATATTCGATCCCATGTGGGCATCGTACAGGTTTGCGGTGATCAGAAAATGAATTAGCACATGCATATGCCAGTGTCGGAATTCATCATGTTGTTCTCCGGTGGCGCAATTGCTCCCCGAAGCGCTCAACAGTGCATAAAATCCCCTCTGGACTGATAAAATTGCGTAGCGGACATTTTCTGTTCGTCGGACTCTGGCCCCTTGTTCAGTCGACAGAGGAGACATGTGTTAATAATTCTCATTGCACTCTTTGCAACGGCGGCGTTGTCCCCAATGCTGTTCCGGGCGCTCAAAAGAAACGCCTTCTATGTAGTGGCAATTGTTCCTGCAGTGGGTTTTATTTGGCTCATCACACGCATGCCGGCCGTCCTGGCAGCAGACCCGACCTTGTCATCCGGGGCCCCGAACGCGCCACCTTCTTTGAGCATCGACTGGATCCCGGGCCTGAATATCGGGCTGAACTTCCGCATGGATGCGCTAGCCGCAAGCCTGCTGCTGTTGATCCTCGGCGTTGGCGCACTCGTGCTGATCTACTGCGGACGCTATTTCAAGAACGATGACCCGCAAATCGGTGGCTTCGCCGCCAAGATGGTCGCCTTCGCCGGCGCCATGACCGGCCTGGTGACCGCCGACGACGTCATCATCATGTTCATCTTCTGGGAAATCACCTCGGTGCTTTCCTACCTGCTCATCGGCTTCAGCCAGCACCTGATCACCGCGCGACGCTCGGCAATGAACGCGCTGATCGTAACCACCTTCGGTGGATTGGCCATGCTCGCCGGGCTGCTGATGATTGGCGCTCAAACCGGCAGCTACCGGCTCTCCGAGTGGATCGCGCAGTCCGAACAGCTGGTCTCCACCGGAATGTTCGTTGACGTGGCCATCGCCTTGATCCTGCTCGGAGCCATCTCCAAATCCGCGCTGGTTCCCTTCCACTTCTGGCTGCCCGGAGCGATGGCCGCACCGACCCCGGTTTCCGCCTATCTTCACGCCGCGGCCATGGTCAAGGCCGGGGTATACCTCATCGCCCGACTGGCCCCGGGCTTTTCCGAAACTGCTTTTTGGGTGCCGCTCACCGTAGGCATTGGCGTGCTGACCATGCTGATCGGCGGTTACCGCGCGCTGAAACAGTATGACCTGAAACTGATCCTTGCCTTCGGCACCGTCTCGCAGCTTGGCTTCATCATTGCGATCTTCGGCTTCGGCACCGCCGAAGCCGCCTTCGCCGCGCTGGCATTGACGCTGGCACATGGCTTGTTCAAGGCCACCTTGTTCCTCACCGTGGGCATCATCGACCACAACACCGGTACCCGTGATATCCGCAAGCTCTCCGGACTGCGGCGCAGCATGCCGATCCTGGCGCTGATCGCCGCTATCGCCGTCGCGTCGATGGCGGGGATCCCGCCATTGTTCGGATTCGTCGCCAAGGAGGCGGTCTACGAGGCCGCCTTGCACCTGGACACCGGCTGGGGGACGTTCGCGCTGATCGGGCTGGTTCTGGGCGCCGCGCTGACCATGGCCTATTCCTTGCGCTTCCTCATCGGGGCCTTCGGCGTGAAACCGAAGATCGCCGGCGAGACCACGTATAAGCGTCCCTCGCTGATCTTCCTGAGCCCCCTGCTGGTGTTGACCTTGTGCACCCTGGCGCTGGGCCTCTACCCGAAATTCATCGAACCGCTGATCGCCCACTGGTCGCTCCTGCAGGGCGGACCGGGGCAGATGCATCTAATGCTTTTCGCCGGGTTCAACCCGGCCTTGGGACTGAGCGCCATGTCGGTGGCCATCGGTATTTTGTTCTTCTGGCTGCGCAAGCGCACCGATACCGGAGCGCCGTTGCGGCGCAGCGTGATTTCCGCCGAGGAAGTCTACCGCGGGAGCATCAACGTGCTGGACCGTGTCGCCATTTGGACCACCGGTCGTACCCAGCGTGGTTCGCTGTCCTTCTACCTGGGCGTGATCCTCATGGTCGTGCTCATCTTGCCGCTGTCCATCGCGCTGACCGTCGAAACTCCGTGGCCCACCAACTGGGTCATTGCCGATCATCCGGCTCAGCTGGTCATCGGCGCGATCATCATCACCGGTTGCGTGATCGCGATCGTGGCGCCGAAGCGTTTCATGGCGGTGCTGATGGTCTCGGTGACCGGCTACGGGATGGTTGCCATCTTCGCGCTGCAGGGCGCCCCGGATCTGGCGCTCACCCAGCTTTTGGTGGAAACCATCGTGCTGGTCTCCTTCGTGCTGGCGCTGCGCGCCCTGCCCAAACGCCTCTGGGTTGGCCTGACCGAGATCAATTGGGGCCGCGCGGTGCTCGCCATCGCGCTGGCGATCATGGTGGTGTATATCGCTATCGCGATGATGGCCGCACGCACCGAAGCCCCGATCTCGCTGGCCTACCCGGATCTGGCTTACTACGAGGGCTTCGGCGAGAACATCGTGAACGTGACGCTGGTGGACATCCGCGTCTGGGATACCTTCGGCGAGATCACCGTGCTGGCGGCTGCGGCCACGGGCGTGGCCTCGCTGATCTTCGCCGGCCGGAGCTTCGGGCAGCGCGTGCGCGCCCATCATGTAGCACCGGGAAGCATCGACCGCGGCTCCGAAGCCATGGGCGACCAGCGGAGCAAGGAAGTTGGGCTGCGCGTGGCCCGGCGTTTCGCCAGCTCCAGCAACCAGGACTGGCTGATGGCCGGCAACACGCTGGTGGCCGAACGGCGTTCGATCATTTTCGAGATTGTCACCCGGCTGGTATTCCACACGGTGTTGCTGCTCAGCGTCTATGCGCTGATCGCCGGGCACAACGCTCCCGGCGGGGGATTCGCCGGCGGGCTGATCGCGGGGCTGGCCTTGACCATCCGCTACCTTGCCGGCGGACGCGTGGAGCTCTCCGAATCGATGCGTGTCGCACCTGGCATGCTGATCGGTGGCGGCTTGGCCCTGGCCGGAATTGCCGGAGTGATTCCGGTGCTTTTCGGCGACCCGATCTTCACCACCTACGTATGGGAATTCTGGCTGCCGGTCTTTGGCGAACATAAGTTCGTCACCTCAACGATTTTCGATATTGGAGTGTATCTGGTGGTCCTTGGCCTCGTACAGGACGTCCTGCGCTCCCTGGGTAGCGAAATCGATGAGCTCTCCGAGGGGCGCTCACCGATCGAACAACACGATGTCACCCACGCCACGGCTTCGGGGGTAGGACGATGAGCGTGAATATTACCTTCCTGGTGATTACCGGCGTGCTGCTGGCCGCCGGATTCTATCTGGTACTGGAACGTACCCTGACCCGCGTGCTGCTTGGCATCATGCTCTTGGGCAACGGGGTGAACCTGCTGATTCTGACCAGCGGCGGACGCCGCGGGGTGGCGCCGCTGTTTGATTCGAGCATTGCCCCGGAGGAGTACTCCGATCCGTTGCCGCAGGCCTTGATCCTCACCGCCATCGTGATCACCTTCGCGGTGACCGCGTTCCTGCTCGCGATGATCTATCGTTCCTGGGCGCTGACCAGCGCCGATGTGGTTGCCGACGATACCGAGGATATTAAGGTTTCGCAGTCCACCGCATATGACGAAGAAGAAGATTCGCCGGTAGCCGAGGACACGACAGAATTCGTCGATGAAGAAGGCCGACCGATTAGAGAAGGGGAAGAGTAACCATGGAATTTCTCGAACTCTCCCCGCTGGCTGTGCTGCTGCCGATATTCGGTGCCGGCGCAGCGTTCCTGGCGCGCCGCCGCCTCCGTGTCCAGCGGCTGATCACGATCGGCATCCTCTGCCTGACGCTGGTCCTCGAAGCCGGCATGGTGGCAGCGGTGTGGGGCGGCGAAAGCTATGCCATCCACATTGGCGGCTGGGACTCGCCGTTCGGCATTGCGCTGATGGTCGACGGCTTCAGCTCCTTCATGCTGCTGATTTCGACCGTGGTGTCCCTCGCGGTGCTGTTCTACGCGACCAGCCAGGGCCTGGCCGATGGGGACGAACCGGGGCCGGTATCGGTCTTCCACCCGGCCTACCTGATTCTGCTCGCCGGCGTGTCCAACGCCTTCCTCGCCGCGGATCTATTCAACCTGTATGTCGGCTTCGAAATCCTGCTGACCGCCAGCTACGTGCTGCTGACCCTCGGCGGTACCGCCGAACGCATCCGCGCCGGAACCACCTATGTGGTGGTTTCGGTGGTGTCCTCGGTGATCTTCCTGATGGCGATCGCAATGATCTATGCCGCCACAGGTACCGTGAACATGGCAGACCTGGCGGTGAAGCTGCCCGAACTGGACCAAGGCCCGCACCTGATCCTGCACGTGCTGCTGCTTATTGCCTTCGGCATCAAGGCCGCCGTTTTCCCGCTCTCGCTCTGGCTTCCGGACTCCTATCCAACGGCTCCGGCCCCGGTCACCGCGGTATTCGCCGGGCTGCTGACCAAGGTCGGGGTGTACGCGATCATCCGTACCGAAACGCTGTTGTTCCCCGGCGGGACGGTTAACGCCGCGCTGCTGGTGGTTGCGGCATTGACCATGGTCATCGGTATTCTCGGTGCGCTGGCCCAGACGGACCTCAAACGTATGCTTTCGTTCACGCTAACCAGCCACATCGGCTACCTGATCTTCGGTGTTGCCGTCGGCGGACCGCTGGCCATCGCCGCCACCATCTACTACGTGGGCCACCACATCATCGTGCAGACCTCGCTATTCATGGTTGCCGGGCTCATCGAACGCCGAGCAGGCAGCGCGAACGTGACCAAACTCGGCTCGCTGGCCAAGCTGTCTCCGATGCTTGCCGTGCTCTTCTTCATTCCGGCCATCAACCTCGGCGGCATCCCGCCCTTCTCCGGATTCCTCGGGAAGTTCGGGCTGTTGCATGCGGCGTCGTCCGAGGCAGACGCCTTGACTTGGGTGGTCATCGGCGCCGGGCTGCTGACCAGTTTGCTGACCCTGCTTGCGATTATTCGTGTGTGGGCGCGTATGTTCTGGCGCCGTGCGGCGGATGCCGAGGTGCCGAACGCGCAATTGATCGCAGAATCCACGCGGGTTCTGGAACATGCCGCGGCAGGCGGCGCCGAGTCCCCGCATCTGGGCAGGAAGCTTGCCCGCGAGTTGGAATCCGAGTCCCTGCCTTGGGGGATGCGCTACGCGACCGGTTCGCTCGTTGCCGCAGGTATCGCGCTGACCATTTTCGCCGGGCCGATCTTCGCCTTCTGTGAACGCGTGGCGGCCGAATTGATTGCACGTGAACCATTCATCAACGCAGTACTACCGTTGAGTTAGGAGGAAAGGCGCATGAAGGACAAGAACCTCAAACATCGTGACCAGCGCATCGATGATGCGCTGGATACCTCCGGTGTCCGTCACCGTGCCACCTTCAAGCAGGAGTGGCCGTTGCTCCTGCTGCTCATCTTCGTATGGGGTGCACTGTGGCAGGACTTCTCGGCCGGGAATCTATTGTTTGGCGCGATTATTTCGATCGTCATCGTGAATCTATTCCCGCTGCCGCCGGTGGTGCTTCCCGGACGAATAAACCTTTGGTATTGCCTGAAGCTCTTCGCGTGGTTCCTCGGTCAGGTATTCGTCGCCAGCGGCCATGTGGCGCGAGTTGCGATAGTACGCCGTAAGAAGGCACGCAGCGCGGTGATCGCAGTGCCGCTGCGCACCGAATCTGACTTGGTAGTGATGACCGTGGGCCATGTGCTGACCCTGATCCCAGGTTCCTTCGTGGTGGACGTGGACCGCAGCAGTTCCACCTTGTACCTGCACTATCTCGATGTGAATAGCGATGCGGATGTGGAAAAGGCGCGAGCGAATATCCACGACATTGAACGCCGGTTGATCATGGCCATCGGAAGCCCCGATGAATACGAGGCGATCAAGAATGAATGCGGTCCGGATTTCTCCAGCAGGAAGCCCAAGAAATGATTGAAATAGCTGTATGGATTGGCGGAGTGATGTTGGCGCTGGCCTCTATCGCTTGCCTGTGGCGGGTTTTCAAGGGCCCCTCGATTCTTGACCGGGTGCTCGCTCTCGACGTCATGCTGTTGATCATTTCCAGTGCGCTGTGCCTAGACATGGCGCTGAACCGGCACACCGATTACCTGCTGTTCACGGTGGTTGCATGCACCTTGGGATTCATCGGCTCGGTTACCGTCTCGCGGTTCGTATCGGATCAGAGGAACGCCTAATGGACACGTTCTTAGAAGCACTCGCTGCGCTCTTGCTGGTACTTGGTTCCCTGATGTCGCTGATCGCCGGAATCGGTTTAATTACCTTCCCGGATCTGCTTTCACGCATGCACGCGGCCACGAAACCACAAGTATTGGGCTTCCTGCTGCTCTTCGCCGGACTCATCATCCACTTGCGCAGCTGGGGACTGATCCCGGTCTTTGTATTGGCCTGGGGATTGCAGCTGCTGACTGCCCCGGTATCGGCGCACATGATTGGCCGCGCCGGATATCGCACGAAGCACGTGGCGAAAGAAACCTTGCATGTTGATGAACTAAAACAGGTCATTAGCAATCATTCGCAGACGACCGGAACCACCGCAGCGGTGCCGCCAGCGAAACCTGCACAGAACGACGAGCCCGAGAGCACCTAGCTGCTGGTTAAACTTTGGTGGGGCAGGCCAAATGGCCTGCCCCACCAAAGGAATTCGGCAATGTTACTTGCTGAACTTCTTCATGGCCTTGTTGGTGCCGCGATCAGCCAGCACCTGGATAATCGATGCGACCACGGCGGAGAAAATGGCGAACCCCAAAGCCTGGCGCATACTCGCTTCCGCGGCTGCTTCCTTGCCGTGACGTGGCGCGTCGTTTCCGGTGAAGCCTTTCCAGACCTTGTCGACCAGTCGGCTTCCAAGCATTCCCGCTCCCATGGAAATTCCAAGGGTAACAAGCTTCTGCACTGAGTTCATGAGGACCTCGCATTCGCGTCGTAAGGTTTCGTTCTGTAGCCCAGCATACCTGCGGTATGGTGGTTGAGCAGTAATCATTCCGACAGGGGAGCGTCATGCCGTTCGCGGTGCAAGACGCTGAGAGTGCGATAGATCGCAGACCCTCGAACCTGCCCCGGCTAGTACCGGCGAAGGAAGTCGAGCATCTCGGATGCGGATCATGGCGCGCGATTAAACGCCCACCGGTCCGTGCATCTCCCCTCCTTACATAGGAGGACAAACCTTATGAACGTTGCACCAGCAACTAACCGTGCCAGCTGGCGCGTGGTCGACATCGTTGTGGCCTCGGTAATCGCGGTCGCCTCGGGCGTTATCTTTTGGGCTTGGAACGCCGGATACGGATTGGTCAGCCTTGCTTTCGTGGCTTTCCCACCGGCAAGCGCCTTCGTATCTGGCATGTGGCTTTTTCCCGCGGTGCTCGGTGCGTTGATTATCCGGAAACCCGGTGCCGCGCTGTATTGCGAGATCCTCGCCGCCGTCATCTCAGCCTTGCTAGGTTCCCAATGGGGATTAGCGGTGCTGTTCTCCGGCCTGATCCAGGGGCTCGGAGCCGAGGTGGTCTTTGCCGCAGTGAGGTACCGCCGGTGGAACCTGCCGGTGGCACTGCTTGCGGGATTCATGTCGGGAATTTTCGGCGGAATCGGCGAAGCCTACCTGCTGGGTTACTTCGCTGAGTACACCGAGGCGATGAAGCTGTTCCACGTAGTTGCCATGGGCATTTCCGGCCTAGTTATTGCCGGACTTCTCTCGTGGTTGGCAACCCGTGCTCTGGCGAAGACCGGTGCCCTGGGAGCATTGGCTAGCCGTTCGGCACACCTTGAAGGTTCGCTGCGCAGTGCCTGAATTGAGTTCTTCGACTACCGAAGCCACCCCCGGGCACCTCGGCGGTGGCGGCTTTGAGATCACGGCCGACAACTTTGGCTGGCACCATGCCGAACGTCCATTGCCGGCGCTTAGCGGACTGGACCTGCATATTCCCGCCGGGCAGAAGGTCCTGCTGCTAGGCCCATCTGGCGCCGGTAAATCAACGCTCTTGCACGCCTTGGCTGGAGTTCTGGAGATCGACGAACGGCAGCAGGCCACTGGCAAACTGCAGATTCAGCGACGGGATGCCTTTGCCCGCAGCTTCCCGGTCGGGTTGATGCAGCAAGACCCCGAAACACAGATCGTGCAGAGCCGGGTCGGCGACGATGTCGCCTTCGGTGCGGAGAATCTTGGAATGGCTCCGGAACTGATCCGCGCGCGAATCCCCGAGGTGCTTCGCGCGGTAGGACTTGGGAATCTGGATTTGTCGCACCGCACCCAGGAACTCTCCGGTGGCCAGAAGCAGCGGCTGGCCTTGGCCGGGATTCTTGCTATGGGCCCCGGTCTGATGCTCCTGGACGAACCCACCGCAAACATTGACCCGTCGGGGATCGCGCCGCTGCGTGATGCGGTGATTGCCGCCGCCAATGCCACCGGTGCGACACTGCTTGTGGTGGAACATCGCTTGCAGGCCTGGGCAGAACACGTAGACCGCGTACTCGTCCTTGCCCCTGGCGGAGGGATCGCCCATGACCTCGAGCCGCGGGCGCTCTTTGAGAATGAAAAGATTCGCCGTGAATTAGCCAGGGCGGGCATTTGGATTCCCGGCTACGTTCCGCACACCGAACCTCTTCACTCACGCGAGGGAGCGGAACTGCTCGCGGCGGTGAACCTGCGCGCGGCGCGCCATCCGCAGGCGGTGCGCACGGCCGAAATCAACTTGCGGCTGCGCGCCGGCCAAGCGTTGGTAATTCGCGGGGAAAATGGTGCAGGGAAATCCACCTTGGCGCTGACCTTAGGCGGATTGCTCGAGCCGGCTACGGGCAGTGTCGAAGCAAGCAGCGACCTGGCCGATGGGTTGAGTCCGCAACCCTTCAGCTGGCGGGCAGGGGCATTGGTTGCACGGATCGGGTCGGTATTCCAGGAACCGGAACATCAATTCGTCACGCAAAGCGTCCGCGAAGAATTGGCATTCGCACCTACCCGAGCACGCCAGGCCGGGGTGGAGAACGAGAAGTACGCTCCAGCGCAGATTGCTCTGCGGGTGGAGGAACTGCTGGACCGCTTGGGGCTTGCCCATCTGGGCGAGGCCAACCCGTTCACGCTCTCCGGTGGCGAGAAACGCCGACTTTCGGTAGCGACGGTGCTGGCCGCCTCACCAGATGTATTGATCTTGGACGAACCGACCTTCGGGCAAGATGCCAATACGTGGCTGGAACTGGCAAACATCCTGATCGAGGCGCTCGAATCGGGGATAACCGTGGTCGCGGTGACCCACGATGAAGATTTCGCTCACGCGCTCAACGCGGCGCAGATCGTAATGACTCGCGAGGAGCCGGATGCCAAGCCGGCAGCGGTACGCCAAGGCCCGATGCTCGACGCGCCCTTGGGGGATAGCTGGCTGGCAAAAATCAATCCGTTGGCCAAGCTGGGTGCGATCGCTGCGGCAACCTTGCCGTTGATCTCGACCATCGACTGGGTCTCTGCCTGCGTGGTCATCCTTGCTACGCTCTTTGCCTTGCCGCTGGCGGGCTTGCGTTTGGGCACGTTTATGCGCCGCGGCTGGCCGCTTATTGTTGCCGGGGCCCTCGCCGCCTGGGGAATTGCCTTGGTAGGTGAAGACTCCGGCGAAACGCTGCTAAGCCTGGGGATACTCAGCATTACCGAAGGATCGGTGAGCGCCGGAGTAGCTACCGGATTGCGTACCCTCGCGCTCGCGGTGCCCACGGTGCTCTTGCTCAGTTCAACGAACCCCAGCGACCTCGGCGGCGCCTTGGCGCAACAGCTCAAGGTTCCGCACCGCTTCGTCTTGGGAGCCCTGGCCGGGATGCGGTTGCTGGGCTTGCTGGTGGAGGAATTCACCACCCTGACGCTGGCCCGCCGCGCGCGAGGAGTCGGCGACCTTCGCTCACCGACCCAACGGGTGAAGGCGAAGCTCGGGCAGGTGCTCGCGCTGTTGGTGCAGGCATTGCGCCGTGCCGGAAGGCTTGCGGTGACCATGGAAGCCAAGGGCTTTGGCACGGGAACACGTACCTGGGTGCGCTCGGTGTCCTTCACCTGGCGTGACGGCGCGGTGTTGGCAACGGGTGTGCTATTGGGTACCGTGGCCATCGGTGCCGCCTTGTGGGCGGGCACCTTCAACCTGGTCTGGAGTTAGCGGACCGAAGCGCTGAGCTCGCTGAGCTCCGCATGGAGCTCGGCGTCTAGGCGTAGCGGTTTCGCATCAAGGGTGTGGACCGCAGTGAGCAGCCGTACCGAAGAAACCAGCCAGACCCCATCGGCCTGATAGAGGTCCTCCGGTCGGAGCGGACCGTAGCCCAGCTCCCAACCGTACTGTTCCGCCGCGTCGAAGATCGCGCTTTGGGTAGTGCCGGGCAGGATGCCAGTTTCAAGCATCGGGGTGATCAGCCGTTTGGTGTCTCCATCGCGTTGGGCAATGAGCACGGTGGAAGTTGGGCCCTCCAAGACCACACCGTCCGAGGAGGTGAAGATGACGTCCTGGGCTCCGTGCTTGTGCGCGAAACGCAAGGCCGCCATATTCACCGCATAGGACAAGGTTTTGGCGCCCATCAGAAGCCAGGGGGCCCGCTCGGCAAGCTTCGAATCGTAGCCGCGGTCCAGTAGCAGAACGTCGATTCCGGTCTCGCGCTGGTCTTTGCCCAACTGCGGGGCGGGGGCCACGGTTACCCAGCACAGCGCCTGCTCGGCGTCGGAATCAGCGCGCGAAACCACGAGTTTGACCACTGCTTCTTCGGCGCCGCCATCGGCGTCAAAGTCAGCCACGGCGGTATCGATGGCCGCGCGCCAACGGTGCTCGTCGGGGATGACAAGATCGCAGGCCTCGGCGGAAATAGCCAGACGGGCCAGATGCGCTTCCATTTTGCGTACGGCCTGGTTGGTGTACAGCATCGACTCGAACACGCCATCGCCTCGAGTCACGCCTTGGGCGGTTACTGGAAGTTGTGGTGCGTTAATGTCTGCCAAGCGCCCGGCAGGATACGCCGGATCAAGGAATACGAGTGAGCTCATAGTTAAAGATTATCGAAACTTTGCCGCACTACGCACCAATGAGGGCTTCAAGCACGCACAAGTCGCCACGGATTGGATAGTCTAAGTCAAGGAGTTTGGCGCGCTGACTGCGTCAAAGACGCTAAATTCGTAAATGAAAAAGAGAGCGGAGCGTGTTTAGATGTTGCCTAGCGGCGAACTGTTGCTTCAGATTGGTGCCGTCCTGTGGCCAATTGCCGTAGCAATTGACATCATTGTGCGCTTCGTGATGATTGGCATCGTCCCCGGAAACCGCCGTCCAACCACCGCCATGGCCTGGCTATTGGCGATCTATTTCATTCCCGTGGCAGGCCTGGCCGCCTACCTGCTTTTTGCGAATCCGAGGCTTTCGCGGCGTCGTTTGGAGAAGCAACGCCGCGCCAATGAAAGCATCACGAACGCCACCTCCCACATGCAGCTTCCCGAAGAATTCCACTCCACCGAAGAATGGGTGGAGTCTGCGGTCGTCCTCAATCGCAAGCTTGGGGCGTTCCCGCTTGACGGAGGAAACAAAATTGAGGTGCTTTCCAATTACAAGGCATCCCTGGAATCCATGCGCCAGGCCATCGAGCAGGCGCAACGCTACGTGCACATCCAGTTCTACATCATGGGCGATGATGAAGAATATGTTGGCCCGGTCCTCGACGCATTGGAGGCCGCCGCACGCCGCGGGGTGAACGTCCGCCTGCTCTTCGACCACCTAGGCACCTTGCGCGTGACCGGCTACCGGGATTTGAAGAAGCGGCTGCGCAAATCGGACATCGAATGGCGCGCGATGCTGCCCATCGACCCGATTGGCCGGCGCTGGCGACGCCCGGATCTGCGCAACCACCGCAAGATCCTCGTCGTGGACGGTGCGGTAGCGTTCACCGGCAGCCAGAACCTGATCGAACCGGGCTACAAGCGCGAGTCAGCCCATGCCCTAGGCCGCGAATGGGTCGAGATGATGCTGCGCGTCGAGGGTCCATTGGTGCGTAGCCTGGACGTCACCTTTGCGACCGATTGGTGGCAGGAAGATGACACTACCGATGTCTTGTCGGATTTGACCGAAGCCTCGCACCCGCTGTCGCAGGCAGATCAACCCGGAGCAACACTCGCCCAGGTATTGCCGAGTGGACCGGGCTACGAATCCGAAAATAACTTGCGGCTATTCAATACCCTGATGTACTCGGCCACCGAACGGCTGAAAATCACCAGCCCGTATTTCGTCCCCGATGATTCGCTGCTCTATGCCATCACCACCGCCGCGCAACGCGGCGTGGAGGTCGAGCTTTTCGTCTGCGAAAAAGGAGACCAGTTCCTGGTGCATCACGCGCAACAGTCCTATTATCAGCAGCTGCTGCAAGCTGGCGTGAGAATCTACCGCTACCCGGCCCCGAAGGTCCTGCACACGAAGTGTTTCACCGCCGATAACGATGTTGCCGTGGTCGGCTCTTCGAATATGGATATGCGGTCGTTCAGCTTGAATATGGAGATTTCGGTGATGATGCTCGGCCCGGAGATTGTCGACGCGGTGAACAAGGTGCAAGATCACTACCGCGAAATATCTTCGGAGCTGACCTTGAGCGAGTGGCGCCGCCGTCCACGCTTGCAGCGCTGGATCGACAACGTCTGCCGGCTGACCGCTACGCTGCAGTAATCCACGGGGCTCAGTCCCGCACCGGGAATTCTGTGCCGAGCGCCGAAAGCACACCCACGGATTTGGTGAGCACTTCTTCCCATTCCTCCTGCGGGTCGGAATCGGCGGTGATGGCACCGCCAAGCCCGAGGCTCAATTCCCAGCCATCGGTGGACAGCCGATCGCAGACAAGAGTACGGATGACTACCGAAAAATCCGCCGATCCATCGTGGCCAAGGTAGCCTACGGCGCCCGAGTAAAGCCCGCGGGGCCGTTGCTCTTCCAATTCGTCGAGGATCTCCATGCTCGAGAGCTTCGGCGCTCCGGTCATCGACCCCGGAGGAAAAGCTTCGCGCAGGGCCAGGGCCGCGTCTTGGCGGCTTCGCAACCGGGCATCAATGGTGGAAACCATTTGATGAACCGTCGCATAGGTCTCCACCGCGCACAGGCGCTTGACGGCTACCGTGCCGGGGAGCGCATAGTGCGACAGATCGTTGCGCAGCAGATCCACGATCATGATGTTTTCGGCGCGGTCTTTCGGGTGCGTGGCCAGATCGTGGGCCAGCGCCAGATCTTCGGGCTCGCTTTTACCGCGCGGGCGGGTTCCCTTGATCGGTTCGGCACGAAGTTTGCCGTGGGCGTCCAAGCTCAGGAATCTTTCCGGGGAGATGCTGGCGACCTCGAGATCCGCTATGCGAAGGTAGTGCGCAAAAGGTGCGGGGCTGGATTCGCGCATCCGGCAATAGGCTTCGAAGGGCGAGAAATCTTCGACCTGGGCTTTCAGCACAGTGGTGAGGCAGGCCTCGTAGGTGTTTCCCTCAAAAATCTGTTGTTGAACCGTCCGGACCTTCTGCCGATATCCGTTGGCGGAATCTGCGCATTCGAAGTCCAGGGCCGGCAATGGGGCGCCCTGGCGCGTACCGGCCACGGCGGCCGCCGCGATGATCTCGCTAAGCGCGGCTACGCGGTCGGCGGCGCAGTGGAGCATCAGGCGATCCAGCCGGTGGTCGACGACCAAGAGGGCATCGGGGCAGAAGAACTGCGCGTCGGGCCGAGTGCTGCCATCGGCCAACAGGACGCTGCGATCTTGTGCGCCGAGCTCGCGGCTCAATTCATAGCCCAGATAGCCCACCCATTGCGGCAGCGGATACTCCTGGGCCAGCGCCGAGTGCGGGGGCCACAAACGGTGCAGGGCGGTGAAGAACTCCCCGCCTTGCTGCACGGTGGCCGAGCCGGCATGGACTACGGTTCGATTCGCTACGCTCGAAAGGACTGCGGCGGCGGGATCCAGCGCCAAGGCGAGCACCGAGTACCTATTGCGATCCAACGGATCGGTAAGTTTGTGGCTCGTGGATTCCAGCAGTGCGGCCCTCGGCAGGGCGGAAGCTACGGCCTCAAACAGGGCCGCTACATCTGCCGGCGCCGCGAAGGTCGCCTGCAGCGCTGGGGCCGGCGCCGGGTCATCGTGGGGGAGCAGGCGTTGCAGCGCGGCCGGGAGGAATCGATGCGCCGTGCGTAGCTGTTGGCTCGGGGTTTGCTCCGTTGCCGCATTCAGCACGATGGTGACGTGTTCTTGCGGGGCCTCTGCGTGGAGATAGGCCGTCTCTTGGGCAGCCCACTGCTGCCAGTACGGGCGGTAGGTTTCGCCGTCTCGCGCCAACGCCCGCTCGCGGCGCAGGGTCGCGGGCGCGTCCAGCCAGATGCTCACATCCACGAAGTCGCGCGCAGCGGTTCCAGCGGCGCCAACGCCTTCGATGATGAGCACCGGGCCGGGGGCAAAGGTTCGTGGCGCCCCGTATTGGTTCGTTTCCCAGTCCCAGGCTTGCCAAGCCACTTCGTGGCCTTGAGCCAGTTCGGGAAGGAGCTCAGCGTAGAGCTTCCGGGCGCGTCCAAGCCCATCCCATCCGGGATACAGGTCTTCGAGGTGCAAGATATCTGCGCTTGCGCTGGCCCCCAGGGTGGTGGCTAGGGCGGCCGCGAATTGTGTTTTGCCCGCGCCGGAACGACCGTCGAGGGCAATAATATATGGTCTAGCGGTTTCCACGGGAGGCGATATTACTCCGCACATAATCGACGAGGGCGGGCAGGCTGGCAGCGATCATCTTCCAAGTTTCCCTGAAATCCCCGGCGTCGCCATACCAAGGGTCGTAAACGCCCTGGCTGTCATGGGGCTCGTTGGCAATTGCCGGATCGAAAGACCGGAACATGCGAAGCAGCGGTCGATCGGCTTGGTCGATCTCGGCTAGGTCCGGCACAAGGAATTCGAAGTGATCGGTGTCCATTGCCAATACCAGGTCCATATGCGCCAGTTCTTCGACGGTGACCTGTTGCGCCACATGCTCGGTGGCATCAAGACCGTGCTCGCGCAGGGTGTTTGCCGCCCGCGGGTCGATGGGATGGCCAACTTCCCCGTCGGTGGTCGCCCTGGAAGAGAGCTCGACCTCGGAGACCCCCGCGTCGCCCAACGCATTTTTGAGCATGTACTCGGCCATAGGCGAACGGCAGATGTTTCCCGTGCACACGATCATTATCCGGAACATGTCATTAGTCTAGGCACAAGTGGGGCTAACCTTCGAGAGCTACGCGCCCTATTTATGAGAACAAAAAGGCAACGATTTTGCTACGCGCTTCGGTGCCCTGGTGCTGCGCGGTGACTAATGCAGGAAAAGCAGCAGTGCGGCCACGAAAATGAAGAGCGTGCCAAAGACCAGATTAAGGATCTTCGCTCCGCGCGTGGTGGCGGTGAATCGTTGAAAGGTGCGTGCCGTGGCGGCGAAGAAGAACCACATCACCAAGATATCCACGCAAATGATCGTGCCGATGTAGATGGCATACTGCGCGATCAGCGGCTGGTCCGGACGAATGAACTGCGGTGTGAACGCCAGGAAGAACACGATGGCTTTGGGGTTCAGCAGATTCACCAGGATTCCGCGCCGAACCATGGCCCAGCGGCCCACCGCACCGCCTTGAGTGGTTCCGTCCGAGGCGACATCCGGTTTGGAAAGAATCATGCGGATGCCCAAATACACCAGATAGGCCGCGCCGGCATAGCGCACCGCGGCGAAGATCGCCGGTGATCCGGCAACCAGCAGCCCGACTCCAGCGGCAACGATGATCACGTGCATGAGCAACGCGATCTGCTGGCCGAGGATTCCCCAGATGGATGAGCGGAAGCCAAGCCTCATCGCGTTGGTCATCGTATTGATTGCGCCAGCGCCCGGGGTGAAGCTGATGACGATGCTCGCTCCGAGCAGGGAGATCCAAAGTGCAAGAGTCACTGGATCAGCTTAGTGTGTTTCGGCCCCCGGAGCGGATTTGGCTTCGTGACGTGACACGACTTCAGCTCTGGCGGCGTCGACCCCGGCTACGACTCGGCTCATGAAATCGGTAATGAGCGAGATTTGCTCGGAATCGTAGTCGGCGACGATTTCGAGCATGTTCTTGCCCAGCGGCAGAAACATCTCCTTCCCTGCGCGGCGTGCTTTGTCGGTCATCGCGATGCGCACGACCCGGCGGTCCTTGTCGGTTCGCTGCCGTTCGATATAGCCGATCTTTTCCAGCCGATCGAGCATCGCCGTCGTTGCCGGCGAGCTTAACTGCAGGTCCCGGCTTAGATCCCGCGGGGAGGGAAGGGCGCCGCGCAGCTGATGCTTCATGATGATCGAAAGCGCGTTCATATCCGTGCGGTGCGTGCCGTGGATCGATCCGGTCGACTCAACATATCGATCGGATGCAAGGCCGAATTCTCTTAATAGCGCCACAAGCTGATGGTTTGTAGTCGTAGACATGACTTTGATTGTATAGTTCATTTAATCATTCCATGATGGAACTACTTTCTGCTAGGCTGAGCTTGCCCGACATTCTTGGCAGAACCGTGTCATTGCGAAAAGGAACAAATCGTGCCGCATCTGAGAAAGCCAGAGTTGCCTTCGAAAAAGAAAGCCGTGGGAGTCCGCTTGGGGGTGTATTCCCTGGTGATCTTGCTTTGGTTGGCGATTGCAGGGGTGGGCGGGCCAACTTTCGGCAAGCTCTCCGAAGTCCAGACGAATGACCAGGTTGCCTTCCTGCCGGCAACCGCAGAGGCGACCCGAGCCCTTGAATGGCAGAACAAGTTCCGCACCTCGGATGCGATTCCGGCGGTGGTTCTGGTCACGAGCGAAACCGACCTCCCGGCCAGTGCCGGGGAGGACCTGGCCGCGCAGCTCGCGGACTTCGCCTATCTTGACGGGCAGGTTACCGGCCCCTTCGTTTCGGAAGACGGGCAAGCCGTTGAACTGCTGGTGCCGGTGAGCGCAGAGGTGAAAGCGAATGTTGGAGTCGAAGACCTTCGGGCGAAGCTGGCGCAGATCATCCCCGATGGCACCACGGGTTATGTCACCGGCCCCGCCGGGTTCAGCGCCGACCTCACCGAAGCCTTCGGCGGAATTGACGGGGTGCTTCTGGGCGTAGCCCTCGTGGCCGTGCTCGTCATCCTGCTGCTGGTCTATCGATCGGTGCTGCTGCCATTTGCAGTATTGCTCACCTCGGTGGTGGCGCTTTGCGCGGCGATCCTCACTGTTTACTACATGGCCGATGCGCAGTGGATCAGCCTCGACGGGCAGTCGCAAGGAATCCTGTCGATTCTGGTGATCGGTGCGGCGACGGATTACTCGTTGCTCTTCGTGGCGCGGCACAAGGAAGCTCTGGCGGAAGGCAAGGACAAGCGCCAAGCCGTCGCCAAGGCCTGGCGCAGCTCCTTGGAGCCGATTGTCGCCTCCGGCGGCACCGTGACGGTCGGCCTGCTCTGCCTGCTGTTCTCCGATCTGAACTCGAACAAGGCGCTGGGGCCGATTGGGGCCAGCGGCATCATCTTCTCCATCATTGCCGCTCTGACCTTCCTGCCCGCAGTGCTTGGCCTGCTCGGCCGGGCCGCCTATTGGCCATTCCCGCCGAAAGCCGCACAGCACGGTGAGCATGCCGTGGTGAAAGAAGGGCTGTGGGGGCGCATCGCGAACTTCGTCGCTGCCCATCCGCGTCCCATCTGGATCCTCACGTTGTTGGTTCTTGCCGCGGGTGCGCTGGGGGTAACCCAGCTCAAGGCGCATGGCGTTCCGCAAAGCGAGCTGGTCATTGGCGGTTCGGAATCACGGGACGGGCAGGCCGCCCTCGGTGAGCACTTCCCTGCGGGATCCGGCTCACCAGCCATCGCGGTGGTGAGCGAAGCCGATGCGGCCATCATCCTCGAAGATGTACTGGATGTCACCGGAGTGGACTCCGCTTACTTGCAGGCAGAAGACGGCGGGCCAGCCATGGCCGCACGCGGTGCCGACCCGCAAGTGATCGAGGGACGCAGCCTGATCTCCATCACATTGAGCGACGCCGCGGACTCGGATGAAGCCAAGGAAACCATTGGCGCACTCCGCGCGGCGGTTCATGCGGTGGACGCCGAGGCGCTGATCGGCGGAACCACCGCGACGCAGCTCGACACGGCCGATACCGCTCTGGCGGATTTGGCCAAGATCATTCCGCTGACACTCATAGCGATCCTGATCATTCTGATGCTGTTGCTGCGTTCGGTGCTCGCGCCGGTGCTGTTGATCGTCACCACGGTCATCTCCTACGGAACCGCAATGGGCGTGAGCGCCTTGGTGTTCAACGGCATCTTCAACTTCTCCGGCGCAGACCCGGCGGTGCCCCTGTTCGGTTTCGTATTCCTGGTGGCCCTCGGCGTGGACTACAACATCTTCCTGATGACCCGGGTGCGTGAGGAAACCTTGAAGTATGGAACCCGCGAGGGCATGCGCCGGGGGCTGAAGGTAACCGGCGGGGTGATCACCTCGGCGGGTGTAGTTCTGGCAGCGACTTTTGCGGCCTTGGGTGTCGTGCCGATCATGTTCCTCGCCCAGCTGGGATTCATCGTGGCCTTCGGGGTTCTGCTTGATACCTTCGTCGTTCGAAGCCTGCTGGTGCCGGCGCTAGTGGAGGAAATCGGGCCGAAAGTCTGGTGGCCCTCGAAGCTCGCGAAGAAGGCCGAATAACCCCCGACGTGTCTGAGATCTCTTGATTTGCGGGCATTTGACGGACTCAGGCACTGTCTGGGTCCGTCAATGGCCTGTAGACTGGGGTTGTGCGCACCAGTAAGTGATTTGGTGATTCTCCCGGAAAGCTCGGTGCGCATTCGTCGACAGTTTAGATTTCCCGCTGATGATCTGCGCCGCAATGCGCCTTTCCTCTCCCCAAGTTATCGGCCCGATTATGGCTTTTGCTTGTGGTGGACTTCCTCCTGGCTCGGCGAAACCAAACGTCGAAACCGGCGTGCGAATCAGAGAGAAAGTTTGAGCGTGACTACAACTTTTAGCGCCCTTGGCGTGCCCGAAAACCTATCGAATGTCTTGGCGAAGCTAGGCATCGAATCGGCCTTCCCCATTCAGGAAGCGACCCTTCCCACCACACTTGCAGGCGGCGACGTCCTGGGCCGTGGACAGACCGGTTCCGGCAAGACCCTTGCCTTCTCGATCCCATTGGTAGCGCGCTTGGCGCAGCGACCACAGCGTCGCAAGGCTCGCTTCCCACGAGCATTGATCATGGCTCCAACCCGCGAATTGGCCACCCAGATTGCCAAGGCAGTGGACCCACTGGCGGCAGCCTCCGGACTGCGCACCACCGTGATCTACGGCGGCGTGGCTCAGAGCCGCCAGGAGAAGGCCATGAACGAGGGCGTTGACATTGTCATTGCCTGCCCCGGCCGCCTTGACGATTTGATCAAGCAGAAGGTCGTTGACCTGTCCCAGCTGGAAATTTCGGTTCTGGACGAGGCCGACCACATGGCCGACATGGGCTTCTTGCCGGTAGTGCGCCGCATCATGGACCGCATGCCAACAGGAATCCAGCACATGCTGTTCTCCGCCACCTTGGACAATGGCGTGGACAAGGTCGTCAAGCGCTACCTGAGCAATCCAACCATCCACTCGGTTGATGCCCCGGAAGCCGCGGTGAACACCATGGAACACCACGTCTTCGTGATCCCGGCTGACGACAAAAAGGAACTGATCCGTATTCTGGCTCAGGGCACCGGACGCCGCATCATGTTCATGCGCACCAAGCACCACGCCAAGAAGATGGCAGTTGTCCTTTCAAAGGCTGGAGTCCCGGCAGTTGATTTGCACGGCAACCTGTCGCAGAACGCTCGTGATCGCAACCTCGCAGCCTTCTCCTCGGGTGAGGCGAAGGTACTGGTAGCCACCGACGTGGCCGCCCGTGGCGTACACGTTGATGGTGTGGAGCTCGTTGTGCACGTGGACCCACCGGCAGAACACAAGGCCTACACCCACCGCTCGGGCCGTACCGCACGTGCAGGTTCGGATGGAACCGTAGTGACCATCTGCACCCCTGATCAGCAGGGCGACGTTTCGACTTTGCTGAAGCAGGCCGGGCTGAAGGTACCTTTCGAAAAGGTCAACCTGAACTCGCCAGTTGTGGCTAAGGTCGTCGGCGAAGTTGCCGAACTCGTTCCTTATGTTGCTCCAGCACAGCAGACCCGCAACCCAGCGAAGAAGAAGCCTGCCGGCGAATCCTCGAACGCCCGTGGCGGACGCGGTGGCGCACGCAATGCACGCGGCGGCAAGCCTGCCGGTGAGGCGCAGGGCCGCGGCGGAGACCGTCGCCGTTCAGATCGTTCCGGTGCATCGAACCAGTCGGAGCGTCCAGCACGCGAATCACGCGGCGCTAATGCTGAGCGTCCAAGCCGTTCGGCTCGTGGAGCGAATGGCGAGCGTCCGTCGAACTCCCCACGCTCAGCACGATCCGGAGGCCGCAATGCTGCAGGTGCCGCAGGTGGTCGCTCACGTGGACCACGTCGTGCATCAAGCCCTGCTACCGGCGGACGGTAAGAACTAGTGCGAAAAAGAACCTCCAGACAGCCAAAAGCTGTCTGGAGGTTCTTTTTGTAGTGGGGTTGCCGACCTGACCGGACAATGGGAATTGGAGACTTTTGCGCCGCATTGTGCAAACGTTTCCTATGTAAAAAGTTGGAAAAATACTGAAAAGTTTGATGTTTTCCCTGCATCCGAGTGTAAATGTTGGAAACGCTTGCACTTGATGGAATTCGCTCAGTAGTGTGGGCTGAATCACTGGCGAGTCAGCTCTTATGGCTTGCCGCTCGCACCTTCGAACTCAATGGAGCATTTCGTGAACAGCAAAAGCGCTGCTTCCTCCGTGCGCAGTCAGCCTCTGCCACCATACCTTCATAAACGTAGTTGGCGTCGTTGGGTCACCGCCTTGGCCGCAACCCCGATGCTGGCGCTCGCACCCCTGGCTAGTATTCCCGCCGTGGCAGATGAAACTTCTGTGACTCTGGCCGGTTCTTTTCAGTCGTTGTTGGGATGTTCCGCTGACTGGATGGCTGACTGTGAAGCTACCAGCCTGCAATCCACGGACCAGGAAGGGCAATACAGCCTGGAAGTGGAAGTTCCGGCGGGGAACTATGAATACAAAGTAGCGTTGAACAAAAGCTTTGACACGTCTTATGGACTGGATGGGGGAGAAGAGAACATTCCCCTAGCCCTGAGTGCGGATAGCCGATTGCGCTTCACCTTTGATACGGCCACTGGGCTTACACAAGTTGTGCCACTGGACCTTCGCGGAGAATATTCAGATACTGATGCCGAATTGGTCGCTGCGCCGGTCAGGCAAGCCGGTTCTGGTGAGCAATTCTATTTCGTCTTGACAGACCGCTTTGCCAATGGCTCAACGGCTAACGACACCGGCGGTTTGGAAGGTGATCGACTAACCACCGGGTTTGATCCGACGGACAAAGGATTCTATGAAGGCGGTGATATCGCAGGCTTACACTCCAAGCTCGACTACATTCAGGGCCTTGGCACCAGCGCCATCTGGCTCACGCCCAGTTTTAAGAACATGCCGGTTCAGGGTAGTGGTGATGATGCCAGCGCCGGATATCACGGCTATTGGGTCACCGATTTCACTCAGATCGACCCACATCTAGGCACCAATGAAGAACTCTCCGAACTGATTGATGACGCCCACAAGCGTGGCATCAAGGTGTATTTCGACATCCTCGTGAACCATACCGCGGATCTCATCGACAATAAGGAAAAGAAGTATTCCTACGTTGAGCAGTCTTCCCTTCCCTATAAGGATGCTCAGGGTCAAGCCTTTGACCCGGCGGACTACGCAGGCAGTGATACCTTCCCAGAGCTAGACGCTTCCAGTTCCTTCCCTTATACCCCGGTTGTTTCTGACCAAGTCAAGAAGGTCCCCGACTGGCTCAATGATCCAACGCTCTATCACAACCGCGGGGACTCAACCTGGGAAGGTGAGTCGGTCACCTATGGCGATTTTCAGGGGCTTGATGACCTCATGACCGAAAATCCTAAGGTAGTCAACGGTTTCGCAGAGGTCTACAAGAACTGGGTGGACTTCGGAATTGATGGCTTCCGCATCGACACCGCAAAACATGTGAATTTTGAATTCTGGGAACAATGGACCAAACAAGTTCAGGACTATGCACGAGCCCAGGGTAAAGACGACTTCTTCATGTTTGGCGAAGTTTATGATGCCGATGCAAAGAAGCTTTCGCCCTACGTGCGTAAGACGGAAATGAATTCCGTCCTTGATTTCACGTTCCAATCTGCTGCTGCCGGTTTCGCGGGAGGAAATTCAGCCAAAACGCTAAGCACGCTGTTCTCGGCGGATGACTACTACACCACGGCAAACACCTCAGCTGATGCTCTACCAACTTTCCTTGGCAATCACGATATGGGGCGCATTGGGTACTTCCTGAACAACAGCAATCAGAAACTCAAACGTGATGAACTGGCCCATGAACTGATGTTCCTGACCCGTGGCCAGCCGGTGGTTTACTACGGTGACGAACAAGGATTTGCAGGCACCGGTGGAGACAAGGATTCTCGCCAATCACTGTTCGCTTCTCAAGTCTCGGAGTATCAGAACCAAGAATTGATTACCGGAGAAAAGCTCGGAACCCAAGATCGTTATGACAGTGATTCTCCGATGTACCAGCACATCGCGGCCCTCTCTAAACTTCGCGAATCAAACAAAGCGCTGAAGGGCGGGGCACAAGTAGAGCTATACGCCCAAGATTCCAAGGGAGTCTATGCATTCTCGCGTGTGGACCGTGACGAGAAAACCGAATACCTGGTGGCCCTGAACAACTCGGAAGAATCCGCTGATGTTGAGTTGTCGACTCTGACCTCCGACGCAACCTACTCAGCGCTCTATGGCGCCGAAGACAAACTCAGCAGTGCTGCGGACGGGAAACTCAACGTGACGGTGCCAGCGCTATCTGCAGTGGTTTATAAAGCTGACAAGAACGTAGATAGTGCTGCCTTCACACCTGAGATTTCCGCTCCAAAATCTGGGGCCGGGCTCAGCGGCGTAACACCCGTATCCGTGGATTTAGGCGAACAGGCGTGGGCTGAAACAAGCATGTCGTGGCGTGAAGTGGGCACCGAGAAGTGGCACCTACTGGGCGTGGCAGAAGACCACACCCCACGAGTCTTCCACGACGTTTCATCGCTACCACAAGGCACCTTGGTGGAATATCGTGCCGTGAGTACCAATGCCGCAGGAGAACACAGCGCCGCTTCCACCTATGCTTCCGTGGGCAACGACGTTTCCGGGTTTGCGAAGGAAAAACCGGCTGAATCGGATATCTCCATGGTCACCGTGCCGGGAAGCCATAACACCGAAATGGGTTGTGTCACCGACTGGGATCCGGCCTGCGAGGCAGCCAAACTCACTGAACAGCCTGGCGGGGTCTATTCTGGTGAATTCGATGTCCCAGCAGGGGACTATGACTACAAGGTAGCCATCAACGGATCATGGGATCTGAACTATGGCGCTGCTGGTATTGCCGGTGGTGACAACCTTAAATATTCTCACGAAGGTGGGACCGTCAAGTTCTTCTTCGATCCCCGCAACAACATCGCACAAAGCGATCAACAGGGTCCGATGATCACCTTACCGGGAAGTTTTCAAGACGAATTGGGCTGTAAATCCGACTGGGATCCAACCTGTCTCGCTACTTTAATGGCGGACGCTGATGCTGACGGTACCTACGAATTCACTACGGAGAAGATCCCGGCTGGTACCTACGAATTTAAGGTGTCACACAACTTCGGGTGGGACGAAAATTATGGCGTTGACGGTGCCGTCGGAGGTGCTAACTACAGTCTTTCGGTAACCGAAGGAAAGCCAGTGAGCTTCAGCTACGACTCGAAGACTCACCTGTTGCAGATTGGTTCTGACACCCAAACAGTCGCCGGCGTTGGTCAAATGAAAGCGCAGTGGATTTCCGCTGACACCCTAGCGATTCCTCGTGATCTAGGCACTGGTGAAAACTATGCCCTCTACGCTTCAAAGGACGCCAGCTTGAAATTGGAGGGAGAAGAGATCTCCGGTGCGAAGCCAATCGAGCTCAAAGAAATTATTGGTGGGTTGAGTGCCGAACAACGCAAGAAGTTCCCACACCTTGCCGACTACCGTGCCTTGCGTGTTGAGCTAGATCGCGAAGACGTAGCCTCTGCATTGCGTTCACAACTGGCATTGGCACGATTTGATGGCGAAGGGGATACCCAGAAACTCACCGCCTTCACCGGAGTTCAGAGTGCTGGTGTCATTGATGATCTCTATGCCAAGGCGCTTGACGATGTAGAACTCGGCGTGAGCTTCACCGGTAAACGCCCTACCTTTAGGCTCTGGGCACCCACGGCCCAAAAAACAACACTGCTGATTACTGACAAGAAGGAGAAGACTGCACGATACGCTGCTAGCTATTCGAAGGACAGCGGTGTGTGGACGGTAAAGGGTAAACCTCAGATGGCTGAGGCGAAGTACCGGTGGGAAGTTCAGGTCTTTGTCCCTGAAACGGGCAAGATCGAAACGAATATTGTTACCGATCCATATTCGGTTGCGTTGACCACTAATTCCACCCACTCGGTCGCGGTGAGCTTGGAAGACCCTCACCACCAGCCAAAACAGTGGCGTAAGGCCAAAGCCAAAAACGTCGAAAAGGACGTGGACCGCAGCATCTATGAACTGCAGATCCGTGACTTCTCGATTTCAGATGCTTCGGTGCCCGAGAATCAGCGGGGCCGCTACGGAGCGTTTGGAGCAAATGGGGCCGGGAGTAAACAGCTCAAACAGCTTTCCGAGGCTGGCCTGACTACCGTTCACCTGCTGCCAAGTTTTGATATCGCCACCATTGAGGAGGAACAGTCACAACGTGTTGAGACGGACTGTGATCTGAAGTCGCTGCCGGCAGCTTCCAGCAAACAACAAGAGTGCGTTACTGCCCACGGTGATGAAGACGGATTCAACTGGGGGTACGACCCCTTCCATTTCATGGCTCCGGAAGGTTCGTACGCCACGAACCCTGAAGGAGCGAACCGTGTCGAAGAATTCCGCTCGATGGTTGGATCCTTGCACAGCATGGGGCTAGAAGTAGTGCTTGATCAGGTGTTCAATCACACCGCAGCCTCGGGTCAAGCCGATCGCAGTGTGCTGGATAAGATCGTGCCTGGCTACTACCACCGACTTGATGCCACCGGTAAAGTGGAAACCTCGACCTGCTGTCAGAACCTGGCCACGGAACACGCTGCGGCGCAGAAACTGATGGTTGATGCCCTGGTGGTGTGGGCCAAGGACTATAAGGTTGATGGATTCCGTTTTGACCTCATGGGCCACCACTCACGAGAAACCATGGAAGCCGTACGCAGTGCATTAGATGAACTGAAGCCGGGACGTGACGGAGTGGACGGCAAGTCCATTTACCTCTATGGCGAAGGATGGAACTTTGGTGAGGTGGCGGACAATGCTCGCTTCTATCAAGCGACTCAGGGGCAAATGAACGGTACCGGCATCGGGACCTTTAACGACCGACTGCGCGATGCCGTTCATGGTGGCAGTCCTGTTGATTCATCCTCAACATTCCGTCAGGGCTTTGGTACTGGCTTGGGAACGGATCCCAACGGTAATAAGGTCAATGGGAGCACCGAGGAAGCGTTGAAAGATCTCGGCCACGAAACCGACCTAGTGAAGCTCGGCTTGGCTGGCAATCTCGCAGACTTCGAATTCCTCGCTTCGGATGGCAGTGTGCACCGTGGTGATGAATTGGATTACCGCGGAGCGAAAGCAGGCTATGCTTCGCAGCCGGGAGAAGTGATCAACTATGTTGACGCGCACGATAATGAAACGCTCTACGACCTCACTGTGCTCAAGTTGCCACGAGATACTTCCATGGAGGATCGGGTGCGGATGAATACTCTCGCACAAGCAACCGTGATGTATTCACAAGCTGTTCCGTTCTGGCATGCCGGAACCGAGTTATTGCGTTCAAAGTCTTTGGACCGAAATTCCTATAACTCGGGGGACTGGTTCAACCGCATCGACTTCTCCGGAGTGGAAAATACTTTTGGCTCGGGTCTTCCGCCCGAGGCAGATAACGGGGAGAAGTGGGATCTGATGGCTCCACTATTAGAAGACCCTGCGCTCAAGCCGGATGCCAAGGCCATGGCTGATGCTGAAGGGGCAGCCTTGGACTTGCTGCAGACCCGCAAGGAAGTTGGACTCTTGCGATTGGGCTCAGCTGATCTCATTGGGCAAAAGGTGAGCTTCCCGCTGGGCGGGTCTGAGGCTGAACCGGGAATTATCGTGATGCGCATTGACGACACGGTGGGTAAGGATGTCGATCGCAAGCATGACGGTGCCTTAGTCCTCTTCAATGCCTCGCCGAAGGAGAGCACGCAAAAGCTTGAGGAGCTGGTAGGTCACGACTACTCGCTTGCCAAGTCTCTTGCGAAAGGCAGTGATGACCGGGTGAAGTCAACTTCGTTCGACAGTGCCACCGGTGAGCTGACTATTCCGGCGCGCACCGCGGCAGTCCTAGTGGAACCTCAGGGCTCGGCTAAGTAGTAGAACGGAGCATTCCTACTGGACCATCTGTAGGGATTATTCGCAGGACCATTGTTGGTAGATGAACTGATCTAGCCAGTGTGGCAATCGAGTTTTTCATTGCCAAAGCGTCCACGCTGACAGCGAACAACCCGCTCTCGTCATCACGAGAGCGGGTTGTTCCATTGTGTCTGTAAATCAGTTTTGAGGGTCTTTGCGACGCCCAAAAACAAAGTAGGAAATGCTTCCTAGTACGTTGAGGCAACTGACCACGGCCCACAGTGGTTTTGGCCCTCTCGCCAGCTGAACGGGGCGTCGACGAAGATCGCGCAAGGCTGCAAACATCAAAGTCAGCTCGATAATTCCAGCGAGGATGACAGCAACCTGGGTGCGGCGATCCAGCTCCCGGAAGGACCGTTTTTTCGGTAGGTTGAGGCGCCGGGAGCGCAGGGTGGATTGTCCTTGAATGCCTTGGGTGTCCTGTGTCTGAAAATTATTTTTCGGCATGGGAATCATTCTTGCCCTTTGTTCGTTGAAGAAGACAGAACGCAAAGTTGAGTGAGGTTGGCTCAAGTTAATTTGACAGTCGAAAGCGGCTGAGTAAACTTGAGTCCAGAACGCTCAATCAGGATAAAAATCCTCAGCGTTAGTACTTTCAACCAAGGCAAAGGAGAGCCATTATGTCGCGTGCCGTAGGTATCGACCTAGGAACCACCAACTCCGTAGTTTCCGTGCTCGAAGGTGGTGAGCCAACCGTTATCGCAAACGCGGAAGGCAACCGCACTACCCCGTCGATCGTTGCTTTCTCGAAGAGCGGCGAAGTTCTGGTCGGCGATATCGCCAAGCGCCAGGCAGTGAACAACATCGACCGCACCATCGCTTCGGTCAAGCGTCACATGGGTACCGACTGGTCCATCGACGTAGACGAGAAGAAGTACACCGCTCAGGAAATCTCCGCGCGCACCCTGATGAAGCTGAAGAACGACGCCGAGTCGTACTTGGGCGAAAAGGTCACCGACGCGGTCATCACGGTTCCTGCATACTTCAACGATGCCGAGCGCCAGTCCACCAAGGAAGCCGGCGAAATCGCGGGCATGAACGTGCTGCGCATCGTCAACGAGCCAACCGCCGCGGCGCTGGCCTACGGCCTGGAAAAGGGCAAAGAAGACGAACTCATCCTGGTCTTCGACCTCGGTGGCGGTACCTTCGACGTTTCCCTGCTCGAAGTTGGCAAGGACGAAGACGGCTTCTCCACCATCCAGGTCCGCTCCACCGCTGGCGATAACCGCCTCGGCGGCGACGACTGGGATCAGCGCATCGTTGACTGGCTGCTGGCTCAGGCCAAGCAGAAGGGCGCAGACCTGTCCAAGGACAAGATCGCGCTGCAGCGTCTGAAGGAAGCTGCCGAGCAGGCCAAGAAGGAACTCTCCTCGGCCACCAGCACCAACATCTCGTTGCAGTACCTCTCGGTCACCCCAGAGGGTCCGGTGCACCTGGACGAGCACCTTTCGCGTGCCAAGTTCCAGGACCTGACCAAGGATCTGCTCGATCGCACCAAGAAGCCATTCCACGACGTGATCGCCGAAGCCGGCGTGAAGGTTTCGGAGATCGCACACGTGATCCTCGTTGGCGGTTCGACCCGTATGCCAGCCGTTGCCGATCTGGTCAAGGACATGGCCGGCAAGGAAGCCAACAAGGGCGTCAACCCTGATGAGGTTGTCGCCGTGGGCGCAGCCTTGCAGGCAGGCGTGCTGAAGGGCGAGCGCAAGGACGTGCTGCTCATCGACGTCACCCCACTGTCCCTGGGTATTGAAACCAAGGGCGGCGTGATGACCAAGTTGATCGAGCGCAACACCGCGATCCCAACCAAGCGTTCGGAGACCTTCACCACCGCTGAGGACAACCAGCCTTCGGTGTCCATCCAGGTCTTCCAGGGCGAGCGCGAGTTCACCCGCGACAACAAGCCGCTGGGCACCTTCGAACTGACCGGCATCGCCCCGGCGCCGCGCGGCATCCCGCAGGTCGAGGTCACCTTCGACATCGACGCCAACGGCATCGTGCACGTCTCCGCCAAGGACAAGGGCACCGGCACCGAGCAGTCGATGACCATCACCGGCGGCTCCTCGCTGTCGAAGGAAGACATCGAGCGCATGGTGCAGGAAGCTGAAGCCCACGCCGAAGAGGACAAGGCCCGCCGCGAGGCAGCCGAGACCCGTAACGCCGCCGAACAGGCAGCCTACTCGGTTGACAAGCTCATCAAGGACAACGAGGACAAGCTTCCGGAAGAGGTCAAGACCGAGGTTCAGGCCGACGTCGACGCGCTGAAGGAAACCCTGGAGAAGCAGGACAACGACGACGAGGTCAAGGCCGCGTTTGAGAAGCTGCAGGCTTCGCAGACCAAGCTGGGCGAGGCAATCTACGCCAATGCCCCGACCGAAGGCGCCGAAGCTCCCGAGGGTGAGCAGGCTTCGAATGCTGATGAAGACATCGTCGACGCCGAGGTAATCGACGAAGACGACGAGAACGTCAAGAAGTAAGGGAGAGACGGGAATATGTCCGAGGCACAGGACCAGAACGCCAACTCCGGCCAGGAGCCGGAGAACGAGCAGGATGCCGCCAATGAGCAGCAGACTGCAGACGCTTTGGGTCAGGCCGAGGCGATCCTGAACGAGGCGGCCGCCGGCGTCGAAGAGGTGCAGGCTGAGGTCACCGAGAAGGAAAACGAGTTGCGCAACGACCTGCTCCGCCTGCAGGCCGAGTATGTCAACTACCGCAAGCGCGTCGAGCGCGACCGGGTGGCAGTGCGCGACAGCGCCGTCCAGTCGGTGCTCTCCACCTTGCTGCCGGTACTCGATGACATCGATGCCGCTCGTGCTCACGGCGACCTGGCCGATGGACCGTTTGCGGCCATCGCCAACAAGCTGGACACGGTTTTGGCATCGCACGGCCTGGAGCGAATCGACGAGGCTGGGGTCGAATTCGACCCTAACGTCCACGAAGCTTTGCTGCGCCAGCCGGTCCCCGAAATTCCGGCGGACCATGTGGGACAGGTATTGCGAGCCGGTTACCGCAAGGGCACCTACACTCTGCGCGCCGCGCAGGTGCTGGTCGCCACCGGCGAATAGCCGCACATCTAGATAGCGAAACTGCCCACTGCCGAGAATTCGTCAGTGGGCAGTTTCGAATCGCTAGTCGAAAGAAAGGGGGCCCTGATGGCAAGTCAGGACTGGATCGACAAAGACTTCTACGCCATTCTGGGCGTCTCCAAGGACGCCAACGAGGCGGACATCAAGAAGGCGTACCGCAAGCAAGCGCGTAAGTACCACCCGGATACCAACCAGGGCGATGCGGACGCCGAGCGGAAATTCAAGGACATCTCCGAGGCCAACTCGGTGCTTTCCGATAAGGAAGAGCGCGAACAATACGACGCCATCCGCGCCATGGGTGGAGGCGCCCGGTTCAGCGCCGGCGGAGCTGGCGGCGCCCCGGGCGGCCAGGCGGGATTCGACGACGTCTTCTCCAACCTCTTCGGCGGTGGGGGAGGCCCGCGCGGCCGCGGCGGACAGCCCGACTTCTCCGATCTCTTCGGCGGCGGGGCTGGATTCGGCGGCGGATTCGGCCAAAGCGCCCCGCCGCGCAAGGGAGCTGACCGGACGGCCAGCACCACCATCTCCTTCGCTGGTTCCATCAAGGGCACCACCATCGGATTGCGTGAGCAGAGCGGTGAAGTCATTGACGTGCGTGTTCCGGCAGGAATCAAGGATGGCCAGTCGGTGCGTGTGCGTGGACGAGGCCAACCTGGCGGAGCCGGCAACGGCGACCTGCTGGTCAAGGTCAAAGTCACCGAGCACCCGTTCTTCAAACGCGAAGAGAACAACATTCGTGTGCACCTGCCGGTTACCTTTGATGAGGCAGTCCTCGGAGCCAAGATCCACGTGCCGACTCTCGACGGGGAACAAGTAGCCGTGAAGGTGCCCGCCGGTTCGAACTCGGGTCGTACCTTGCGCCTGAAGGGGCGTGGGGTGAAGACCTCGAAGTCCACCGGTGACATGCTGATCGTCTTGGATGTGGTGATTCCACAGAACCTGAACGACAAGGCGAAGGCGGCCATCGAAGACTTCGCTGCCGCCACCGCGGGGGAAGATCCTCGCGCGGGACTTGAAGCCAAGGCCAGGCTCTAGGATTAATCCAGGAGCGATGTAGTGCAACGCGGCGGCGTGCCCCGAAAGGGGCACGCCGCGGTGGACAATGGATGTATCCCCAGCAGCGGAAGTAAGGAGACTGAATTTCATGGCCCACGAGTTCTTGCGACCTGTATTCGTCATTTCAGTCGCCGCGCAACTAGCCGACATGCATCCGCAGACGCTGCGGCAATATGACCGCATCGGATTGGTCTCTCCAAGCCGCCAAGCCGGCAAGCAGCGTCGCTACTCTCAACGTGATGTTTCGCTGCTGCGCCAGGTGCAGCTGCTGAGCAAGGAAGGCGTTTCGCTCGAAGGCATTAAACGCATCATCGAGCTGCAAAACCAGGTAGCCCACCTCCAGGGCCAAGTGGCCGAACTGCGCGATGAGCTGCACGCGGTCCAGCAAGGCCAAACCCGGGTCTTCGCCGCGGGTACGGCCGCCGGAGATGTGGTGTCCATGGCCCGTGGCATGCGCCCGGCACGCCGCGAGCCAAGCGTCACCCTATTTACCACCCGCCGCGCCATCGGCCGCTAGTCCCGCGCTCCGCGTACCTCTCGCACCCTCGACGGCGCCTCTCACCGATTTCAACTGGCCATTTGCCAGCATCCGGATTAGTCTCAGAATAACGTGATCCACCTCACCTTTCGTGAATCGCGCAGTTGCACACCGGAGCACCGTTCCGGACCAGAAAATAGTGCAGCAGGACTGTTTTGAGAACGGAGAGCTTCGTGCAGGAACATCTTTCAGCAACGGCGCACTTTCAGCCGGCACCTTCGGTTTCCGCGACCCCCGGTTTGCCGGTGCGCGCATGAAATCATATGCCCAGGGCGAAACAGGTGCACAGCTTCTCGACGAAACCATCGGCGCAAATTTAGAGCGTACCGTCGCCAAGTACGGTGAACGTGAAGCGCTCGTGGAGGTCGCCAGCGGAAGAAGATGGTCATGGAATGAGCTAGACCAGGCGGTCAACGACCTCGCACGCGGTCTGCTCGCGGCGGGCCTTCAGCAAGGCGACCGGCTGGGCATTTGGGCGCCGAACTGCGCCGAGTGGACGCTCACGCAATATGCCACCGCAAAAATCGGCGTGATCCTGGTGAACGTCAATCCGACATATCGCAGCCACGAATACTCCTACGCGGTCAATCACAGTGGCCTGCGAATGCTGATCACCATGTCCAGCTTCAAGACAAGCAACTATCGAGACATGGTCGAACGCTGCGCGGTGGACACCCCAACCCTTGAGCGGGTGGTTTACCTCGACACCGAGGACTGGACCGAACTAATCCACGGCGGACAGGGTGTGGAAGCGGGGCAGGTCGCGCAACGCCTGGCGCAGACGGCCCCGGATCAAGCGATTAATATTCAATACACCTCGGGGACCACCGGATATCCGAAGGGCGCAACGCTCAGCCATCGAAATATCTTGAACAACGGGTTCTTCGTCACCCAGACCATTCGGCTTGGACCGGAAGATCGGCTCTGCATCCCGGTGCCGTTTTATCACTGCTTTGGCATGGTGATGGGTAATCTCGGATGCACCGCGCACGGTACCACTATGGTGATTCCCGCCCCGAGCTTCGATGCCGAAACCACCTTGCGAGTCATCGCCGAGGAAAAATGCACGGGGATTTATGGGGTGCCCACCATGTTTATCGCCATGCAGAATCATCCCAGCTTCGGCACCCATGACCTGAGCACCTTGCGTACCGGAATCATGGCAGGTTCGGTATGTCCTGTCGAGGTGATGCGCCGCTGCCTCGAGGAGATGAACATGACCGAGATTTCCATCGCCTATGGGATGACCGAAACCAGTCCGGTCTCCTGCCAGACGCGTGCCGATGACGATTTGGCGGCTCGCACGGAAACCATCGGCAGGGTGCATCCGCACCTTGAGGTCAAGATCGTGGACCCGGCAACCGGCGAGACGGTGGAGCGCGGGCAACCCGGCGAGTACTGCACCCGAGGCTACTCGGTAATGCTCGGCTACTGGAACGACGCGGCGAAAACCGAAGAAGCCATCGACTCGGAGAACTGGCTGCATAGCGGAGACCTCGCGGTGATGCGCGAGGACGGCTACTGCACCATCGTCGGGCGAATCAAGGACATGGTGATCCGCGGGGGAGAGAACATCTACCCGCGGGAGATCGAGGAGTTCCTATTCGGGCATCCCGATATAGAAGATGTCTCCGTGGTGGGCGTGCCAAATGAAAAATATGGAGAAGAGATCTGTGCCTGCATCAAGATGAAGGCTGGCAAAACGCCCCTTGGGGTCCAAGACATCAAGAACTTCGCCGAAGGGCAATTGGCGCACTACAAGATCCCGGCCTATGTGATGATCCTCGATGAGTTCCCGATTACGGTCACCGGCAAGATTCGCAAGGTGCAACTGCGCGAAGACGCGGCGAAATCCCTGCTCAGCTAAGGACTGCGGGAGCCTAGATGCGGTCGTGCTTGGCTAAACGCGCCAAGAGCCCCTGCTTCACGCTGGGCCATTCGTGCGGCAAAATCGAGAAAACCACGGTATCTCGCAAGGTGCCGGTGCGAGCGTCATACATGTGATTGCGCAACACCCCATCTTGCTTGGCGCCTAGCCGGGCGATAGCTTCCCGGGACTGCCGGTTATGCCAATGCGTGCAGAAAGCCACGGCGATGCAGTCGAGCTCTTCGAAGGCGCGCTGAAGCAATAGGTACTTCGCGGCGGCATTGATGCCCGTGCCTTGGTGGGCAAGTCCCAGGAAGGTTGAACCGATTTCCACCCGACGATTGACCGCATCGATGTTGAGGTAGGTCGTCGCGCCCACTGCTTTGTTGCTTTGCAGATCGAGAATTGCGAACGGGGCCATCTTGCCTTCGCCCTGCAGGGCCAGCCGCCGCTCAATCTCGGAGTACATGGCTTGCGCCGAAGGGGTCTTAGCGAACCAGGCCTGGTCCAGCCCGTCGCGGGCCACCAGAGCGCTGAGATCTGCCGCATGCTTCGGGTCGAGCTGTTCGAGCCGGACACCGGCGAATTCTAGGGTGGGGGATGCGCTAAGGGCCATGGCTGCAAGTCTATTGCAATCATGGCCCTGCGAAACTAAGACCTACTTGGCGGCTCGGGTGAAGGCCAAGTCGAAGACCAAACGTCCCGCTTTCAAGGCCTTGCCTTCGAAGCTGGTGAGGATGCGACGCTCAAATCGTGGTGCCCAGCCACCTCGGTCATCGACAAATTCCGGTTCAGGGTCGAAGCCCTCCATGCCGTTCCGGCGCACCTTGGTCAGGTTGCTTTCCTCCCCGGCAGCGTTGCCGGGGTACTGGTTTTCGAAAGCCTGGTGAGCTTCCAGCACCTCGCGCATTTGCTCGGCATAGTTCGACCAGTCGGTGGCCAAGCGCAGTGTCCCGCCGGGTTTCAGCACGCGCGCGACCTTGTCCAGGAATGAGGAGGTAATGAGGCGGCGCTTGTGATGACGCGGCTTGTGCCAAGGGTCCGAGAAGAAGATCCAGAGCTCATCGGCGCTATTCTCTTCGAGCATGACCTCGAGTACTTCTGGCGCGTTGGCCTGCACCGCGCGAACGTTTTCCAACTCGAATGATTCAACCTTCAGCATCAGCTGGGCCAATCCCGGAAGGTACACCTCGACGGCCAGGTAATTGCGCTCGGGGTCATCCTTGGCGGCATTGGCGATGCATTCGCCCAAGCCCGTGCCGATTTCTACGATCAGCGGGGCGACGCGTCCGAATGCCTGCTCGGGATCCAAGCGGAAGTCGTCTGCCACCGAAGTATCTGCAATTTTACGCGGCGGCTCGATCACGTAGCGATCGGCGTTGCGGTCCCAAGCAGCTGCGCGGCGTCCTTGCAGCCGATTGCCTCTGCGTACGAAAGAGACCGGTTCGGCACGGAAATAAGATGGGTCTTTGGCCGCCTTGCCGGTGACTGCAGGCTGCTCTTCGCTACGTTCGCTCATGATTATTAATCCTAGCCGAGTACCGGCCGGCACAAACTTGGAATTTATAGGGCGTTGCACACCCGCGAAGCGGGCATCGAGAAATACTAGGGGGCGTTCCGGGTGTTCCCCTATGGCGAATAGCCGCCTCGAACAGGCATCCTAGAAGTATGACAGATCTAGTGCGCGGTTTATTGAACATCATTTGGCTTGTTTTTGGAGGACTTTGGCTGGCGTTGGGCTATGTCCTAGCCGGTATCATCTGCTGCCTGTTGATCGTCACGATTCCTTTCGGCATCGCGTCATTCAGAATTGCCGGTTACGCGCTGTGGCCATTTGGGCGCACGGTCGTTGACCGCGGGCCGGTCGGCGCGTTTTCGACGTTGGGCAACGTCATCTGGTTGATCTTCGCCGGTATCTGGATTGCCATCAGCCATGTGCTCACCGCGATCCCGATGTTCGTATCAATTATCGGCATCCCACTGGGCATCGCCAACCTGAAGATGATCCCGGTATCCTTGATGCCGCTGGGCAAGGAAATCGTTCCTTCCGACTACTTCATCGGCAACGTCCGCCGCTAAAATCCAAGAGCAATATCAAGGCCGATTCCCATTATTCAGGGAGTCGGCCTTGCTGCCTTCACGAGACTTCTGCAACTTTCGGTGCGTGCGCCGAGCAGCTGTTCGCGAAGGATTTCCGCATGCCCGCAGTGTTGGGCGAGCTCGCGCAGCAGGTGCAGCTGTATCCAGGCGAGCGAGAGCGGACCACGCCGATTTCCGGAAAGCACCGCATCATCCGCCAGGCCTTGGCGGATCTGGCGAGAGCGGGCTACCGCTTGTCGATAAGCCCGGCTTACCGAGGCGATAGTGTCCCCTGGCGCCAGGTCAAATGATTCATCCGGGGACTGCGGAATACCGAGTTCAGCGCGCGAGGCCCCGGTGGCTGCCTCGCCAAACCAGACCCGTTCAACAAACACCGCATGCTTCAGCAACCCGAGCAGCGTGGTCTTCGAGGCAACCAAATGTGTCCTTGCCTCGGACTCGGTCAGCCCATCGAGATATCCGAGCAGCATCTGGCGATGCTGCCCAATGAACACGTCCACCAGCTCGGCTGGGTCTTGGCGGTAGTGATTTGGGGCATCTGGATTGGTCATGCGACATACTGTGCCAGTTTTGCTAGCCAGGTCAAGACCGTGGCCTGCGATACCTTGGCGGAATGGCAACGTGGATAGGCCCCGCCTTGCCTGAGCACGGCCTCGCCATCCGCAGACCGAGCCACGCCAAAGATCGCGCGCAGGCCCTTCGGCATCCCCGCGAGCCGAAGACCAGCAGGACCTGTACACGGGGCTGAACACAGGACTAGAATCTTGAACATGCGTTCAGCTAAGGGTGGGCAAGACCCTGCGGGAAGCACGTCGTCCGCGTCGTCGCCGGGTAGCAGCGACCTGACCGCGCGCGCCAGGATCCGCGATGCGGCGGCCTACCGGTTCGCGGTAGAGGGCTTCGGCGCCTCGGTGCGGGCCATCGCCTCCGACGCCGGGGTGAGCGCCGGCCTGGTGATGCACCACTTCGGCTCGAAGGCCAAGCTCCGCGACGCCTGCGATGAGAACATGCTGGCCACGATTCGCCGGCTCAAGCGCGAGCACGTCGCCGAGGCCGCCGCGGGCCAGAGCCTCATGCACATGTTCGCGGCCGCCGAGGAGAATGCGGCGGTCCTCGGGTACGTTCTGCGGTCCATGCAGGACGGCGGCCCGCTGGCCCGGGAGTTCATCGACCATATGGTCGACGACGCGGTGGGCTACAGCCGCGAGGGCGTCGCCGCGGGGGTGATCGTGCCCAGCCGGGACGAAGCGGCGCGGGCGCGCTACCTCACGCTTTCCGCGCTCGGCGCGCTGCTGCTGGAGGTGACGCTCAAGCCACCGGCGGACCCATCCGACCTCGCATCGATCGTCCGCGGCTACCTGAGCAGCAGCTACCTGCCGATGCTGGAATTGTTCACCGAGGGCTATCTCACCTCCCGTCGTGCGTTGGAGGACTGCCTCAGCTACATGTCCACCCCGCCCTAGCGGGAGCCGGCAGCGTCCGCGTTGCGCCCTGGGCCGCCGGTGGCACCGGGCCCGGGCGCGCTGAGTAGCAACAACTGCGACAGGCATGTGAAAGTGAGTGAGCCATGAGCACGACACCAGCTATCGAGATCCACGAACTGTCCAAGTCCTTCGGCAGGGTGCGGGCCCTGGACGGGCTGAGCCTGAGTGTGCAGCCCGGGGAGATCCGTGGTTTCCTGGGGCCCAATGGGGCCGGCAAATCCACCACCCTGCGCGTTCTGCTCGGGCTGCTGCGGGCCGACGCGGGCTCCGCCCGACTGTTCGGCGGCGAGGTGTGGCGCGACGCCGTCAAGCTGCACCAGCGCATCGCCTACGTGCCCGGAGACGTCAGCCTGTGGCCCAACCTGACCGGAGGCGAGTGCATCGACTACCTCGCCCGGCTCGGTGGCCGCGCCGACAAGCGCCGGCTCAAAGCCCGCAAGACCGAGCTGCTGGAGCGCTTCGAACTGGACCCGCGCAAGAAGACGCGCACCTATTCCAAAGGCAACCGGCAGAAGGTCGCTTTGGTTGCGGCCTTCCTGGCCGACGCGGAGCTGTACGTGCTCGACGAGCCGACCTCCGGGCTGGACCCGCTGATGGAGTCCGTGTTCACCGGGTACGTCCGCGAGGCCGGAGCCGCGGGCAAATCCGTGCTGCTCAGCAGCCACATCCTCTCCGAGGTCGAGAAGGTCTGCGACACCGTCACGATCATCCGCAACGGGAAGGACGTCGAGTCCGGCACGCTGGAGGAGCTGCGGCACCTCACGCGCACCAGCGTGAGCGCGGTGGTCGGCGCGGACCCGTCGGCGCTCGCCGCGCTGCCCGGGGTCCATGACCTGGCCGCCACGGCCTTCGCCGGCGCCACCCGGGTCACCTTCGATGCCGACAACGCGCAGATCGGCGCCGTGCTGACGGCGCTCACCGCGCTCGAGGTGCGCAGCCTCAGCGCCACCCCGCCGTCGCTGGAGGACCTGTTCATGCGCCACTACGGCGACGTGCTCGACCCTGGCACCGCAGCGGTGGGCGGATCGCCGGAGGGCGCCAAGGGCGCGGGTGCGCGATGAATGCCCACCTCGCCTCCGCAACGGCCGCTGCGCCGGAGCGTTCGGCCCGCGGATCGGCCTTGGCCGGAACCGGAGCGCTGGTGCGGTTCATGCTGCGCCGGGACCGCGTGCGGCTGAGCGTATGGACGGCGTCGATCGTATTCTTCTACGCGTACTTCGTGGTGGCGCTTGGCGCCTTGGGCGATCAGGCGCGAGCCGGGCGCGCGCTGATCATGCAGACCCCGAGCGGCATCGCCATGGGCGGACCGGGGTACGGCATCGAGAACTACACGGTGGGCGTCGCCATCGCCAACGAGGGCATCACCTGGATGGTCATGGGGCTCGCGATCATGAGCATCCTGCACATCGTGCGGCACACGCGTGGCGAGGAGGAGAGCGGACGCTCGGAGCTGGTGCTCGCCCGGACGGTCGGGCGGCACGCGCCCGCGGTCGCGGCGGCAATCACCCTGTGCGCCGTCAACGCCGTCATTGCGCTCGCCTCTGCGCTCGTCCTCTCCGGCGTGGGCGGGGCGGAACTGGCTCTGGCCGACTCGTTCGCACTGACCGCCGGGAGCGGGCTGAGCGCCATGGTGTTCGGCGCGATCGCCTTGGTGGCCGCGCAGGTGACCGAGCACGGCCGGGGCGCGGTGGGCATCAGCCTCGCGGCGTTCGGTCTTGCCTTCATGCTCCGCGCCGCGGGCGATATCCAGCAGCGGCACGGCAGCGCGTTGTCGTGGTTCTCCCCGATCGCCTGGCCGCAGCAGATGCGGCCCTTCGTCGACGTGCGGTGGTGGCCGGCCGCGCTGTGCCTCGTCGCCATCTTCGTGTTCCTCCTCGTCGGCGCCTTCCTCGGATCACGCCGCGACTTCGGCGGGGGCCTGATTGCGGTTCGCGCGGGCCGGTCCGATGCCCGGGCGGTGCTGCGCGGGCCGGCCACCCTCGCCTGGCTCCAGCAGCGCACCGCGTTCAGCTGGAGCGCCATAGGGTTGGGCCTCATGTGGTTCGCCTCGGGCACCCTGCTGCCGGACATCACCTCCATGATCGCCGAAATCCCGGAGAGCAATCCGGTCTTCGCCGCGGTGTTCGGTGCGGATCCGAGCCAGTTCACCACGGCCTTCCTCGGGGTGATGATCATGTTCGCCATGCTGTGTTGCGCCGCATACGCCGTCGTGATGGGGCAGCGGGCCAAGGTGGAGGAAGGCGCCGGCCGTGCCGAAATCGCGCTGGCCAAGCCGATATCCCGGCATCGCTGGTTCGGCGCCCAACTGCTGGTCGCGGCACTGGGTACCGGCATGCTTGCCGCGGTCAGCATCTGGGCCATGTGGCTAGGCGCGGCATCCGTTGGCTACGCGGAACAGACGTTCGCTGACTATACCGGGGTGCTGTGGCCCTACCTTGTGGCCCTGGCCAGCTATCTGGGATTCGCCACGGTCCTGTATGCGTGGATCCCGCGGGCGTCGGGCGCCGGGTGGGTGCTGCTAATCTACACTTTCGTGATCGGCATGTTCGGCGGGCTACTGCGGGACCTGCCGGACTGGGTGCACGGAATCTCGCCCTTCTACTGGCTGCCGGCCGCGTTCACCGAGCAACCGGAGCTCGGGCACATGCTCGGGCTGGCGGGGGTCGCCGTCCTCTTGTTCGCGCTTGGCTTCGCCGGATTCCGCCGGCGTGACGTGCCGACCGGCTAGGTGCAGTATCGCGGAGTCGCGCGCTCGCCTCGGCTGAACCGCATCGGTTGCCCATCGGCCCACGAGCCATGAGCTAAAAATCTGCGGCTCAGCCCGTTGCCGTGCGAGGCTGCTTTCGCGGGGCACGCGCCAGGCCGCGGTGCTGGGGCCGAACAATCATGGAGTGCATTGTGCTCCGATGCGTGTACCGGAGCTGGGGGTGGGCCGCGCACCGTCTGCCCGTGCCTGGGCTGCCGGCGATACCTCGAGGCAAGCTATTTGCGTCGCGACGCGAATTTCTCGAAAAATATTTCGCAACCGCGGAATATCGATATGAAGAGTAGAGTTGAGTTAAGTACACTCAAGTTTATGGGTTCACCCTCAGAGAGAAAGGATGCGCGTGGACACCAAGCTCACTACCAATAGCCAAGAGGCACTATCTGCTTCCGGGATGAATGCGTCGACCGCGGGCAATCCGCAGATCGAACCGGCTCACCTGTTGAAGGCTCTGCTGGATCAACGGGACTCGGTCGCCGTGGCGCTGCTGAAAACCGCAGGACTGGACGTTGACGCCCTCTCCGTCGAGGCAAGCAGCGCCATCAATGCACTGCCGGCCAACTCCGGATCCTCGGTGGCCCAAGCGCAATTTTCGCGTCAGCTGCTCCAAACGGTCAGCACCGCCCAGGAGATCGCGAACAATATGGGGGACACCTATGTCTCCACCGAACATCTGCTAATCGCGCTGGCCTCCGACCAGACCAAGGCCGGCGAAGCCCTGCGCAATGCCGGAGCCACCCGCGAGCTGCTGGTAGGAACCCTGCCAACCATCCGCGGGGACCGCAAGGTCGACAATCCGAACCCGGAAGACACCTTCCAAGCGCTGGAAAAGTTCGGCACCGATATGACGGCGCTGGCACGCGCGGGCAAACTGGATCCGGTCATCGGCCGCGACAAGGAAATCCGACGCGTCGTTCAGGTGCTCTCGCGGCGCACAAAAAACAACCCCGTGCTGATCGGTGAACCCGGCGTAGGCAAGACCGCCGTCGTCGAAGGACTCGCCCAGCGCATGATCGCCGGTGACGTACCGGAGTCCCTTCGCGGCAAGACGCTGATCTCCCTGGACCTCGGGTCCATGATCGCTGGCGCCAAATACCGCGGCGAGTTCGAAGAACGACTGAAGTCGGTACTCGAAGAGATCAAGTCCTCCGCCGGGCAGATCGTCACATTTATCGATGAAATCCACACGGTGGTCGGCGCAGGGGCCTCCGAAGGCGCCATGGACGCCGGAAATATGCTCAAGCCGATGCTCGCCCGTGGCGAGCTGCGGCTCATCGGCGCGACCACGCTGGATGAGTACCGCGAGAATATCGAGAAAGACCCGGCCCTGGAGCGCCGTTTCGCCCAGGTCTACGTGGGGGAGCCAAGCGTGGACGACACCATCGCGATCCTGCGTGGCCTGAAGGAGCGCTACGAGGCGCACCACAAGGTTTCCATCGCCGACTCGGCGTTGGTCGCCGCCTCCACGCTGTCCAACCGCTATATCTCCGGGCGGCAACTGCCGGATAAGGCTATCGACCTGGTTGACGAGGCCGCGAGCCGGCTGCGCATGGAGATCGATTCCGCACCGGAAGAGATTGATGAGCTGCGCCGCGAAGTCGACAGGCTGACCATGGAGGAGCTGGCGCTCTCCGGAGAGAGCGACCCGGCCTCGATCGAACGGCTGGAAGCACTGCGCTTCGACATGGCGGACAAGCAGGAAAAGCTGGACGCACTCAACGCTCAGTGGGACGCGGAGAAGGCTGGGCTGAACCGCGTCGGCGACCTGAAGGTGAAACTGGACGACCTGCGCTCGCAGGCCGAAAAGTTCCAGCGTGAGGGGGACCTGGAGAACGCCTCGCGCCTGCTGTACGGGGAGATTCCGACGCTGCAAGGCGAACTTGAGGCAGCGGCCGAAGCCGAAGCCGGCAACACCGCGGAACACACCATGGTGGCTGACGAAGTCACGGCGGACGATATTGCCGAGGTCATCTCGGCCTGGACCGGCATCCCCGCTGGGCGGATGCTGCAGGGCGAAAGCCAGAAGCTGCTGCAGATGGAAGAGCGCATCGGACAGCGGCTGATCGGCCAGCAGCAAGCGGTTGCGGCGGTCTCCGACGCGGTGCGCCGCACACGTGCCGGGATTGCCGATCCGGACCGCCCCACCGGGTCCTTCTTGTTCCTTGGGCCTACCGGTGTGGGCAAGACCGAGCTGGCCAAGTCGCTGGCCGATTTCCTCTTTGACGACCCACGGGCCATGGTGCGGATTGACATGTCCGAGTACTCCGAGAAGCACTCGGTCGCCCGACTCGTCGGAGCGCCTCCAGGATATGTGGGATACGAAGAGGGCGGGCAGCTCACCGAAGCGGTGCGCCGTCGACCATACTCGGTCATCCTGCTCGACGAGGTGGAGAAGGCGCACCCGGAGGTGTTCGACATCCTGCTGCAGGTGCTGGACGACGGCCGCTTGACCGACGGGCAGGGACGCACCGTGGATTTCAGGAACACGATCTTGATCCTGACCTCAAATTTGGGTTCCCAGTTCCTGGTGGATCCAACCATGGAGGACAAAGACAAGAAGTCTGCGGTGCTGAACGTGGTCAACGCGTCCTTCAAGCCGGAGTTCTTGAACCGTTTGGACGAGGTCATCATCTTCGATCCGTTGAGCATCGAGCAGCTTGGCAATATCGTGAAGCTGCAAATCGACCTGCTGGCCGAAAGGCTGTCCGAACGCCGGCTCAGCCTCGATGTGGACGAATCCGCCGGAGAGTGGTTGGCCTTGACTGGCTATGATCCGGCCTACGGCGCCCGTCCGCTGCGCCGGCTGGTCCAGCGAGAAATCGGTGACCGGCTAGCGCGGGAGATTCTCGGTGGAAGCATCCAGGATGGGGATACCGTCAAGGTCGGTCTCGATCCGGAGGGCGACCGGCTCAGGGTCGCTCGGGGTGAGGCGCCGCAACCTTAATGCCAGGGCATCGGATATAGTCGTGGCCGGTGGAATCCACCGGCCACGGCTATTGAAAATCTGCGGGGCTTAGCTTTCTTCGTTCTCTGGAAGCAGCGAGTTGCGCACATTGCCTTCGGAGAGGCTCAGGAAGCAGGAGACCTGGCGGTCTCCTTGCGTCCAGGTGCTTTCCGACGGACGGGAGAAGTGATACGTCCAAGTTGAATCGAGGCCGGCGCTGGGGTCCAAGGAAACCGACTTGCACAGCGACTCGGACTCGGTCAGCAACTCGTTAGAGCCCGGGTATTCTTCGCCGACTAGCTCGAAGGAACCGATGAGCTGAGCATTATGTGCAGAATCACAGGTCACTACGGTCTGCACTGCAAGCGGAGACTCGAAGCCGCGAAGGCAGTCGCCGAGGATGAGTTGTTCCGGTGGAATGGACGCGGCGATAATTCCATCCAGGCCGGGGCTCGGATTCCGCTCCACATTGTTCGCCTCTGGCGTAGCTGGCGTAATAAAGCGAAGTACAACGAATACCACCGCAGCGCTTAGGGCTAAAACGGCGATGACGAGTAAAACCCACTGGCCGATTTGCCGTTTGGGCTTCTCCGGTTCGGGCTGCAATGGCGGTAATGCCGCTTGCGGCTCGGGTAGATCTTTTTCCACCACCTGTAGTGCTCCTTGAAGGTTCGCCTTGGTTTGAAAGGGAGCAAGCTCACTAAATAGTCGTTGGACTAATCGACAGTCTAACGGGTCTGACACGTGTTGCGTTCAGCGCTCGCCGTCGAATCGTGTTAACCTTTAATTACGAAAGAACTGATCACATATTCGGGGGCCTTCACCTGTTAGGTGGACCACCTCCCGACTCTACTGAAAAGAGGGGGTCACGCCATGGGGCGCGGCCGTCAAAAGGCTAAAGCACAGCGTCAAGCGCGAGATATTAAGTACTACTCGCCCTCGACTGACCTTACGGCACTAGAGCGTGAGCTTGGTGTCCGGTCCGATTATCATGCCCAGAATCTGGAGCCTGATAATTCATCGCATGACGACGAAGAGTCTGATTACGACGAGCTGACTAAGAAGTACTCCGGAGACGACGACGCTGACTAATCCTCAGCTACTCAACCGAGAGTCATTGGCTCGGGTGCCTGCCTTCATATGAAGTTGTGCAGCTCTTCAGTACATTTTTGCGACATGCCGCAGCGACTAAGCTAAATTAGCTTCAAGGTCGTTGCGGCCTTTGTCGTCCCCGAATGCTCCGAAAGGTCAGAACGTGAGCACCCCCGAAGAGCTTTCCATCCAAATGGCCCACCACTCGGCCATCCGGTCCATGCAACGCATCGTGGAGCAGCAAGCGGATCCTTCCCCGGAAGAAGACGCCAGAGCCGGCGTGCAGGCAATGCTCGACCGAGGCAATGTGCTGGTGGTGACGGGTGCCGGAGTTTCCACCGACTCCGGGATCCCCGACTACCGGGGACCAAACGGCTCGCTGCAGCGCCACCGTCCGATGACCTATCAGGAATTCAAATACCGTCCTGAGGCACGCCACCGCTATTGGGCCCGCGGGTTCGTGGGCTGGCGCCACATGTTCCAAGCCGAACCGAATGGAATTCACCGCCGGCTGGTGGGCTGGGAAGATACCGGCCGGATCAGTGGAATCATTACGCAAAACGTTGACGGGCTGCACCATCGGGCCGGATCAAAAACGGTGATCCCGGTGCATGGCGACCTTTCGATTGTGCGTTGCCTGGACTGCGGCCAGAGCGAGGACCGCCAACACTTCGACATCCGCCTGCAGGAGCTCAATGTCGGCTACATCGAATCCGTTGAAATCGACCCCAGCGCGATCAACCCGGATGGCGATGTGGAACTGCCGCAGTATTGGGTCGACCGGTTCATCATGGCTAGGTGTGAAAATTGCGGCTCCTTGGCGTTGAAACCCGATGTGGTGTACTTCGGCGAGAGCGTGCCGGTGGAGCGCAAGCAGCAGATGGCACAGCTCGAGGAGGCTTCTACCGGGTTGTTGGTGCTCGGCTCATCGCTGGCGGTGATGAGCGGGTACAAGATCCTGCTGAACTTCGTCAAACGCGGATTACCGGTCGCCTTGGTAACCAATGGCCACGTGCGCGGCGAGGAGAAAGCCACGTGGCGTTGGCGGGTGCCGCTGTCTCATGCGATGCGACAGCTCGATTAGCCACCGAAGGCAAAATTCGCGGCTGGGGATAATCCGTACTCGTCGTCGATGATCCTGGCTACGCGCCCAACGGTGCATAACGCACAGGGGACAGGATGAAGAGGGCAGTGAGCAGCACCAGAATCACGGTGAGAACCGTGCAGAGGACCGATATCTTCCACCAAATACGCGGTCGTGCGCTCCTTGCCAGTCGTGCAGCGAGGACGTATCCGGTCAGGCCACCGAGGGTATTGACAATGACATCGGTGGCATCGGAACTCCCCAGCGCGAGAACGTACTGGATGATCTCGAAGGCCAGGCTGACCCCGGCCATCAAGCCAACTGCGTGCAGCCAATGCCAAGCGCGAGCCAAGAGGCCCAGATAGAGGCCGAAGGGCATAAACAGGACAAGGTTCAGTCCAACTTCGACTGGTGCACTGGAGCCGGACTCGGCCCAAGCGACGAACGGCACGAGCTTAATGAGCCGCAGCGATCCGGAACCGACGAACGGAATCTCCAGCTTCCACAGCACCATCCAACCAAGCAAGACCAGATAGATGGCGAACAGCGGAACCAGCCGTTTGCTGGCCCGAGCCAATCCGGGCTCCGGGTGCTGTTCGTGCATGCCACACTCCATTTCGGTAGGCGCCGTCGTACCGATTCTAGAGGAATCGAGCTGAGGCACCCCGGACTTGTGCCGTGGCTTGAGCGAGGTGTAGGACCATCGCTCCAGGGCTAGCCGGGGTGGGAATCGAGAACCTCCGCGGGCGAGAGCCAGTAGGTATTCCGGCGGGGGATTTGCGGCGGGTCCAGCGACCGGGGCAAAAGCACCGCGGGAGGCCGGTCTTTGCGGATGATGACTTTGAAGAGCCCGGCATGGCGCGCGTGGTGGTGCCGGGGGCAGGACATCGCCCCGTTTTCAACACTCGTCTCGCCGCCCTCCTCCCACGGCAGGAGGTGGTCCGCTTCGCAGCGCCCCGCGGGCATGGTGCATCCCGGATACAGGCAGCCACGGTCGCGGGCAATCAGGGGTCGTTTCATATGCGGCGGGAAGAGCCGTTCGGACCGGCCGACATCGAGTATCTGTCCTTTGCCATTAAAAACCACCGGGAGGATCCCCGCATTGCACATCTGCGTGCGGGCCTCGGCATCGGAGAGCGGAATGCCGTTTTCGGTGATCGCGTAGCTCTTGTCGCCCGCGATCATTTTGGCGAAGTCCAGATGCACGACGACCTGCGGGGTGACGATGCCGGTGGTTTTCTTTCCCGTGGCGCCGGTGGAGCGAAGCGCGCTGAGCAGTGCGGTCAGGTGCCGCATCGCCGGGGTGAGGTCTTCGAAGGTCTGCGGGTAGAAGGAATCACCGGGCAGGGCTGCCGGCGCCGCGGCATGATCCGCGGGAGCCGGAGCCCCGGATTCCGCGTTTCCTGGCCCTGCGTGGGCAGCGGACTGGTCGCCGGAATTCTCCGCCGGGGACCCTTGCTCTTCGGGGGCACCGTCTTGCGCCCAGCGGGGCATGGTTTCCGGATCGTCCCACGGCGTGGTTGCTGGGGGTGGCGCGGGCACCGCCCCGGGCTCGGGAGCGGAATTGGACGACGCGCCGCCTGCCTGCGCGTAGGTCCGCGCGGTCAGCTGCGCGAGCTCTTGCCGGTTGCCGGCGATGGTCGCCGGATTGTCGATCTGCGTGCGGAGGGATTCGATGATTTCCGCCTCATGGGGCAGCACCTTGAGCTGATAGATCACCAGGCCGTTGCGCATGCCCTTGCGGAATATCCCGGCTTCGGCGACGAGCGCATGGGGCGGGCGCTGCGTGCCGACCTGCTCTTGGACCAGCGTGCCCAGGTGCGTCAGGGCGGTAGCTGGCTCCTGGCGAAGCAGGGTGGCCGCCTGCGCTTCGAGCTGGTCGCGTTGCGCGGCGGAGGGCAGGTCCTTGTGCACGCCGCGGAGTTTGCTGGCGGCCTGGGCCACCAGGCGGGGATCGGTTTCCCGTCCGCTGAATTCGGCGGACAGCCGTGGGTAGCCCGGACCATGGCGCACTCCGTCCTCGGTGACCCGCGCGATCAGCGCGTCCGCCTGGGCGAGCCGGTAGTTGGCAGCGGAGACCGGCACCTGGAGCCATGAGGTGTACATCGAGGTGCAGTCCGTGAAGTGAGCGCGCCCGCTGGCCCGCTGGCCGGAAAGCTGTTCAAGGGTTTCGAGGGTGGGGGCCGGGCCGGCCTCGGCAACAGCTTGCAGGGACCGCTCGTCTAGTTGATGCGCACCGCTGGAGCGCAGCGCGTCGGCCGCATGAATCTGGCTGCGGGCAAGCTCGGCCGCGCAGCGCTCGGTCAGCCAGGCGAAGTACGCGGCGTGGCCCGGTGCGAGGTCGATCCCGGCCAGCGCGCGCGTGGCCCGCTCGACCTGGCTGACGCCTTTCGCCAGCAGGTCCAGCGCCTGGGCGGTGGCTGCATGCGTACTCATGTGCCCCAGCATGCCCCACGATGGGCCGGTGTCGGCAGGCGGCGGGCAAGCTGTGGATAAGCGGGCAAAAAAGGGGGCGAAACGGCACCGTGCTGGTGCCGTTTCGCCCCCTTTTGCGGGATGCTTCGAATGCTACTTGGCGTAGTTGCCGGTCAGCAGGACTGCGCCGCCGTCCACGCCCTTGGCGCCCTGGACGAAGTCCAGACCCGCGGAGCTAGCGGAAGGCTCGAGGTTTTCGACCGAACCCATGATCCAGGCGCCCATGCCGGCCTTGTTCAGCAGTGCCACCGCGCGGTCGGCGACGTTCTGCTCGACCACCGCGACCATGCCCACACCCAGGTTCAGGGTGCGCTCAAGATCCGGCTGCGGCACATTGCCCAGCGCCGCAATGGTGGAGAAGACCGCGGGCAGTGACCAGGTGGAGCGGTCCACGCGCGCCATCAGGCCCTTGGGCAGCACGCGGGCCAGGTTGGCCGCCAGGCCGCCGCCGGTGACGTGGCTGAAGCCGTGCACCCCGAAGTTCTCCCCGTCGTTCAGCTCGCCGATCAGGTCCAGGCAGGCGGTGGTGTAGATGCGGGTCGGAACCAGCAGCTCCTCGCCCAGCGTGCGGCCGAATTCGGCGACCTCGCGCTCCAGCTCCCACTTGGCGTGCGCGATCACGCGGCGCACCAGCGAATAGCCGTTGGAGTGGATGCCCGAGGAGGCCATGCCGATGACGACATCCCCGGCCTGCACCCGCTCCGGGCCGAGCAGCTGATCGGCTTCGATGACGCCCGTGGCGGCACCGGCCACATCGTACTCGTCCTCGGCCAGCAGGCCCGGGTGCTCGGCGGTTTCGCCGCCCACCAGGGCGGTGCCGGCCAGCTTGCAGCCTTCGGCGATGCCGCGCACGATATCCGCGATGCGCTCCGGAACGACCTTGCCGGTGGCGATGTAGTCGGTCATGAACAGCGGCTTGGCGCCAACCACCACGATGTCATCGACCACCATGCCCACCAGGTCCTGGCCGATGGTGTCGTGGATGTCCAGCTTCTGCGCGATCGCAACCTTGGTGCCCACCCCGTCGGTGGAGGTGGCCAGGTAGGGCTTCTTGTACCCGGTGAGGAAGGAAACGTCGAACAGGCCGGCGAATCCGCCGACTCCGCCGACCACGCCGGTGGTGTGGGTGGCCTTGATCGCGCCCTTCATCAACTCGACGGCACGGTCACCGGCCTCGACGTCGACGCCCGCTCCGGCGTAGGTGATGGAGGTTGGCTGCTCTTGCGTGCCGCTCATGGCAGATGGATCCTTTTCTGTCGTGAACACCGGATAGCCGGTGCCGCTTGCAACGAGGTGGGTGATGGATTGGTGACTAGAGGGTTGCTTCGAGCTCGGCATCCGGGCCGGGCTCGCAACCGCTCTGATTTGCCTGCTCCAGCAGGTTCTTCCCGTGGCGCTCATCACCGGGCAGCGGGATCGGGTAGTCGCCGGTGAAGCAGGCGGTGCACAACTTCTCGCGCGGCTGCGCGGTGGCCCCGATCATGCCGTCCTCGGAGATGTACGCCAGCGAATCGGCGCCGATGGACTTTCCGATTTCGTCCACGGCCGCGCCATTGGCGATCAGCTCCGCGCGGGTGGCGAAGTCGATGCCGTAGAAACAAGGCCATTTCACCGGTGGCGAGGAGATCTTCACATGCACCTCGGCGGCTCCGGCCTCGCGCAGCATGCGCACCACCGCACGCTGGGTGTTGCCGCGCACGATCGAGTCGTCCACGACCACCACGCGCTTGCCGCGCAGTACTGTCTCCAGCGCGTTGAGCTTCAGCTTGATGCCCAGCTGGCGCAGCGTCTGCGAGGGCTGGATGAAGGTGCGGCCCACATAGGCGTTCTTCACGAAGCCGTGGGTGAACGGAATGCCGGACTCCTCGGCGTAGCCGATGGCCGCCGGGGTGCCGGATTCCGGGACCGGGATGACGATGTCCGCGTCCGCGCTGTTTTCGCGGGCCAGCTGGCGGCCCATCTCCACGCGGGCTTCGTATACCGAGCGACCGGCGATGGTCGCATCGGGGCGGGCCAGGTAGACGTACTCGAAGACGCAGCCCTTCGGGGTGGCTTCGGCGAAGCGGGTGGAGCGGATGCCGGTCTCGTCGATGGCGATCAGTTCGCCCGGTTCGATCTCGCGGATGAAGGACGCGCCCACGGTGGCCAGGGCCGGCTGCTCGGAGGCAACCACCCAGCCGCGGTTCAGCCGTCCCAGGACCAGGGGACGCACCCCGTGCGGGTCGCGGGCCGCGTACATGGTGTTTTCGTCCATGAACACGAAGCAGAAGGCGCCCTCGATCTTGGGCAGCAGCTCGAGCGCGGTCTCTTCGAGGCTCTGGCCCTCCTTGCCCGCAAGCAGGGCGGTGACCAGCGCGGTATCGGTGGTATTGCCCTGGGCAATTTCGCCGCGCAGCTTGCCGCCCTCGGAGACCTGCTTGGCCTCGACCATTTCGGCGAGCTGCGCCGAGTTGGTGAGGTTGCCGTTATGCGCCAGGGCTACGGTGCCGGTCTGGGTCGGGCCCAGGGTCGGCTGCGCATTGGCCCAGTGGCTGGCGCCGGTCGTCGAATAGCGGCAGTGCCCCACGGCCAGGTGGCCGGTCATCGAGTTCAACGTGTTTTCGTCGAAGACCTGGGAGACCAGGCCCATATCCTTGTACACGTTGATTCGCGCGCCGTCGCTGGTTGCGATGCCCGCGGACTCCTGTCCGCGGTGCTGCAACGCGTACAGCCCGTAATAGGTTAGTTTTGCAACTTCTTCGCCAGGTGCCCAGACACCAAAAACGCCGCATTCGTCCTGCGGCCCTTTTTCGTTGGGAAGCAAGTCATGATTCAGGAATCCATCGCCACGCGCCATGTCAATTATTCTCTCATGTATCTATTGGTCGACACCGACCGTTTATGTGGTGAACGGCGACCAGGTGCGCGGCCACCGCTTGCCTTCCTGGGAAGGGGAGGGCGCCTAGCCTTGTCGCTCGCTGCCGGTGTCCCCGGCCAGGGGCACCGCCAGTTTTGGGGTGGTCTTGCGCGAAGTGACGCGATCGATAATTACATATGCGAGCGCGCCTAGCCCGGTGCCAAGTCCCGCGCAGAACATGGCGAAGAATCCGACGGCCGATCCCACGGTGTAATCCATGGACGGTTCACCAATCAAGCCAATGACTACGCCTACCAAGGCGCCGAGTACGGCGCCGGCGAGGACTATTGGCCAGAAGCGCGGTGCCGAATGAACCTGCACCTGGATTGGCTGGTCGGCGGATGGCGGGGTAGCGGGGTGTTGCTCCATAGCTTTAAGGGTACTCAATTAGCGGCAGGTGTGCCGACAAGTCTGCCCTTAGTCCGGAGGCGTGCAATTGCCCCGATTGCACTGCCGCAGCCCAGCCGGTGCGCCCGGTGACCAGTGAAAGCCATAATTCGGCGGGCATTTCGACCACATTTGGCGGTGTACCACGGGTATGGCGGGGCCCTTCAATGCATTGAGTCACACCAAAGGGCGGAACCCGCACCTCAACCGAGTTCCCCTCGGCCCGCGAAGCGAGTTCCTCCAAGGCGAAACGCACCGCCATGGCCAGCGTTGGGCGGGCTGTTTTCCCTTGGATTTCCGCGTTTTCGGTCCAGTTGCGAAGTGCTGCGCGGCCGGCGTGCTCGTCTATTCTTCGCTTGATCGCCATGGCGTTAAATTCCCTTCCTTGGATGACGAAAAAATGTCATATTCCGCCCCTGGATTTCGTTTTCGGTGGGGCTAGCGGGCCGCGAAGTCCCGGCCGAGGTAGCGAACCCCGGCAGCACGCGCCCCGGCGGTGTGCGCCGCGCTGCTCAGCCGGTCTGATAATTCTTCCAGCTTCCGCATGCTCAGCGCACCATGGGCAGCCAGCAGGCCCAACGCCAGCACATCGATTCCGCGCGAAGCGCCATCAAGGATTTTCACCGCCACGCTGACCCCGTTAGGGGCGGACATGCCCAGCACCCCTTCGGCACCGAGCTTGGCGATGATTCCGGTGGACTCGATGACCAGCGTATTGGGGCTGCCCGCACCGCGTACCGCCCACGGGTGTTCGCGCATGGCGCTGGCCACCGACCGGGCAGCCGGGTCGGTGGATGCCGCCAGCTTTCGAAACCCCTCCGCCAGGGACCGCAGCGACATCTGCGGTGCCGGAGCCCCGCAGCCATCGACGCCCAGGAAAGTGATCGGCCCGCAGAACTCTTCCATCGCCCGAGAGGCCGAACGCTGCACCGGATGCTCGGGCGACAGATAGCTGCCGAGCGGTTCACCGCTGGCCACAGCCGCCGCGAGAAAAGCGGCATGTTTGCCCGAACAGTTGAAGGCAAGCTTGTTTTGGCTGTGGCCGCGCGCGGCCATCTCGGAGCGTGTTGCCGAATCGCCGGGCCACGAGGCCGGGCATTGCAGATGCTCTTGGCCCAGCGCCACCGAGTCGAGCACGCTGCGCGCGAGCAGCTGATGTTGTTCGGTTCCCAGATGGCTGGCGCAGGCAAGCGCCAGTTGCGCGGATTCCAACGCCGCCCCGGCGCGCAGCGAACCGATCGCCTGAAAAGGCTTCAGCGCGGATCGCGGAAAGACCAAGGCTTCGGGATCGCCGATGGCCTCCAGAACCTGCCCGGCCGGATCCAGAACTACCGCTGCGCCATAATGCCGCGATTCGATCACCGAATTGCGGGTGATCCGCAGCAGCTCGCTGCACTGTGTGATGTCTATCGCTGAACCCATGAGGCCAAGTCTAGGCGCAGGCCCGCACGGAGGGCTTTCCCAAGGAAGGCAAGCCCCCAGGGGCTGGCGCGGTGATCTGGGCAACTTTTCATCGCCCGGTCACAGACCACTAATCGTGCGTGGTTCTCCGGTAAACTCGGTGCAGTGAAGGTACTGGTGATTGGCCCAGGCGGCCGTGAGCATGCAATTGTCCGTGCACTTAGTGCAGACCCCTACGTCAATGAGGTTCATTGCGCTCCCGGCAACGCCGGAATCGCACAGGACGTCACTACCCATGAGATCAACGCGCAGGACCCGCAAGCGGTTCTGGCGCTAGCCCGCGAGCTAGCCAGCGAGCTGGTAATCGTTGGGCCCGAAGCGCCACTGGCCGCCGGAGTTGCCGATGCGCTCATCGAAGCCGGGATTCCCGTCTTCGGGCCAACCCGCGCCGCGGCACAGCTGGAAGCCTCCAAGGCATTCGCCAAGGACGTCATGGCCGCCGCGCAGGTTCCCACCGCCATGGCGCATGTGGCAACGAATACTGCCGAAGCCGAAGCCGCCCTTGACGATTTCGGCGCACCCTATGTGGTCAAAGACGACGGGCTGGCCGCTGGCAAGGGGGTTGTGGTGACCGCAGACCGTGCCGAGGCACTGGCCCACGCAGAGCTCTGCTTTGCCGCCGGCGGCACCGTGGTTATCGAAGAATTCCTCGATGGCCCGGAAGTTTCGCTGTTCGTCATCTGCGACGGCAAGCACGCCGTCCCGCTGTCCCCAGCTCAGGACTTCAAGCGCATCTTCGACAACGACGAAGGCCCCAACACCGGTGGCATGGGCGCCTACTCGCCGCTTCAATGGCTTCCGGAAGGCTTTGTCGACGAGGTGATGGACCGCGTCGCCTACCCGACACTGCGCGAAATGGAAAAGCGCGGCACCCCGTTCACCGGCGTGCTGTACTGCGGACTGGCCATCACCAAGCGCGGCATCCGCGTCATCGAATTCAACGCCCGCTTCGGCGACCCGGAGACCCAAGCGGTCTTGGCTCGGCTGAAGACCCCGCTGGGCGCAATCCTCCTCGCCGCGGCGAACGGCAAGCTCGACGACGCCGAGCAGCTGCGCTGGTCCTCGAAAACCGCCGTGGACGTGGTCATCGCCGCCGAGAATTACCCGGATGCCCCGGTCAAGGGAGCGGTGATCGAAGGGCTGGAAGAAGCCAACCATGTCGGCGAGGTGCATGTGATGCATGCCGGCACCAGCACCGACGCCGAAGGCAACATCACCGTGGCCGGTGGCCGCGTCTTGGCGGTCGTCGCGCTGGGCGATGACCTTGCCGCCGCCCGGGCGAACGCCTACGCGGGTGTTTCCAAGATCAGTTGGAGCGGTGCCCAGTCGCGCAGCGATATCGCCTTGAAGGCCGAACGCGGAGAAATCGTAGTGAACGGGGAGAGCAAGTAATGGCAGGATTCCAGACCGAAACGCTTTCCCTGGATGGCTGGGACCACTTCTATTCGGGCAAGGTGCGCGACCTGTACCTGCCGGCCGGGGTGAGCTTCGCGGACTCCGACCGTGTGCTGGTGGTCGCTTCGGACCGAATCAGCGCCTATGACTTCGTGCTGACCAGCGAGATTCCGGATAAGGGCAAGGTGCTGACCCAGCTGAGCCTGTGGTGGTTCGGGCAGCTGGACGAATTCGCCAACCACGTGATCTCCACCGAGGTGCCGGCGGCGGTAGCCGGCCGCGCGATGGTGTGCAAGAAGCTTGAGATGTACCCTATCGAGTGCATTGCCCGCGGTTATCTGACCGGCTCGGGTCTGGCCGAATACAAGGTCTCCTCGACCGTGTGCGAGCTGCCGTTGCCCGCGGGCCTGGTTGACGGTTCACGCCTGCAGCCGGCGCTGTTCACCCCTTCGGCCAAGGCCGAGGTCGGCGAGCATGACGAGAACATCTCCTTTGCGCAGACGGTGGAACGCGTCGGCGCGCAGGTCTCCGAGGCCTTGCGCGAGAAGACCGTCGCCCTCTACGAACGCGCCGAGCAGATCGCCCGTGAACGCGGCATCATCCTTGCCGATACCAAGGTCGAATTCGGCGCCGATCCGAGCAACGGCGAGATCACGCTCGGCGACGAGGTGCTCACCCCCGACTCGTCGCGCTTCTGGGATGCCCAGTCCTACGCACCGGGCAAGGCCCAGGCGAGTTTTGACAAGCAGTTCGTGCGCGACTGGTTGACCTCAGCGGCATCCGGTTGGGACAAGAATTCCGGGGCCGAGCCACCGGCGTTGCCCGCAGAGATTGTGGAGAAGACGCGCGCCCGGTACATCGACGCCTATGAGCGTTTGACCGGGGAGAAATTCTCCGGCTAAGGGCAAAAACGAAAGGCCGGGGTGAAGGAGAAATTCCTTCGCCCCGGCCTTTTCGCTAAGCAGGGAACTAGCCGCCCAGCTCGGCTGCGTCCTTGCGTACGTGATACAGCACGTAGCCGTAGCTCAACTCGGTCGCCAACGGATGCCGCGCGATCCAGTCGCGAGCCAGATCCGCCGGAAATTCAAGGTGAAGTACCTTGGCGAGATCCTCTGCCGAGTCGAAACTCCAACTGCTCATCACCTCATGGCGTTGGGCTCCCTGCGCGGCCCACCACCGCCGGATGTAGCCATCCTCGCCCTGATCCGCGGCCCAGTTGCTCTGCCGTAAAAGCGAAGCGAATTCTCCGTGCTGGTGGTCGTTGTCGATCACCAGCAGCGACCCTCCGGGGCGCAGGACACGCAGGACCTCGCGTAGTCCGGCGGCGCAGTCGTAGTTCGTTGAGGGGAAGAAATAGGCGAAGCGCGCGTGCACCACCTCCACGCTGGAGTCCGCCAGCGGAAGATGTTCGGCAGACCCGTGCAGCACCTGAACCCGCGAACTGCGCGCCCGCGCGGCGTCCAGCAGGCGCAGATCCGGTTCTACGCCGATAACCGTGCCATGCTCGGTGAGATATTTGGGGAGCCAATAGCCGCTGCCGCACCCCAAATCCAGCAGGACCTTGCCCGCCCAGGGCGCCAAGGAGCGCAATTGCGCAAAGAGCACCCCGGTTCGATCCAGCGCGCTATTTTCAATCTCGTAGACTTCCGGGTCCGCCCCCTGGTTCGGGGCCGGAAGGAAGTCGCCCAATTCGTTTGCCATGTGCTTGCGGCCGGTTAGACCAGCGAGTCCTTCCACGCCTTGTGCAGCGAAGCGAAACGTCCCTCGTCCGCGATCAGCTGTTGCGGGGAGCCGTCCTCGATGATTCTCCCATCGTGCACCACCAGCACCCGGTCGGCGATCTGCACCGTGGACAACCGGTGGGCGATGATCAACGCCGTACGGTTCCCCAGCAGCTGCTGCAGGCCGCGTTGCACCGCGCGCTCCGAAGGAATGTCCAGCGAGCTGGTGGCCTCATCCAGGATCAGCACGGCCGGGTCGGCCAAGAAGGCGCGAGCGAAGGAGATGAGCTGGCGTTGCCCGGCGGAGACGCGACCGCCACGCTTATTCATGTCGGTCTCATAGCCTTCGGGAAGTTCGCGGATAAATTCATCGGCGCCCACCGCCCTAGCCGCATCCTGGATCTCCGCGAGCGTCGCGGTGGGCTTGCCGAGCGCAATGTTCTCGGCAACCGTCCCGGAGAACAGGAACGCTTCCTGGGTGACCATCACCACATGCCGGCGCAGTTCCTGATTCGAGAGCTCATTGATCGGGACCGAATCGATTTCCAGGCTGCCCGAGCGCAGATCGTAGAAACGGGAAATGAGTTTTGCGAGCGTGGATTTGCCGGCACCGGTCTGCCCAACCACCGCCACCGTTTGCCCGGCTTCAAGCTTCAGATCGAAGCGGTCCATGATGATCGGCCCTTGCCCGTAGCCGAAGACCGCGTCACTGAAGACGATCTCTCCCTTGACCTGCTCGATACTGCGCGGTGCCAGCGGTTCCCTGACGCTAGGTTCCTCTTCCAAGAGCCCGGAGACCTTTTCGAGGGCTGCCGTGGCCGACTGCAAGGAGGAGTAGAACATGGCGATCTGTTCGACCGGCTGGAAGACGCGTTTAGCCGCAAGCAGCAGCGCCACCATCACGCCAACGGCCAGCGTCCCATCCAGAATGCGGAAGCCGCCGTAGGCGAGCAATACCGCGACCGTGAGGTTTCCAATGAGCACCAGGCCCGGCTGGAGAATGCCGAATAAGTTGAAGGAGCGCACCGAGTTGACCCGATATTTTTCGGCGATCTCAGCATAGTTTTCGTCATTTGCCGCTTCTCGGCGGAACGCCTTGACCGCGCGAATGCCGGTCATCGTTTCGACGAACATGGAGATCACCTTCGCGGAAACCACGCGGGACTCGCGGTAGAGCACCTCGGAACGGCTCTGGTACCAGAAGAAGAGGATCGCCACCGGTATGGCCGCGATGCACAGCACCAAAGCGCTGCGCCAATCCAGGATAAAGATGGTGGCCAGCGTGAAAATCACGAAGACGCACGAGGAGGCGAGTTCGGATACTCCTTGATCTAGCAGTTCACGCAGGGTTTCCAAGTCCGAGGTCTGCCGCGAGATGATCCGGCCCGAGGTGTAGTTCTCATGGAACTCGAGGCTCAGCCGCTGGGTGTGGCGGAAGACCTGCTGCCGCAGATCCAAGAGCATGGCCTGCGAAATGCGGGCGGCGCAATTGATGTACCAGGCCAGCAGGACGCCGGCCAGAATGGCGCAAACAATGTAGGCGCCGCCCGAAACTCCCAGCGCGCTCCAGTTACCCTCGCGGACCTGCGGCAGCGTCCAGTCGATGGCCAAGGCAATGAGGATTGGCAGGACGACGCGGGCCGCATTGGAAACCAGCACAAGCACCACGGTGAGAATGAAGAGTTTCTTCTGCGGCATGGCGAGCGTCGCCAGGAGCCTGAAGGAACGGCGGCGTACTCGTTTGCGTTGGGCGCCGGAGAGGTTGATGTTGTCCTCTTCGGTGACACCTAATGGTTGGCTCATCGGGCGACCTCTTCGCTCATCGGTGCTTCGTCATCCAGGCTGGCAATCACATATCGGTAATGTTCGTTCGTGCTCAGCAGGTGCGTGTGGCTGCCGATCGCGTCGATGCGCCCATCGCGCAGCAAGGCCACCCGGTCGGCGAGCATCACGGTGGAAGGCCGGTGAGCCACCACCAAGGTGGTAGTGCCCTCCAGGACCTCGCGCAGCTTCGTGGTGACGGCTTCCTCCGTGCGCACGTCCAAGGCGGAGAGCGGATCGTCCAGGACCAGGATCCGGGGCCGGGCGGCGATGGCGCGGGCCAGGGCCAGACGCTGGCGCTGGCCGCCGGACAGGGACAAGCCTTCCTCGCCGATGAGCGTATCGACCCCCTGCGGCAGCTGATAGGCAAAGTGCGCCTGCGCCACGTCAAGGGACTGCGCCAAGAGCGCTTCGCGCTGCGCGGGGCTGTAATCCGCCGGGGCACCGAGCAGCACGTTTTCGCGGACCGAATTCGAGAATAGGGTGGTGTCTTCGAAAGCCACGGCTATTTCTTCGCGCAGCTCTTCCAGATCCCATTCGCGCACGTCTTGCCCGTGCACCAGTACCTGCCCGGCGCTCACCTCATGCAGTCGGGGGATCAGATTCAGCAGAGTCGACTTGCCCGAGCCGGTGATTCCGACCAGCGCCATGGTTTCCCCGGCGCGGATCGTCAGCTCGATATCGGCAAGGATGGGGCGCCCGCGCCCGGAGGCATCGGGGTAGGCAAACCGAACGTGCTTGAGCTGTACTTCGCCGCTGCGTTCGGCCGGGGAGTTCGCCTGGGCGGGGGAGACGATGTCGTTGGAAGCGTCCATCACTTCGAAGTGGCGGTCCAGTGCGGTTTTGGTGCTCAGAGTCATGCCCAGCAGCATCCCCATGCCTTCCACCGGGCCTGCGATCACCGCTGCGATGGCGAAGTAGGCCACGAGCGAGCCGATGCTCAGCTGCCCGCCGGCAACCAGCGAGATGCCGATCAAGACGCCCAGCCCCAAGATCGTTTCGGGGATTGCGACGACGGCCATCAGGAAGCTGGCCAGGGTTTTGGCCTTGCTGATTTCCGTCTGTTGCAGCGATTTGGCCTGCTCGCTGAATCCGGCGTACACGTGGGGGCCGCGGCCGAAGGCCTTGATGACGCGAATGCCATGGACGGACTCTTCGACGGCGGTCGCCAGGTCGCCGGCCTGGTCTTGGCTCAGCCGGCTCGCGGCCCGGTAGTTGTTGCGGAAGTGGTAGGCCTTGATCGAGATGGGGATGGCGCCTAGCAGGTAGAGCAGTCCGAGGATCCACGAGTGGTAGAACATCAGCGCCAGCCCGGTGATCACGGTGACCGTGTCCACGATGAGCATCATGGCGCCGAAGGCGAGCCAGCGGCGCAGCAGCGACAGATCCGACATCGAGCGGGAAAGCAGCTGGCCCGAGCCCCAGCGCTCGTGGAAAGCCACGGGCAGGCGCTGCAGATGCTTGTAGAAGCGGATGCGCATCTGCGCTTCCAGCCCTGCCGCCGGGTTGAGCACGAATTGGCGGCGCAGGAAGATGAACAACGCTTCCAGGAAACCCAAGGCGCCGACAATCGCCATGGCGATCCAGATTGCGTTGTTCGTTCCATCGCTGTCCAGGACGTTGTTCACCAGCCAGGCGAGGACCTGTGGAATGACGAGGGCGACAATACCTGCGCCCAAGGCGCAGAGGAAGCCGCCGATGAGCCGCGGAAGAATCGGGCGGACGAACGGCCCCAGCCGTTTTAAGGTGGTTGTCAACGACACCGCTTCAGCTGCTTCTGAGTTTTGTTGTCGCGCCATGCGAGTTCCCCACCATCACCAATAACAATATCGACCGGACTACAGCCTACAGTCAGTAGTTGGGAAAATTCAATCAAATAATCACTAGTGGATAGATTATTTGTTGCTGGCTCAGAGACGGCTTCAGGCCCCGCACTTGAACCAAGTGCGGGGCCTGAAGGAATGGATGATCAGTCCCTTGCGGTGAGCGTGAGCAGTACTGCCTCGGGCGGGCAGGCAATGCGAAATGGTGCGAAGCGGGAGTGGCCCAGGCCCGCCGAGACGTTCAGTGGGACGGTGCGCCCGGCATATTCCCATTCGGTCAGCCCGCGGGCTCGCCACGTCGGCAAATCGCAGTTCGACACCAGGGCGCCGTATCCCGGAATGCATACCTGTCCGCCGTGGGTGTGGCCGGCGAAGATGATATCCGCCCCGGCCTCGGTGAGCTGATCCAGCACTCGTTGGTAGGGGGCATGGGTCAGCGCGATGCGTACGTGCGGAGCCTGGTATCCGGTGACCGAACCTTGCGGCCATCCAGCGAATTGGTCGCGATCCAGGTGCGGATCATCGATGCCGGTCAGATCAAGCCGGATTCCGTTGAGCACGGTGGAGTAAGCCCGGTTGGTCATGTTGACCCATCCGGCGGATCCGAAGGCCCGGTGCATCTCTTCGAAGGGCAGCTTGTCACGGCTCGAAGGGTTTGGCGTGCCGGAGCTTGCGCTGAGGTAGCGCAAGGGGTTCTTCATGCGCGGCCCGTAGTAGCAATTCGAGCCCGGCACGAAGGCGCCGGGGAATGCCATCAATGGCTTCAGCGCGTCGATCAGCGCCGGAACGCCATCGCGGTGGCTGAGATTGTCACCGGTGTTGATCACGTAGTCGGGGCGCTCGTCGGCGAGCCGATGCAGCCAGCGTCGCTTGAGGGCTTGGCCGGGGATCATGTGGATGTCCGAGAGGTGGAGCACGCGGATATCGCCCGCGCCGCGGGGAAGCACCTTGACGGTTTCGCGACGGAGCCCGAATTTCTGGGTTTCGTATAGTCCGTAGCCAAGCACCGCCGCGCCTGCTGCGACGGCGCCGCCGGCAAGCAGTGCTGCCGTGCCGGTGGCTCGACCGAATGCCGAAGAGAAATTAGTGTGTTCAACCATGACCGGTCCGTCATTGTCCTTTCAAGGGAACAGACCCGTTCGGGTCTGGTGATAGTGCCAATCTAAACCGAAAGGCCGCGTTCAACCAAAGTTGAACGCGGCCTTTCGGCGACTACCTAGTCGTCCGAATCCCCTCCGGGCTTGGCCGGAGTAGTCGGCTTCGACTTGTTTTGGCCGTTTCCGTTGCCATTACCGTTTCCATTGCCGGTGGCTTCAGACTTGTCGTCTTCGGACTCCTTGGAATCCTCTTTTTCGGAGTCTTCCTTTTTCGAATCTTCCTTTTTGGAATCTTCTTTTTTGTCCTCGTCGTCGTCGTCATCCTTTGGCTTTGGCTTCGGCTTCGGTGCCTTGCTGACCGAACCGAAGGAATCGCGCTCGTACTGCTGAACTGCCTTGGACATGAAGTCAACCCACAATGGAGCCGCATAGGTCGAGGAGTCAACCATCTCCGGAGCGCGTTCGTCGTTGATCATCGCCCCGTGCAGGGAGTTCTGCTTGGTGGCGGCCTTGCCGTCCAGGCGTCCGACCCAAGCCGCGGTGGAAATGCCCGTGCTGTAGCCGACGAACCAGGTGGAGGTGGCGTAGTCATTGGTGCCGGTCTTGCCTGCGATCGGTCCGGCAACCTGGCCCTTGGAGACACGGTTGGTGGCGATCTTCTTCAGCGTGCCGTTCAGGTCGGCCACGTACTGCGGGTCGATCTGCTGGGAGCAGTCTTGCTTCGGCACCTTGTACTTGGTTCCGTCCTTATCGACCACCGAAGTGATGGCCCGTGGTGCGCAGTATTCGCCCTTGTTGGCAAAGGTTGCGAAAGCCGCAGCCTGTGCCATCGGGGTGATATTTGCCGAACCGATGATGAACGCTGGGTTCGCCGGTGAAATTGGCGCTGGCTTGCCATCGTCTGCATCCTGATCCAACAGGCCCAATTTCTTGGTGTAATCGGCAATGGTGCACAAATCAACCTTATTGGCTTCCTGAATCGTGGCCGAGTTGATCGACCAGTACAGGCCGGTATCCACGGTCATGGTGCGGTAGAAGCCGCGCGAAGCATTTTTTGGAGTCCAACTCGAGCCTACGGTTGCAGTTCCCCCGGGAAGGCAGGAAGCCCTCCACTTGTCTCCGGGCCTAAAAGTTTCCTTTTTCGCGTTGATCTTGTCGTACATGTGATTGCCCTCGTGGAGCCATGCAAGAGTTGTGTAGGGCTTCATGGTCGAGCCACCCTGGAAGCCGCCAGCGCCACCCAACGCTCGTTCCACTGCGAAGTTGTAGAAAGTCCGGCTGCCGGTTTCTTCGGATTTTGGGGCGTAGGTGGTGTTCTGCGCCATAGTCAGAATATTTCCGGTACCTGGTTCAATCGAAACCAGCGATGAGTGGATGTCCTTGTTCGACTTGGCATCAGGATCAATGGCCTCGCGGGCGTCCTTGGCGGCCTTCTTATTCAACGCGGAGTTCAGCGTGGTCTTGATAACCAAGCCGCCACGGAACAGCAGGTTTTCGCGGTCTTCCTTGGTCTTGCCGAAGTTCTTGTCTTTGAGAACCAAGTTGGTGATGTAGTCGCAGAAGTAACCCGCGTCATCGGCAGCCATGCAACCCGAAGCCGACGAGCTTGGATCCACGCCCAGCTTGGACTTTACGGCCTTGTCGTATTCCTTCTTGGTGATCGCGCCGGTGCGGTACATGTTGCCCAGCACCTTATTGCGTCGATCCAAGGAGCGTTCTGGGTTCTTGATTGGGTTGTAGACGTTAGGCAACTGCACCATGCCGGCGAGCATCGCCGACTGCTGCAGGTTCAGGTCCTTGGCATCCACGGAGAAGAAGCGCTGCGCGGCGGCCTGCACGCCATACTCACGACCCGAGAACAACACGAGGTTCAGGTAGCCTTCGAGGATTTCGTCCTTGGACATTTCCTTTTCAATGGCTACCGCGTACTTCAGCTCGCGGATCTTGTCCGAGTAGTCCTTGTTGCCCGATACCGTCGTCTCGTCGGCTCCGGTCAAGATCTGGTTATTGACCAGCAGGTTGTTCACATACTGCTGAGTCAGCGTGGACGCACCGGAACGCGAAGAAGAGGTGGCGTTGCTGATGACCGCACGGGCAATGCCCTTGGGGTCAATGCCGCTGTGCTCGTAGAAACGCTCATCCTCCACCGAAACAATTGCTTTGCGCATGAACGGAGAAATGTCCTTGAGGTCCACCGGATCGCGGTTCTGTTCATAGAACGTCGCGATCAGCTTTCCATCGGAGTCCAAGACCTGCGAGGGCTCGGGAATGGGAAGCTTCTCGAATGTGCTCGGAAGCGCGCTTACAATATTATTTCCGGTGGTCAAACCGGTTTTTGCGATAGCTGCCACGGGAACGAGCATGCCCGCGGCCAGCACGCCACAAAGGGCACTGATTCCGAAGAACGCAACGATCTTTCCCAAAGTGGTAGCTGTATCAAAAAAGGGTGACTTCTTGGCTGCCATACCTACTAGTTTACAAGGACGCGCTAACGTATCGAGTATGACTAAATGGGAATACGCCACTTTGCCGCTCGTTATCCACGCAACCAAGCAGATTCTGGACCAGTGGGGTGACGATGGTTGGGAGCTCGTAGCGATCGTTCCCGGCCCCAACGGCACCAATCCAGTGGCCTACATGAAGCGTCCAAAAGCCTAACTTTCAGAAGGAGTAAAACCCCATGCAAGAAGCTACTTCCTCGCGTGTCGAAGCACGCCTCGCAGAGCTCGATCTGACCTTGCCAGCGGTGGCAAAGCCGGTCGCGGCCTACCTGCCAGCAATCACCACCGGCAACTACGTTTACACCTCCGGCCAGCTTCCGCTGATTAACGGAAAACTCTCAGCTCTTGGCAAGGTCGGCGCCGAGGTTTCGGCCGAAGATGCCAAGGCCATGGCGCAGACTTGCGCACTGAACGCACTGGCTGCCATCAAGGCAGAAATTGGTGACCTAGATCGCATTAAGCGTATCGTGAAGGTCGTTGGCTTCGTGTCCTCGGACCCGTCCTTCACCGGCCAGCCTGGGGTCATCAACGGGGCCTCGGAATTCTTCGGAAATGTCCTGGGCGAGGCTGGCGTGCATGCACGTTCGGCCGTAGGCGTGGCGGTTCTGCCGTTGGACGCTCCGGTCGAGGTTGAGGTCATCGCCGAATTTGAGTAGTCCACAACGCGATTCCGGTGTGCGCCAAGGGCGGTCTAGTCCGTCCGCGACGCGCACCGGAGTTTCGCGTCGCCTCGTAGAACTACCGCCGCATCAAATTCCAGCGGCGGAAAACTGGTTCACTTTCGGTTCGCGGACCCCGCGCACCGCCCGCCGTGCTTCCTCGGTCTGCCTGGTTCAAGACGGGGTGCACGGAGTAGAAACGTTCCTGGGCTACCGCCCCGGCGAGTCCCCTCTCGGGAGTGTGGCTTTTCCCGGAGGCAGCGTCGAAGCGGGAGACCGCGTGGAGTACAAGTGGTTCGGCCCGAACCTTTCGCAGTGGTCCAAGCGCATGGACGTGTTGGACCAGCAGCTCGTTCGAGCCCATCTGGTGTGCGCCATCCGCGAACTTTTCGAAGAAACCGGGATCCTGCTGGCCGGAACCGACGAACAGTCGGTTGTCGAAATGAACGATCCCGAGGAATGGATGTCCGCCCGCGAAGCCATCGCCGGACAGGACCTGGCCTTCGAGGAATTTCTTCGCCGGCGCGGGCTCGGCCTGCGCACCGACCTGCTGCGCCCGGTCAGCCACTGGCTGAGTCCCAACTTCGCCTTCCGGCGATTCGACACCTGGTACTTCACCGCAACGGTTCCCGTGCACCAGGAGCCCCGCCTGCTGCGCGCGAAGGGCAAATGGGCGCAATGGTGCAGCTCCGAGCAGATCATGGCCCAGCGAGCCACCAGCGAGCTGGGAGACCGCATTGGCCAGCCGAGCACCGTTGGCCTGAGGTTGTCGCAGATAACCAGCCCAGCGGTCGAGCAGATGCTGGAGCGGATGGCCGATGCCCACGGTGCGGTCGCCTACCTGTCGCGAGCGCGCACCTTGGATGTGCAGCATCCGGACCTGCTGGTGCGTGACGGAACCTATTATCTCGAAGTGCTTAGCGCGCTCGGGGGTGAATCGACGCGTCCTTGGCAGGCGGAACCGGGCCACTAGACCGACGGTCAAAAGCAAAAGGCCGGACAACCCGCGAGGGTTGTCCGGCCTTTTGCTCAGCGGTGCTTAGCGCGAACGCTGGCGCAGACGCTGGATGTCCAGGATCACGACGGCGCGGGCTTCCAGACGGAGCCAGCCGCGCTGCACGAACTCGGCCAGGGCCTTGTTCACGGTTTCGCGGGAGGCGCCGACCAGCTGGGCCAGCTCTTCCTGGGTCAGCTCGTGAGCGACCAGGATGCCATCGGTGGCTGGGCGACCGAAACGGTCAGCGAGGTCCAATAGCGCCTTAGCCACACGGCCAGGAACATCGGAGAACACCAGATCGGCTAGGGATTCATTAGTGCGACGCAGACGCGCAGCCAAAGCCTGCAGCAGCTGGATCGAGACCTCCGGGGAGTTCAGGATCGCCTTGCGCATGTTTTCATGGCTCAGACCAGCTAGTCGGGTCTCCGACACGGCGGTTGCGGTTGCGTTGCGCGGGTGTGGATCGAACAGCGCCATTTCGCCGAACAGTTCACCTGGGCCGAGCACGGCAATCAGGTTTTCACGTCCGTCGGCGGAAGTGCGTCCAAGCTTGATCTTGCCCGAGACGATGAAGTAGAGACGGTCACCCTGATCGCCTTCGCGGAACACTGATGCACCGCGAGACAGATCGACCTCGGTCAATTCTTCGGTTAGCGTGGCGAATACTTCATCACCAAGCGACGCGAAAAGCGGCGCGCGGCGCAGTACCTCGATATCCATTAAATCTCCTGTCAACAGTAGTAAGCGCTCACTTCATTGTGCCGTATTCGGTAACAATGTGACAGTTTCCACACGTGGTTTAACCAAGAAATGTTGAGAATCACGCTCGTCATACAAAAACTCGCGAATATTCTCGCAGAAATCCATCAGCTTCTAAGGGTACCTTGGGTTAATAGTAAGTTTGTGAATGAAGTGGGGTCTCGGTGCTCGGAGTATTCAGTTGGCTAGACGTTGCCATCTGTGTAGTTTTACTTTCATTTTTTATTGCCGGAATCCGTCGCGGCTTCCTCTATACGGTCGGCGACATGCTCGGGCTCATCGCCGGAGGCATCGCCGCATTCTTCGCCATTCCGCTGGTCTCGACCTTCGCCTCAAACCCCTGGTGGCGGGTCGCTCTGATGGTCGCCACGGCCGCCGTGCTGATCATTTTGGGCCAGGCCCTGGGCAGGGTAATCGCCACCCGCATCAGGCGCTGGATGAACTTCGATTTCCTGCGTGCCGCAGACGGTTTGGCCGGTGGCGTGCTTTCGGTTTTCATTACCGCCACAATCATCGGCGCACTGGCATTTTCCACGTCAAGCATGGGTATTCCGCGGCTTTCGAGCGAGATCGACAAGTCGAAAATGATCGCCTCGATCCGTGGGATGACACCCGAATTCGTGAACTCGGCAATCTCCTCGGCGCGTTCGGCGGTCATGGCCGAAACCATCCCCGCCCTGCTCGATCCCTTCGCCCCGCCGGTGCAGCCGGTCGAGGAAGGCGAATGGTCCGCCAACGACCTGCAGCGGGCCTCGGTGAGTTCGGTGGCAAAGATCTCCGGGACGGCCGTTCAATGCGGTGTGAACCTCACCGGTTCCGGCTTCGTCATCGACGACCAATTGGTGATGACCAATGCCCATGTGGTGGCAGGTTTGAGCGCGGCTACGGTGGAGGTCGAGGGTGATCAACTTCACCGCGGAAAGGTAGTTTATTTTGATCCGGAAGCCGATATCGCGGTGCTGCGTGTCGACGGGATGGAAGCGCAGCCTCTGGAGCTCGCCGACGAGAATCTGGGCCGCGGCGAGCAAGCTGCCTTCATCGGCTATCCGGCCGGTGGGCCGTTGCAGGTGCGCGGCGCGGTGGTCGCCTCACGCGCCACGGTGTCCATCGCCAATATCTATGGCGAGAACCCCGCCGCGCTCTCGGTCTACCAGCTGACGGCCAAGGTGGCCCAAGGCAACTCCGGCGGCCCCATGGTCAACGATTCCGGCGAAGCGGTAGGCATGATCTTCGCCAAGTCGCGAGGCAATGACGAGGTGGGCTTCGCGCTGAGCCTCGAAGAGATCGAACGCGCGCTCAAGGCGGCCGGGGACCGCACCACCTCGATCAAGACCGGTGAATGCATCGGCGGCTAGCGGCCGAGGATATGCGCCAGCTGCTGGACCGCGAGCCGGTAGCCATTGGTCCCGGCGCCGATGATGATCGAGGCGGCCACGGGGGAGACGTAGGAGTGATGGCGGAATGCCTCACGCCGGTGCACGTTGGAAATATGGACCTCTATCACCGGCAGCGACACCCCGCTGAGCGCATCGGCGATGGCCACCGAGGTGTGCGTGTAGGCGCCCGGGTTGATGATGATGCCGGCTTTGGTCAGCCGCGCTTCGTGAATCGCATCGATGAGCACGCCCTCGTGGTTCGACTGGAAGGCCTCCACGGTGAGGTCGTATCCCGCCGCGGTGCGCTGCGCCAGCGCCTCGACATCGGCGAGCGTTTCATGGCCATAGATTTCGGGTTCGCGGGTTCCTAGCAGGTTCAGGTTCGGTCCGTTGAGTAACAAGATGGTGCGCGAAGCGTTTTCAGACATGGAAACAATCTAATACACCTCGCGTTTGCTCCGGCGCTTCATGAACGTTTATGCGCCAGCTAAAAACGAAACGGGCCGCCGCTGGCGCACTCCGTTGCCGGTTGAACCGGTTGGCGGTGGCGCAGGCGGCGGCCCGTGGATCCCGGCCTGGGGGCCGGAGCTTGCTACTTCTTCATCGACTGCGCGATCTGCGTCATCACGGTCGCGTCGGACAGCGTGGTCGCGTCTCCGACCTCGCGGCCCTCGGCCACGTCCTTGAGCAGGCGGCGCATGATCTTGCCCGAGCGGGTCTTGGGCAACTCGGGGACCACCAGGATGTGGCGCGGCTTGGCGATCGGGCCGATGTCCTTGCCCACGTGGGCGCGCAGCGTGGCGACCACGTCCTCGCCTTCGGGCGGTTCGGTCTGCAGGATCACGAACGCGACAACCGCCTCGCCGGTGGTCTCGTCCTTGGCGCCGACCACCGCGGCCTCGGCCACGTACGGGTGGGCGACCAGCGAAGACTCGATCTCGGTGGTGGACAGCCGGTGCCCGGACACGTTCATCACGTCATCCACCCGGCCCAGCAGCCAGATGTCGCCGTCCTCGTCTTTCTTGGCGCCGTCGCCGGCGAAGTACATGCCCTCGAAGCGGGACCAGTAGGTCTCCTTGTAGCGCTCCATGTCGCCCCAGATGCCGCGCAGCATGGCTGGCCACGGGTCGCGGATGACCAGGAAGCCGCCCTCGCCGTCGGCCACCGAAACGCCGGCCTCGTCGACCACGTCGATGCTGATCCCCGGCACGGCGACCTGCGCAGAGCCCGGCTTGGTGGCGGTCACCCCAGGCATCGGGGTGATCATATGCGCCCCGGTTTCGGTCTGCCACCAGGTGTCCACGATCGGGGTTGGGTGCTCCTTGCGCTCGCCGTTCTTGCCGTTGTTGGTGCCGATGACATCGCGGTACCACATCCAGGCTTCCGGGTTGATCGGTTCGCCGACCGAGCCGAGCACGCGCAGGCTGGAGAGGTCGTAGCCGTCGGGGATCTCGCGTCCCCATTTCATGAAGGTGCGGATCGCGGTCGGCGCGGTGTAGAGGATGGAGACCTTGTACTTCTCGATCAGTTCCCACCAGCGACCCTGATGCGGGGTGTCCGGGGTGCCTTCGTACATCACCTGGGTGGCGCCGTTGATCAGCGGGGCGTAGGTGACGTAGGAATGCCCGGTGACCCAGCCGATATCCGCGGTGCACCAGTACACATCGGTTTCCGGGTGCAGGTCGAAGGTGTCGCGGTGGGTGACCGCGCCCTGGGCCAGGAAGCCGCCGGTGGTGTGCACGATGCCCTTCGGCTTGCCGGTGGTGCCCGAGGTGTAGAGCACGAACAGCGGGTGCTCGGAATCGTGGGCTACCGCGGTGTGCTCGGTGGCGGCGGTGCCGACTACGTCATCCCACCACTTGTCCAGTGCACCGAATTCGGTCGGCTCGCCGTTGCGCTTGACCACCAGCACGTTTTCCACGGTGTGGCCGGGCTTTTCAAGGGCGGCGTCCACCGCAGGCTTCAGCGGCGACGGCTTTCCGCGGCGCCAGGTGCCGTCCGCGGTGACCACGAGCTTGGCGTCCGCGTCATCGATGCGGGAGCGCAGCGCGTCGGCGGAGAAACCGCCGAAGACCACCGAATGGATCGCGCCGATGCGCGCGCAGGCGAGCATGGTGATCACCGCTTCGGGGATCATCGGCAGGTAGACGGCCACCCGGTCGCCCTTGGCGACGCCCAAGGATTCGAAGGCGTTGGCCGCCTTCTTCACCTCTTCGGTCAGCTGCGCGTAGGTGTAGCTGCGGGTGTCTCCCGGCTCGCCTTCGAAATGAATGGCAACCCGTTCGCCCAGGCCGTTCTCCACGTGGCGGTCCAATGCGTTATAGGCCGCGTTGAGTTTGCCGCCGACGAACCACTTGGCCACCGGTGCTTCGGACCAATCCAAGGTCTCGGTGAAATCGGTGTCCCAAGTCAACACGCTCCGTGCCTGTTGCGCCCAGTAGCCCAACCGGTCTTCGCTTGCTGCCGCGTACTGGCTCGCCGAGCCGATGGCTTGGTCGCTGAAGTCTTTGCTAGGGGCAAACGCACGAGTCTCATGCGATAGGTTGTCCAGGGTCTTGGAGTCACTCACCGGTGATCGCGTCCTTTCGGTTAAACAAAAATTACTCTGTGATCAAAGTTACACGCTCGAACGCCGAGCCTGTGGTTTGTGTCACTGACGGGGCCAGTAACGGGCATTTTGTGCGCCGAGCGGTCATTTCGACGCGGTGAAATGCAGGCAAACAGTGATATTTTTCCCGGCTCATGACACGATCATCTCGTGGCAGCAAAAGTGAAAGTTGAATCAGAGATCGGACTCAAACGGCGGGCACGGAAGATGCACCGCCTGTTGGCCGAGGCATACCCCTATGCGGTGGCCGAATTGGATTTCGAGAATCCCTTCGAGCTGCTGGTGGCAACGGTGCTCTCCGCGCAAACCACCGACGTCCGAGTCAATTCGATCACCCCACGGCTCTTCGCAAGGTATCCCGACGCGCTGGCGATGAGCCAGGCCGAACGCGGGGCACTTGAAGAACTGATCCGGCCCACCGGATTTTTCCGCGCCAAGACAGATTCCCTGCTGGGGCTTTCGGCAGCGCTGGTGGAACGCCACGGCGGCCAGGTCCCTGCACGGCTCGAAGATCTGGTTAAACTTGCCGGGGTGGGGCGGAAGACCGCGAATGTGGTGTTGGGAAACGCCTTCGGCGTCCCGGGCATCACCGTGGACACGCACTTCGGCCGGCTCGCCAACCGCTTTGGCTGGACCGCGGAAACCGACCCGGTTAAGGTTGAGCACGCCGTGGGCGAATTATTCGAAAAGCGCGACTGGACCATGCTCAGCCATCGCGTCGTCTTTCACGGGCGCCGAGTCTGCCATGCCCGCAAGCCGGCCTGTGGCGCCTGCGTCTTGGCAAAGCTCTGCCCGTCCTCAGGGATTGGCGAGGAGATTCCGGCGAAGGCACAGAAATTGCTGAAGTATGAGCTCGCTCCGGGACGCGAAGAATTGCTGCAGAAAATGCTCGACGGGTCCACCCGCCGGGAACTGCGTGCCGAAGGATACGGACTGGACGCATGAGTGCACGTGCCGAGCTGGAAAAAGTCATCGCGACGCATGCCCAAAAAATGGGCTCTACGGTAAAACTTCCGAAACACTGGGTTTTCAACCAGATGGACGCCAACAGCGTGCGCAAGGCGGCGGTGCTCATCTTATTCGGGTCGGCCACCGGGCGGGGCGTGCACGAGGCGGCCAAGCCCGAGGAGCTAGACCTGCTTTTTGTGGAGCGCGCCTCCACGCTGCGCAAACATGCCGGGCAGATCGCCTTCCCCGGCGGCGGGATAGACCCCGACGATGGTTCGGCGAGCGCTGCGGCACTGCGTGAGGCGTGGGAAGAAACCGGGGTTGATATTTCAGGGATTGAAGTACTTGGCCAATTGACCGAAACCGAGCTTCCGGTCTCTAGCTTCTTGGTCACCCCCGTGGTGGGCTGGTGGCACACCGAATCCAGGGTCTATGCGGCGGATCTGCGCGAAAGCTCGGATGTCTTTCGGGCGCCGGTAACGCACCTGCTCGATCCGCATAACCGGCTGACCGCGGTGGTGCAGCGCGGTGCGCAACGCTTCAAATCCCCGGCCTTCGAATACGAGGGACACCTGATCTGGGGATTCACCGCGATTGTGATCGATCGTTTATTTGCCGAGTTGGGCTGGAACAAACCTTGGAACGCGCAACGCGAAATCAAGCTGAAGTAAGCGGCTATTTGCCTTCGGAATAGTTCTGCGAGATAGCGACGCTGACCGGAAAATTTGGGCTGTGCTCGCCAAAGAGCGTGCGTCCGGCGAGCAGCGCCGCGTGGCGCACCAACTCACCGAGGCGATCGGCCAGTTCTACCGGGCACTCGAAAACGACCTCGTCGTGAACGAAAAACACCTGCTGGCAGGACTGGGCCCATCCGGCCTGGCGAATCAGGTGACGGGCATGGCCCATCCACACCAACGCCCACTCGGCGGCGGTTGACTGCACCACGAAATTTCGGGTGAACCTGCCACGCGACCGTGCCGCGGCATCGGCGGCTCGTTGCCCGGCCTCATCTTGGGTAGCTCGCTGGGCTTGCACCCAACTTTCATCTGCCGGTGGGCAGCCGCGGCCTAGCCAGCTTTGAACTCCTTCGCCGCGCTCGCCTGCTTTCGCAGCCTGATCCACATACGCCATGGCCTGCGGGAAGTTTTTCTTCAAGGCCACGCCCACCGCACCGGAGGTGCCGCCACCGCCGCCGTAGATGACCGAGAGCATTCCCAATTTAGCCTCGTTGCGGTCCGAGACGAGCCTGGCATCGATGAGCCACTGATAAAGGTCATCTTGCTGGCCCGCCTCTTGGAGCCGACGATCTTGGGAGATCGCGGCGAGAATGCGTGGCTCGAGCTGCCGGCCGTCGGCAATGACGAAGGTGCGTCCTGCGGCGGTGCCCACCACCTGGCGGATCGAATGGGGCAGCTGCAGGGCTCCGCCGCCGCTGGCGGCCCAGCGCCCGGAGGCGACGGTGCCCAAAACGTAATGCGGGTGGAACCGCCCGTTCTTGACCCATTGGTCAAGCCAGGCGTCCCCGTGCGTGCTGGCCAGCCGGGAAAGCTTCTTGTATTCGAGGACCTGCGCGATGAGCGGATCCTTGAGCTGTTCCAGCTCCCAGGCCCGCACCGACTGGACTGAAAAACCTGCCCGGTGCAGGGCACGCAGGAGTTCGTGCGGGGAATCCGGGTTCAGCCCGGGCCACCGCAAGGCCTGTCCGAGGGCCTCGGCGAGGTGGGCGAGTTTGGCCGGACGCACCCCTTCGCCGACCGCAGGGCCAAGTTTCTCACGCAGCAGCGCGCGGTGATCTGCCTCGTTCCAGGCAAGCCCGGCATGCTCCATTTCGCAGGCTACGAGCGCACCGACCGACTCGGCATGAATGAGCAATTCAAGCTTTCGGCGCGCTGCCGGCTCTTCGGGCAGAGCCTGGCGTTGGCGCACATACATGGCCACGACTTCGTCCAGGCTTTCCCCGTTGACGGGTGTTTCGAATAAGGCGTCTTGATTGGGCCGGGCCATTGGGCTGTGCGGGTTTTCCAGATCGATGTCATCCAGTTGCTGCGCGCTCAGTGGGCTGCGGTGCAGGATTCGCTGCGTGAGCGAAAGCACGTGCGCCTTGGCAATGAAGACTCCCGCTGCCAGCAAGGAGGGCATCCAGTCCGCGGTGCGCAGCATGACCCAGCGTGGGGCATGTTCGTCTTCAATAGTGCGAACAGCCGTCGGGAACTGGGCTTTGGACACCGGGCGGCCCGGGAATACTGGCTTGCCACTTAGTGCGTGGCGAACTTCGAGGATGGCGTAGCCTTCGGGGTCAGCGGCGATAAAGGCAAGCATGCTCATTGTTCTATTGTGCATTGAAGTCGGACAATATCCCCAGCTTGCCAAGCATCGGCTCGGCAGCAGCGAAACGATGGCACCGTTCAACTATGAATTGGTTATCTTTTCCCAGCTCCGCCTCACCGCCGGTGAAGAGCGATGGGCGGTTTGTGGCAACCGAACAAGCCTGCGATGCGCCGAGCTCGGCCGCGGTAGGCCCTGAGCGCCTCTGGGGCGCTGGCGAACTAGCCTGCACCCTGGTCAGCAACGACGAGCGGCTTGTCGAAAGCTGTGCGCTCATCGCCCTGGTGGCGGCCGTGCGCATACACCAATGTGCCGAGCTCAAGGATCTGCCGGCTCCCGGGAACGGCCCGGTGCTCTGGGGCGCGGATATGGCGGGCGAAGCGCTGGCATTCCCCGGACTCTGCGACGTTGTCCTCGGCTTTGAAGAAGACGACCAGCAGCTGTGGTCGGTGGCCAGCCAGATCCCGCGTGCCAGAGTGGCCATCTTGCCCAGGGCGCAGCAATGGTTGGGGGAGTACCTCGGACTTTGGGGAATGCGCGCAGGCCAGGCGCATTGTCTTTCCCTAGGCTCCCTCGCCGGCGGCTTGGGTACCAGTACCTTGGCGGCGCTCGTTGCCCACGCGGGCACGCTGTGCGGATTGAAGAGCCTGCTGATCGATCTGGATCCCCATTCCACCGGATTGTGGCCGCGGGTGACGCTCGATCCGCCCACGGGAATCGGCTGGGAAGAGCTGTGCCGCTCCGGTGGCGCGTTGGCACCGCACCAGCTGGTGGATACCTTGCCAACGGTGCGAGACACCGCGGTTTTGACTTGGTCGCCCAGCGCCGCACCCAGCGAGCTGGATGAACAACTGGTGGTGCGATTATTGGCGGCGGCCAGGCAAGGCTTCGACCTGCTAGTGGTCGATACCGGACGCGCGGTGCACCCGCAGCGTGCGGTGCTTGAGCAATTCGTTGACCGGCAGGTCTTGACCTGTGAAGATACCGGCAAGCCACCGGTCGCAGCGCATATCCGCTGCGGTCCAAGGAACCTGCGAAATTCGAATACCGCGACGGGACAGTATCTAGGGCATTTTCCGAGCTTGCCGAGGATCTCCCGGGCGATACAACGCGGCGTGCTCTTTGACGCGCTGCGCTCTCGAAAAGTCCGCCATGCGCTAGCGGACCTGCGGCTCCTGCCAGAATCCGAGGGGAACAAGCGATGAGCACGGGCAAACACAGTGCGCAAGGCTCGGGGCACACAACGCGTCGCGAAGTCGATGAACGCATCCTCGAATCGGTGCGTCAGCGGGCGATGGCCACCGGTGGGCAACTCGACGCGGTAGCCCTCGCCGGGGCCGTACAGGATTCTGGGGCCGCCTTAGGCGCCTCGGGAGCCGCCGAATCATTAAAAGCACTGCAAGACGAAGTCGCCGGACTATCGGTACTCGAACCATTCGCCCAACAACCCGAGGTGACCGATGTCCTGGTTGACGGGCAGGGCAGGGTGTGGACCGACTCGCCTCGCGGATTGGAACCCACCGAATACGTCTTCGGGTCGGCCGAACAGGTCCGCAGGCTGGCCGTCCACCTAGCCTCGCTGGCTGGACGAAGATTAGACGATGCAAGCCCATTTATGGACATGAGCTTGAAACACTACCGAGTCCACGCGGTGCTCCCGCCGATTGCAACGCAGGGGCCGCTGATCTCGATCCGTGTTAAGAAAACCAAGCCCTTGGACCTCGCCGGGGTACTGGAACACGCCGCGTGCTGGTGGCATCCGTTGCTTGCAGAGATCATGGAAAGGGAACTGAATTTTCTCGTCACCGGAGGCACCGGCAGCGGCAAGACCACCCTGCTTCAGGCAATGCTCTCGCTGGCTCACGAGGGTCAACGCATCATTGTCGTGGAAGACTCCCAGGAGCTCCACGTCACCCACCAACATGTGGTCGGCATGCAGACCCGTGCGGCTAATGTTGAAGCGGCCGGCAACATCGAACTGCGCGATCTGGTGGTTCAAGCACTTCGGATGCGACCGGATCGGTTGATCGTCGGGGAGTGCCGAGGGGCAGAGATCCGAGATTTCTTGGCCGCAATGAATACCGGCCATCAAGGTGCTGCCGGAACTCTGCACGCCAATAGCCCCGAAGCGGTTCCCGCCCGCCTGGCAGCTCTCGGCGCGCTAGCCGGATGGAACCTCCAAGCGACAGCCCTGCAGGCGACCAGCGCGCTTGACCTTATTATTCACATGGCGCGCGGAGAGCAGGGGCAACGCGGTCCGGTGGCCCTAGGCATCCTGAACTCCGCGGGAGACGGGCAAATGAGCGTGATCACGGCGGTCGACAGCAATCGGCACGCACCCCTGGACCGGGCTTCGTTGCCGATTCTTGAACAGAAACTCGGTCATGCAACTATCAGGGCGCTCGCCGAGCAGATGGCCCAAAGCGAAGGCTGAACGGCGATGTTGATTCTCCTGTTAAGCGCAGTGGCACTCTGGCTTTGGTTCCCTGGCACGGCTAAAAACGAAACGGGCGCTCGTCCCTGGCAGAAGCACGGTATTTTCGGGTCCACGCGACGGCCGGATGAGCCGAAGCATATGTTGGCCGAAGATGCCCGCACGATTCGCGAACTTGCCGCCTTGGTGCGCAGCGGACTCACTTTCTACCCCGCCGTTGATGCATTGCTGGCCGCCGAACACAGCCAGTGTCCGGTGCACCAGGCGCTTCACCAATTACGCGCCACGCATCGGCTGGGTGCTAGGAGCCCTTCGCCGACCGAACCGACGGCGAACAACGCGCTTCCCTCGTCGGTGCATCGAATGCATTGGTGCTTGCGGGTTTCCGAGCGCAGCGGCGCAAGCCTTGCGGAGGTGCTGGAACGGTTGGCCGATGATTTGGAAGCCGACCTGGTCGCAACACAAGCATTCGACGCCGCCATGGCCGGCCCCAAGGCAACGGCCAAGTTGCTGACCTGGCTGCCACTGGTTGGGTTCGGCGCCGGGATTCTTCTAGGCATTGACGTGCCAGGTGCCCTAGCCACCTCGTGGGCAGCGCAGCTAAGCGTGGTCCTCGGGATGGCGTTGTGGCTGCTCAATCGGCTGTGGTGCAGGTACCTGCTGCGCACCACCACTCGGCAGGCGCTGCAATGACGTTCTTCGCGTTGTGCTGTGCGGTTGCCGCGGTCTTGCTGGCTATTTCTAGCCACGAGAGGCACGAAAGAACGCTGAGTATCAAGCGTCCGCAAGCCAAGGCCGTCGACATCCAGATTCAGCCTGTCGAGCTGATTCTGGATGTCAGCGCAAGCTTGTTGGATTCGGGGATGCCCATTAAAGACATTTTGGACACGCTGGGTCGCGGCGTCCCGCAAGGGGCACAGCTCTGCACCGTCGCACGATGCTTGGAAATGAACATGGAGTGGGATAAAGCCTGGCACTCGGCACCGGATTGGTTGCGGCCACTTGAAAAGGCTTTGCGCTTCGCTCATGTCACCGGAGCCCCGGCGGCGAGCTTGCTGCGCAATGCGGCAGCGCTGCAACGTCGCGAACGCAGCCAAAGAGTCGCAAGGCTGGGCGCGCAATTCGGTACCAGACTGGTGCTTCCCTTGGGCGCCTGCGCCTTGCCAGCGTTCATTGCCTTAGGCGTGGTGCCGCTGATTATTGCCTTGCTGCCGGGGCTCTGAACGAGTAATCCCCAGCTTGAAAGGAACCTAATCCGTGAAACGTTCAGGTGGCTCAAGCTGAAGGCACCACCCCAAATTATTTCGCATTTGGGAAACAACGAAAGGAAAAATCATGAAACGTATGGAAGCTATGATTTCCGAGCGTCTTGCTGACGAAGAGGGCTCAACCACCGCAGAATTCGCTATGGTCACTCTGGCCGCCGTAGCCTTCGCCGGATTGCTGATCAGCATCCTGTCCAGTGGGGATGTGCGTGGCATGCTGATGGGACTTATCAGCAAGGCCCTGTCGCTGTAGGCAATGAACTTCAACGATGAGAGAGGTAGCAGCACGGCGGAATTCGCGGTGCTGCTACCGGCTGTTGCCGTGTTTTTATCCTTACTGTTGTGCTTTGGAGTGTTGGGTATGAAGCAGATCCAAGTGCAACAGGCTGCCGCTGCCATGGCCAGAGAACTGGCACGCGGAGAAGAAAGCTCGGTAGTGCATTCAAGCGGGGTCAGGCTCGCCGGAGATGACGCGACATATGCGATTTCACAGGGTGGGGGATTCTCCGAAGTTCATGTCAGCAAGTCTGTGCGCATTCCATTGCTTGGACCGATCCAGGTCCATGGCGAAGCGAGCGTGGCGCTGGAATGAGACTACCAACCAGTGCAAGAGGCGAGCGCGGCAATGGAACGGTGACGGCCACCGCGTTAGTGGCGGTGGCACTGATCCTGGCCTCGGCGGTGCTCCTCTGGACGGCCGCGACCCATGCATCGATGCGAGCGGCGGCTGCCGCCGATTTGGCGGCGCTAGCCGCCGCAGATACCGCTAGAGGTCTACGCGCCGGGGACCCCTGCGAGATCGCCCGAAGCGTATCGGCGGCTAACGAAGCCGAACTTGAGCAATGCGCCGTGGAGGACGGAGGAACCTCTGTGCGTGTAACCGTCAGTGTGCCGGTGACCTTCGTCGCCCTTGAGGTGAAGCTGCACGCGGCTACGGCGCGAGCCCGGGCCGGTGCACCGCCCTTAGATCAGCGATGATGGGCAGGCACAATATCCTGCAGCACGGTGCTCAGCAGAAGTATGGCACCGCTTTTGTCCAATGGGTTATTGCGGTTTCCGCACTTCGGTGACTGCACGCAGCTGGGGCACCCGTGGGCGCATTCGCACGATTGGATGGCGTCTCGGGTAGCTCGCACCCAATCTAGGAAACGCTCGAAACCACGCTCGGCGAATCCGGCTCCCCCCGGCTGGGCGTCATAAACGAAGATGGAGGGGTGGCCGGTGTCCATATGAAGGGCCGTAGACACCCCGCCAATATCCCAACGGTCCGAGGTCGCGACCAGGGGAAGCAGCCCGATCATCGCATGTTCGGCCGCATGCAATGCCCCCGGGAACTGATCCACGGTGAGCCCGGCACCCAGTAGCCGCTGTTCGGTGAGCGTGAACCACACAGATTTAGTATGGAGTTCACGAGCTTCCAGCTCCAGAGATTCCTCGGAGAGCACCTCGTTGGAGGCTACCGATTTGCGTTGGAACGAGACCACCTGAGTGGTGACGGTGACCTCGCCGAAAAATATACCGAGTACCTGATGTTTGCTACTGCGCTCTTGGGAATGGACCTCTACCGTTGTCAGGTCGCGGGCGTTGGTGTAATAATCCGGATTGACTCGACTGACCACGACCACATGATTTTGTTCGTCGAGTTCTTCAACGTGGTAGCTGGCTCCTTGATGCACGTAAATGGCTCCGGGGTGTGCCTGATAATGTGTTTGCGGCGAATCCATGGTTCCAAGCAGCGCTCCGGTTTCGGCGTCGATAATGTCGACCGGGCCACCGCCGTCTGCCCGAATGGAGAACATCGAGGCGGCGTGTTGCGGATGGGTCCAGAACCATCCGGCCGGCCTACGGCGCAAGTAGCCGCGCTGCACCAAGGAGTCCAGCAACTCTTCGGTCTGCGGGCCAAAAAGAGCTAATTCTTCGGGCCGCAACGGGTGTTCCTGGGCGGCTGCGCACAAGTGGCCGCTGAGTACGTATTTATTATGCGGGTCAAAGACCGTCGCTTCGACTCCGAGTTCAAATATTGCCTCGGGATGGTGCACCAGATAGGTGTCGAGCGGGTCTTCGGCGGCGACAAATATGGCAAGCGCATCTTGTCCGCTTCTTCCGGCACGGCCGATCTGTTGGAAGAATGAAGCGCGCGTTCCGGGCCATCCGGCGACCACCACCGCGTCCAACCCGGCGATGTCGATGCCAAGCTCCAATGCGGATGTCGAGGTCACTCCCAATAATTGGCCGGAGCGCAATTGTTTTTCAACTTCGCGGCGTTCGGCCGGCAGGTATCCAGATCGATAGGCCGCCAAGCGGACGCTGAGTTCTGGAGCGAACTTTTCCAAATGCTTGCGCGTGAGTGCCGCAATGGTCTCTGCGCCGCGGCGGGATTTGATGAACACGATGCTGCGCACATGGTCCGCCATTAGGTCGGTAAGGATTGAGGCGCTCTCTGCGATCGCCGTGCGACGTAGCGGGGCACCATTTTCACCAGTCCGGTCGGTCAAGGGCGGTTCCCACAGTCCGATGACTAGTTCCCCCGAAGCGGAGAAATCGTGGGTAACAGCCTGCGCCGGGGCGCCGATGAGCCTCGAGAAGGATTCTTCCGGGTCCGAGCTGGTTGCCGAGGCGCCGATGAAGACCGGGTCGTTTCCGTAGTGGGCGCAGATGCGCCGCAGCCGGCGCATCAAGTTTGCGACGTGGGCACCAAAAACTCCGCGATATGAATGCGCCTCGTCGATGACCACGTAGCGCAACCGTTTGAAGAAACGCGACCAGGCCTGATGGTTGGACAGGATGCCACGATGGAGCATATCCGGGTTGGTGAAGACAAAGTTCGCGTGTTGCCTGACCCAGCTGCGGGTTCCTTGGTCGGTGTCGCCGTCATAGCTAGAGGCCCGAACGCCTGGCACCTTCAAAGCCTGCACCGAAGCCAACTGGTCTGCCGCCAAGGCCTTGGTGGGGCAGATGTACAAGATGGTCCCTTGGGCCTCGGCGTCATTGGGGCCGGTCTCTCGGGTGCGGTAGAGCAGGTCAATACTGGGCATGAGATATGCCAAAGATTTGCCGGAGGCCGTGCCGGTAGAAATGATCGTGTGGTTTCCCGCGTGAACGGATTCCGCGGCTTGCACCTGGTGCAGCCAGGGCCGCTGAATGCCTAGTTCCTCAAAGGTTTGCCGGACCGCGTCGTGGATCCAGGTCGGCCATGGCGCGGTGATCTCATCTTTCGCGGCCACCGACCTGCGATGGATGACCGCTTCGGGATCGTTTTGCCGATTGAACGGATCCAGCAACGCGCGCACGGACTTCACGTCTAGAGCCTCTCTGAGCAACGGTGGGTAGTTAAAAGCTTATCGCCGTCGAAAATAATTCCGACGGCGATCAGCGAAGAAATGGTGGCGGTTAGCCTTTGAACAGGACAACCTTGCCTAGCGAGGTCCAGCCCAAGGAAGCGTAGAGCTGCTGGCCGTCAACGGAGGCGATGAGCAGGCCCTCGTCCACATCGTGCTCTTGGGCCAGTGAGGCAAGCGCGCGCATGATCAAAGTTCCAAGACCCTGACGGCGGAAATCTGTACCGGTAATGATGCGGTCGAAGATCGCGAATCCGGCGACTGCCGAGACGTGGCCGGAAGCGGCTACGATCTCCTGATTGTCTTCTGGATGCAGCGAAACATAGGCATGGGTGCCGTCGCGTTCGATCTGGAAGACGAAGCCATCTGCGGGCAAAGGTACTTCGACGTCGTGCACGGCTAATTCGGTGACCATGAGGACTTCATCGTCTGCGGACACCTGAAGGCCAACCTCGCTGGCGGTACGCAGCAGTCCCTCGATTGAGTCATCGAATGCGGTGAGACGGCGCTTTGGATGCTTTTTAAGCGTCTCGGCGACCGCTGCGAGCTCTTCCTTGGAAGGCTCATAAATAACGTATTCCCAGTCCCCGGTCGTATCGTGACGGAGGGCCGCGTGGACTCGCCCCTCATGGCGGGTCTCGTATCCACGGACGCCTGCCCAGCCGTCTACCCAGGTACCAATCAGTTCATCGCTTGCGTTTGATGCCATGTTTTGACCCTACCCTGTCTCACCTAGGAATTAGCTGACGTTGAGCTAATCGTTGCTTACTTGAAACTATAGTCAATGCTGATACCCGGACAATGGTCGGGACCGAGAATGTGACTTTGCTCTTTTGCGCGGCGATTTGTGCCGAAAAGCTACTACCCTTATATGGTGGCCATTCATCGCATCGTTTTGTATTACGCATTTACTCCGCTTCCCGACCCGGAAGCCGTCCGCTTGTGGCAGCGTTCGCTGCTGGAACGCTGGGGCTTGCGCGGTCGAATTATCATCTCCAAGGACGGCATCAACGGGACCGTTGGCGGCGAGATTTCTGCCGTCAAGAAATACGTGAAGGCTACCCGCGAGTTCCCTCCATTCACAAAGATGGATATTAAGTGGTCCGAGGGCTCGGCCGAAGACTTCCCGCGTATATCCGTCAAGGTCCGTGACGAAATTGTCACGTTCGGCGCCCCGGGCGAGATCGAGATCGACGAGAACGGTGTGGTCGGCGGCGGGGTCCACCTGCGTCCCGAGCAGCTCCACGAACTGGTCGAAACGAAGGAGAAGGTTGGGGAGAAGATTCACTTCTTCGATGGCCGAAACGCGTTCGAAGCCCAGATCGGCAAGTTCAAGGACGCGATCGTTCCAGCGGTGGAAACCACCCGCGAGTTCATGGATGAACTCGATTCGGGAAAGTACGACCACCTGAAAGATCAGCCGATCGTCACCTACTGCACCGGCGGCATTCGCTGCGAGGTGCTCTCCGCGCTGATGGTCAAGCGCGGTTTCCAAGAGGTTTACCAGATGCAGGGCGGAATCGTCCGCTACGGCGAACAGTACGGTGACAAGGGCCTGTGGGAAGGTTCCCTGTATGTCTTCGACAAGCGCATGCACACCGAATTCTCCGAGGATGCGGTGACCATCGGCGAATGCGTCGGTTGCCAGGGGCCCACGAACAAGTTCGAGAATTGCGCGAACCCGACATGCCGCAACCTGCGTCTCTTCTGTGAAGACTGCGCCAAGGATGAAGAATTGCGCCGGTGCCCAGACTGCACCGAAGTATCGATCGAAGCCTAGGCAAGAACCAGCGCGCCGCATGATCTAGAGATCATGCGGCGCGCTGGCATTTAATCGGCGCTTAGGAACTTGGCCACAGGTCGAGTGACGCATCGATTACTTCGGTTTCCTCGGCCGTGGTGTCATAAACGCTGAAGCCTCGTGCTTGGTAGTTCGGGATGGCCGCTTCCCCATCCAACGAGCAGGTGTGCAGCCACACCCGGCCCACCGGCGGGAGATCTTCGAAGCGCGTGTGCAGATCCCAAGCCCGACGATTGGCTTCGCTGAGCAACAGACCACCGAGACCCTGCCCGATGGCTTCGGGGAATAGCCCGAAGTAGTAGATCTCTACCTCGCTCTGGGCCTCGGTCACCTCGGTCACCAGTTCCGCGTACCCCTTCGGCACCCCATCCTGGTAGAGCACATAGGTTTCAGAGCCCGCACGGCGCAGCGTCGCATCCCATTGTTCACGGCTGGAAGTCAGCCGATCTGCCCAGTTCAATTTGCTCCCCACGCTTTGATAGAGGAAGCGGGAAAACTCGGCCGAGATCTGTTGGGCGCGTTCGATCCTCGCATGCTGCGGAAGTTTTCTGGCACTCGGGCGCATTTCGGCACTCGAAAGCTGCTGCAAATAGGTGATGGTCACGACTGGCATACCGAACATCCTAAGGCGGTTGGGCAGTTGTTGCGCAGTCTTGTAACACCCGCGGACTCGTTAGACTTGGAACTGTGAATGCCGCTGAATTTTCTGCCATTGAAGATGCCCCTAGTAGTTACGACCTCGCGTTGCTGGACAAGCTCCATGCCGACTTGACAACAATGAAGTTTGGCTTTGATGCCATCACCGAGCTATTAGGTGATGATGCGGTGGCTGCTTATGGTCGGGATCAGATCCACCCGGCGCTTCGAGTTCTGAACAAGCAGCCCGAAGCCGGTTCCCTGGCGTGCGCCGTTCGGCTGTTCCAGTTGGGACAGGCGGAATCAGTCGCGGCGATCGCCGCGGCATTCCCCACGGTGCGTGCCGACGGGCTGCTCAAGCTCGGGTTGATTGAGCCATGGGCCTCGGGGTACCGGGCTAAGGTGGCGTTGGCGGTGCATGGCTCGGATGTAGATGGTGAATTGTGGGTGGCTCACGACCTGGGTTCGCACCAGCGTCCCGGGGTTCTGCGCACGGACCACGTTTTAGGCATTGGCCATGCTTCGCGCACGCTTGCGCAGGTCACCGTCCGTCCGGACGCTGAACGGGCCCTCGATCTCGGCACGGGATGCGGAATACAGCTATTCCATTTGCTCTCGCACTCCAAGCACGTGACCGCCACGGACCTTTCGGACCGCGCACTGGCGTTCACCCGGTTTAACCTGGTGCTCAACCACCGAGCTTTGAAGCTGGACCCGCAGCGGCTAGAAGAGCGGGTTACGCTATTGCAGGGCAGCCTGTTCGAACCGGTGGCCGGCCAGAAATTCGACTTGATCGCCAGCAATCCGCCATTCGTGATCACACCGCGCAATAAGTCCGAGCGTGAGCAAGACCGCTTCACCTACCGTGATGGTGGCATGGCCGGCGATTCCTTGGTGAGCACGCTGATTGCCCAGGCCCCCGAGCATCTGAACCCCGGTGCACATATGCAGATGCTGTCGAATTGGGAGATACCTCGCCTAGATGAGGAATCCAATGAACCATGGGCGCGGCGGGTCTCCGATTGGTTTGCCGATGACTTGGACGTCTGGGTGATTGAACGTGAACAGGCCACTCCGAGCGTTTATGCCGAAACCTGGTTGCGCGATGCGTCGCAAAGCGAGGACAGCGCCGCCTACGCGGCCGCCTATGACGCCTACCTCGACGACTTCGAATCCCGCCAGGTCGGTGCGGTCGGTTTCGGCATGGTGTATTTCCGCCGGCCCGCGCAACCGGAGGTAACCTTCCGTCTCTTCGAACAGATACCGCACCAGGTGGAACAGCCGCTGGCTCCTGCCTTGGAGCGAGACATTCTGATGGCAGATGCATTGCGCGAAGCCGGAGAAGAATGGAAGCAGTGGCACCTGCTAGTCGCAGAAGATGTCACCGAGGAACGTCATCAGCGCCCCGGTGCCGAACATCCAGGAGTGATCCTCTTGCGCCAGGGCGTGGGGATCCGCCGAACCGAAATTTTGGACTCGGCGCAGGCCGGATTCCTGTCGGCCTGCGATGGTGAATTATCGGTCGCGCAGTTGGTTGTAGCCCTTGATTCACTGATCGGTGAGGGCGAGGAGAATTTCACTGAAAGGCTTTATGAAGCTATTGCTCGCCTTCTGCGGCATGGAATGCTTCGTAAAATCTGAAACAAAGGCTAAACTTTTTCGTTATGACACGGAACACAGTCGAGGAAGACGGCGCGCAGCGCGCCGACGCGGAAGATCAACCCCCACAAGTGGTCTCGATCACCGACCCGCAGGCGATCCGCGCGCTGGCCCATGATGCTCGGCTGATCGTGCTCGACGAGCTTTTCGCATCGCAAACCACGCGCACCGCAACGGAGCTGGCATCGATGTGCTCATTGACGCCCAGCGCCATGAGCTATCACTTGCGCGCACTGGAGAAATACGGGTACGTGGCGCGCGCGGCCAGCGAAGGCGACGCGCGAGAACGCCGGTGGCGCGCCGCGGGCGAAAGGCTGGAGCTAAACACCCAGATCGATTCGACGAACGCGAAAACGGCCTACCTCAACGTGCAGTTGAACGCGTTCCGCACAAGGCTGAATGCCGAAGTGGAGCGGCGCGAGGCGGAAGCCAAGTCGGGAATCGAGCCGGATGCCGACCGCCCACCCTTGCTGACCAGTGGTTTAGTGTTTCTTCCCGAAGCGAAGCAAAAGGAGTTTAATCGGCGATTATTGGACCTCGTTTACGAGTATGAGGCAATGGCCACGGCCGAAGAACGCAACATCGACTCAAAGCGTATGTTCTACTTAATCTCACTACTACCCGAGTACCAGCACCCGGGTGGAGGTGCGAGCTAGAGAAAAGTTGTGCAGTTCTTCGGTGTAAGATCATCGGGAATTGCGACTGATTCTGGTCGCAAGGAATGGTGCTGCGATTGCCGCCCGAGCGTTACCTCGCTGGGAAGCGTTCGGAACCGCGTTGTATAAAAGGAGAGCTGTGCCCGCAAAGGCCAAGGAAAAGACCGGCAAGAAACTCGTTATCGTGGAGTCTCCTGCCAAGGTAAAGTCAATCGCCAAATATCTGGGCGAGGGCTTCGACGTGGACGCCTCGGTGGGCCACATCCGCGATCTTCCCCAGCCCTCCGAGCTTCCCACCGAGCTCAAGAAAACTTCCGTGGGCAAATTTGCGGTCGACATCGATAACGACTTCGAACCCTATTACATGGTGTACCCGGATAAGAAGAAGCGCGTTTCGGAGCTGAAGGCCAAGCTCAAAGATGCCGACGAACTCTACCTCGCAACAGATGCGGACCGCGAAGGCGAAGCCATCGCGTGGCACCTGCTCCAGGTGCTTAAGCCCAAGGTCCCGGTACGCCGTCTTGCCTTCACCGAAATCACCAAGGAAGGTATCGAGCGCGCCCTGGGCTCGATGCGTGAGCTGGATACCAATCTGGTCGATGCGCAGGAAACCCGCCGCGTCCTGGATCGCCTCTACGGTTACGAGATCTCTCCGGTTCTGTGGCGCAAGATTGCCCGCGGGCTCTCCGCCGGCCGTGTCCAGTCGGTCGCCACCCGGCTGGTGGTTGAGCGCGAACGTGAGCGCATGGCTTTCGTCTCCGCCGGGTACTGGGATGTCAAGGGAAGCTTCGCCACCACCGTTGGGGAAACCTTCGCCGCCAAGCTCTCCTCGGTGGACGGCAAGCGCGTCGCCTCGGGCCGCGACTACGATGACCGCGGCCAGCTGAAGACCACCCGCAACCCGGTCGCGGAGCTGAACCAGGAAGCCGCCGAATCATTGGTCAGCAATTTGGCCAACAGCGACTTTGCCGTCACCTCCGTGGAGGACAAGCCCTACACCCGACGTCCGGCAGCGCCCTTCACCACTTCGACCTTGCAGCAGGAAGCCAGCCGCAAGCTACGCTGGAGCTCGAAGCTGACCATGCAGATCGCGCAGCGTCTGTACGAAAACGGTTACATCACCTACATGCGTACCGACTCGGTATTCCTGTCGAATGAGGCCGTCCGCGCCGCCCGCACCCAAGCCACCGAACTTTATGGCTCGGATTCGATTCCCAAGAGCCCCCGCGTGTACAAGGGCAAGTCCGACTCCGCTCAAGAAGCCCACGAAGCAGTTCGTCCGGCCGGTGACATGTTCCGCCGCCCAAAGGACGTCCGCTCCCAGCTCTCCAAGGATGAATTCACCCTGTACGAGCTGATCTGGAAGCGCACCGTCGCCTCGCAGATGGCAGATGCCAAGGGATTCACCGCCACCATCAAGCTCGCGGGCACCGCTAGCGATCAGCGCGTTGCCGAATTCTCTGCCTCCGGTACCGTCATCACCTTCCGCGGTTTCCTCTCGGCCTACGAAGAAGGCAAGGACTCCGAGAGCGACGCGGCAGATAAGCCAGAGAACGCCGAGGCACGCCTGCCTCAGCTCGCCGTGGGACAGGGGCTGACCGGGGATGAGCTGACCGCACTGGGCCACGAAACCACCCCGCCGGCGCGCTATACCGAAGCGTCCATCGTCGCCGAGCTGGAAAAGCGCGAGATTGGCCGTCCCTCGACCTACGCGCCGACCATCTCCACCATCATGGATCGCGGCTACGTGACCAAGCGCGGCGGCGCCCTGGTGCCAAGCTGGATCGCGTTCTCGGTAATCCGCCTGCTCGAAGAGCACTTCGCCAAGTACGTGGACTACGACTTCACCGCACGCTTGGAAGACGACCTGGACGAAATCGCGCAGGGCAACCGTGCGCGCTCCGACTGGTTGAACATGTTCTACTTCGGCGGCAAGGGCGAAACCAGCCCGGAGGGCCTGAAGCACGTGGTGGACAACCTCGGCGACATTGACGCTCGGGCGATCAACTCCATCAAGATCACCGATGACATCACCTTGCGCGTGGGCAAGTTCGGCCCATACCTGGAACGCGCCATCCCGGAAGGCGCCGAAGAAGGCACCGACCCGCAGCGCGCGAATGTGCCCGAGGAACTGGCTCCGGACGAGCTGACCGCGGCGAAGGCCGAGGAACTGTTCGCCACCGCTCAGGTCTCCGAACGCGAGCTGGGCATCGAAGAGGCTACCGGCCGCAAGATCGTGGCCAAGGACGGCCGTTACGGCGCCTACGTCACCGAGATCATCCCGGAGCTCACGGAAGAGGAAATCGCCGCGCAGCCGGTGGAATACTACAAGAACGGCAAGCCAAAGCCGCCGAAGAAGCCGGTCAAGGTCAAGCCACGCACCGCGTCGCTGTTCAAGACCATGACCGTGGAAACCGTCACCCTGGATGAGGCTCTGCAGCTGATGAGCCTGCCCCGGGTGCTCGGTGCCGACGCCGAGGGCGAAGAGATCACCGTGCAGAACGGCCGCTTCGGTCCGTATCTGAAGAAGGGCAGCGATTCGCGTTCCATCGACAGCGAAGAGCAGATCTTCACCATCACCCTCGACGAGGCGCTGGCGATCTACGCACAGCCCAAGCAGCGTGGCCGCCGCGCCGCGGTGCCGCCGCTAGCCGAGTTCGGGGTGGACCCGACGAGCGAGAAGAACATCGTGGTCAAGGATGGTCGCTTCGGCCCATACATTACCGACGGCGTCACCAACATCACCGTGCCGCGCACAACCTCCTTGGAGGAGCTGACGCGTGAGCAAGCCATTGAGCTGCTGGCGGATAAGCGCGCCCGTGGCCCGGTGAAGCGCACGGCAGCGAAAAAGGCTCCCGCGAAGAAGCCCGCAGCCAAGAAGGCCCCGGCCAAGAAGGCGACCACGGCGAAGAAAACCACCGCCAAGAAGAGCGAGAAGTAGACTTCGTCTCTGAGTTGAGGAGCGCACCATGAGACTTGGCGTTTTGGATATTGGTTCGAATACCGTCCACCTATTATTGGTGGACGCCTACCCAGGCGCCCGACCGGTCTCTTATGCCTCGCATAAACGACCGTTGTCGCTGGTGCGCTACCTCAACGAGTATGGCGCCATCACCGAAGAGGGGCAGCAAGAACTCATCGCCTTCATCAAGGAGGCAGCCGAGTTCGCCAAAAGCCATCGGGTCGAAGACTTCATGGGATTTTGCACCTCTGCCATTCGGGAATCCTCCAATGGCGTAGCGGTGCTCGAACGGGTGAGCCGGGAAACCGGTGTGAGCCTGATGGAGCTTTCCGGCGAAGAAGAAGCCGGAATGACCTTCTACTCGGTGCGCCGCTGGTTCGGCTGGTCGTCCGAATCGATCCTCAACCTGGATATGGGCGGTGGTTCGCTCGAACTTGCGGTGGGCACCGACGAATTCCCCCAGGTCGCCTTCTCCGTGCCGCTGGGCGCCGGCAGGCTGACCCGCGAATGGCTGCCCAACGATTTGCCTTCGATCAAGGAAGTCCGGGAGCTGCGCAACTACGTGCGTGATGTGCTCACCGACCCGACCACCGAACTGCGCCAATACGGCAAGCCCACGCTGGCCACGGCCACCTCGAAAACCTTCCGGTCGCTGTCGCGGATCACCGGATCCGCCCCCAGCGGGGAGGGGCCATACGTCAAACGCGTGCTGCACCGCGATTCGCTGAAACTCTGGACCAACCGGCTGACCGCGATGAGCTGGGACGAACGCGCCGAACTGCCGGGCGTTTCGGAAATCCGCGCCCCGCAGCTGCTCGCCGGTGCGATCGTTGCTCATGAGGCGATGAGCGCATTAAAACTCAAAAGTGTCCGCATCTGCCCTTGGGCGTTACGCGAAGGTCTCATGCTGCGACGTTTTGATCACGTGATGTTTGACTCTTCGACACCGCTCAGTAGTAGCGTGGGGGTAGGAGAGGTTGCCTTGGGCTCGTTGAAGACCTTAAGTCTCGGCGAACCTACGGCCTAGCGCTTCACTGGAAAAGGCGCCGCTATGCAGCGGCGCGACGAGGAGGGGTCGGATATGGAAGACCAGCAGCGTGTACCTCGGGTACCGGTGACACTATCCAGTGCCTCGGTCTATCCGCTGACCGTACATGACGCCTTCGCGATAGCCAAGGACGTGGGCTACGACGGGCTTGAGGTGTTGGTGACCGGCAACCAGGCCAGTCAGTCAGCCACCGCGCTGATGGCCCTGATGGACAAATACCAATTGCCTATTATGGCGATACACGCGCCAACCCTGCTGCTTACCCAGCAGGTCTGGGGTTCGGCGTGGGCAAAAATCGAGCGATCGGTGATCCTGGCGAAAGCGGTAGGAGCCAGCGTGGTTGTTGCGCACCCGCCGTTTCGTTGGCAGGGGAACTATGCCGAAGGATTCGTCGAGGGCGTACGCCGGCTGACCGACTCCACGGGCATGAAAATCGCGGTTGAAAACATGTACCCGTGGCGCAGCCGCGGACGTGAATCCTCCAAGATGTATCTGCCGCATTGGAACCCGGTCCCCGAGGACTATCGCCATGTCACTTGGGACTTTTCCCATGCGGCCATTGCAACTATGAACTCTCGCCAAGCGTTTGAGGACCTGGGGGACAGGTTGACCCACGTCCACCTGTGTGATGGGTTGGATAACGGCAAGGATGAGCATTTGGTGCCCGGATTGGGTACGCAGCCGGTCGTTGAATCGCTGAATTTCTTGCGCGATTCCCAGTGGGATGGCGTGGTCGCGGTGGAAGTATCAACGCGCAAGGCCAAGCAGGCGGGGCAAAAAGAAGAATGGCTGGGCCAGACGCTCGAATTTGCACGCCAGCATCTGTCAATTAATCAAGACTCTGAACGGGTGACAAAATAACTGTATGAGCGAAGCTACGAATAATCTCCGACTCGCATTTTTGGGCACGGGCTCAATGAACGGAGCGATCCTGCGCGGTATCTTGGGCGCCGGACATGACCCGAAGAAAATTACCGCAACCCTGCGCAGCGACAACCGTGCCGCGCAACTGCGCGAACTGGGCATCAACGTGCTGATCGGCGACGAAGATCCCGAAGCGAATTCGAAGGCCGCCGCCGAAGCGGACATCGTTTTCCTCGGGGTTAAGCCGGTAGGGATTACCGCGCTCTGCGCCGAGATTTCCGAAGCCTTGCCTGCGCAGACCGTGGTGGTCTCGGTGGCCGCGGCGATTACCCTCGCCACCATGCAGGGGCAGCTGCGCGACGGACAGCCGGTGATCCGTTCCATGCCGAACACGCCGCTGATGGTTGGTTCCGGAGTCGTCGGCTTGAGCGCAGGCCAGGCGGTGAGCGAGACGCAAATCAACCTTGTCGCCGAGCTCTTTGCCGGTTCCGGGGAGGTCCACGTGATCGACGAGTCGCAGCAAAACGCGCTCGGGGCGATCTCGGGCTCCGGCCCGGCCTATGGCTTCTACCTGGCCGAAGCGATGACCAACGCCGGTATCGCCATGGGGCTCGACGAGAAGCTCGCCATGGATCTGGCCCGTGCCACCGTGGCCGGGGCCGGCAAGATGCTCGCTGACCCGCAGGCCAACCCGGCAGATATGCGTCGTGCGGTTACGAGCCCCAAGGGCACCACCGAGCAAGCGATTCTGACCTTCGATGCGCAGGGGATTCCAGCGATTATCGAAGCCGGGGCCAAGGCCGCCGCCGCGCGTGCCGCGCAGCTCAGCGCAGAACTCGGCTAATCCAGCGATTAAAAGTTCTATGGCGCCGGCACCCCGAACTGGGGGACCGGCGCCATAGCCGTCTTAACGCCCGTTTAGGGGCGGGCGGCGAAGCGTTCGAGCAGGTCCACGTGCCCGGAGACGATCAATATGTCACGCCTCGTGACCATCGTGTCCGGCACCGCGTAGGTGAAGTCCTCGCCCGGGGTTTTCACCCCGACGATGGTGATCCCGTATTTGGAACGCACCTGCGATTCGGCCAGGGTGAAGCCCTGGGTTTCCTTTGGCGGGTACATCTTCACAATCGCGAAGCCATCATCGAACTCGATGAAGTCCAGCATGCGTCCACCGACCAGGTGGGCCGCGCGAACCCCGGCATCGGCCTCCGGATAAATCACATGGTTCGCGCCGATGCGGGTGAGGATCTTGCCGTGGGAAGGCGTAATCGCCTTCACCCAGAGGTGCTCGATCCCCAGATCCACCAGATTCACGGTAATCAGCACCGAGGACTCGATCGAGGTGCCCACCCCGACCACCGCGGAGCTGAACTCCTGGGCGCCCAGCTGGCGCAGCGCATCGATATTGGTGGCGTCGGCCGCCACCACATGGGTCAGCGTGCTGGCCCACTGCTGGACCAATTCCGGGCTGCGTTCGATGGCGAGCACCTCGCGGCCCTGCTTGACCAGGGTTTCGGCCACTGAGGCGCCGAAGCGTCCCAGTCCGATGACGAGCACCGGTGCGTTGTGCTCCATACTTTTCTCAGCCAATGATCGGCCTTTCTTCGGGGAGGCTATACAGCGTATCGCGATGACGCATGGTCAAGGCGCTGGCCAAGGTGATGCTTCCGATACGTCCGGCGAACATCAGGGCGCTCAGTACGTATTTACCTGCGGGAGGCATCTCTGCGGAGACTCCCATGCTCAGTCCTACGGTACCGAATGCGGAGATCGATTCGAACAATGCGCGGGAGAAACCGACCTCCTGGTCGATGGCCAGCAGCAAGCCGGTGGACACCATCACCAAGGTGGCGCCGAGGGCGACCACCGACACCGCCACGCGCATGGTGCCTTCCGGGATGCGCCGGCCGAAAGCCTTCGCATCGCGCTCGCCGCGCACCTCGGCCATGATCGCAAGGAACATCACGGCGATCGTGGTGACCTTGATGCCGCCGGCCGTGGAGGCCGAACCGCCGCCGGCGAACATCAGCGCATCGGTGATGAGCACCGATACCTGGCTCATGTCGTTTTGGTCCACGAGGTTGAATCCGCCAGAACGGGTCATCACCGAGGCGAACAGGCCGTGGACGAGCTTGTCGCCGGAATCCATGGTCCCAATGGTGCGCGGGTTGTTCCATTCGACCACGAGCCACAGCAGGGCGCCGGCGACCAGCAGGATCAGGGTCACCATCAGGGTGAGCTTGGTGTGCAGATTCCATTTCTTCGCATTGAACCGGTGGACGAGCAGCACCATGATCACGGGGAAGCCCAGGGAACCCAGGAACACCCCGAACATCAGCGGGCCGAGGATCCACAGGTCCGTTCCGTAGGGCACCAGCCCGTCGGAGTGCGGGGTGAAGCCGGCGTTGTTGAAGGAGGAGACCGCGTAGAACACGCCGTGCCAGATGGCCGAAGGCAGGTTTTCGCCGAGCACCGCGAAGCGCGGGACCAGGAGCAGCGCAATCAACGCCTGCAGGCTGACCGCGGTCAGGATCACGATGCGCAGCAGCGAGCCGACCTCGCCCAGGGCGGAGGCCCCGGTGGTGTTCATGGAATTCTGCGCCATCAGCTTGCCGCGCACGCCGAGCTTGCGCGAGACCGCCAGGGAGAGGATCGAGGCCAGGGTCAGGATTCCCAGCCCGCCCATGAAGGCGCCGATGATCATGATCAGCTGCCCGGCGAAGGACCAGTGGACCGCGGTGGAGACCGTGGTCAGGCCGGTGACGCAGACCGCCGAGACGGCGGTGAACAGCGCGTCGTGCAATGCGGTCGCTTCCCCGGAAGCCGAGGAGAACGGGGCTGCCAGCAGGGAAGTGAAAATCGCGATGGCCACGAGGAAGGCGCCTAGGGCCAAGCGGGCGGGGGAGCGGACCGTGAAGTCGGCGATCCGCACGCGCAACGCCAACCACTGTTTGCGCCGCTTTTCGCGTAATTCAGCTACCCGCGCCTTGTCGCGCGGTTCGCTCTGGGTGCTCATCGCCTTAATTCGCCATTTCGTTGGGACGGAGGGTTCTCCTTGTAATTTACGCGTTCGCAACCAATTGCGCTCGTCTTAGCCCCGCGAAACACGTGCAAAATGTCCCGGACGGCCATAAATGGGTTACAAGGATCACAATCGGGTAGCCTACAAAGGTGTTAGAACCTCGACATGCGCCGCAACCCACCCTGGTGCTCTGGGATGAACAGTACTTGAAGTACAAGTTCAGCGACTACCATCCGATGCACCCCGCCCGGCTTGAGCTGACCCATCGGCTCAGCAGGCAGCTTGAAGTTTATGATGCTCCGACGGTGAGCATCTCGGCCCCCGAGGTCGCCAGCGACGCCGTGCTGCGGACCGTTCACGACCAGGGCTACCTGGACCAGGTGAAGCAGGTCAGCGCCGACCCCACGCAGATCGCGGTCGACTTTGGTTTGGGAACCGAAGACGACCCGGTCTTCGCCGGGATGTATGAGGCGGCCGCGCGCATCGTGGGCGGTTCGGTGATCGCCGCGGAGGCGATCATGGATGAATCAACCGTGCGCGCGGTGAACTTCGCCGGCGGGATGCATCATGCCAAGCGCAACAAGGCCAGCGGCTTCTGCATCTTCAACGACGCCGCCGCAGCCATTCACCGCATGCTGGAGCGCGGTGCGAAACGTGTTTGCTATATCGACGTCGATGCCCACCACGGTGACGGTACCGAATCGATCTTCTGGGACGATGACCGGGTCTTGACGATTTCCATCCATGAGTCGGGGCTTTCGCTCTTTCCCGGCACCGGGTTCGCCAACGAGACCGGAGGCCCGCAGGCCGAGGGCAGCGCGGTGAATATCGCCTTGCCCGCGATGACCGGGGACGCCGCGTGGATGCGCGCCTTCCACGCGGTGGTTCCGCAGCTGGTGCGCGCCTTCAATCCGGAGGTCATCGTGTCCCAGCACGGCTGCGATGCCCATCGCGATGACGACATGACCAATCTGAAGCTATCGGTGGACGCCCAGCGCCAGGTGGCTCTGGATATCTCCCAGCTGGCGGACGAGGTTTGCCAGGGCCGCTGGCTGGCTACCGGAGGCGGCGGCTACAACGTCACCGCCGTCGTGCCGCGCACGTGGACCCACCTGACGGCGATCGCCGCCGGCAAGCCCATTGCCTTGCGTACCTACGTTCCGGAGGGCTTCCGGCGCCATGTGCTGGAAACCTACGGCCGGGCGGTGCCCTATCTGATGGGGGATGACGCCCAATTGTGGTGGCGGAACTGGGAGGTCGGTTATGATCCGGCCGATCCGGTGGACCGTACGATTATCGCCACGCGTAAGGAAGTTTTCCCGCTCTATGGGCTGGACCCGTGGTTTGACTAAGGCGTTCGCTTTCCTGTGATCAATCTCGACCCTCAACAGGGGCAAAAAATTCGTTCCTGTAAGGCCATCTGCCGATAGGGTAATGTCTGTGGCTATTGACGACGTATTTTCTGCATTGGCAGAACCAACCCGACGCAAGATCATCGAGGCGTTAAAGCTCGAGCCGATGGCGGTTGGTGCCTTGGTGGTTCAGTTGGATATTTCTCAACCGACCGTCTCCAAGCACCTGAAGGTTCTGCGTGAAGCGGACCTGGTCAGCATGACAGCCCAAGGCCAACGCCGCATCTACAGTGTGCAGTGCGAAGCGATCGACACCCTGGTCTCCTGGTGCGTAGAGTTTTTGCCGGCCGAGGAGCCGGCGGCGGAGCTGATGCCGGTGGACCTGGACCTGATTCAAGATCCGCAGGACGCCAACGCACTTCCAGCCGCAGCTCATCAGCTCGGACGCAGTGTAGGGCGGGGGCTCGAACAAGTCACGGGACGAGCGCAAGAAATATTGGAGCGCTTCCCACGCTTCGGCCGTCGACGTTAGCTATCTGACCTGACTAAAAGCGGATTCGGGCATTGCGGTCGGTGATATTTAAGTTACGCAGGCGAGCGCTGTATGTAACAAAGAATTTTCATTGAGAATGTCAGGCATGGCATTCTCTTGCGTGGGGCAGAGTTGCCGGGCCGGTGGGCTTTTGCGCGCCCCTGAGGCCTGCCCCAAGTGATGAGGAGAAAAACTTGGACAAGCAACTAGCGAGTATTCGCGACGAAGTCTTCCGCCGTAATCCCGGTGAGGCAGAATTCCACCAGGCCGTGACCGAAGTCTTCGAGAGCCTCGAAGCGGTGTCACAGAAGCACCCAGAGTATGCAGAGGCTGCTATTCTTCAGCGCCTGTGCGAGCCAGAGCGCCAGATCATTTTCCGCGTGCCTTGGGTAGATGACCAGGGTCGTGTGCAGATCAACCGCGGTTTCCGTGTCGAGTTCAACTCCGCGCTGGGCCCATACAAGGGCGGACTGCGTTTCCATCCTTCGGTTTATCTGGGCATCGTCAAGTTCCTTGGCTTCGAACAGATCTTCAAGAACTCCCTGACCGGCATGCCAATTGGTGGTGGCAAGGGCGGCTCGGACTTTGACCCGCGCGGGAAGACCGACGGCGAGGTGATGCGCTTCTGCCAGTCGTTCATGACCGAGCTCTACCGTCATATCGGCGAATACACCGACGTTCCAGCCGGTGACATTGGTGTCGGTGGCCGTGAGATCGGTTACCTCTTCGGCCAGTACAAGCGAATCACCAATCGCTACGAGTCTGGCGTGCTGACCGGCAAGGGGCTGAGCTGGGGCGGCTCATTGGTACGCCCGGAAGCCACCGGCTACGGCGCGGTGATCTTTACCGAAGAGATGCTCAAGACCCGCGGGATGAGCTTCGACGGCCAGCGCGTGGTCGTTTCGGGGTCCGGAAACGTGGCGCTGCATGCCATCGAGAAGGCTCAGGATCTGGGCGCGAAGGTGATTACCGCCTCGGATTCCAGCGGATTCATCGTCGACGAAAATGGCATCGATCTTGATCTGCTGCGCCAGATCAAGGAAGTAGAGCGCGGACGTATCAGCGAATACGCCGAGCGCCGGGGGAGCAAGAAGGTTTCCTACGTGGCCGACGGAAACGTCTGGGACGTGCAGGGCGCGGTAGCCCTGCCGTGTGCCACGCAGAACGAACTTGGAGCAGCCTCGGCGAAGAAGATGGTTGCCGCGGGAACTATCGCCGTGGCCGAAGGCGCCAATATGCCAACCACCGCCGAGGCGACCTCGGTATTCCAGGATGCTGGCATCCTCTTCGGTCCGGGCAAGGCCGCCAACGCCGGTGGCGTGGCTACTTCTGCGCTGGAAATGCAGCAGAACGCTAGCCGCGACTCGTGGACCTTCGAGCACACCGAGCTTCGCCTGACCGAGATCATGGTAGGCATTCACGAGCGTTGCGCAACCACCGCCGACGAATACGGGGTGCCGGGCAACTACGTTGCCGGCGCCAATATCGCCGGCTTCGTCAAGGTTGCCGACGCAATGCTGGCTCAGGGCTTGATCTAGTCCCTCGACCCTCAAGCGACCTCTTGGCCGCTGTTTCGACGCCGTTTCCGGCCTCGGAACGGCGGCCAGCAGCTTTTAAAAGCTCTTTTTTGAGATCTAAATGTGGTTCAGGTGTGTTCCGTGATGCAAAAGTTACGTAAGTGCGACTAGACTGGGATCGAGCGAACGTGAATATGATTGCCGATGTTGATCCCAAGTCGTATTTGTTCACGCGAGCAATATAAACGACGAATCAGAGATCAGCGTCAGGAGAAATTCCCCTATGGCGGATAAACAGAATTTTGCAGGAGCCCGTTTCATGACGGTCGCTGAAGTGGCCGAGATGATGCGTGTTTCTAAAATGACGGTTTATCGCCTGATTCATGCAGGCGACTTGCCTGCTGTTCAATTCGGTCGCTCCTATCGCGTTCCGGAAAACGCAGTGGAAGCCTACCTGCAAGCTGCGGCGATTGACCCGCAGCGTGGAACAGGTTCCCTCGGTCGATAGCCGCGCGATGGTCAGAGCATGGCCGAAAAGCGGGTAATCTATTAAGGAACGTTTAACGTCCGGTCAACCTTGTAGCTTATGCTTGTTCTTAAGCCTACATTTTGGTTGACATATTTATTTAGTTTGTGAGGAACCACTATGGGCTCTGTTATCAAGAAGCGCCGTAAGCGTATGTCGAAGAAGAAGCACCGTAAATTGCTTCGTAAAACTCGTCACCAGCGTCGTAATAAGAAGTAAATCTGCTTCAAGCAGCATTTGCCTCTTGGCAATTATCGCCACCGTATCAAGGCTTGACCTTGACGGTGGCGATTGCTTTTTCCCCAGCTATTTCCCGCGGCGGCTTGGCAGTGAACGCTTCGCCGCCCACACCGCGCCCAGCACACCGGCCAGACGCAGGCTGATCCGCGCCGCACGCTGTCCGGTGCGGAAGTCGTAGACCTGCCATCCGCGACGCTTGGCGTAGGCCCTCAGCCGCGCGTCCGGGTTGATCGCAACAGGATGTCCCACCGCCTCAAGCAACGGCACATCGTTGTAGGAGTCCGAGTATGCCCAGGACTTGGAAAGCTTGATTCCACGTTCCTTAGCCAGCGTACGAACGGCCTGAGCTTTTTCGGCCGCATGCAAGATCGGGGTGGCCAGCGCGCCGGTGTATTTACCATCCACATTTTCAACCACGGTCCCCAAGGCACCGGTGAGTTCCAAGCGTTCGGATATGACGTTCGCTACTTCTAGCGGGGTCGCGGTGACCAGCCAAACTTCTCGGCCCACTGCGCGATGCTGATGGGCGATGGAGACCGTGCCTTTCCATAACTTAGGCTCAATGTACTCGTCATAGATTTCCTGGCCAATCTGCGCCATCTCGGCGACCGAAATGCCCTTGGCCATCAGCAGCGCACGGTCGCGAATCTGATGGATGTCGCCCAGATGCTCGCCGCGGGCGGCAAAGCGCAGCTGCTTGAGGGCAAACCAGAGAATTTCGCGTAGCCGGAAGAAACGACGCTGATGCATCTTCCTGGCCAGCAGATAGAGGGAGGCACCACGGACCATGGTGTTGTCCACGTCGAAGAAGGCGGCAACGACGTCGCGTGGCGCCGACGTGTTCTGGCTGGTGAGGTGCTCTGAAGACTGCATTTGATCCAGTTTATTTCATTGCCGACTTAGACGCTGGTTGCGGCTCGTGAGATTATGGACAGGTGAGTAAAATGCATGAGATCCAGTTACTGGTGCGCCAAGGATGCCATTTGTGCGAGGCCGCCAGGGCGACAGTCAACGACGTCACCGAACGGATGAACATGGAGTTCTCCGAAATAGACATCGACGAGCATCCCGAACTGCTGGCACGCCACCACGAAGAGGTGCCAGTACTCCTCGTTGATGGTCAGGTCCGGGACTTCTGGACCATTGATGCCAAACGGCTTGAACGCCTGTTGGGCAGCTAATGGCATGAGAGGCCCCTTGATGCATTTACCGGCCCGTTCGAAAAGCAGAGCAGCGGCGCATGGCTGAACTTGAACCGCGGGTATTGCCCGAAGCGACGCTGACGCGCCTGACCCAGTATTTGCGGGCGCTCAATGCGTTCGAAGCCCAGGGCGTGGAACGCACCAGCTCGGGTGTGCTGGCCAAGGAAGCCGGAGTGAACCCGGCGATCCTCCGCAAGGACCTCTCCTTGCTTGGTTCCTATGGAACTCGTGGCGTCGGATATGTGGTGACCGAGCTGGCCGAACACATCAACCGGACCTTGGGCCTGAACCAGGACTGGCGTGTGGCCATCCTCGGCGCCGGTAACCTCGGACGTGCGCTGAGCGGCTACGCAGGTTTTGCCAGCCGAGGTTTCCAGGTGCGCGCCATCCTCGATGCGGACGTATCCCTGGTCGGCAGCGAGGTCGGCGATTTTATCGTGGAACCGGTCGGTGAGCTCGGCGAGGTGATTGCGCGGGAGCAGATCAATATCGCGGTCCTAGCGGTTCCCGGAGTCGCGGCCCAGGGGCTGATCGACGCGCTTGCGGCGCATGGGGTGAAGTCGGTGCTCAGCTTCGCGCCACAGCCGCTGCGCATTCCGGCGGGCATGATCGTCCGCCGCGTGGACCTGTCCACCGAGCTGCAGATCCTGGCCTACCACGCGGTACAACGCTAGGCGGCAACCGGGCAGTTAAAATCTAAAGGCGTAGGCCGTGGCTCAAATGAGCCACGGCCTACGCCAATTTCAGCGCTGGGTCTGAGGACCCGAAACGGTTTAGCGGTAGCCAGCCCGGCGCGCCTGGCTGCGCTGGGCGATGTACTGCGAGGAAGCCGGCAACCAGGCGAAGACCACGCCGACGACGCCAGCAATGAATCCAAGGGCATAAACCACATTGATCATCGTGGCATCAGCCGCGTTGGCGTACATGCTGAACATCGGCAGGCTGATCAGCATGCCAACGACGGAGATGGCCGCCAGGATCGTGGCGATGATCCGCATCGCGCGGACCCCTCGACCGACGAAGTAGCCGACCAAGAAGTAGGCGATGAGCGTGATGAACATGCCCACCACGGTGAAGGTGGTCATGGTGGAAGTGATCTGCGACAGGAAAGTGTCGGGGTTTTCTATCATGCGTTCGATCTCTGCATTCATCGCGGCGTCGTTGGAAGACTCCATCTGCATGCGCATCTGATCTTCGAACATCGTCCACTGCGAGCGCACCATATTGCCGAAGAGGTTGGTGCTGTTGATCAGCCAGCTGGCTGCGGCGCTGAGCACCCCGGCAAGCATGATGAAAATAAACGCCATCTGCAAGGTCTTGGGACGCTCGGCAGGCGGCTGGACCGGAGCGTAGCCACCTTGCTGCTGGAACTGCGGAAGCTGCTGCGCTGCCGGCTGACCGTAAGGGGTCGGCTGCCCACCGTAGGGATTTTCGCCGTAGGGGTTCGGGTTCGAACTCCCGGACCCGGCTAACGGGTCATATGGCTGGCCTGGCTGGTTCGGATCGTTGGTGCTCATGATCGTCCTTTGATTGCTGCTAAACGGTGAGTAACTCTAACTACTAGCCTAGTCCGTGGCGTTTGTGATGTGCCCCTCCGAAAGGATGGTTTTTTGATATGGGAATCCCATGCAGAGGCTGTGAATACTTGATCGTGGCCACAATTTTCATCTTTTAGGTTGATTGTTTGAGAGACTGTAACCATGCCAGTTTCAACCGTTCATTTGTTGCGCCATGGGGAAGTTTTCAACCCGAACCGCGTTTTGTATGGCCGGATCCCGGGGTATGGCCTTTCCGAGCTGGGTTTCCAGATGGCGGATCGAGCCGGAGAGTACTTCGCCAAGCGTCAGGCCGAAGGCGCCCGAGTAGTCCGTCTGGTTGCCTCCCCGCTGCTTCGAGCGCAGCAGACCGCACAGCCCGCGGCCCAGGCTTTGGGCCTGCCCATCATCACCGATGACCGGGTGATCGAGGCAGGCAACAGCTTTGAAGGTCTGGCACAGATCAAGTCCCTCCTGAAGAATCCGCGGTACTGGCCGCTGCTGCGCAATCCGCTGAAACCCTCATGGGGCGAACCGTACGCCGCGCAGGTCGCTCGCATGCGACAGGCCATGGACGACCAGCGCCAGGCGGCGGTGGCCGAACACGGCGACGGCGCCGAGATCATTATCGTCAGCCACCAGCTGCCTATCTGGGTGACCCGGCGCGCCGGTGAAGGCAAGCCGCTCTGGCATGACCCACGCCAGCGCGAATGCACGCTGAGCTCAATAACGAGTTTTGAGTTTGACGGAGACGAACTTCGCTCCGTGAATTACACCGAACCGAGCCCAGACCTGCTGGCGGGCGCGGCGAACATCCCTGGAGCCTAAGCCAAATGAATGAATCCTCGCAGAATCCTCGCTTCCTGAATCGTCGCACCATGCTGCGCTCGATGCTGGTTGCCGCGGCGGCTGTGCCGCTGGCCGCATGCTCGGTCACCGAGGATCCGCTAGCCAAGCAGGCGCGCTCCGGAGATAACAAAAACTACATCGCCGGCGACGGCGCGGTGCAGGAATATCTGCCCGCGAAGCGCAGCGAGCCAATCGAACTGACCTCCGAGACCTATCAGGGCACGCCCATCGATCTGGCGGCCCTGCGCGGTAAGCCGGTGGTGCTGAACTTCTGGTACGCCGCGTGCGCACCGTGCCGAATCGAGGCACCGCACCTGAAAGAACTCTCCGAGGACTTTGGCGAGGACGTTCCATTCATCGGAGTCAACGTCCGCGATGAGGCCGAAGCCTCGCTGGCCTTCGAGCGCAGCTTCGAAATCCCTTATGAATCCGTGCAAGACACCGATGGCCAGATCCAATTGGCGATGACCAAATACGTACCACTGCAGGCGGTTCCCTCCACGCTGGTTCTGGACCGCGAGGGACGGGTTCGCGCCCGCGTCATAGGTGCTATCGAAAAGGGGACGTTGAAGTCCCTGATCGACACCGCGCTCACCGAAGAGTTGTGAGCCTCCCGTTGATCTCTTCGAATCCCTTCGCCGACATTGCGCTCGACGGGTCGCTGCTGCTGGCCGCCCCGGTGGCCATGCTTGCGGGACTGGTTTCCTTCCTCTCACCGTGCGTTCTGCCCTTGGTCCCGGGATATCTCGGTTATGTCACCGGGCTGACCGGCGCCGATCTGCGCGAGCACCGCCGCGGTCGGGTCCTGCTGGGCGTGCTGCTGTTTGTCCTCGGATTCTCGGTAGTCTTTATCGCGGCCGGCGTGCTGTTCAGCCAGGCCACCGCGTGGCTGAAGTTCAACGGCGCCTGGGTAACCCAGGCCTTGGGCCTGGTCGTGGTGCTTATGGGCATCGTCTTCATGGGCGGAATTTCCTGGATGCAACGGGACCGAAAAATTCATCGGAAACCACCGGCAGGGCTCTGGGGAGCGCCGGTGCTGGGGCTGACCTTCGGTTTGGGCTGGGCCCCGTGCATCGGGCCTACGCTCAGCGCGGTGCTGATCATGTCCACTGGCACCGATGCGAACGTTGCCCGCGGAACGCTGTTGACGGTGTTCTATTGCCTTGGATTGGGTTTTCCGTTCATCCTGATCGCCCTCGGATTGCAGCGCGGCATGCAGGCGCTGGCATTCTTCCGCAAGCATCAGCTGCTGATTATGCGTCTGGGTGGGGGAATGCTGATCCTGCTCGGACTGGTCATGATCTCCGGGCTCTGGGGAACCTGGGTCGCTGAATTACAAAACTGGTTTGCCAATGAAGTGAGGTTGCCGATCTAATGGCGAAAAATAAACGAACCGGCAAAGACCGAGGCGACGCACCTGCCCTGGGTTTCCTTGGTTCGCTGCGGTGGATCTGGACGCAACTGACCTCGATGCCAACCGCCCTGTTCTTGCTGCTGCTGCTCGCGGTCGCTGCGGTTCCGGGATCGATCTTCCCGCAGCGGTCGATGAACCCCGAGACGGTCAATGAGTATCTCGAGCAGAACCCGGCAACCGGCCCCTGGCTTGACCGGTTCCAGCTCTTCGATGTGTATTCCTCCGCATGGTTCTCCGCGATTTATATTCTGCTCTTCGTTTCGCTGGTGGGTTGCATCATTCCCCGGGTGAAGAAGCACGCGCAGGCACTGCGCACCCCGCCGCCACGCACTCCCGCCCGACTCGATCGGTTGCCGCAGTACACCTCACTTTCGCTGGTTGAAGATGAAGCGGATACTCCTAGCGATGATGAAGTCATCGATGATGCCTACAAGGTGCTGCGCAAGCGCGGTTACCGTGTTGAGCGTCGCTCCGATGCAACCGGTCGTTCGGTAGCGGCCGAACGCGGCTACACCCGGGAAATCGGCAATCTGACCTTCCACATCTCGCTGATCGGTGTGCTCGTTTCGGTGGCCATCGGCGGAGCCTTCGGCTACGCCGGGCAGCGCGTCATCGTGGAGGGGGAGACCTTCGTGAACTCGCTGGTTTCCTATGATTCCTTCACCCCGGGCACCAGCTTCAACCCGGAGAATCTCACCGCCTATTCGGTGAAGCTGGACAAATTCGACATCGTCTTCGACCGCGAATCGAAGACGCACTTCGGCCAGCCCCTGGATTTCACCGCGCATGTGGAGACCCGGCGTTCTGCCGATGCCGAACCGGTGAAAGAAGAGCTGAAGGTCAACCACCCGCTGCGCATCAACGGCGCCGACGTGTACTTGGTCGGCAACGGCTACGCGCCGGTGGTGACGGTCCGTGACGGCAACGGGGATGTGTCCTTCTCCGGCCCGGTGGTTTCGGTGCCGCAGGACTCGGTGTACACCTCCCTGATGGTCATCAAGGCACCGGACGCGAAACCAGAACAGCTGGGTTTCCAGGGCTTCTTGCTGCCCACCGCCTTGGTCGATGAAACCGGCTTTGGCATCTCCGGGGATCCCAACGCGATCAACCCGCAGCTTCACCTGAACTCCTTCGCCGGAAACCTGGGCCTCGACGACGGCGTGCCGCAGAACGTGTATGTGCTGGACACCGAGAACCTCACCGAGGTGAATTCACGCAATCTCGACTCCGGCGGCATAGTGCTCGAAGCCGGGCAGACCTATGACCTGCCCGATGGCAAGGGGAGCATCGCCTTCGACGACCTGAAGCGCTTCATCGCCGTGGATGTGAATTACGATCCGAGCAAAACGCCGATCCTCATCTTCGCCTTCTTGTCCCTCGCGGGGCTGGCGGTCTCGCTCTTCACTCCGCGCCGACGCGTCTGGGTGAAGCTGAAGAACGAGGACGGGCAGCGCAGCATTGAATACGCGCTGCTGGCCCGCGGCGAGGATCCGCGCCTTGAACGTGAATCCGCAGAGTTGCACAATATCTTTGACAGCAAGTGGCCAGTGGCCAGCCAGAAGCAGGACCAAGGAGAAGTAAATGCCTAACGGCTCAAACCTCGCGCCAATCAACGAAACGCTGGGCAACTACAGCCAGCTGTTCATGTTGCTTTCGGCATTCGTCTACATGGTTGCCTTCATTTTCTTCGCGCTGGACCTGGCCAAGAGCAATAAGAGCATCAGCGAAATTGATGCGGCCGCATTAAAACGCGACTCCGAGATGCTCGTTGGTGCCGGAACGACCGCGGTGGCGCAGCCGAAACGCCCGAAGCGCGGTGCGCAGCCGGCGCGCGCCGACAACGTTGGCGAAGACATCGTCAACGACAAGATGAACTACACCGAGCACTCCTCGACGCGCAATATCGCACGCATCGCGGTGGTGCTGACCTGGCTTGGCGTGGCGATGCATGGCTTCGCGGTCGTCGCCCGCGGCGTCGCGGCGCACCGCGTGCCGTGGGGCAACATGTATGAGTTCTTGTCCACCGGCGCGCTGGTGGTCACCGTGGTGTACCTGGTGGTTTTGTTCTTCAAGGACCTGCGGTTCATGGGCAGCTTCATCATCGGCCTGGTGACCCTGATGCTGTGCGGCGCGACCCTGGGCTTCCCCACTCCGTTGGGCCACCTGGTACCCGCCTTGCAGAGCCCGTGGATTGTCATCCATGTGTCCATCGCGGTATTCGCCGCGGCGCTGTTCTCCATCAGCTTCGCCATGAACGTGCTGCAGCTGATCCAGCACTCGCGGATGAGCAAGCTGGCCGCCGGCCAGCCGGACAAGCTGCCATTCATGCGCTTGGTTCCCGGAGCGGGCGCGCTGGAGAACTTCGCCTACCGGATCAATACCATTTCGTTTGTCATGTGGACCTTCACCGTGATGGCCGGCGCGATCTGGGCCGAAGCGGCCTGGGGACGCTACTGGGGCTGGGACCCGAAGGAAGTCTGGTCCTTCGTGATCTGGGTGGTCTACGCCGGCTACCTGCACGCACGTGCCACCGGTGGCTGGACCGGGCCCCGTTCGGCCTGGCTGTCGATCATCGGCTACGGCTGCGTGATCTTCAACTTCACCATCGTGAATATGTTCTTCGACGGCCTGCACTCCTACGCCGGAGTCTAGCCCACACCCGGGACCCCGGTTGCCGGGGCAGCCCCGAGGGACGGACCACTCAAAGGTCCAGCCCTCGGGGCTTTTCCATGCCCGGAAAGCTCCTTGCCGTGACCAGCCGATCCGGAAGTTGAAGTCCACCGCGGCTAGGCCGCCGCCCAACAGCCGCCAGCGGCAGCTTAGCGGCCTTCCGGGCTTGGAATCAGCAACGGGCTAGCACCGCAGCGAAAACGTTGCGTAGAAAGAACTGCAGGGACCGGCATAAGCCGGGCCCTGCAGTTCGCTTCGCTGAAAATTAGCTGTCCTTGGACGGAGTATCTGAATCGTCCGAAGAATTACCCTTGTTAGGTTTCTTCTTCGCTTCGCGCTCTTTTCGTTTGAGTTCTTCCTCACGTGCTTTGAGCTCGGTTTCGCGCTGCTGCTGGCGCCGCCAGATTTCCAGCTGGCGGAGGAAATCCTCGTCGTCGTCGGGAGCATTCTGCTTGTCCGGGGACTTGCTTGCCCCCGCGGCCGGACGACCTAAAACAAACCACAATCCCGGCCCCAGCAGGGGCAGGAGGATGATGATGACTAACCATGCCGTTTTGGGCAGGGAGCGCACCCGATGTCGCTCGGTGCGTGCACACTCGATCAATGTGTAGATCATGAGCGCCACCGAAATGAGTGCGGCAAAAATAATGATGCGGACCATGCCTCTAGTCTAATGACTTTCTGGCTCACAGGTTCATCGGTAGACTTTAACGTATGCAGTTTGTGAAATATTCGGTGCTTCGGTTGGGTCTGTTCTGCGTTGTCTTCTTGGCAATGTGGAAGCTAATGGCCTGGCCGATCTTCACCTCGGGCCTGATTGCCCTGATAGTCGCCTTTGCCGTGTCCTATTTGTTCTTCAACAAACTACGTTTGGCAGCAAACGAGGACGCGCGCAACGCCTTTGCCAAAACCAGCGCATCGAAGACCGAATCCCAGCTGGCCGAAGAAGCCATCGAGGATTCCTTCGACGAATCGCAGCGACCGGAAAACAAATAAGCGAAGCCTTCCAAAGTTGTTCACTTTGGAAGGCTTCTGCCTTAGAGCCAGGCGTGCAGCATGATGGCCAAGCTGAAAAGCGCGGCGTAGACCACGTTCACCAGGCCCGTCTGCTTGAGCACCAGCACCAGCTTAGGCAGCGATTCTTCGCGCAGCATCAGCCAGCTTGGAGCGGCGGCCGGGATGAAGCTGAGCAAGATGAGCCACATCCAACCGTTTGACCCCGTGAGCAGCAGCGGCAAGACAATGGCGGCGCTCAACATCAGCACGTAGCTCAACCGGGCCGACTGTTCGCCCAGTCGCACCGCCAAGGTAATCTTGCCAACTTCGCGGTCCGTGGGAATGTCGCGGACGTTATTTGCCATCAGCAGCGCGCAACCGATCAGGCCGGTGCCGATCGCACCGAGCAGCGAAGCCAGCGTGAGCTGACCAATCTGCGTGTACGTGGTGCCCAGCGTGGCCACCAAGCCGAAGAAAATGAAGACGTAGAGATCTCCCCAACCACGGTATCCGTAAGGGTTCTTGCCGCCGGTGTAACCCCAGGCGGCAAAGATCGCCGCGACGCCCACCAAGAGCAGTGGCCACGAAGCGGAAAGAATCACGAGCAGCAATCCGAGAATCGCCGCCAACCCGAAGCATCCGAAGGCCGCGTTTCTCACGTGCTTCGGCTTCGCTAGTTTGGAGCCGGTCAAGCGCAGCGGGCCGACCCGTTCGTCGTCGGTTCCGCGGATTCCGTCGGAGTAGTCATTTGAGTAATTCACGCCGACCTGGAGCAGGAGCCCCACAAGCAGGGCAAGGACAAAGCGGAACCATAAAAATTGGCCGGTTTCGCCCACTGCGGCCGCGGTGCCGATAACTACCGGGGCGATGACGATGGGCAGGGTGCGCAGGCGTGCGCCGGCGACCCACTGGGAAAGCGTTGCCACTTCTCGTTCCTTTCGGCGAGATCAAAAACTCGGACCCCTTAGTTTCCCGCGAAACTTCGGGCAAGGCGAATCGGATCAGCCGCCGGCGCGCAACTCGTCGAGGATTCGGCGTCGATCGAACTTCCCGTTGGGCAGCAATGGAAGCCCGGAAGGGTAGTGGCGGACCCGTTTGGGAACGGCCGCGGATCCAATAGTTTGACGCACGGCTTCGAAGGCATCCTGCGTATTTGTCGGACCTGAATAGGCTAAACCTACGCTTTGGCCCCATTGCGCGTCGGGTACCGGCAGCACCAGGCACTGCTTGAAGAACTCTTCGAGCAGGCCCTCAATTTTCCCGGCCGACAGTTTTACGCCACCGGTATTAATCACATCGTCGATACGCCCGGCGATATTCAGCCGGTTGCCGTCGACGCTGCCCAGATCATCGGTGAGGTACCAGCGCGTGCCTTCGTCGATGACGAAGTGTTCGGCGGTGGCTTCGGGATTATTTGCGTAGCCGTCGGCGAGCATCGGCCCGGAGACCAGGATGCGTCCCTGGCGTTCGGCAAGTTTCACCCCCGGCAGGGCGGTTCCGTTGTAGACCAGACCGCCCGAAGTTTCCGCAGCGCCATAGGTTTGGAAGATCTTCAGGCCCAGATGCCGCGAGCTTTGCAGCAGGTCCTTGCTGGCCCGTGCGCCGCCGAGCAAGATGGCGTCGAAACGCTTCAGCGCCGCAATGGTCCGTGGCTCCGGATTGTCCAGCAGGCGGGCCAACTGGGTGGGGACCAGGGAAGTCAGGCGGCGGGCATCGACCATTTCCTCGGCCGCGTCGGTGAACTTCTGCGCAGAGAAGCTGCCGGTCGTGTCCATCACCACCGGCTTGGTGCCAGCGAACAGGGAACGGGTCAGCACGCTCAAGCCGGCGACATAGTGCACCGGCAAGGCCAGCAGCCACTGGCCTTCAAAGCCGAGGAACTCGGCCGTGGCCTGCGCACTGGATGCCAGCGCCGAGACGCTGAGCACCGTGCGCTTGGCCCTGCCGGTGGAACCGGAGGTGCGCACCACTGCCATGGGCTGCTCGAAGCCCGGCAGGTCCGAGGCCGCAAGGTACTGGATGCGCCAGCCGCGGGGGCTGGACTCATCGGCCAATACCTCAACGGCCGGGCCCTCGTCGTTGGCCGCGTCGGCCAAGGCTGCCAGCAGTTCTGCTAGTTGTGCGTCCATATCCGGTTCTCGTTCCTTCACCGACGATTTAGAAGTAGTAAGGGTAGTTGGACCAGTCAGGGTCGCGCTTGCCCAAGAACGCGTCGCGTCCTTCCACTGCTTCATCGGTCATGTAGGCCATGCGGGTGGCTTCACCGGCGAAGACCTGCTGCCCGGCCAAGCCGTCATCGGCCAGGTTGAAGGCGAACTTCAGCATGCGGATGGCCTGTGGCGACTGGCGGGCAATATCTGCCGCATACTCCAATGCGACCTCCTCGAGGCGGGCGTGCTCCACCGATTCGTTGACCGCACCCATGCGGACCATGTCGTCGGCCGAGTATTCGCGGGCCAGGAAGAAGATCTCGCGAGCGGTCTTCTGCCCTACCTGGCGGGCCAGCAAGGCTGAACCGTAGCCGGCGTCGAAGGAGCCGACGGTTGCGTCGGTCTGCTTGAACTTGCCGTTCTGCTTCGAGGCGATGGTCAGGTCTGAGACCACGTGCAGCGAATGCCCGCCGCCGGCGGCCCAGCCGTTGACCACGCACAGCACCACCTTGGGCATGGTGCGCATCAGGCGTTGGACTTCCAAGATGTGCAGGCGTCCGGCACGGGCCGGGTCGATGGACTCGCGGGTCTCGCCCTCGGCATAGCGGTAGCCGTCGCGGCCGCGAATGCGCTGGTCCCCACCGGAGCAGAAGGCATGTCCGCCGTCTTTTTCCGATGGACCGTTGCCGGTCAAGATCACGGTAGCGACATCGCTGGTCATCCGTGCATGGTCCATGGCCCGGTAGAGCTCATCTACGGTGTGCGGGCGGAAGGCATTGCGCACCTCTGGGCGGTCGAAAGCGATGCGCACGGTAGGCAGGTCTCGCACGATGTTTCCCTGGGCGTCACGCTCCACCTGGCGATGGTAGGTAATGTCGGTGAAGTCGAAGCCTTCAACCAAGCGCCAGCGCTGTGGATCGAAGACATCAGAGACCTTCTTGGGCAAAACGGAATTATTCAGGCTACTCACCCTATGCATGCTAGTCGGTTTCGTGCCGAACTCTAAGAAAGCAGGCGTAGACTTTTCACGGCTTAAGACGCAAATGGGCGCGATATTTCCGCCGCCACGCTTCAGCCCGCCTTTTGGATCACGGGATTCATTTCACGATTTTTGTACCGGTTCAGCCTCTGGACCAGTGAGTCAGGAGTTGATCTATGCCATCTGGAGTGCATCACCGGGAAGATGCAGAAATCAGCGCAGAGGGTTATAAGAAATCCCTGAGCCGTCGCCACGTCCAGATGATCGCCATTGGCGGAGCCATTGGTGTGGGATTGTTCATGGGCTCCGGTGGCCGGTTGGCATCCACCGGTCCGGCCCTGGTGCTGTCCTATCTGGTAGCCGGTGCGCTGGCCTACCTGCTGATGCGGGCGTTGGGAGAGCTGATCATGTATCGGCAGACCTCCGGATCCTTTGTCTCCTACGCGGCTGAGCTCTTCGGTCCCAAGGGCGCTTTCGTTTCCGGCTGGATGTACGTGCTGAATTGGATCATGACCGGCGTTGCGGAGCTGATAGCGATTGGCTTGTACTTCCAATACTTCTTCCCGAATATCCCGGTCACCGTTTCGGCGTTCTGCGCGTTGCTGCTGCTGGTGGCAATTAACCTGTTCAGCGCCAAGGCCTTTGCCGAATTTGAATTCTGGGCAGCGTGCATCAAGGTCACCGCGATTATCTTGTTCCTGGCGGTGGGCATCTACATGGTGGTGACCAATGCGCAGGTAGGGGAGCACACAGCATCGGTTTCCAATCTCTTTATCGGAGACGAGAATGGCCAAGGTGGCTTGTTCCCTCGCGGCTTCTTTGTCAGCATCCTGGTGCTGAACTCGGTGATCTTCGCCTACAACGCCATTGAACTGGTGGGTATTGCCGCCGGTGAGATGGAGAACCCAGAAAAGGAAGTTCCCTCTGCGATCCGCGCCGTAGTAGTCCGCATCCTGGTCTTCTACGTAGGCAGTGTTTCGCTGTTGGCCATGGTGCTGCCCTGGCATGAATACGAATCCGGGGTGAGCCCGTTTGTGACTGTCTTCGAGAAGATGGGGCTGGGCTGGGTTGGCAGTGCGATGAACTTGGTGGTCATCACCGCCGCGCTGTCTTCATGCAATTCCGGGTTGTACTCCATTGGACGCATACTGCGCACCATGAGCGGGAACGGGCATGCTCCGCAGTGGCTGTCGAAAATGAACAAGCATTTTGTTCCTTCCGCCGGCATCATTACCGTGGGCGTGGTTTACCTGGCCGGGGTCATCTTGAACATCTGGCTAGGTGAATCCTTCGCCTTCGACCTTGCGTTGAACACCGCCTCCATCGGCGTGCTGTTCACCTGGGCTTCGATCTTCGGCTGCCAGCTGATGCTGCGCCGCAAGAAGGGCGCGGTGTCGTCACTGCCCATGCCAGGCTCTCCGGTTACTGGTTGGGTTGGCCTGGTCAGCTTGCTGATCATCACCGTGCTGATTTCCTTCGATACCCTGACCGGAGAAAATGGTGAGGTCTTCCCGGTAGGGCTCTACACCATCGCCACGATTCCGCTGTTTGCCGTGGTGCTGTGGATCGGCTGGCGTTTCGCCCGCAAGCATGCCAAATCGAGCACCAATTTCTAAGCGGGGAACCAACTCGCCTGAAACAGCCAAGGGGCGCATCTGCATAATGCAGATGCGCCCCTTGGCTGTTGTGTTCGAGTGCTTAGGAGGTTCGGGTTTCATCCTGCTTCACTGCAGCGAGGATGCCGGTGTCCAATGCATCGGGGATCTCGGTGCCGCGCAGCGAAGCACCTGCGGTTTCCGGCATGAACTTGATGGCGATCACACCAATGACACATGCTGCCATCATGTAGATGGCTGGGAAGAGCAGGAAGCCGGTGGCATTGATCGCTGCCTCGTTGACCATGGCTGCGGTGCCACCGAAGATCGCCGTAGCGATGTTGTAGGTGATGGCAAAGCCTGCGAAACGCACATGGGAAGGGAACATGGCCGGGAAGGTTGCGGTAATCGTGGCTAGCTGTGGAATATAGAGCAGGCCCAGTACTGCGAAGCCGACAATGGCCAAGGCGAAGGACTGGCCCATCAGCCAGAACATTGGCAGCGCCAGCACGAACAAGCCGATCACCGAGGCGTACCACATTGGTTTTCGCCCGACCCGGTCAGAGAGCGAGCCGGCAAATGGAATGACCGCCATCATCGCTACCTCACCAATCAAGATGGTGGCCAGCGAAGCGTTGGGATCCAATCCCAGCTGGGTTTCCAGATAGGTAGGCATGTAGCTGAGCAGCGTGTAGTTCACGACGTTCAGTGCGATGACCAGACCGGTCATGGTCAGCATCGGGCGCCAGTAGGTCATTACCAGTTCCTTGAGCGAACCGCCCTGCTGGGCTTCGCCGGCTGCTTCGATCTCCTGGAAGACAGGGGTGTCCTCCAGCTTGCTACGCAGGTACAGGCCGATCAGGCCCATTGGCAATGCGAGGAAGAATGGAATACGCCAGCCATAAGCCATCATGGCTTCTTCGCTGAGCATCACTTGCAGGCCAAGCATCACGGCCGTACCCAAGGCGAAACCGCCCAAGGTGCCGAATTCCAAGAATGAGCCGAAGAATCCGCGCTTGCGGTCCGGCGCATATTCTGCCATGAACGTGGCCGCACCGCCGTATTCGCCGCCGGTGGAGAAGCCCTGGACCATGCGCAGCAGCACCAGCAGAATTGGTGCGGCGATGCCAATGGTTTCAAAGGTCGGCAGTACGCCGATGAGGAAGGTGGCCAGGGACATCAAGATAATGGTCAACGCCAAAATCTTCTTGCGTCCCAGCTTGTCGCCCAGTGGGCCCCAGACCAGGCCGCCAATCGGGCGGACCAGGAAGGAGAGGGCGAAGGTGGCCAGAGCCATGAAGGTGCCGCCCTCGGTGGGGAAGAAGTGGGCGGTGATATAGGTGACGGCTACGGCGTAGACACCGTAGTCGAACCATTCTGTCATATTACCCATGGCCGAAGCGGCGGTGGCCTTGCGTACTTCTTGCCGGCCTTCTTGGGTGTTCATGTCCGGACCAATGTCATGGTCAAGGTCTGGAGTGAAATTATGGGTATTCGTGTTGTCGTTTGGCTGGCTATTTTCCGGTTGCATCGCTGCTCCGTCGTTTTCAGCTTTCCGTCGACCGATCGTCCAAAGGCCAGGAAGTAATTCATCGCCTTGGCCGCGGTCCACGATCTGGGATTTTTCCAGAGTCCGTTAAGTACCAGAGGGTATTCGAATCAATTTCTAATATCAACCGCTGACATGGAATCGATTGGACGCCGCGTGGGATAAAAGGCAATTAGAACAGCCAGGAGCAGCCCGGATGGCCGAGGGCTGAAAAAGTGCAATTGTGAAAATTTGCTGACCCGCGACTTTATTATTGAACGAATGGTCGGTAAGTTTAGGTGTTGAGAGTCACTTACCACTTTGGCATAAGGAGCACAGATGACCGAGGCATTTCTCGTTGGTGGAGCACGTACGCCGGTAGGCCGTTACGGCGGAGCGCTCAGTGCTGTGCGCCCCGACGACCTGGCCGCAGTGACCATCCGCCGTGTCATTGAAGACGCAGGGATCGATCCGGCACACGTGGATGAAGTGATCTACGGAAACGCCAACGGCGCCGGCGAAGAGAACCGCAACGTGGCACGCATGGCAGCCTTGCTCGCAGGCCTTCCGGTGACAGTCCCCGGGATAACCGTCAATCGCCTATGCGCCTCGGGCATGAGCGCCATTACGATGGCCAGCCATATGATCAAGGCAGGAGCTGCGGACATCGTGATCGCCGGCGGCACCGAATCCATGTCGCGCGCCCCCTGGGTGATGGAAAAGCCATCCAAGGCCTTCGCCATGCCAGGAGCAACCTTCGACACCTCCATCGGCTGGCGCTTCACCAACCCGCAGTTCCTCTCCGGCGACTACTCGCGTGATGGCAAGGCCACCTTCTCCATGCCGGAGACCGCTGAGGAAGTCGCCCGCGTCTACAACATCTCCCGTGAGGACTGCGACCAGTTCGCCGTGCAGTCCCACGAAAAGGCCATCGCCGCCATTGAAGCTGGCCGCTTCGTCGATGAAATCGTCCCGGTGACCGTCAAGCACCGCAAGGGCGAGAGCATCGTGGACACCGATGAAGGCCCGCGCCCCGGCACCACCATGGACGTGCTGTCCGGACTGCGCCCGGTCGTCAAGGGCGGCAGCGTAGTTACCGCCGGCAACGCCTCCACGCTGAACGACGGCGCCTCGGCCATCCTGGTGGTTTCCGAACGCGCCCTGAAGAAGTACGGGCTGACCCCGCGCGCCCGCATCGTCGATGGCCAGGCCGCCGGCCTGGAGCCGGAAATCATGGGCATGGGCCCAGTTCCAGCCACCCGCAAGGTGCTGGAACGTGCCGGGCTGGGCATCGAGCAGATCGGCGCCATGGAGATCAATGAAGCCTTCGCCAGCCAGTCGCTGGCCAGCATGCGCGAACTCGGCGTCGACCAAGAGATCGTGAACCGCGACGGCGGAGCCATCGCGCTGGGCCATCCGCTGGGATCAAGCGGTTCGCGCATCGTGATCACGCTGCTGGGCCGCATGGAGCGCGAGCTGGCAACAGCTGGGCGCAAGCTCGGGGTGGCCACCATGTGCGTCGGCGTGGGTCAAGGCTCGGCCATCTTGCTGGAAGGAGCCTAAAATGGAAAGCCTCGATAGCGAATTCCAGACCCTCAAGGTCAGCGAAACCGATGATCGACTATGGGTCCGGCTCCACCGGCCCGAGGTGCGCAATGCGATCGACCAGGCGATGGTCGACGAACTGCATGCCGTCTGCGATTACCTGGAAAGGAATCCCAAAATCCTGATCTTGGCCGGCACTGCCAGCCAAGCGCCCAGCGCCGCGAATCCCAAGGGGAGCAAGGGGATCTTTGCTTCCGGTGCCGACATTTCGCAGCTGCGAGAACGCCGCCGCGATGATGCACTCGCCGGGATCAACTCTGGGATCTTCGATCGCGTCGCCAAGCTGCCGATGCCCGTGATCGCCGCCCTTGACGGATTTGCTTTGGGCGGGGGAGCAGAACTGGCCTACGCCGCGGACTTCCGCATCGGCACCGAAGAGCTGCGCATGGGCAATCCCGAAACCAACCTCGGCATCATCGCCGCGGCCGGCGCGACCTGGAGGCTCAAGGAGCTGGTGGGTGAACCGATGGCCAAGGAGATCCTCCTGGCTGGCAAGGTGCTCACCGGCCGGCAGTGCCTGGAAACAGGACTGATCACGGAAATGCATCCGGCAAGCGAACTGGATGCGGCGGCTGAGGCGCTGGCTGATCGCATTGCGGCCCAGGATCCCTTGGCTGTGCGGATCACCAAGTCGGTATTCCACGCTCCGCGTGAAGCCCATCCGGTCATCGACACTTTGGCCCAGGGGATGCTGTTCGAATCCCAAGCCAAGTTTGAACGCATGCAGGCATTCCTTGATCGAAAGAAGAAGTAACCATGAGTGCAACCAATGAAATTGTGATGGGCCAGCTGCCTAAGTACAGCGGAGTACTCGGCGGCGGCCGCATGGGCGCGGGAATCGCCCACGCCCTGCTGACCAGCGGCAGCACGGTGGTTGTCGTTGAGCGCGATGAGGACTCTGCGCAGGCTGCCTATGAGAGGGTCGCCGAGTCCGTCGACAAGTCCATCGCGCGCGGCGTCGTGTGCGAATCCAAAGATGAGCTCATGCAGCGTTTCTCGGTGAGCACGGACTACGAGCAATTCGCCACCGCTCAATTGGTGATCGAGGCAGTTCCGGAAATCTGGGATTTGAAGGTCTCCTCGCTGCAGGCTGTGGAGCAGGTGCTGGACGCCGAGGCCGTGCTGGCCTCGAATACGTCCTCCCTGTCGGTCAGCGGGCTGGCTAAGGAACTGGCTCGGCCCGGCAAGTTCCTCGGGCTTCATTTCTTCAACCCGGTGCCCGCTTCGACGCTCATCGAGGTGGTCATCGGCGAGCAGACTGATAAGAACCTGGTTGATGCATCGCGCAGCTGGGTACAGGCGCTGGGGAAGACCGCCGTGGTGGTCAATGACGCTCCGGGCTTCGCTTCTTCGCGCCTGGGCGTGGCAATCGCCCTGGAAGCCATGCGCATGGTGGAAGAAGGCGTAGCCAGCGCCGAAGACATCGATAATGCCATGGTCCTGGGTTACAAGCACCCGACCGGACCGCTGAAAACCACCGACATTGTCGGCTTGGATGTGCGCCTGGGAATCGCAGAATACCTCCATGAGACCTTGGGTGACCGGTTTGCTCCACCGCAGATCCTCAGGGATATGGTGGCCGAGGGCAAGCTGGGGCGCAAGAGCGGCCAAGGCTTCTACAGCTGGTAGGAAACCCGCCATATAACCTTCAGCGACAATGGCCTCCGCCGGTCAGGAATGACTCGCGGAGGCCATTGTCCCTCTGGATCCTAGAAGAGATGTCCTAGCAGTGAAGCAAAGAGCTCATCTGGATCATGTGACAGTCCCTTGGAATCAAACCACTCGCACAAATTGACGCAGTCGCGGTGCAAGAAGTCCATGCCTTGCGGATTGCCCGCCAAATCCACGCACTGCGGAACATCGATGACCACTAGGCGCTCGCCGGAAACCAGGAGGTTGTAGGCGGACAGGTCGCCATGGGCAATGCCCAATCCAGCGAACTTCTCAAGGGCGTCAGTGAGTTGATCCCATAGTTCGGGAAGCCGTGGATCAAAGCGCGCAAGCTGTTGCAGGCGGGGTGCTGCCGCCAGCGAATTGTCCGGGTCGGCAATGAATTCCATGAGGATTTCGGTGCCGTCAATCTGTACCGGATACGGCACCGAAATGCCGGCTTCGTAACAGCGCAAGAGGTAGGTCCATTCCGCGTTGGCCCACTGCAAAGCGGCGATGTCCCGGCCGTAGGCGGAATTGTGGCTGATGGCTCGATTATCGCGCGAGCGCCGGGCAGACCTGCCATCGCTATAAGCTTGCGAACGGCTGAATTGAAGGTGGTCGCGGGAGCGATAGCGTTTGGCGGCCAGTAAGCTTGAGCGCTCCTGTGTTGCTCGTTCCAACAGGAAGACGTCGCCTTCTTTGCCGGTTTTGAGGATGCCTAATTCGGTGTCTACGGCACCGGCGTCCTCAATCAGCCATAGCGGGTATGGTTGCGGCCCGCGCATGCCCTTTTCGATAAACGGCCAGGTGGAGTAGCGCTGGCCAGCCGGTGGCTCATCCGAGGATGATTCGTTCCATACGGGCTTGTGCCTGCGGAATTTGAGTTTGGTATCTGCGTCAGCGAAGTTGGACGAGGTTACCTGTGAGCTGGTGGTTGGTTCTCCAGCAGGAAAATGCATGGGGATAAGTCCTTAGAAAAAGAGATCAATGACCGGGAACGGCGGTAAGCAATCATCGTTACCCCTCCTTCAATAGACTGATTGGCAGTTGCCAATGAGTAGAACTCTACAACAGAGAATCAATATGTTGCAATGGGTAAATGAGCCGGGGCCTGAACTATCAAAAGCAAAGCGGAGATCTGGAATGGGAAGGATCCGTGAATGCGCGGCATATTTGCGGAGCCTTTTATCGAATGGGTCGCCACGAGTGGCTTAGTGCCCGGGGCTGGCAGCAAATGCACGAGGGCGGAGTCAGCAAGGTCGTGGACCTGCGCAACCCCAACGAGATCCGCCGGCGGGAGCATGACCCCGCCGTACCCCAGGCAGCGTTCTCCGGCATTGAACTGGTGAACCTGCCGCTGGAGACGCCCGGCAATCCGAGGTTCGAATCGATTGCCGTGCCATATATGAATCACACCGCCATGTACAGGTTGGTGTGCGAAGAATTCGGCGACCAACTGCGTGCAGTCTTCGAGAATTTGGCGAACTCCCAAGGGTCAACCGTGATCCACTGTTCGGCAGGCCGCGACCGCTCCGGCTTGATTGCCACCATGCTGCTGGATCTCGCAGGTTCCCGGGATCAGATTCTCGTCCATGATGAGCTGGCGGTGCGGGGTATCAATGAATGGCATCGTGTCTCGCCGCGAAAGCATCCCTACGAGAGCTATCGGGGTGAAGAAGAGCTGCGGGAAATCATTCAAGAAAGAGCCACGGCCCTGTCGGAATGCTGTGCATGGCTTGGTACGGCCCGCTCCTATCTGTTGTCCCAGGGCATGAGCGAGGAGGGTCTCGATCACCTGAGTGATCTCGCACGGAATTCCTGAGTAGCGGGCGGGGTGGAGAATTCTCGCGAACAACAATTTGAGGTGTTCACGGTCACGCCCTTGCTGATAAGGTTAAGGTTAATACTGACCGACCGTTCAGGAAGGAATTATGTCGATGTCGACAAAACAGATCAGCGTGGTACCCAGCTTTATCGCCGGACAATGGCGGACCCCGCAGTCCGAGGGCGGAACAGAAGTCCGTGACGCCAACACCGGAGAACTTCTAGCCACTGTCACCAATGACAAGCTGGATGTTGCAGCGGCGGTGGACTATGGCCGTGGCACCGGGCATCAGGAGCTGGCCAAGCTCTCCTTGCATGAGCGCGCACTCAAGCTCAAGGAACTCGCGCTGTATCTGAACGAGCGACGCAAAGACCTTTACGAGATTTCCTTCAAGACCGGGGCCACCAAAATCGATTCCATGGTGGATATCGATGGCGGAATCGGTGTTCTGTTCACATTCTCATCCAAGGGCCGCCGTGAACTTCCCAATAGCAATGTCATCCTGGACGGGCCAACGGAACCGCTGAGCAAGGACGGCTCTTTTATCGGCACGCATATCTACACCGCAATGAGTGGTGTCGTGGTGCAGGTCAACGCGTTCAACTTCCCGGTATGGGGCATGCTCGAAAAGTTTGCCCCGGCGTTTATCGCTGGTGTTCCCACCATCGTCAAGCCAGCGACTCCAACGGGGTACCTCACCGAGGCAGCCGTGAGGATGATGCTCGAATCAGGCATCCTTCCCGAAGGGTCCCTGCAGCTTCTCTCGGGATCAGCCCGCGACCTGATGGACCACCTCGACTACCGTGACATGTTCGCCTTCACCGGCTCGGCCGCCACGGCCAGCAAGCTGAAGTCCCATCCAAATGTCATCGACGGGGGAGTGCGCTTCGCAGCAGAAACCGACTCCCTGAACGCGGCCATCCTCGGCCCTGATGCAGAGGAGGGAACAGCGGAATTCGAGGCCTTCGTCAAGGTCGTCGTCACCGAGATGACCTCCAAGGCCGGCCAGAAATGCACCGCGATCCGCCGCAATATCGTGCCTTCCCATCTGGTAGAACCGGTCATTGCCGCCATCGGCCAGCGAATCGAGCAGCGGGTTGTCATTGGCGACCCCCGCGTCGAGGGCGTGACCATGGGTGCCTTGGCTTCCCTGGAACAGCTGGCTGATGTGCGTGCTGCAGTGCAGGACATGATTGACGCTGGTGGCGAGCTGGCCTTTGGCCGCCTGGATGCCCCAGCCGTACGCGTGGCGCCAGAACGCGACGCCGTGGCCGAATTCGGTGCCTTCATGTCTCCGGTGGTTCTGCGATGGGCCGATGCCCGCAACCCGCTTGTGCACTCCCGCGAGGCGTTCGGACCGGTCAGCTCCGTCATCGGCTACGACAATCTTGACGAAGCCGTGCGGCTGGCCGCCATGGGTGCAGGGTCGCTGGTAGCCACCGTGTGCAGCAATGACACCGACACCGTGCGTTCACTGGCCCTGGGAATCGCCGCCCACCATGGCCGCGTGCACATCCTGAACCGGGAAACCGCGCGATCAACGACCGGTCACGGTTCACCAGTGCCACACCTGGTCCATGGTGGCCCAGGGCGCGCCGGCGGCGGCGAGGAGCTGGGCGGAATCCGATCAGTGAAGCACCATATGCAGCGCACTGCCGTTCAGGGCTCGCCGAATATGCTCACTGCGCTCAGCGGCGTGTGGCATGCCGGTGCTGAACAGCGCCTGGCCGGATGCGAAAAGTTCGGCGGCCAGGAGCAATACACGCACCCGTTCCGCAAGTCGCTGGCCGAGCTGCAAGTAGGCGATGGCTTCGCCTCTGATCTGCGCGTAGTGAACCTTGAAGAGATCAGCGAATTCGCCAAGAAAACTGGCGACACCTTCTACGCCCACACCGATGCAAAGGCAGCCGAAGCGAACCCGTTCTTCCCGGGAATCGTCGCCCACGGGTACCTGCTCGTGTCGTGGGCTGCCGGCCTCTTCGTAGAGCCAGCGCCGGGGCCAGTGTTAGCCAACTACGGATTGGAATCCCTGCGCTTCATCACCCCGGTGGCTGCCGGAGATTCAATCCGCGTGACCCTGACGGCCAAGAAAATCACGCCGCGAGTCACCGATGAATATGGCGAGGTCGCATGGGATGCGATCTTGCACAACCAGAATGATGAGATTGTCGCGACCTACGATGTCTTGACCTTGGTGGAGAAAGAAAACCTCACCTACGCCAACTTCGAAGGCTAAAACGCAACTTCAGCAAGGGTGGATGCCGTCAACCACGGCATCCACCCTTTTGCGTGCTCGGAGCCAGGACAGCTTTGCCGGATATCTATGAAAGCGTTTCCAATTTTGGCAAGATTTGACGCGGAGTGAAAAAATTTTAGGGCAATTTACGCGGACAGTTTCGCGGGTTTCCTGTATTTACAGGAATTTACTTATTGGAGAGAGCTAAGAAAACGCTTACAGTTGTGTGACAGGTCACGCGTTGATGGGGAACGTGTGGTTGAGCGATCCCGACGCTGTCGCGTCGAGCTATCGCAGCCCGATCATCACAATAAAGGAGTTTTTCTGTGGAACTTTTGCCATCACGCGCCAAATCAACACAACGCCGGCACGGAGCCAGGACGGTGAAGCCGGTGGCAGCACTCGGCGCCTCGCTCGCCCTGCTCGCCGCACCGTTGTTCGCAGCACCCGCCCAAGCCGCCACCCCATCCAACGACGGCAAGGATGTCATCCTCAACCTGTTCCAATGGAACTGGAATTCGGTAGCCCAGGAATGCGAGTCCAGCATCGGCCCAGCAGGATATGGCTACGTCCAGGTCTCGCCTCCAGCTGAGCACCTGCGCGGCACTGAATGGTGGACCTCGTACCAGCCGGTGAGCTACAAGGTGGACTCGAAACTGGGCAACCGCGAGGAATTCTCCGCCATGGTCAAAAGCTGCAACGACGCAGGCGTGAAAGTGATCGCAGACGCCGTGGTCAATCACATGACCGGAGCCGGGCAGACCGGTACTGGAACCGCAGGCTCGGCTTTCTCCGATGACAACTTCCCAGAGTATTCGGCCCAGGACTTCAACGATTGCCGCACCAACATCAACAACTATGCCGACCGCTGGCAAGTGCAGCACTGCCGCCTCGTGGGCTTGCAGGATCTGAAAACCTCCAGCAGCTACGTCCAGCAAAACATCGCCGACTATCTCGATGACCTCGTCTCGCTTGGGGTATCCGGATTCCGCATCGATGCCTCGAAGCACATGCCCGCAACGGACCTCGAAGGCATCAAATCCAAGATGAAGAACCCCGGCGTGTACTGGGTGCACGAGGTGATCGGGGCGTCGGGTGAACCGATCCAGGAAAGCGAGTACCTCGGCAGCGGCGACTCGCACGAATTCGACTACGCACGACAGCTCCATCATGATTTCGACGCGCAAATCGCCAACTTGCGCTTCATCGGCGACGGCAAGCTCACCAGTGACCGGGCCGGGGTTTTTGTCACCAACCACGACACCGAACGCAACGGCGAATCCATGAACTACAAGTGGGGCGCCAAGTACCTGCTGGGCAATGTTTTCATGCTGTCCTGGCCCTACGGGTCACCCACCGTGTATTCCGGATACGAGTTCACCGACAAGGATGCAGGCGCTCCGGGCGTCAGTGACGCATCGGTACCCAATGCCGACTGCGACTCCTCCGCCTGGACCTGCGAACAGCGGCAAGATGAAATCACCGGAATGGTGGGCTTCAACAACACCGTCGGCGACGCGGCTGTCAGCAATTGGTGGGACGATGGCGGCAACCAGATCGCATACGGCCGCGGCAATAAGGGCTTCGTAGCCATCAACAACACCTCGGCGGCAACCACCCGCGAATACACCAGCTCGCTGGCCGGTGGCACCTATTGTGATGTGGTGTCCGGAGGCGATTGCTCGAAGACCATCACTGTGGGCGCCGACGGCAAGTTCACCGCGACACTGCCTGCCTACGGTGCCATGGCCCTGCACATCGGTGCCGAATCCGATGGCGGATCAGGAACGCCGGATCCGGTCGAGGACACCGCTGATGTCAGCGTCGCGGTCACCGCCCAAACCGTCATGGGGCAGAACATCCGCATCGTCGGCAACCAGCCGGAACTAGGAAGCTGGGATCCGGCCAAGGCGCCACAGCTATCAGCTGCCAGCTACCCGAGCTGGAGCGGAACGGTGGACCTTCCGGCAGGAACGCAGTTCGAATACAAGTACGTCAAGTACGACCAGAGCGGCAATGCCACTTGGGAATCAGGGGCCAACCGCGTCGCGACCGTGAATGCGGACGGTTCCCTGAACCTGAACGACAGCTGGCGCAAGTAGCCACAAAAAAATGATCCCGCCCCAGTTCACACTGGGGCGGGATCATTCTAGGTTCAGCTACTTTTCGGTTTTGGCATTCAGCTTGTCCAAGGTTGCCTGCTTGGCTTTTTGCAAGGCCAGGCCTTCCTCGTCCAGCTCGACCTGCACCGGCTCGGCAGCCTGGGCAGGAAGACCGCGCCACAGGAAGTAGCCGTACGCGGCGGCCAGGGCGATGAAGACGTAGAGGCCAAGCATGCCCAGCATTGGCGAAATCAAGAAGTACACCACCAGGTCCGCGATAGCTGCCACAGCCAGCAGCAGCCAGCCTTCGCGAACGCCGCGCGCAATCATGACGAAGGAAGCGAAAATGGCGGCGTCAGCGAAATACATCACCCAGACTTCCGGGGTGGCGGTCAAGAAGCCGGAGTTGAAGAGGAAGGGGCCGAAGCGCAAGGCCACCAGCAGGATCAAGCCGACAACCATGCCCACGGCAGACCAGAGGGTGACCGGGGTCTTGGTCACTTCGCGCGTGAACTTGCCGTTGAGCATGAACTGCGAAAAACGCCATAGGCCGAAAATCGGCAGAAGCAGCAACGGGATCGCGTAGATCAGGCCCAGCAGGTCATACTGCAATGCGGAGATCATGGGTCCTACGAAAACCGAGAGAATCAGCGTCCACCAACCCAAATCATTGCGGTGCGCAAGAAGGATTGCGGAGACGAAAACTAGCAGCATGCTAGCGGCTGACAGCAGGATCTGGACATAGGAACTACCGCTGTCTGCAGTAGCCATGAACAGGGTTTCTAAGAAGGAATCCACGGTGCTCTTCACTCGATCGATTGGCAACGACAGGTGCACGAGGCACCCCTTAGATGCTAACGGTGATTCCTGTGAGGAAGACAAGATTACAAGGAGGCATACGCCACATTGCCGCTTGCCCTGTGGCACGCTTAAACGACGCTGGCTCCCACCGATCAGGTGGGAGCCAGCGCAAGATGCAATCCAGCGATTAAGCCGCTGTGGTGTGCAATCCGTTGAAGAGCAATGAAATGGCTTGGTCTTCCAATTCTGGTCCGTTGATCGGACCGTCAGCGCGGTACCAATCCACTACAGAGTTGATCAGGCCGAACAGCAACCTGGCCGTGGCCCGCGGTTCCAAGTCCGCGCGCAGCTTGCCGTCGGATTGGGCTGCGGTGACCAGCTCAGCGAGCTGGCGGTCCATCGCCCGTCGGCGCTGAAGAGCTTGGCGTTCCAGTTCGGTGTTGCCGCGCAAGCGCAGCAGCAGTGTCACGTAGGAACGCTTGGCCAACAGGATCCGGAAGGTAGCGCGCAAGAAGAATTCCAAACGCTCATCGGCGCTGCCCTCATGGGAGCGGACCTCGGCGATCACCGCTTCCAGGGGAATGAGCGCTTCATCCAACGCCAGACGCAGCAGGTCCTCTTTGGAAGGGACGTGGTGGTAAATCGCGGACTTGCTGATACCCAGCCGGTCAGCGAGCTTGCCCATGGAGGTCGCGTCGTAGCCGTATTCGTTGAATGCCTCTACGGCAATGCGCAATACGGTTTCCTGGTCGTACCCGGGGCGGCCACGCTTGGCCGGACGGTTCACAATATCGGTAGTTTCCATGATTTATCGATTATCCCATGTGCTCACTGGGTTAGCTGTTGCGCAGATCAAAGATGCGCTTGAGCTTGCCCATGGAACGCTCCAAGGATTCTGGCTCGACCACGTCGATGGCGCAGGAAGAACCGACGTGGATCTTGATCAGCTTGGCCAGCTCCTTGGCCCCGTTGGCGGCGTCCCCGGATGAGGCATCCATGCGGCGCTCCACCTTCACTGCCAGCTGGTCCATGCGGTCTGGACGGGAAAGGATGAGCTGGAAGTGCGGCGAAAGCGATGGCACCTTCAGGATCAATTCCTCGATCTGGCTTGGGAACAGGTTCACCCCGCGCAGGATGATCATGTCATCGCTGCGTCCGGTGATCCGGCCCATGCGACGGTGACCTGGGCGGGAGGTACCTGGCATCAGGCGGGTCAGATCATGGGTGCGGTAGCGGATGATCGGCAGCGCCTGCTTGGTCAGCGAGGTGAAGACCAGCTCGCCGTGTTCGCCGTCGTTCAATACTTTGGTTTCGTCGAACGCATCCACGATTTCGGGACGGAAATGGTCCTCCCAGATGTGGCTGCCGTCCTTGAGCTCGACCGATTCGCCGGCCACGCCCGGGCCCATGACTTCGGAGAGGCCGTAGATATCGCAGGCGTCGATGCCGAACATCTCTTCCAGCTCGTGGCGCATCTCTTCGGTCCACGGTTCGGCGCCGCAGACGGCGACCTTCAGCGAGGTGTCGCGCGGGTCCAAGCCTGCCCGCTGCATGGCATCGCCAATAGTCAGCAGGTAGGTCGGGGTGCACAGGATCGCGTCCGGCTCGAAGTCCTTGATCAGCGTAATCTGTTTTTCGGTCTGTCCGCCGGACATTGGAATGACGGTAGTGCCCAGGCGCTCGGCAGCCGCGTGCGCGCCCATGCCACCGGTGAACAAGCCGTAGCCGTAGGCGTTGTGGACCTTCCAGCCTGGCTTGACTCCGGAGAGGCGCAAGCAACGTGCGCCCATCTTGGCCCAGTCATCCAAGTCCTGCTGGGTGTAGCCCACCACGGTGGCGCGGCCGGTGGTGCCCGAGGAAGCGTGGATCCGCGCCACCTGATGCTGCGGAACGGCGAACATGCCGAAGGGGTAGCTCTTGCGCAGATCTTCTTTTTCGGTGAACGGGAACAGCTTCAGATCTGCCAGTTCCTTCAAGTCTGTGGGGTGCACGCCAGCCGCATCGTATTTGTCCTTGTAGTAAGGAACATTGGTGTACGCGTAGTCCAGCGTTTCCTTCAGTCGAGTGAGCTGAATCGACTCGATCTGGTCCCGGCTCATCGTCTCTTCGGGATCCAGTGGGTTGGGCAAGTTATCGCGGTCAGTTGGCTGTGACATGCTCATACTTTCGTGTGGTGACTGAATGTTTTAGCGGTTCTTAGGCTTGGGAACGGTGCGCGAGCGGCCCCTGAACTCGGCCACGGTTTCAATCCCGCCATTCGTTCCCGGCTGGGTGACCGTGATGTCGTAAATTCCGCTGCGTCCTTGCTGCGAGACGCGCTGCGCGGTTGCCGTCAGCAGGCGTCCCGGGATCCCTGGCTTGAGGAAATTGATGTCTGCGCCGGAGGCCACGGTGATGGTGTCCGCGGAGCCTTCCGGCGGATTGCAGCTCAAGGCAAACGCGGTATCGGCCAGCGAGAAGATCATTCCGCCATGGGCGATGCCGAAGCCGTTGAGCATTTCCTGGCGAAGCGTCATCGTAATGACCGCAAACCCGTCGCTCACTTCCACCACTTCAATGCCCATCCACTGGGTGGCATAGTCATTGTGCAAGATTGCGTGGGGTAGTGACTTATCGATTTGGGTTTCGCTCATAGGGACCTCCGCCGAATTAGTTACCGAACGATCATTAGGTAATACTAGATTGTGACCCATCTCAAGCCCTGCTGTCTAATGGCGGACGTCACAATTGCGCGGAGAGCCGGCGCCTCCCAGCGGCAAAGGCGCTGGTGAACACGCAGAATAGCGGGTTCCTTGAATTGCTGATATTCCATCGCCGAGCCGCCCTTGTCCGGCCCGGCGGCCGGCTCCGGCAGGGCTGCGCGCCGGTCGAGAAGTGCTTCCGGTGGTGGAACTTCGCCGAGGGCACGGCCAGAGGATTCCCCGCGGCTGAAAACGAAACCGCCCACAGCCATCGAAAACAATCGAAGGTTGCGGGCGGATCGGTGAATTCAGGCTTAGGTGTCCTCGCGGGCTACTTCGCCGTGGCCGGGTTCTTGCCCAGCGCATCGAGGGCGAAGGCGTAATCCCAGGCGCGATTCTTCCACGCCTCGTAGCGGCCCGAGGCGCCGCCGTGGCCGCCCTCCATCTCGGTTTTCAGCAAGATCGGTTCGCTGCCGGTGCCGACCTCGCGCAGCTTCGCCACCCATTTGGCCGGCTCCACATACAACACGCGGGTGTCGTTCAAGGAAGTCACCGCGGCGATGCGCGGGTAGTCCACGGCCGTAACGTTCTCGTAGGGGGAGTAGGCCTTCATGTACTCGTAGACTTCCTTGTCCTCGATCGGGTTGCCCCATTCTTCCCACTCCAGGGCCGAGAGCGGCAGCTCCGGATCCAGGATCGAGGTCAGCGGGTCCACGAAGGGAACCTGCGCGATGATCGAGGTGTACAGCTGCGGCGCCAGATTGGCGATGGCGCCCATCAGCAGGCCGCCCGCCGAGCCGCCCAGGGCCGCGATGCGCGCCGGATCGGCCCAGCCCGCATCGATCAGGTACCGCGTGGCATCGATGAAGTCGGTGAAGGTGTTCCGCTTGGCGAGCTTCTTGCCCTGCAGGTACCAGTCGCGGCCCAGCTCGCCGCCGCCGCGCACGTGGGCGATCACGAAGACCACCCCGCGGTCCAGCACGCTCAACCGCGGAATCCCGAATCCCGGATCCATCGACACCTCATAGGAGCCGTAACCGTAGATCAGCACCGGATTCGGCACCGAGGTGTCCAAATCCGCGCGGCGCATCACCGTCAACGGAATCTTGGTGCCATCGGCGGCCGTCGCCCATTCGCGTGTGGACAGGTAATCCGCCGAGTCGTAGTCATTGACCGGAGTCTGCTTGCGCAGCACCAATTCCTTGTCATCCAGCCACAGGTCGTAGACGCGCGCCGGAGTGAAGTCCGAGGTGTAGCCGATGCGGATCAGCGGGGCTTCCAGATCGGCGAAGGTGGCAGCGGCGGTGAACAGCTCCTCGTCGAAGGCCGGCTCGAGCACCGGCAGCTGGGATTCGGTGCCCAGCGACTCCAACGGGATCAGCTGAACCCGTTCGCAGGTATCGCGACGCACGGAAACCACCAGATGCGTGGCGGTCAGCGCGGTGCCCTCGATCTTGACCGTGGACTCGTGCCCGAGCACGGTGCGCCAGCTCGCCGGATCGGTATCGGCGCCCAGCTGCGCCAGCTCGACCAGCGAGAGCATATTGTTCGGTGCCTGATGATCGTGGGTGATCAGGGCGCGCCGATCGTCTCCGGGCAACAGGTCGACCCCGTGGAGCAGGCGCAGTTCGCGCGGAACGAGCAGGCGAACCTGTCCGTCCTTGTCGTTCAGATCCAAGACGCTGGTTTCCGCGTATTCGGAGTTGCCGATGGAAATGAGCAACTGCTGGAGATCGGCGCTGAGATCGAAGCCGAGCCACATGCCCGGATCATCTTCCTGGAAAACTACCGTATCGCTGGCCGGATCGCTGCCCAGCACATGGGCGCGCACCTGATGCGGGCGCCACGTATCGTCAACGACCAGGTAGTAGACGGTGGAGGAATCGGGGGAGAAGGCCAGCCCGTAAAACACGCCTTCGATGACGTCCGGAAGCAGCTGCCCGGTTTCCAGATCCTTGATGTACAGGGTGAAGCGCTCGTCCCCCTGGGTATCGATGCAGTATGCCAGCAGGTTGCTCGGCTCGTTGATGGCCATGCCGCCCAGCGCGAAGAATGACTGGCCCTCGGCCAGCTCGTTGCCGTCGAGCAGCACCTGCTCTCCGGGCAGCGCTTCGACCGGGTCGATGACCGGAGGCGTCCAGTCGGCGCGGGCATCGGGGGAGTCTTCGGCCTTGACCCGGCACTGGATGGTGTAGGGCTTGCCCTCAACCGAACGGGTGTAGTACCACCAGCCGCGCCGCCGCGTGGGGACCGATAAATCGGTTTCGACGGTGCGCGCCTTGATCTCCTTGAAGATCTCCTGGCGCAGCTCTTCCTGATCCGCGGTGACCGCATCGGTATAGGCATTCTCCGCATGCAGGTGGTCGAGTACCTGCTTGCTGGTCTTTTCCCGCAACCACTCATAATCGTCGGTGAAGGTATCACCATGGAATTCGCGGATCGTGGGAATCTTCGCTGCGAGCGGCGCGCTAGCGGTAATCGATGCAGAAGTCATGCACCCATTCAATCTCACCAGCGGCGATTGTGGGGTTGGCTATGCTCAGCGCGGACAGGAATCGGGCGGCAAATTCCTCGTTTTGGCACGCGGACATGGTGCAAAGGGTGTCGGCCGGCCGACATTGGCCATAGGCTAACTAACATAAAGAATCGAACTGCACCAAGGGCAAAGCGCCCTATTCGCAATAGAAAGTGATTCAGCAGTGAAAAACACACGCACAACTTTGAGGTCGAGGCGTTTGACTCGGTGGATTGCTGCGGCTGCCATCGGTTTCATGGCGCTGGTGGCCGGGGCCCCCGGGGCGTTGGCCCAGGGCAACGAGAGCGTCGAGGGTCAAACCTACGTCATCGGCACCGACACCACCTTCGCTCCGTTCGAGTTCCGCCAGGATGGCGAGCTCACCGGGATCGACATGGATCTGATCAATACCATCGCCGAGGAACAAGGCTTCAACGTCGAGATTCGTTCCCTGGGCTTCAGCGCTGCCTTGCAGGCGTTGTCCTCGAATCAGGTCGATGGCGTGATCGCCGGTATGTCGATTACCGACGAGCGCAAGGAAATCTATGATTTCTCCGAGCCATACTTTGAATCCGGTGTTCAGATGGCGGTGGATCGCGACGATGAGACCACCAAGGGCTATGAGGACCTGGAGGGCGAAACCGTTGTAGCCAAGACCGGTTCAGAGGGCGAGACCTATGCGAAGTCCATCGCGGACGAGTATGGCTTCACCGTCAAGTCCTTGGACCAGTCGGCCACCATGTACGAATCGGTGAAATCCGGCAGCGCCGTGGCCGTCATCGACGACTACCCGGTCCTTGCCTACGGCATTGCGCAGAACAACGGATTGAAGACCGTGACCGACAAGGTGCCGGGCGGCTCCTACGGATTCGCGGTCAACAAGGGCGAGAATACCGCACTGCTGGCGGCCTTCAACGACGGGCTGGCCGAGCTGAAGGCCAGCGGGGAGTACGACAAGATCCTGAACGAGTACCTGGCCGATCCGAGCGCCGCGGTGCCGAGCAACTTCTTCGACCTGGTGGCCAAGTCCTTGCCGGCGTTGATGACCGGTTTGGGGAACACCCTGTTGGTGACGGCGATTTCCTTCGCGGTGGCCATGGTCCTTGGTTTGCTCTTTGGCTTCATGAAGATTTCGGGCAACATCGTGGTCCGCGGAATTTCGACGTCATTCGTCAATATCTTCCGTGGCACGCCGCTGCTGCTCTGGGCTTTCATGTTCTACTTCGGCCTGCCTCAGCTCACCGGCTGGGATGTCAGCATCTGGGTTGCAGGTGTGCTCACGCTGTCGCTGAACGCCGGCGCCTATATTGCCGAGATCGTTCGCGGCGGCATCCAGTCGGTTGATCCAGGACAGCTGGAAGCCTCCCGTTCGCTGGGCCTTGGCTACGGGAAGTCAATGCAGAAGGTTGTGGTGCCGCAGGCCTTCAAGATGATGACTCCTTCCTTGATCAACCAGTTGATCATCATGCTCAAGGATTCCTCCTTGCTGCTCGCCATCGGCTTTGCCGAGCTGCTCTACCAGGGTCAGCAGATCTACGCGGCGAACTTCCGTGTCACCGAGACCCTGCTGATCGTTGGCGTCATCTACTTCATCGCCATCATGGCCCTGACCAAATTGGCAAACTTTGCCGATCGGAGGTTTAACAAGTGAGCACCGTAAGCGAGCAAACTGCCACGTCGAAGATCCAGGTCAAGGAACTGCGCAAGTCCTTCGGCTCAAACGAGGTCCTCAAGGGCATCGATCTTCAGGTGGGCGAAGGCGAAGTTGTCTGCGTGATCGGGCCTTCGGGCTCCGGCAAGTCCACGCTGCTGCGCTGCCTGAATAAGCTGGAAGATATTTCCGCGGGCAAGGTGATTGTCGACGGATTCGACGTCACCGATCCGAAGGTGGATATCAACGAGGTCCGTCGCCATGTGGGCATGGTGTTCCAGCATTTCAACCTGTTCCCGCATATGTCGGTGGCAGAGAACATCATGTTGGCGCCGGTGGAGCTGAAGAAGCTGAACCGGACCGAGGCGCGGGCCAAAGCCGAAGAGCTGCTGACCCGTGTGGGCTTGGCGGAAAAGGCCAATGCCCGTCCGGCCTCGCTTTCCGGCGGACAGAAGCAACGCGTGGCGATCGCCCGTGCGTTGGCGATGTCCCCGGGCATCATGCTCTTCGACGAGGCAACGAGCGCGTTGGACCCGGAGATGGTTGGCGAGGTGCTGCAGGTGATCAAGGAGCTCGCCGACTCGGGCATGACCATGGTGTTGGTCACGCACGAGATGGGCTTCGCCCGTGAAGTGGGGGACCGTGTGGTCTTCATGGATGGTGGCGTGGTTTGCGAGGAAGGCAAGCCAGAGGAGCTGTTCGGAAACCCTCAGCAGGAACGTACCCGCGACTTCCTGTCCAAGGTGCTCTAGGTTTTCCCAGCGCTACCGCGTAAATTCGGCCCACTCTTGCAGCGTCCTCATCCGAGGCGGTGCCAGGGTGGGCCGAATTTGTGTGCGCGCTTTTGGGCTTGGTTGTTGCGCCACGCAACGTTAGTTGAAGATTAAAGTAAATTAACTTAGTCTGGAACCAGAGCTAGCGCCGACCCGTCGACGCGGAGCTGACCATTCGAGATCCGATGCTTTCGGATCAATCCACCAGGAGTCGCCCATATGAATAACCTCATCGACAACCCGCGCCTGCAGGTCATTGCCCAAACGATGCTGCGCCTTGCCTTTGGCTTCCTCTTCCTAGCTCACGGCTGGCAGAAGTACTTCCAGTACACCTTGGAGGGCACCACGGCGTCCTTTGACCAGATGGGAATTCCGGCCGCCGGAATTATCGCACCGGTCGCCGCGACCCTTGAGATCGTCGGTGGCGCAGCCTTGATCCTCGGCCTGCTGACCCGCGTGTTCGCAGGCTTGCTGGGTGCGCAAATGGTCGTTGCGCTATTCATGGTTCACATTCCAGGTGGCGTCTTCGTGGAGAACGGCGGCTTTGAGCTGGTGCTGGCGTTGGCCGCCGGCGCCCTTGCGCTGTTCCTCGTGGGACCGGGCCGCGTATCGGTTGATGCGTTGATCTTCAAGAACAAGAAGGCCGCCGTAAACGCATAACCGGCAGCCGCACGACCCTCAAATGCCCCAGGCGATGCCTGGGGCATTTTTGTGCCCGCGGGCCCGGTTCGCGGTCATTACCTTCAAGTGTGACGCCGCATCGCGGCGTTGCTGTTGACGTGATCGAGCGCACTCTCATATACTGAACGAACGGTCAGTATGTAAATTGAATTTCAGTGAGGTGAACCATGGCCCCGATCACACCGCAGGAGCCGGGACTGAGTGCCGTCCCAAGCTATGAAGAGCAGCAATCACAGGCGCGCTTCGACGCCCTAATTAACGACGATTCCCGTGTTGAACCTCGTGACTGGATGCCAGAGCCCTACCGCAAGACATTAACCCGTCAGGTGTCCCAGCACGCTCACTCCGAAATCATTGGCATGCAGCCAGAGGCCAACTGGATTACGCGCGCCCCTTCGTTGAAGCGCAAGTCGATTCTGATGGCGAAGGTCCAGGACGAGGCCGGCCACGGGCTGTACCTGTACTCCGCGGCAGAAACCCTGGGCACCGACCGTGACGAGCTGAACGACCAGCTGCTGACCGGACGCGCCAAGTACTCCTCGATTTTCAACTACCCGGCACGCACCTGGGCCGACATGGGTGCCATCGGTTGGCTCGTCGATGGTGCTGCAATCGCCAACCAGGTGCCGCTATGCCGTGCCTCCTATGGCCCATACGGACGCGCAATGGTGCGCATCTGCAAGGAAGAATCCTTCCACCAGCGCCAGGGATTCGAAATCCTGCTCTCCCTCTCCCGCGGCACCGAGGCACAGAAGAAGATGGCGCAAGAGGCCATCAACCGCTTCTACGAGCCGTCGCTGATGATGTTCGGTCCACCGGATGACCAGTCGCCGAACTCCGCCCAATCCATGGCCTGGAAGATCAAGCGCTTCTCCAACGATGAACTGCGCCAGCGCTTCGTGGGAATGATCGAAGAACAGGTGAAGGTGCTGGGCATGACCCTGCCGGATCCGGACCTGCACTTCGATGAAGAGAAAAAACAGTGGATCCACAAGGATCTGAACTGGGACGAATTCATGAACGTCATCAAGGGCAATGGTCCAGCCAACGCCCAGCGGCTTGAACATCGCCGCAAGGCCCACCGCGAAGGTGCCTGGGTCCGTGAAGCCGCTACCGCATACGCCGCAAAGCAAGAACAAAGTGAGGTTGCCTAGCATGAGCCAAAAGAGCAATTGGCCCCTGTGGGAAGTATTCGTCCGTTCCTCCCGCGGACTCTCGCATGTGCACGCCGGATCGCTGCATGCCCCGGATAAGGAAATGGCGCTGCGCAACGCACGGGATCTGTACACCCGGCGCAACGAAGGCATTTCCCTCTGGGTGGTGCTTTCCACCGATATCATCACCTCCGACCCGGACAGCAAGGACGCGTTCTTCGAGTCGCCGCAGGGCAAGGACTACCGCCACGCCACCTACTACAAGGCAAGCGAAGGGGTGAAGCACCTGTGAACCACGAAGAACTCGATGCTTCGCTCGATAGCTTCGGCGACGCGCTGGCCTCGGCCACCCGCGTCACCCCGGGCAACGCGCTGCGTCCGGAAGATATCGCGGTGGCAGGAGCCAAGCCAAGCGACGAAGTCGCCCAGTATGCCCTGCACCTCGGTGATGACGCGCTGATCCTCGCCCAGCGGCTTTCGCACTGGATCTCCCGTGCTCCGGAAATCGAGGAAGACATTGCCTTGGGCAATATTGCCCTCGATGTCCTTGGCCATGCCCGTTCGTTCCTGAACTATGCCGGTTTGGCGTGGGATAAGACCGAAGACGATCTGGCCTATTGGCGCGAGGAAGAGGAATTCACCTCGCTGCAGATCGTGGAACAGCCAAATGGCCATTTTGGCGTCACCATCATGCGCCAGCTCATCGTCTCGATCTACCAGCACCTGCTCTACAGCCGATTGCTGGAATCCGCGGATGAAACCATCGCGGCGATCTGCGCCAAGGCGGTCAAGGAAGTTGACTACCACCGGGACCACGCCATCGCCTGGACCACCCGCTTGGGACAGGGAACCGAGGAATCGGCCGAAAAGATGCGCCACGCGCTGGAGATCCTTTGGCCTTACACCGGAGAGATGTTCCAGGACGAAGAGCTGCACAGCGAACTAGGCGATGTGGCGGTTCTCCCGTCCTCGCTGCGCGAAGCATGGGACGCCGAGATCACCTCCGTCCTCGCCGAAGCCGGGCTAGAAATACCGAAGTCGGGATTGGCGATGGCGCATGGACGCGCCGGAGAGCATTCCGAGCATATGGGCTACATTCTGGCCGAGATGCAAGTTCTTGCCCGCAAGCACCCCGGTGCGAGCTGGTAACCGATTCCCTAATCCGTTTGAAGGGAGCAACAGTCTTGAGCAGTGCAATAACCAGTGCAGAAGAACTCTATGGCGTTGCCGCCAAGGTCAACGATCCAGAAATCCCGGTGCTTTCCATCGCGGATCTGGGCATCTTGCGCGAGGTCAACGCCAATGCGGACGGCAGCGTGCAGGTGGTGATCACCCCGACGTATTCCGGTTGCCCGGCCATGGACGTGATTACCGAAGATCTGTACCTGGCCTTCCGCGCGGTGGGCATCGAGAAGGTCGACGTGAAGCTGGTACTGACCCCGGCCTGGTCGACCGACTGGATGACCGAAGATGGGAAGCGCAAACTCGAAGAGTATGGAATTGCCCCGCCGACCGGTACCGGACATAGCGGGCGCGTCACCTTGGGCATGAGCGTCAAGTGCCCACGGTGCCATTCCTTGAATACCCGAGAGCTCGCGCGCTTCGCGTCGACTTCGTGCAAGGCGTTGTACTCCTGCAAAGACTGTTTAGAACCCTTCGACTATTTCAAGGTGCTTTCATGAGCGAACAAACTACCCCCACCCGTCGTCGGGCCACCTTCCACCGCCTGACGGTCGCCGAGGTGCGCCGGCTGACCAAGGATTCCATCGAGGTCAGCTTCGCGATTCCGGCAGAGCTTTCGAGCGACTTCGATTACTTGGCAGGCCAGTACGTCGCGCTGCGCAAAGAACTGCCAAACGCCGAAGGTGAGCTAGTTGAGGTTCGCCGCTCCTACTCGATCTGCGCGGCACCGACCGGAGAGCTGATCAAGGTCGCAATCAAGCGGGACCTTGGCGGTCAGTTCTCCACCTGGGCCAACGAAGAACTTGTCGCCGGAGACCAGATCGATGTGATGAGTCCTACCGGAGCGTTTATTTCGAAGCACAAGCTCACCGAAATGAACGATCCAAGCTCGGTGGATACCGTGAACCAGGACCAGTTCGTGGCCGTGGCCGCAGGCAGCGGGATTACCCCGGTGTTGGCGATTGCACGCACCATTCTCGAAGCGAACGAAAATACCCGATTCGATTTGATCTACGCCAATAAGGCAGCCATGGACGTCATGTTCCTGGAGGAGCTGGCAGATCTAAAAGATCGCTACCCGGCACGCCTGGCATTGCACCACGTGCTGAGCCGCGAACAGCGTATTTCCCCATTGCTCTCCGGACGTATCGATGCCGAGAAGCTTTCGGCCTTGCTCACTAACGTATTACAGGCGCCGAAGGTCGACGAATGGTTCCTCTGCGGTCCATTCGAGCTGGTTCAGATGGTTCGCGATCAGCTCACCGAGCTGGAAGTCCCGAGCGAAAAGGTGCGCTTCGAGTTGTTCACCACCGGTGAGCCGAATCGTCCGCAGGGCCATGTGGGACGGCCAGTGCTTGTCGATGAAAACGAGAAGAGCATCGAAATCAGCTTCACCCTCGATGGTTTGCAGGGCGAGGTGAAGTCCCCGGTACGGGCCAACGAAACCGTGCTCAATGCGGCTCTGCGAGTTCGCCAGGACGTTCCCTTCGCCTGCGCCGGCGGAGTCTGCGGCACCTGCCGTGCCAAGGTCACTTCGGGAACCGTGACCATGGCGGAGAACTACGCGCTGGAACCGGAAGAGGTGGAAGCCGGCTACGTGCTGACCTGCCAGTCGCACCCAACCAGCGACAAGCTCAGCGTCAACTTCGACTCCTAGGGGATAAGCCATGATCGAGCTAAGCATTGACCAGGGCGTTGCCCGCATGGTGCTCAACGCACCGAAGAAGATGAATTCTTTGGACCCGGCCGCTCTGCATGAGCTCTCCGAGGCCTACGACCAGGCAGCCGCCGGGGTGGCCGAGGGAACGGTACGTGCGCTGGTGCTCACCGGCGAAGGCCGCGGATTCTGCGCGGGCCGCGATATTTCCGGAGTCAACCCGGCCGATGACGACGTTATGGGGTACCTGGATGGCCAGGTTCAGCCGTTGCTGGAGAAGATGTCCAGCTTCCCGGCTCCCACCTTCGCCATCGTGCAAGGCGCCTGCCTGGGTGTTGGGCTGGGGCTCGCGGTAGCCACCGACGTAGTGTATGTCGCGGAGAATGCGAAGATCGGTTCGCCGTTCGCAAATCTCGGCGCAACCCTCGACTCCGGCGGGCACTGGCTGCTCACCGAGCGTTTGGGAGCCCACCGCACGCTCGACATGATCTATACCGCCGAGCTGATTTCCGGTGCTGAGGCCGTGCGTTCGGGACTATTTTCTCGCGCGTTCCCGGCCGAGGAACTGATCGAACGCAGCGAAGAGATCATCTCGAAGGTGGCCCACGGCGCGACCCAAGCCTTTGTCGCATCCAAGGCGCTCGTTGCCGAGATCCGCGATCAGCGGGTAGGCCTCTGGGCCTCCATGCGCACCGAAAACAAGGCGCAGGCGGCGCTGTGCGACACCAGCGACTATGCCGAAGGGTTCAAAGCCTTCCAGGAGAAGCGGCCACCGGTCTTTACCGGCAGCAATTAAACAGCGAAAAGCGGGCGGAACAGTAAATGCTGCTCCGCCCGCTTTTTGCTGTCCGCGCTTAGCGGGTATCGGAATCCTCGAAGATCAACAACGTCTGGGTGTCCAGCACCGTAGGCAAAGATTGCAGATGTTCAAAAACCACGCGTCGCAGATCTAAATTGTCTTTGGCCCGGACCAGCAGAATCACATCGAAATTTCCGCCGACCAGACCGATATGATGCACCTCGGGAATCGAGGCGAGATGGTCGCGCAGTTCGCGCCAGGAGTGCTGGCGCAGTTTCAGGGTCACATATGCGCTGGCCTTTAATCCCGCTTTCACCGGATCAATCACGGCGGTATATCGGGTAATGACCCCCGCATCTTGCAGCTTTGCGATACGTGAATAGGCATGGGCCCGGGAAACGTGAACGCGCTGCGCCACCGTCGTCACCGATTGCCGCCCGTCGCTGGTGAGCTCGGCCAGGATCGCTCGGTCAACATCGTCCAGCTTCAGCTCCGCATCCGCGGCCATTTCTTCTCCTTGCAGGGGCAGGACGAGTATCCGCCAAACCCATTTTGTTCGTACTAATCGTCTACAAGTATACGGATCTTCAGCGCAACTTTCTACGATTCAACTCCGGAGTGGATACAAATTGATCGTCCTGCGCATAATTGATTGCAAATGATGTTTGGGTGAGTTGAGTCACAAGGCGTGGTTTCTTGAGACCCAACCAGAGAACGAAAGGCGGGATGGCATGAGCACCGAAGCTCACGAAGATCGCATCTCCGAAGTCAGTAAGAAGTTCGGGATTACCCCCGAAGATTACATGCTGCCAGCACGGCATATGATTAATCTTCTGGATCCGGATGGAACGCTGCGCGAGCAGAGCGACCAAGGCACCGAGCCGGGGCACGAGTACCCGCTGCCAAGCCCCGCCGAGCTCATGGACGCATATTCTGCCCTCGCCGTTGGCCGCCGTGTTAACGACCAGAACTCGGCCCTCGTCCGCCAGGGCCGCATGGCCGTGTACCCCTCGAGCCACGGACAGGAAGCCTGCCAAGTGGCCGCCTCCCTGTGCCTCGAAGCCGGCGACTGGCTGTTCCCGACCTACCGCGACACCGTCGCCGTGCTCACCAAGGGCGTAGCCCCGATGGAGGTTATGACCAGCTTCCGCGGTGAATGGCACTGCGGCTACGATCCCAAGGCCTACAACTGCGCGCCGATGTCCACCCCGCTGACCACCCAGCTGCTGCACGCGGTCGGCGTGGCCCACGCGGCGAAGCTGCGCGGGGAAAACACCGTGGTGGTCGCCATGTGCGGCGACGGTGCCACCAGCGAGGGCGACTTCCACGAGGCGCTGAACTTCGCCGCGGTCTTCAAGCTTCCGGTGATCTTCTTCGTGCAGAACAACAAGTACGCCATCTCCGTGCCGCTCGCGCAGCAGTCGGCCGCACCCTCCTTGGCGCACAAGGCCGTCGGCTACGGCATGGCGGGCGAGCGGGTAGACGGCAACGACCTGATGGCGCTGATGGCCGTGATGGGACGCGCGGTCCGGCTGGCCCGCGAAGGCAACGGCCCATTGCTGATCGAGGCGCACACCTACCGCATGCAGGCCCACACCAATGCCGACGATGACAAGCGCTACCGCGAGGACGCCGAGGTCAAGGGCTGGATCGCTAAGGACCCGGTGACGCGCATGCAGGCCTACCTCGACGATGCCGGACTGCTCACCGAGGCGGCGCAGGCGAAGATCACCGAGCGCGCCGAGGCGGTCGCGAAGAAGCTGCGCGACGGCATGAACCAGGACGCCGATACCCCGCCGAGCGAATTGTTCGAACACGTATTTGCTTCCAAAACCACCCAGCTGGCCGAGCAGCAGGCGCTGCTGGCCGACGAACTAGCCCGCGAGGAGGCCTAGCAATGACCGCCACGACATCACGGGTGAACCCGAACGTCAGCGATGCAACCGCACGCGCAGCCGCCCAGGCAGCCAACGAAAACCAACCGGTCACCTTCGGCAAGGCGCTGAACACCGCGCTCGCCGACGCGCTGGTGGCCAACGACTCCGTGGTGATCTTCGGCGAGGACGTGGGAACCCTGGGCGGGGTCTTCCGCATCACCGACGGGCTGACCGAACGCTTCGGCACCGACCGCTGCTTCGACACCCCGCTGGCCGAATCCGGCATCGTCGGCATGGCCATCGGCATGGCCATCAACGAGATGCGCCCGGTGATCGAAATGCAGTTCGACGCCTTCGCCTACCCGGCCTTCGAGCAGATCGCCTCGCATGTGGCCAAGATGCACAACCGCACCCGCGGAAACGTGGAGCTGCCGATGGTTATCCGCATCCCCTACGCCGGCGGCGTGGGCGGCGTGGAGCACCACTGCGATTCCTCCGAGGCGTACTACGCGCACACCCCGGGCCTGAAGGTCTTCACCCCGGCCACCGTCAAGGACGCCTACCTGATGCTGCGCGAGGCGATCGACTCGCCGGACCCGGTCGTGTTCTTCGAACCCAAGAAGCTCTACTGGTCCAAGGAGCAGGTGGACCTCGCGGCGCTGGCCGCCGAGTACGAAGCCAAGCGTGCGGCACGCACCGAAGGCAGCGCGCGGATCGCGCGTGCCGGCTCCGACGCCACGCTGATCACCTACGGGCCGAGCGTTTCCACCGCCATGGAAGCGGCTAAGCTCGCCGCCGAAGAGGGCATCAGCCTCGAAGTCATCGACATCCGCACCATCGTGCCCTTCGACGACGAGACCGTCTGCGCCTCGGTACGCAAAACCGGACGCGCGATCGTGGTGGCCGAAGCCCAAGGTTTCGTCTCCGTAGCAAGCGAAATCGTGGCCCGCGTCCAGGAACGTTGTTTCCACTCCTTGGCCGCCCCGGTATTGCGCGTGACCGGTTTTGACATCCCTTATCCGGCACCAACCTTGGAGAAATACAACCTGCCAAGTGCCGAGCGCATCCTCGATGCGGTAGATCAACTTCAGTGGGAGGCATAAATGAGCGTCAAGACTTTTCTCCTACCCGATTTGGGTGAAGGGCTGACCGAAGCAGAACTTGTTCGCTGGATGGTTGCCGCCGGCGACTCGGTGGCCGTGGACCAGCCCATCGCCGAGGTGGAAACCGCCAAGTCATTGGTGGAGATCCCCTCGCCTTTCGAGGGCGTAGTTTCCACCTTGCACGGCGAGGCCGGCCAGATGATGCTGGTTGATGAGCCGTTCTTCTCGGTGAACACCGGGGGAGACGAAGCAGCCCCGGCCGAGGAGCCAGCTGCCGGGGCGCAGAGCTACCTCGAGGAGGAGCTTGCCGGAACGCAGGCGCCGGCGGAGGAAGACGAAGGCAGCGGCAACGTCCTGATCGGATACGGAACCGGTGCCGCCAAGACCGGTGCCAGCCGCCGCCGTCGCCCGCGCAACGGGATCACCACGGCAGCGGCGTCCAGCGAAACGACGTCGGTGGCAACACGGGTTATCAATCCGCTGGTGCGCAAGCTCGCTCGCGAAAACTCCGTGGATATCAACCAGGTGCGCGGAACCGGAGCCGACGGGCTGATTCTGCGCAGCGATGTGCAGTCGCTCATCGGCCAGGGCGCAGCTGCTGCCGATTCGCCAGCTGCGGCCAAGCAGGAGCAGGCCAAGCCTGCCCAGGGCTCGGCGGCACAGCCCGCCTCCTCGGATGCCGATTCGCGCACCGGCTTGCCGGTGGCCAGCTCGCAGGTGCTTACCGGCGTGCGCCGAACCATCGCCAACGCGATGGCTACCTCACGCCGAGAAATTCCCGAAGCCACCGTGTGGGTGGACGTGGATGTCACCAAGCTGTTGAAGCTTCGCGGCAAGCTCAAGGAAGCGCAGGGCAGCGCGCCAAGCATGCTCGCGTTGATCTCACGCTTCGCCGTCGCCGGGTTGGCTCGTTTCCCGGCGATGAACAGCCGCATCGACACCGAAGCCGATGGTTCGTTGCGCCATACCGTGTTCGACGGGGTAAACCTTGGTTTCGCCGCGCAGACCGATCGCGGTTTGGTCGTGCCGAACGTGCGCGGTGCAGATAAGCTCAACGCCGGAGAACTCTCGGCAGAGTTCGCCCGCCTCGCTGCCCTGGCCCGTGAGGGCAAGGCGCAGGTCAGCGATCTGTCCGGCAGCACATTCACGATAAACAACTATGGCGTGTTCAACGTCGATGGCTCGGCCGCGATCATCAATTACCCGGAAGCGGCAATTATGGGCATTGGCCGGGTCGTCGAAAAACCGTGGGTGGTCAACGGAAAGATCAAGGTCCGCTCGATCTGCGAGATGACCTTGAGCTTCGACCACCGGGTGTGCGACGGCGGAACGGCCGCAGGGTTCCTGCGTTTCGTTGCGGATGCGATGACCGATCCGAAGGCGGCCCTGACAGCGCTGTAGGGAAGATCAACCAATAGCTATCGCCTGGCCCCGTGCCGGGCGATAGCTATTTGCCGGCCAAGCACCAAAATGATTCGCAACCATAAGAATTATTTGCAAGCCATAAAGCGTTTACTAGAATGATTTACATACTTCGGCGAGGCATTCTGGGCATCAAAAATCGACATGCACCAGCCGAGCGCCAACCCCAGTGAATAGGATGCGATCATTTCAACATCACGCTTTGAGGTCAAACACCGTTCGCTGGTCACGCTCCTGCTGGTGCTGCCGCTCCTGGTGGTGTTGGGAACGAGACTGGTCTTGGGCGAGAGCCTGCCAGCGATTACCGCCACCCACTGGTCCGGAAGTTCATACCCCGACGGCTTCACCGACACCCGGGTCTTTGTGGCGGTGTGCTTGAGCCTCGCCATCGGCGGAGGGCTGCTGGGTTTCCTCTCCCTAGCGTTGGCCAGCAAGCCGATGCTGCATATTGCGTTACTGTTCCTCGGCGCCTTGGCAGCGTGGACCAGCGCCGGCCTGTTCGTAGTCTGCGCCGTGCCAACGGCAATAGCAGGGGATCCCACCCAGGCAGTGAGCGGCGGGCTGACCTTTGTCGGTGTGCTCGCTTCGCTCATTGGCCTGCTGCCGGTCTGGATCGCCGGGGTATACCAGCAATTCGCGCGCGAACACCAAGAACAGCGCCGCCGTCGCGTAGCCCAAGCCCAGGGGCGCACGGTGGATGAACCGGTGATGCCCGAACCGGAAACTGCCGCCGAGAACTTCAACCAGAAAGCCAGCGCCCCGTGGGGGTTCTGGCTGCTGGGACTATTCCCGCTGGTGGTGGGCATCCTGATGCTGACCGTGCTGAAGGGCGATGACGGTTCCGAGAGCCTCATGCTGCTGGTCGCCGGATCGATCTTTGTGCTGCTGCTGACCCCATTGATTCTCGGAGTCTGCCTGGTGCGCGTGCGAATCCACGACGATAAATTCCGGGTCTCCTCGGCCATCTTCGGATTCCCGCTGCGCACCCTTGGCCTGGAGCAGATCAAGGAAGTGCACAGCGAAGAAATTTCTCCAATGCTGTGGGGCGGTTGGGGCTGGCGATTCTTCCCCGGAGGATCCGCCGTGGTGCTTCGCAAGAGCGAGGGGCTGGCATTTGAGCTGCACAACGGCAAACGCTTCGCGGTCACCGTACCCGAGTCGCAACGCGCGTCAGCGATCTTGCAGGCAAAAATGCAGCAAGCCTGATCGGCTGCAGCGCAAGAGTCCAATGAGGTTAGATAGACCGTGTTCCGGCGCGGCGGGGCCGCCTAGTTCTGCAGCTGGCGCGTCGGACCCAGGATTACCGAGCGCAGGCACAGCCCGGCGATGAGCGAAACCGCAGTCACATGGACCAATCCGAGGATCGCATAGGCGATCAGCAGCGCTTCGGGGATGCGCTGGATGTGCGGGTGCGGCAGCAGGACCGAGGCAGCCAAAACCAGCAACCAGATCACCAGGCAGCCAATCCCGGTCTTACGGGACCACGCTGATTCTGAAACGACCGGGGCCAGCGGTTGGATGCGCTGCAGGATGGCGCTTGCCAGCACCAGCCAGAACGCCACGATGAGGAATCCTCCGGCGATATCGCTGGGCCTGTGCCATCCGCAAATCAGCGTAGCGAGCCCCGTGGCCGTCGCGAAGATCCAGGCGATAGGTTGCACCACCGGACGGAGCTTTGGCGGCGAAATGAGATACATCAGCCCCATGGCTGCCGCGGCGGCCGTGGTGTGTCCGGACGGGAATGAATTGCCAGCCGTGCCGAAATTAAAGTCGGGCCGTCCCAAGAGCAGATGTTTGAGTATTTGGGTGCTCAGCAACGCCGCGGCCACCGCCGCGACGGCAAGGGCCGCGCGCAGGAAACTACGATCCCGAATCACTCGATAGAGTAGGAAAATCCCTGAAATTCCGGCGCAGATCCACGGCAGGAGATTCAAGAATTCGCGCACCGGGTCAAGTATTTCCGTGCGCGGCCACCACTGGGTCCACCCCACGAAGGCAGCCTGATCGGCCCATTGCCCTACGCGAAGCTGAACGAAGAACAAATATTCGACGGCAAATAGTCCGGCGAGCAGCACCAAGGCCCACCACCAGCGAAGGTGGCGAGGGGCAAGGAGGAATGACCGCGGACTCATGACTCTAGAATCTCACATTTTGGCCGACCAGCCCTATCGCCGATGCCTGTAAGCCTAGACACTATCGATAGTCTAGGCTTATGAATTTTGCCCTGCCTCCGGTGGAAGAACTGATAACGAATGCGCACGTGGTGCGTTTACCCATGCGGGTTAAATTCCGCGGGGTGACCGAGCGTGAAGCCTTGCTGATTCAGGGGCCGGCCGGCTGGGGGGAATTCTCCGCCTTCCTCGAATATGGTCCGCCAGAGGCCTCGCGCTGGCTTGCCGCGGCCATCGAAGCCGCCTATCAGCCCTTCCCACCGGCCCTGCGCTCCAGCATCCCGGTGAATGCGACGCTTCCGGCGGTGGCTGCGAACCAAGTGAGCCGCGTCCTTGCAAACTACGATGCACCGCACACCATCAAGATCAAGGTCGCCGAGAAGGGCCAGAGCCTGGAAGATGACATTGCCCGGGTCGCGAAGACCCGCCAGCTCTTCCCGGAGGCCGCCTTGCGCGTCGATGCGAATGCCGGCTGGGGGATCGAGGAAGCTATCACCGCGCTCCTTGCCCTTGCGGAATACGACCTGCAGTACGCCGAACAGCCGGTTCCCGGAATTACTGGGCTGGCCCAGGTCCGCGAACGGCTGCGCGCCCGCGGAGTAGAGCTGAAAATCGCCGCCGACGAGGCCGTGCGCAAGCATACCGATCCGCTCGAAGTCGCCCGCCTGGGCGCAGCGGACCTGATGGTCATCAAGGCCCAACCCCTGGGCGGCATCAAGAAGGTACTGGAAATCGCCGCCAAGTCAGGGCTGGACGTGGTGGTCTCCAGTGCCCTGGACACCTCCGTGGGGCTGGCGCAGGCCGCCGCCCTGGCTGCGGCCCTGCCGGAGCTTCCCTACGCCTGCGGGCTGTCCACCGGCTCGCTATTCACCGACGACGTGACATCGAAGCCGTTGCTGGCCACCGCCGGTCAATTGCCGGTTCGACCAGTGGAGCCGGAAGCTGAGAAATTGCACAAGCTGCGGGTCGCCGCGCCACGCAGAATTTGGTGGGAACAACGACTCCGTGACTGCTACGCGTATCTGGAGCAGCCAGAAAATCGCTCCTGACAGGTGTTTACGCGCAGTTAACCTGCGCGACGGCAACAGCTCACCTCTTGATGAAAAGCTCAACTAGTTCGTTCCCCTGAACTTGAGCCAAAGAATGAGGAAGTGCCGTAGTTATGAATCCCATCCGAACCCTGTTGCCAATGCTGGGCCACACCCGCGGCGGACGTTCCGCAGCTACCTGCCACTTCAAATGCGGCGACGCTTGCGTTAAGCCAGAGTGCAACACCTCGGGTAATAGCTACTTCAAGGACATCGCCGACCAGGCCCTCTCCCGCCGCAACGTGCTGGGCCTAGGCGCAGTCGGCGCCTCGGCGCTGGTTATCGGCCCACAGCTGCTGGGCGCCCCGGGCGCCGTGGCCGCACCGCTGGTAGAGACCGGCCGCGGCAAGGGCGGCCACCTGAAATTCGAAGCCATCGAACCGGTTTCGCGTTCCGTGGACAATATGAGCGTCCCCGAAGGCTATGACTGGCACGCGATCATCCGTTGGGGCGATCCGCTATTCAAGTCGAGCCCGGAATTCGACGCCACGAAGCAGTCCGCCAAGGCCCAGGACCTGCAGTTCGGCTACAACTGCGACTACCTGGACATCATCGCCGATAAGTATTCCGGACGCACCGGCGTGCTGGTGGCCAACCACGAGTACTCCAACGAAGACATGATGTTCGATGCCCAGTGGTTTGCCGAGAACACCGACGAGGCCCGCCGCATCGCGATGAGCTCCCACGGCCTGAGCGTCGTGGAGATCAAGCGCAAGAAGAACGACAAGCGTTGGACCTACGTGGTAGGCGGGGAACGCAACCGCCGCATTACCGCAAATACCCCATTCGCCGTTACCGGTCCCGCCGCCGGCAGCGAGCTGCTGAAGACCGTCGCGGACCCTACCGGCAAGCTGGTGCTCGGCACGCTGAACAACTGCGCCGGCGGAACCACCCCGTGGGGCACCGTGCTGTCCGGCGAAGAGAACTTCGACCAGTACTTCCAGGGCCGCGGAACCGCCGAGGAATCCCGCTACGGCATCGGCACCAGCCCTTCGGGCCGCGGCTGGGAGCACACCGATCCACGCTTCGGCCTGAACAACGCGGGCTACGAAAATGAGGCAAACCGTTTCGGCTGGATCGTTGAGATCGACCCGCAGAACCCGAACTCCACCCCCGTCAAGCACACCAGCCTGGGCCGTTTCAAGCACGAGGGCGCTACCGTGCGCGTGGCGAAGAACGGCAAGGCCGTGGCCTACTCGGGCGATGACTCGCGATTCGAATACATCTACAAGTTCGTTTCGAAGGACACCTACCGCAAGAACGATCGCCAGCACAATATGACCCTGCTCAACGAGGGTGACCTATACGTGGCCAAATTCTCCGGAAACTCCCCGGTTTCCGAATTTGACGGCAGCGGCCAGGTCCCAACGGACGGCGCGTTCGACGGCACCGGCCAGTGGCTGCCGCTGGTGCGCAACGGCGAGTCGATGGTCGAAGGCATGAGCCTCGACGAGGTCTTGGTTTACACCCGATTGGCTGCGGACAAGGTCGGCGCCACGAAGATGGACCGTCCAGAAGATGTCGAGCCGAGCCCGGTATCGGGCAAGGTGTACGTGGCACTGACCAACAACACCGACCGCGGCAAGGCCGGCAAGGAAGGCGCCACCGAGCAGAACCCGCGTACCGCGAACCGCGACGGCCACGTGCTGGAAATGACCGAAGCCGGGAACGACGCAACCAGCACCCGTTTCACCTGGAACATCTTGCTGGTCGCCGGAGACCCGCGGGTCAATTCCTCGACCTACTTCTCCGGGTACCCGACCGACAAGGTCTCGCCGATTTCTTGCCCGGACAACCTCGCCTTCGACTCGGCCGGTAACCTGTGGATCTCCACCGATGGCGCACCAGGGGTCATCGGCCTGTCTGACGCGTTGCACAAGGTCAGCCTGCACGGCAAGGATCGCGGACGGGTCGAGCAGTTCCTGGCCGTGCCAACCGGTGCAGAGACCTGCGGCCCGGTGGTTCACGACAAGGACAACTCGGTCTTCGTCTCGGTCCAGCACCCGGGCGAGGGCGGCAGCTTCGCGCAGCCGACCTCCCTCTTCCCGGACTTCATCAATTCCGCAGATTCGGTCGGGAAGGGCCAGTTCTACGGCCCGCGCCCATCCGTAGTCCAGGTTTTCAAGCAGGGCAACGGCAACGGAAACAACGGAAATGGAAACGGCAACGGCAAAGGAAACGGCAAGAACAAAGACTAGTCTTCAGTCTTAGCCGACCCTAGACCCCGGTGCGGGCGACTCAGTGCAGCACTGAGCGTCCGCACCGGGGTCTTGCCATATCTGGGCATAGACTTGAACCGATGCTTTCAGGCGATACTTCAGGGGTGGAACACGGCGTGAGCGCGCGGCAAGACGAAGGACAACCGGCAATTGGCACGGCGCGTCAGGTTCTGGCTGCACTGATTCGCGCCGGGCTGCGCGACCTGGTGCTATCCCCAGGCTCACGTAGCGCGCCCCTGGCCTACGCCGCAGCCGAGGCGGAAGCCGCCGGACACTTGCGGATACACGTACGCATCGACGAACGTTCGGCAGGCTTCCTGGCGCTGGGGCTGAGCCACGGATCAAAGACTCCCGTAGCGCTGGCCGCCACCTCCGGAACCGCGATCGGGCAGCTGCTGCCGGCCATAATGGAGGCCAACCACACGGCAACGCCGCTGCTGGTGCTCTCGGCCGACCGCCCCGATGAGCTACTGGGGACCGGAGCAAGCCAAAGCACCGACCAGAAGAACCTATTCGGCCCCCACGTGCGTACCGCGTTGAACGTCGCCGCTGGTGCCGACCCGGCACCAGCGCTCGCCCAAGCACTTGCGGCCCTGGCAGGTTCAACCCAGCATCCAGCGGGCCCGGTGCAGCTGAACCTGCAGTTCCGCGACCCGCTGACCCCCGGAGAAGCAGACCGCGTCGCGAATCAGCCCTGGACCGAACTGGCCCCGGGGCGCTGGCACACGGCCACGGCGCCGGCACCCTGGGCTAGGCCCGAGACCCTGGCAACCCGCCGAACCGTCGTGGTCGCCGGCCATGGAGCCGGCGCCGAAGCCCAAATCTTCGCCGAGGCGCTCGGGCTGCCGCTGTTCGCCGAACCGTCCTCCAATGCGCGCTACTCAGCCCAGGCCATCGGCCACTACCGGCCATTGCTTGCCGTGGGGGCGGAGCAGATTGACCGCGTGGTGCTTTTCGGCCGTCCTACGCTCAGCCGCCCGGTGGGGAAGCTATTGGCGAACCCCGCGGTGTCCAGCGCGATCTGGCAGCCGGGACCGGTGGCCTGGTATGAACCCGGACGCCGCCGCGAAATGGTGATTGGCGAACCGGAGAAACTGGTCGAATTCGCCGGGACCGCGCCGGAGGGTTGGCTGGCGAGCTGGCAGGAGCTAGATGCCCAGGCGCTCGCCGTGCGGCAGGGCCTGGCACCCGAAACGCCACTCAGCGGCCCGGTGGTTGCCGAGGAAATTTGGCGGTCGCATTCCGGCCCGCTGCTCTTGGGATCCTCGAATATCGTCCGCGACTTCGATCTAGCCGCGATTCCCGCCGCCGCGGCCGGGGCTACGGTATTCGCCAACCGCGGGCTTGCCGGGATCGACGGAACGATCTCGACCGCGCTGGGCCTGGCGCTGGCCACCGGTGAACCGACGCTGAGCGTGATGGGAGATATCACCTTCCTGCATGATGCCAGTTCCCTGGCCTGGACCCCGGGGGAAGCGGAGCCGGACCTCGACGTGGTGGTCTACAACGATGGGGGAGGCGCGATCTTCTCCACGCTGGAACACGGCCAGGTAGAGCAGTCAGGACGCTACGCGCAGGCGGTCGAGCGGCTCTTCGCCACGCCGCAAAATGCCCGGCTGGAGGCGCTGGCGGCGGCTTATGGATGGCAATACCAACGGGTGGCGACGCCGACCGAGCTACGCGAGGCACTACGGGCCCCCAAGGCAGGCAAGCTGCGGCTGATCGAAATCGGTGCAAGCAGAGCGGGGTTGCGGGCCGATAACCTTGAACTAAGCTCGCGCATAACCGAGCTTCGCTGGCCCGCATAATCCCAAAAAAGCAGGGCGTGGAATCAGCGATCGCTGACTCCACGCCCTGCTTTTTAGCGGACCGTACCGCCTAGAGGTCTACGTGCGTTGGGTCCAAAACCCGACGCAGGAAGTCCTGCGTACGCGGCTGCTGCGGATTGCCGATCACGTCCACGGCCTTGCCTTCTTCGACCACGACGCCTCCGTCCATGAACACCACACGATCGGCAACTTCCTTGGCGAAGCTCATCTCGTGGGTCACCACCAGCATCGTCATGCCGGACTTGGCGAGGTTCTTCATAATCGAAAGAACTTCTCCGACCGTCTCCGGGTCCAAGGCGCTGGTTGGCTCATCGAAGAGCATCAGCGTTGGTTCCATCGATAGCGCGCGGGCGATCGCCACGCGCTGCTGCTGCCCACCGGAGAGCTGATCCGGGTAGCGTTCGCCGAAGTCGCCCAGGCCCACCCGTTCCAGGTTGCTCAGGGCGATCTTGCTGGCGTCCTTCTTATTCCGCTTGAGCACCTTGAGCTGGGCCACCGTGCAGTTTTCCAACACCGTCAGGTGCGGGAAGAGGTTGAACTGCTGGAAGACCATGCCCACATGCTGGCGCATCTTATCCAGATTGACCTCCGAATCGGTGGTCTCAAAACCTGCCACATGGATGGTTCCGCCGTTGGGCTGTTCGAGCAGGTTCACGCAGCGCAGCAAGGTGGACTTGCCGGAACCCGATGGGCCGATCAGGCACACCACTTCGCCCGGTTTGACCTCGAGGTCTATTCCCTTGAGCACTTCATTTGAACCGTAGGCCTTGCGTAGGCCGACGATGTTCACGCCCGAAGCTTTGACCGATAGCTCATTGTTTGGAGTCGTCATTCTCTGTTCCTAACTATCGCTTGGTCCGCGCCGAGCGGGATTCGAACTTACGAGCAATCAGGCTCAGCGGAATGGTGATCACCAGGTAGAACAGACCGGCAACCACCAGCGGGGTGATACCTGCATCCAACGATGAGATGCCGTCACGACCGAATTTAGTCATCTCGTACTGGGTGAAGGCGGCACCGAGGATGAAAGCCAGCGAGGTGTCCTTGGTCAGCAAGATGATTTCGTTGGTCATCGGAGGGAGCACGATCTTGAACGCCTGCGGGATCACGATGGTGACCATGGCACGCCAGGCGGGCATGCCCAGGGAGCGGGCGGCCTCGGTCTGTCCCTTGGGCACAGCCTGCAAACCTGCGCGCAGGGTCTCCGCGATGTAGGCCGAGGAGACCAGGCCCAAGGCGAACATGATGTTCACCGGTTGTGGCCAGTTGGTTCCAAATGCCTGAGGCAAACCGAATCCAAAGGCCAGGAGCACCAGGATGGCGGGAATGCCACGGAAGAACTCGATGAATGCGGTGGCGAACCACCGGTACGGTGCGAACGAGGCCATCTTCATCAGGGCCAGGAGCAAACCCAGGACCAGGCCAAAGGCGAAGGAAATCACCGTGTAGAACACGGTGTTTCTCAGGCCGATGAGGATCATGTCCGGGAACATCGGTCCCAATTTTTCGAAGGAGAAGAACGCATAGCGCGCCTTTTCCCAGTCCACGGCAAACAGAATCGCGACGACCGCGATCACGAAGATCACGATCTGGATGGTCTTGCTCATGCGGGCACGCTGACTTGTAGTCATTGCCATGCTTGAAAACCTCTCGTAAAGGTAAGGGGAGCCGCGGCGAGGACTTTTTGAGTCTCGCCTCGACTCCGCCTGGTGTTCATTGGTTCAGCGACGCAGAATTACTTCTCGCCGAACCACTTCACGGTCAGTTCTTCCATGGTTCCGGCATCGGTCAGACGCTTCAGGGTGCCATTGACCAGCTCGAGGGTTTCGGCCTGTTCCTTGGGCACCGCGATGCCCAGCTGTTCGCCGGTCTTGAAGTCTGCGACCACCTTGTAGCCTGGCTTGTCCTTGATGGTGTAGCCAAGTACCGACTGGTTGCCCAGCAGCGCGTCGACCTGGCCTGCTAGAAGCGCCTGGGTCTGCAGGCCGGCATCTTCATAGCCGATGGTGTCGGTGAGCCCCTGCTCCTTGGCGTACTTCTCGCCGGTGGTCGCCTGCTGTACGCCGACCTTCTTGCCCTTCGCGGACTCCAGATCGGTAACTCCCGAACCTTCGGCCGCGATCAGCACCAGATCATCGTCCATGTAGGGGGTGGAGAAATCCATCTTGGCTGAACGTTCCTCGGTGATGGAGACCGAGGAGATCGCGATATCGCACTGGACGCTGAACAGGCCCGACTCGATCGAGTCGAAGCTGGCATCGATGACATTCAGCTCGAGCTCGGCATCCTTGGCGATTTCGGCAGCGATGTCCATGTCGAAGCCGACGTTCTTTCCGTCCTGGACAAATTCGAAGGGCTCGTAGGGGATATCGGAGCAGAAGGTGAGCTTGCCGGCGTTGACCGGGAATCCACTGTCTTCGGACTCGTCGGAAGTCCCCGAACCGCAGGCGGTGAGGGCCAGGAGGGCCACCGAGGAGACGGCGAGAGTTGAGACGAAGCGCTTCTTGAGAGGACGCATAGGATCAGAACCTACTTTCGGTAATGCGAGTGGATCATTGCGTAGGAACAATCATAACCACGGACACACGAGACCGAGATTTCCATCACACATGAAGCGCAAAGCATAAGTTTTACTTATGCTCAGACTTGGCTCTCAGATGCTGCTGGATTCTATTCTGCGCGCAGGGCCTGGCGCATCGGACGCATCTTGGCCCAGGACTCGGCCAGTTCGGCTTCCGGTTCGGAGCCGGGCACAATGCCGCATCCTGCGTAGAGCCGCATGAGATTCTCCGCTTCGAGCATTCCGCCACGCAACGCGATGCCAAATTCGCCATCCCCGCGGCTATCCACCCAGCCCACCGGCCCGGCATAGGGGCCGCGGTCCATGCCTTCCAACTCACGCAGCAATACTCCGGCCGGCTTCGTCGGGGTGCCGCACACCGCGGCGGTCGGGTGGAAAATCTGCGCAACATCCAGTGCCGAGGGGAGCTGGCCCTCGGCGTCGGCGCGCAATTCGGCGCGGACGTCGCTTGCCAGATGCCAGACATTGGGCAGCGCCAGGATAAACGGTTCCTCGGGCGACTGCATGCCGTGGGAAATTGGATTCAAGGATTCGGTCAGCGAATCGATGGCCAACTGGTGTTCGTGGCGCTGCTTGGGATCCTCGAAGAGCTTTTCCTGCGCGTATCCGGGCGCGTTGGCGCCTTCGATGGCCCGGTCCAGGGTACCGGCCAGCACGCGAGCCTCGGCAAGCCCGTTGGTGACGCGCACCAGCATCTCCGGAGTCGCACCAACCAAACCATCAACGGCGTAGGTCCAGCAATTCTCATATTGTTCGGTCAAGGTGCGCAGCACCGAGGCCAGATCGATCGGCTTGGTGCTCCGGGCCAGGATGTCGCGTGCCAGCACCAGTTTGGAAATGCCTCGCTCTTCGAACTGTCCCAGCGCCGCCGTCACGGCTTCCAGATAGGATCCCGCGGTGAGCTGGCCGGTGGTGAGCTCGATTTCCCCTGGGTCCTGGGCGGGAATCGCCGAACTTGCGAGCTTTGCCTCGGCCAATCGCAGGGCGTCGGCAAATTCCATCCCTTCGAGCTTCTTTGCCGGTCCGGTGATCGTGATCCAGGCCTGATCCCCGTCCTTGCCCAGCACGACCTCCGGGATGACCAGCCGTGAGGCGAAGGTGCTGGTGAAGGAGAAAGCGAAGGAACCGAAGGCGACCAGGCCGCTGCCGGGACGGGCAATAGGGTCGGTGATCTGCGCCAGCTTGATGATTTGGGCAAACCATCCCCGGGCCTGTGCGAAGCGTTCTTCGCCCTGCGTGTGGATCTGGGCGGCGACGCCGAACCCGACGAGGCCATTTCCATTGCGCGTCCAAACCATGGCGTGGTGGCGCAGGGAGTCGGAAATTAATGACTGCGCGGCATCTTTGAAATCGAAGGTGACACTGGTCAGGGCCGGTGTCGTAGATTGATGCGCGCTGGCGGCGAGAGCGGTCGAATCGGCAGACATGATAAGGCTAAGCCTACCGCGCAACGGGCTGGACGGTCGCGTGGAGGTGTTGCTGCTCACCCATGTGAGATGCGCCGGGTCTGTTCCTCCGCGCCTGCAGCAACCGGTAAACTCGGGGGCGAATACAGTTCAGGTACTTCGACTGTCATTGACGGTGGTTGCGGAGCGCCCGAAGACGTTGACTGGTAAGCATCGGCTAGAGTGAAGTTTGCGTGCATTTGGCATGCATGGAGTCTTCGCACTCTGCGATGACCAACCCGATGAAAGATAAGTAAGCCTTAAAACAGTGACTGATTCCAAGAGCAACTGGACCGCAGCCGGGCACGACGTGTCCGACTCGATTGAGCTGAATCCTGAAACCGCGGTGCTCGCTGCGGCCATCAATCTTCCCTCGGGCTTCGCGCTGATCGCCGAGGACCCGGAGTTTGGTCCCGCCATCTCCACCGGCATGGCCAAGGTTGAGAAGCTGCTGCGCGACGCGATCGCCAACTCCGACCCGCTGATAGATGCCACCAGCCGCCACCTTGTGGAGGCTGGCGGTAAACGTGTGCGCCCCCTGCTGGTGCTGCTCGCGGCGCTGCTCGGCGAGGGCATCAACGACGAGGTCATCAAGGCCGCCGCTATCGTTGAGTTAACCCACCTGGCTACGCTGTACCACGATGACGTGATGGACTCAGCTCCCATGCGTCGCGGTGCACCGACCGCCCATGAGGTCTGGGGAAACTCTGTCGCCATCCTCGCCGGGGACCTGATCTTCGCCCGCGCGTCGGTCTTTGGCGCCGAGCTCGGTACCGAGGCGGTGAATTGGCAGGCGCGCACCTTCGAGAGGCTGTGCCTCGGCCAGTTGCACGAGTCAATCGGCCCGCGCGAAAGCGAAGACGCGATTGCCCATCACATTCAGGTGATCAGCGACAAGACCGCTTCCCTGCTGGCAACCTCTGGGGCCTATGGAGCCAACTTCGGCGGCTGCCCACAATTTATCGACGTGCTGCGCGAGTACGGTGAAAAGGTTGGCGTCGCCTTCCAGGTTGCCGACGACGTGATTGATATTGCGTCCAAGGAAGCCGAGTCGGGCAAGACTCCCGGCACGGACTTGCGCGAAGGCGTGCCGACGCTGCCAATCTTGCTGCTGCGCCAGGCAGCCGAGCACGGTGACGAAGCGGCGCAGGCGGCGGTAGCGCTGGTCGAGGCGGACTTGAGCACCGATGAGGCGCTGGCGGTCGCCGTCGCGGCGGTCGCCGCGCACCCGGCCACCGCCGAAGCATGGAAGGTCGCCCGCCGCTGGGCGGACGACGCCATTGCCGTACTTGCGCCACTGCCCGAGGGAACCATCAAGCAGGCGCTGATTTCCTTCGCCGATGCAGTAGTGACCCGCGAGGCTTAGGCCCACTGACAATATGCGCTGCTGGCGGTCTCATCCGGGATCGCCAGCAGCGCTTTGTTTTTAATCCGCCAGCCGGCTACCGGTTTCTTGGCGAAGGGCATTTGCAGGATGAGGCAAAACGCCAGGCCGTAGAACGGGTTGGGCCGCAAGGATTCGCTCGTTGCGCAGAATTGGGCGGCCAACCGTGTGCGCCAGGTGCGCGAGCTTGGAAACATCAGGCCCTGTGAGCGGTCCTGTCAGCGGATGATTTCGTCCTGCTGAAGGCGGTTTGGGTGCTCGGGCGAGCATAGCGCCGCGCGCAGCTCCCTGGCCTTCTGCGCCCGGTCGTCGACCGGGACGCGATGGCGCAGCTGGCGGTACAGCTCGTCGTCTGCATAGCGCGGAAACACATGCTGGTGATAGTGCCAGACATGCTGATTGCCCGCAGGCTCGTTGTGCTGGCGGGTGCTGGTTCCTTCCGGATTCCACGCCAATTTCATCGCCAGGGCGACGCGCTTGGTCTCCCACATGATGGCAGAGCCGGTTCGCTCATCCAGGTCGTAGAGCGCTTCCAAATGCGCCGTGGGAATGATCATCACATGACCGCCGTAGTTCCCGAATCCGTCGCAGGCCATGATCGCGGCCACCAATTCGGTCTGATAGATCAGATCGCTCGGCGCGCAGAGGTTGCCTTCGCTAAATGGCTGCTCGTTGACAAGCTCGCAAAAAGGGCAGCGATATCCTGCTGGTTCGTGGGAACTATGCAGCACTAGTCATCCAGTTCGGCGGCTAGTTCTTCGAAGACCCAGCTGAACAGGTCCAAGGTGAATTCGCTGAAGGTTCCTTCTTCGCTGACCCAGGTTCCCTTGGCATTATTGCGGCGGTAAACGATCGGATCCGGCACGTCGAGCTGGGAGGCTTTAAAGCCCCAAACGTATTTCTCTTCTTCGTCTTCGAGGAACAACAGGTAGTCCCCGTCGATTTCCAGCTCTTCGGGATCGAAGAAGAAATGGTAGGCCTCGGTGAAATCCTCGTTATTACCCACCGCAAGGTAGAACTCTTCGAGCACGAAAGGAATGGAAACCCCCGATTGGGCCAGCCCCTCGGCCAATTCTTCGGCGGTCAATCCGTCAGCTTCATTCCACTGGTCCTCAAGGTACTTGGGGACGAGGGAACGGAACTTCTCAAGAAACATGTCAGCCATGTCTTTATCCTATCGAGAATTAGCCCAGTTCAAGTGCGCTCAACGCGATCCACAGCTGCACACGATCGCTTGTGACGTTCGGGTCGTACCCGGTGAGTTCGGATATCTGCTGCATGCGATAGCGCACGGTATTGCGGTGCAAGCCCAGTGATTCCGCGACGGCGCCCACCGAACCGTCGCGATTAAGGTACTCACGCAGCGTCCGTTCGAGGTCGGAATCGTGAGTTGCATCAAATTTGCGAATCGGCCCCAAGGCTTCCTCGGCCAGGTCCTGCAAGGGCACATCTCGGGCGGCAAGCAACAGCGAGGTTAGCGACAACTTATTGGGCACGTTGACGCGGTCACCATGGCGCAAGGCTTCGAGAGCTTCAAAATAGCTCCACCGGATGCCCGGGGTATTCGGGTAGCGCCCGCCATATCCCACCCGTGTGGTGATACCCGCGTCATTCAGATAGGTATCAAGTCGTCGAACCGAATGCTGCAGCTGGTTGTGCGCCACAATAATCGCCAGGCGGTCCTCGATGATCACGGAAACCTGTGAGCTCAGTTCGGCTGGCAAGGGAAGCGCCGGTAGGCGTTCGGGGTGCGTCGCGGCCTGAATCAGGATCACCGCATGCTCGCGCTTCGGATTGAGCCCCAGCGCGCCGATTCTGACCGTCGCATCGTCCCCGGCCAGCGTGCCGGCGGCCAGGTCCGCCAGCACCTGCCCGTTGGATTGGCGCTCCGAGGCGAGCAGCCGGGCGTTGTTGGCAACTTCCAATCCGATCAGCGACTGCGCGTATTCGATCAGAGGATCCGGCGCGTACGGCTGCGCCAGGTGCAGAACGCATTTGTCGCGGATGCCGGTGGCCACCGGCAGGCTATTCCAATCGCGTTGCGCATCGTAGTTGCCACTGATGCATTCGCCATAAAGTGTCAACGCCACGTCGGTCTTCAATATCCGGGCGAGTTCGTCGAGCATGGTGTCCAGATCGGAGGACAGCAATGCGCGGGTCAGCCGCTGGTGCGAGCGCAGCAGCCGTTCGAGCCGCTGCAGGTGGTCCGCGTTCAGCGCCTCGGCGATGATTCGAGTGATTGCGGCAAAGGGAATCTGATAGGGAACCTCGAAGACCGGGAGACCGACCTCATTTGCTGTTTGCAAGATCGAGGCTGGGACATTTTTGTGGCCCAAGCCGGTACCGAATCCCAAGGCCACGACGTCGTTCTGCGCGAGGGTCTTGACGAATTCTCGTTGGCTGGCCGTCGTCTTCTGCCGTACGCCCGTGGTGAGCACGATTTCTCGACCGGTGAGGAAGTCTGCCGGATTGAGAAGTTCGGTGACCGCGCCCCAGGTGATTGCGGTGTCATTGGCTGCCGAATGATCGTTGAGCGGACGAAGATCCAGCTCGTCAAGGGCCAATAGGGCGCGTAGTGTGATTGCCATACCGCAATTCTATGGTGCCGCGCAAAAGTTCCCGAAAAACGAAGTTGTTCAGATTATGGACATTTTTCTTGGAGAATTGCCCATAATGTGAACCATTTGCGCTAGTTTAGTGCCATGAGCACTCCATCTTTGAAAAAGGGCGCTCCACTCGCTGAAGGCAAGCGCGAGACGTTCTCGTCGCGCAAGCTTTTTATTCTCTCGGCGATTGGTTCAGCCGTTGGTCTGGGAAACATCTGGCGTTTCCCCTATGTCGCCTACGAGAACGGTGGCGGCGCGTTCCTCATTCCATACCTCGTCGCAATTCTCTGCGCCGGTATTCCACTGCTATTCCTTGACTATTCGATAGGCCACCGCTACCGAGGTTCGGCCCCGCTGGCATATCGCCGGGCGAGCCGCAAGGCCGAGGTGCTTGGCTGGTGGCAGGTACTGATCTGCTTCATTATCGCCATCTACTACGCGGCAATTATCGCGTGGGCGGCCATGTACTGCTGGTTCTCCCTCACGAAGGCCTGGGATGACAACCCCGATGGCGCTGGTGCCTTCTTCCAGAGCGACTTCCTCCAGGTCGCACCCGAAGCCGGTGTCTCGATGGATATCGTGGGCGGGGTCTTCGGGCCGATGCTCGGCGTCTGGCTGGTAGCCATCATCATTATGGTCGCCGGTGTCAACAAGGGCATTTCGCGTGCCAACGGCTTCATCATGCCGCTGCTGATCGTGATGTTCTTGATCCTTGTGGTCCAGTCCGTCTTCCTTCCCGGAGCAGTCGATGGCCTGAACGCCTTCTTCACTCCGAACTTCGAAGCATTGTCGAACCCAGGGGTTTGGGCTGCGGCCTTCGGCCACATCTTCTTCTCCCTGTCCATCGCCTTCGGCATCATGGTCACCTACTCCTCGTACATGAGGCGCAAGAGCGACCTGACCGGCTCGGGCTACGTGGTGGCCTTCGCCAACTCCAGCTTCGAACTGCTTGCCGGCATTGGCGTTTTCGCGGCGCTGGGCTTCATGGCCTACAACGCGAACTCCGCGGTCTCCGATGTGGCCGCCAGCGGCATTGGGCTGGCCTTCATTGCCTTCCCGACCATCGTTTCTGCCGCGCCTTTCGGCTCGGTCATCGGCGTGCTGTTCTTCGGTTCGCTGGTCTTCGCGGGAATTACCTCGCTGATTTCGATCCTCGAAGTCATCGTGGCGGCGTTCCAAGACAAGCTGGGCTGGAACCGCAAGGCCGCTACCTTGGTGGTGACCCTTCCGGTGGCGCTCGTTTCGATGATTCTGTTCCCAACCACCACCGGTCTGTACCTGCTGGATACCATGGACGCGTTCGTGAACCAGTTCGGCATTCTCGCCTGTGCATTGGTTCTGGTCATTGTCTTCGGCGCTGGCCTGGGCATGCTGCCGCGCCTGGCCAAGCACCTGAACCGCCACAGCTCCATCAAGCTGGGTACCGCGTGGATGGTTCTCGTCGGTGGTGTCGGTCCGGCAGCGCTTGGCTACATGCTGATCAACGAAATCCAGACCAAGATCGCCGAGCCGTATTCCGGCTACCCGGTCTGGTTCAACGGTGTCTTCGGCTGGGGCATGGCAGGTGCCTTGATCGTCGGTGCGGTGCTGCTCGCGCTCGTTCCATGGAGCAAAAAGTCGAAGCTGAATGATCCCGAATTTGCGGAACATCAGAAACACGTCGAGGCAGAAGAGTTGCCCGATCCAGTTGGAAAGGAGTACTAGTCATGAGCGGCATTGCAATCACCTTCATGATCATCGCCATGTTGACCATTTGGGGCGGCCTGGCGATCAGCCTAGTGAATCTCTCGCGCAATCCGGAAAAGCACGATGACGATGTCGAGCCGGTCACCACTGGCAACGAATAAACACCAGGCCACTGCCTAAAGAACTAAGCCTCCTCCTCTTCGGACCAGCGTCCGGAGCGGAGGAGGCTTTTTCTCTGTGCAAGTGCACTGTGAATGTGGTTCATTATTGTGCTGGTATGGGTAGAGCAATACGCCGCACGGCCATATTCTTCTAGATAGAGTCATTCCGGCAACAAGGACCGGCAATATTTTTCGAAAGGAAACACGGTGGACGTTACTTACCGCATTGAGCAGAAACGCCAGATTAATGGTGCCTTCCCAGGACCGAAGTCCCAAGCATTGAGCGCCCGCCGTGCCAAGGCGGTCGCCGCCGGCGTGGCATCGAGCCTGCCGGTCTACGCAGCCGATGTCGATGGCGGCATCATCGTCGACGTTGACGGCAACCAGCTGATCGACCTGGGCTCCGGCATTGCCGTGACCTCCGTAGGCGCTTCCAACCCTGCGGTGGCCAAGGCCGTCGCCGAGCAGGCGGCTCGTTTCACCCACACCTGCTTCATGGTGGCCCCTTATGAGAACTACATCGAGCTGGCCGAGAAGCTCGCAGCGATCACTCCGGGCAACTTCGAGAAGCGCGCGGTGTTCTTCAACTCCGGGGCCGAAGCGGTAGAAAACGCGATCAAGGTTGCTCGTGTGGCTACCGGCCGCCAGGCGGTTGTCGCCTTCGACCACGCCTACCACGGCCGCACCAACCTCACCATGGGCCTGACCGCCAAGGCAGCTCCCTACAAGCGCGGCTTCGGTCCGCTGGCACCGGAGATCTACCGGATGCCAATGAGCTACCCATACCGCGAGGAAAACCCGAACATCTCCGGCAAGGAAGCCGCCGAGCGCGCGATCCTGGCCATGGAGAAGCAGATTGGCGGCGACCAGATTGCCGCGATCATCATCGAGCCAATCCAGGGCGAGGGCGGCTTCATAGTCCCGGCCACCGGCTTCCTGCCGCGCGTGGTCGAATGGGCCAAGGAAAACGGCATCGTCTTCATCGCCGATGAAGTCCAGGCCGGATTTGCCCGCGCCGGTGCGTGGTTCGCTTCGGAAATCGAAGGGATCGAACCCGATCTGGTGACCGTGGCCAAGGGCATCGCCGGCGGCATGCCATTGTCGGGACTCATCGGGCGCGCAGAATTGCTCGATTCGGTGCACGGCGGCGGACTCGGCGGAACCTATGGCGGCAACCCGGTCGCGGTGGCCGCGGCGCTGGAGAGCATCAAGTTCATGGAAGAGCAGGATCTGGCCGGGCGCGCCCGCGAGATCGAAAAGCAGTTCTTCGCCCGCTTCGAAGCCCTGCAAAAGGATGTTTCGGCGCTGGGTGACGTTCGCGGCCGCGGCGCGATGGTTGCCCTCGAACTGGTCAAGGCCGGTGGCAAGGAACCAGACGCGGAGCTGACCAAGAAGGTCGCCGCCGAGTGCCTGGCCCAGGGGGTGCTGATCCTCACCTGCGGTACCTACGGCAACGTGGCGCGCCTGCTGCCTCCGTTGGTCATCGGGGACGCTCTGCTGAGCGAAGCCTTCGATGTCCTCGAGGCAGCGATTCGCAAGCACGCGTAACTCGCTCAAACACGAGAGGCCTGGTTCTGTTGAACCAGGCCTCTCGTGCGTCAACTAACCTGTTTAGGTTCCGGGCCGCGCCCTGCCCGCGGCGTGCGAACCATGTCGAGAATGATCAGCACAACCGCCGCCCAGACCAACCCGAAGCCGATCCAACGCTCCACCGGCATCGACTCGCCGAAAACCAGCAGGCCGAGGATGAACTGCATGATCGGTGCCAAGAACTGCAAGGAGCCCAGGGTGCTCAGCGGCAGGCGGCGTGCGGCACCGCCGAAAAGCAGCAATGGCACGGCGGTGATAATGCCGCTGGCAGCCAACAGGGCCAGCATCGGTAACTCAACGCCGGCTAGCGCCGAGGCGCCCTGGCTCGACGTCCAGATCAGGAAGCCGCCAGCGAGCGGCGCCAAGATGAGCGTTTCCATGGTCAGCGCGCCAAGGGCCGTACCGCTTTTCCCCACCTGGCTCTTGACCAGTCCGTAGAAGCCGAAGGAAAACGCCAAGCCCAGCGAGATCCACGGGACCCGGCCGAGGCCGAAAGTCAGAACCAGCACCGCGATCGTGGCAACGGCCAAGGCGGACCACTGCAACCGGCTCAGCCTTTCCTTCAGGACAATCACGCCGAGCACGATGGCGACGATGGGATTGATGAAGTAGCCCAGCGAGGCTTCAAGGACATGGCCGGTGAGCACCGCCACGGCATAGAGCGTCCAGTTCACCGCGATCAGCACGCTGGCCAGCGCCAGCCGGCCCACCGCCTGGCGATCCCTGAACATGCTGAGGAACAAGCGAATCTGCTTGGTCGCGAACAGCAGCAGGGCGCAGAAAACCAGCGAGAAGACGATGCGCACGGCGACGAATTCGAAGGCGGAGATTTCCGGCAACAACAGGAAGTACAGGGGGAGCAGGCCCCAGACCAAATATGCGGTCGTGCCTTGGATCAGGCCAAGGGAATGTTCGGAGCGAACGGGTTTATTGCTGCCGGAACTCATTAGTTAATCGTTTCTACTTCCACCGAGCCGCCACGGGCCGCAAGGGCGCCATGGATCGAGCATTATGAGTCGATCGTATGCCCAACGGCCGGGCGCGGCCGCACAAGGTGATGGTAGTCACCCCGCGGCTCAATCGGGAAAGAGCCGGGAACTAAAGCACATCCGCGAGGGGCGCCGTGATCCATCTCACGCCCGGTGCGCGGGCCTCCGGCTGGGAACAAAAACATCGACTGGCTCGTTCAAATACACTAAAGGGAACCGCAATGGGATTTCGTATATGGGAGTGGACCTAAGGTGCATCAACACAACAATGGCTTCAAAACCGCGCTTTTGCTCGGTGGCATGTTTGCCCTCCTGCTGGCGCTCGGCTCGCTGATTTCCTTCGGCAGCGGAAACGGCTCATTCATCTGGATCTTTGCCCTGATCGGCGTGGGCACCACCGCCTATGGCTACTGGAACAGCGACAAGATCGCCCTGCGCTCGATGCACGCCTACCCCATCACCGAAGCGGATCAGCCGGCCATGTACCGCATCGTTCGCGAGCTGTCGATTAACGCCCAGCAGCCGATGCCGCGGCTCTACGTATCCCCAACGACCTCGCCCAACGCCTTCGCGACCGGCCGCAACCCGCAGAACGCCGCGGTATGCTGCACCGAGGGAATCTTGCAGCTGCTCGACGAGCGCGAGCTGCGCGGCGTGCTGGGCCACGAACTGATGCACGTGTACAACCGGGACATCCTCACCTCTTCGGTGGCGGCGGCCGTGGCCGGCGTGATTACCTCCGTCGCCCAATTCATGCTGTTCTTCGGCGGACGGGACAACCGCAACGTCAACCCCATCGCGTTGATTGCCATGTCCTTGCTGGCACCGCTTGCCGCGTCGCTCATCCAGATGGCCGTGAGCCGAACCCGTGAATTCGATGCGGATGAAGATGGCGCCAAACTCACCGGAGATCCGCTGGCGCTGGCCAGCGCCTTACGCCGGCTTGAATCCGGGATCAGCGCCGCCCCGCTGGCCGCGCAAGACCAGAAGCTGGTGAACAGCTCGCACCTGATGATCGCGAACCCCTTCGGCTCGCGCCTGAAGCAGATGTTCTCGACCCACCCATCCATGGACGACCGAGTAGCCCGTTTGGAAGCGATGGCCCGAGGCCGCTAAATACTTCGGTTGAAAATTCACCATGCAATGACAAAGCCGTTGCCAACGAACAGTTGGCAACGGCTTTGTCATTGGCGCTCCGGCGGGTTCCTAGCGGAAGTTCACGAACTGGAGGTCAGCTTCGTCGAAGCCGCGCAGCAGCGTCATGGTCTCCTGCAGGTCGTCGCGGGACTTGGACGAAACACGCAGCTCGTCGCCCTGGATGGTGGACTTGACGCCCTTCGGCGCTTCGTCGCGAATGAGCTTATTGATCTTCTTGGCAACGTCTTGGGCGATGCCCTCGACGATGGACGCCTCGATGCGGTACTCCTTGCCCGAAGCATAAGGTTCGCCAGCGTCCAAGGACTTCAGCGAGATGTTGCGCTTGACCAGCTTGGACTGGAAGATGTCCAGCACAGCCTTGACGCGCTCCTCGGCGTTGGCCTTCATCAGGATCTTCTCGCCGCTGTAATCGATCTCGGCGCCGACGCCCTTGAAGTCGTATCGCTGCACGATTTCCTTCTGGGCCTGGTGTAGTGCGTTGGCGACTTCTTGGCTGTCTACCTTGCTGACGACATCAAAAGTGGAATCGCTAGCCATGTGATTTCTCCTTGGTGTTCTACGGGTCCAATTCGCTTCATAGCCTACCGGTTTAGTAGCGCGAATTTGGGCTGTGATCAGGCTTACATCAAAAATGCGCCTCTCGATTTCACAAGTCCCCGAAACTCCTGTAGAGTTATTTCTCGTTCCGACGTGAACAAACGGGGCAGATTACCCGAGTGGCCAAAGGGGGCTGACTGTAAATCAGCTGGCAACGCCTTCACTGGTTCGAATCCAGTATCTGCCACAAATGACTCCCAGATCTTAGGATCTGGGAGTTTTTTGCATCTCCGGAAAAGTACGCAAAAATCCCGATATTTCGGGTTTTCGAACTGCGCTCCATGTCTCTCAGCTACGTACTTGTGGCCGAATTCGGCTACCGTGTAAGCATGGCAACTAAAAATGTGAGCGAAGCAGAATTCGCCCAGCTGATTGAAGACAATGACATTGTGCTCGTTGATTTTTGGGCAGCGTGGTGCGGTCCTTGCCGTCAGTTCGCGCCGGTTTATGAGCAAACTTCGGAAAAGTTCCCTGACGTTGTGTTCTCGAAGGTGGACACCGAAGCCGAACAGGGTTTGGCCCGCGCTGCCAATGTCACGTCGATTCCGACCGTGATGGCATTCCGCGAAAAGGTCCTGGTTTTCTCCCAGCCTGGTGTACTGAATGCGGCCCAGCTCGAAGATCTAGTCACCGCAGTGAAGGGCATCGACATGTCCGAGGTGCACGCGCAGATCGCCGAGGAAGGCGCGCAGGCGGAATAGTACAAAAGCTATCTAGCAACTAAAGCTTCGGGCTGCTAACGACCTCGATGATCCAACGGGGCATAGCGTGGCCCGAAGCTTTGCTTTTTCTGGCCGGAAAGCAGAAGCAGCCGAATCAGGCGCTGGCGCTGTCCGGCAAAAGGAGACAGCAGCTCAAGCATTGTCGAATCCTTAACGCGACGGCCGGTCAGCATCTGGCCAACGAACCCTGCCAGATGAAAGTCGCCGACCGAAATATGGTCGGGGGAGCCGTGGGAACGCTGCAAGGTTTCGGCAACCGTCCAAGGCCCGATCCCGGGTATGGCCAGCAACGCAGCTTCCAGGGTGCCCGCGCCACTAGCCTGCGGCTTGATCTCACCCAGTTCCGGGGCGGCCCACCATTCCAAACGGCTCGCGGCGAACGCTAGCCTGCCCAAGGTCTGCGCCCGCTGATTCTCAACCCGGGCGCCTTGCCAATCCCAGCGTTTGAGCGCCGCGATTTGTTCCGGGCGCGGAAAAAGCCGCAGCCCGTCGGGCGCCGGGCCCGGTGCAGGTCTTCCATGGTGCCGGATCAGCCAGCGCCACGCATGATTAGCTTCGATACCGGTGACGCGTTGTTCCAGCACCGCACCGGCGGCATGCTCGAAGATCCGGTGGGTCCGCGGCAGCACCATATCCCGATGTTCCCTGCGCTGGCGCTGCACTATTTCGGGCAGGGCGGCGAAGAAGTCCGGCTCATCGAAGCGCGCCCAATCGTCCTGGCTGCCCAAGAGCTCCGGCGCGAAATCGATGGCCCAGCGCGCACCCGGCCCCCACGCGCCGAATCGAGCGACGCCAGCGGGTGACAATTTCGAGATGTGCAGCGTCGCATCTCCCTGCGGCGTCGCAAAGGCCAACCAGGCGTCCGTGGCCGACAGGCGGATGGTCGGGTCGCCGAGGCCGCGACGCAAAATCCCCAAGGACTTCAGCAAATTGACCGGACGCCGCGGGTCATAGGTGCTGCTGATCGCCGCGGTGTGCACGCTCGGTACCTCTTCCCTGTTCGGGCCCATCGCTAACATTTCGGGCCGGTGATGGCTACTGGATGACGCTAAGCTACGAGCGGCCACGACATGTGTGACATCCGCCGGTAAAGTTCTTGACATGAAGTATGCGTCTACAGTTCTAGATCTGATTGGCAACACGCCACTCGTCAAACTCAATCGCGTGACCGACGGTATCAAAGCCACCGTGCTGGTCAAGCTCGAATACCTGAATCCGGGCGGATCCATCAAGGATCGCATCTCCCTGAAAATGGTTGAGCGTGCGGAGCAGAGCGGCGAGCTGAAGGCCGGCGGAACTATTGTCGAACCTACCAGCGGCAACACCGGTGTCGGGCTGGCGATGGTCGGACAGCTGAAGGGCTACAACACCATCTTCGTCACCCCGGACAAGGTCGGCGAGGAAAAGCGCGACGTGCTGCGCGCATACGGAGCCGAAGTCGTGGTGACGCCCACGGCGGTAGCCCCGGAATCCCCTGAGTCCTACTACGGTGTCTCGGACCGTCTGGTCCGCGAGATCGAGGGCGCATACAAGCCAGACCAGTTCTCCAATCCCGGAGCCCCGGAAAGCCACTTCGAGTCGACCGGCCCGGAAATCTGGAACGATACCGACGGCAAGCTCACCCATGTGGTGATCGGCGCGGGCACCGGCGGCACCATCACCGGTACCGGACGATACCTCAAAGAGATTTCCGCCGATCGTGCCACGGGTCCGGTCAAGGTCATCGCCGCGGACCCGGACGGTTCGGTCTACTCCGGCGGCACCGGCCGCCCGTTCCTGGTCGAAGGCGTCGGCGAGGACATGTGGCCGGGCAACTACGATCCTGCGGTGCCCGATGCGGTCGAGGCGGTCAAGGATGCCGACTCCTTCGAGATGACTCGCCGGCTGGCTCGCGAGGAGGGACTGCTGCTGGGCGGTTCATCCGGCATGGCCATCGTGGCGGCGCTGCGCGTGGCCAAGGACCTGAGCGAGGACGACGTCGTAGTGGTCATCGCGCCCGACGGCGGCCGAGGCTACCTGGCGAAGATCTTCAACGACTCCTGGATGCTCACCCAGGGCTTCACCTGCGAGGCGGACTCCGAGCTGGTGGGCATAGCCCGCGCGCTGGCTACCCAGCCGCAACCGGCCCTAGCACCCGAGACCACCCTGGTCCAGGCCGCCGCGGCGCTACGCGAGTCCGGTGCCGAAGCGCTGGTCGTGGCCACCAGCCAGCTGCCCGCCCGGATCGGCGAAATTCGCGGGGTCATCGGCGCGGCGACCATCGCCGACGCGCTCCTGGCCGGTGCCGCGGCCACCAGCGAGCTGGCAGAGCTCGAGCAGCTGGCCATCCCGCTGCTCGGCGTGGGGGAAGATCTCGCCCGTGCCCAAGAACTGCTGGCCGTGCACCCGGCGGTGCTGCTGACGCACGGCGGAGACGTCGTCGCCGCGCTGTCCGCCTCGGACCTGCTGGCCTACGTCACCCGCTAACGAATTCCATCACAAGGACAGGAACGTCATGACCGAAAATACCCAGGGATCAAATACTCGTTTCGTACACGCCGGCCAGGAATTTGAACCGGTGACCGGCGCGGTAGTTCCGCCGCTGCACTTCTCCTCGACCTATGCGCAGGAAGCGATCGGCAAATTGCGCAACGGCTATGAATATGGCCGAGGCACCAACCCAACCCGTGATTCGCTCCAGGCGCAGCTGGCCGGAGCCGAATTCGGCAAACATGCGTTTTCCTTCAGCTCGGGCCTGGCGGCCGAGGACTCCTTGATCCGGGCGATCCTGCGCCCGGGGGACCACATCGTGCTGGGCAACGACGCCTATGGTGGAACCTTCCGCCTGATCGACCGAGTGCTTGGCGCCTGGGGCATCGGCAACACCCCGGTGGACATGTCCGATGAGCAGGCTTTGACCGCCGCGATCGAAAAGAACAAGGCGAAGCTGGTCTGGGTTGAGACCCCGTCGAACCCGATGATGAAGATCACCGATATCTCCCGGGTCGCCCAGATCGCCCACGCGGCCGGAGCGCTGCTGGTTGTCGACAATACCTTCGCCAGTCCCTTCCTGCAGCAGCCGCTGACCCACGGTGCGGATATCGTCGTCCATTCCACCACCAAGTACATCGGCGGGCACTCCGATGTTGTCGGTGGTGCGATCATCGTGAACGACGACGAGCTGGCCGAGAAGATCGGTTTCATCCAGTTCGCGGTCGGTGCCGTCTCCGGCCCGATGGACGCCTTTCTGACCACCCGTGGGTTGAAGACCCTGGGCGTGCGCATGCGCACGCATAGCGAGAATGCGGCCCAGGTCGCTGCCTGGCTGCGCGAACGCAAGGAAGTGGAGCGCGTGCTCTACCCGGGCTTCGCGGATCACGCCGGCCATGAGATCGCCAAGAAGCAGATGAGCGGTTTTGGCGGCATGGTGTCGGTGCAGTTCGCCGGTGGCGAGGCCGCCGCGCGGAAGATTGCCGAAAGCACGAAGCTCTTCACCTTGGCCGAGTCGCTCGGTGGCATCGAATCGTTGATGAACTACCCATCGGAGATGACTCACGCTTCGGTCAAGGGAACCGAACTGGCCGTCCCGGTGAATTTGCTTCGCCTCTCGGTGGGTATCGAAGACACCGCCGATTTGATCGATGATCTGGAGCGCGCCTTCACGGCGCTCTAAGCAGAAAAAACACCGCGGGACTCGCAACCATTTGGGTTACGAGTCCCGCGGTGTTTAACGCGGCCGTCGACTATTTCTGTTTGGGCTTTGGCGAGACGAGCTTAAAATACTTGATGCTTGCAGGTGTCCACATCAGCAGCACCGCGACGAGCACCACGGCCGCAAGAATCGCATAGCGTCCCATGCGCAGCAGGGTAGGCAGCGCCGCGATCAGTCCGATCCAGGTCAACTGGGCACGTGCCGACCGTTCGCCCTTCCACAGGCGGATGGCCAAGAGGCAGAACGCAATGCCGGCCACCGCCAGCAGGGCTACGAGTGCCAGCGGCCCTAGGTCCAGGGACCGGCCAGTCCAGGTATCGAAGAACAGATTGGCTGCGAAGCCCAAGAAGAGCACTCCGGCCAATATCCAAACAAACCGGGAGATACGCAGTGCACCGGGGGTTGACACGTCCGTAAGTGAGGGATTCGCGGGCTTTTTCACGTCTTCCAGCCTAGCGTTCCGGCAACGGTTTTGGGTCCTCTGCGTCGCGGTGCCCGAACTCACACGGCTCTCACCCTGACAAATGGCCCCTGATGTCGATAGTATTAGGTGTTCGCGAACATCAGGGTTTCCTTGCATCTCGCCCAATTTTTGAGGCTAGAGCCTTCTCGTGTTGTATTTCTTCCGCCAAGTGTGAGCGCGGTTTTTATGTCATAGGGGAGCGCTTGATGAGCGTGAGTAGTTTTTTACTGTGTAGCCTATGCGTCGTTCTTTCTTTTGGGGACGGGTAGGCCTTCCCCCAAACGAATGAGGTAATTCTTCGTGTCATCTGACATGCCCGTAAACACCAATGACGAAAAGACCACCGAAGAGCCGACCGTGCTCTTCAGCGAACTTGGTCTTGACGCCCGAGTGCTTGCAGCACTGGCCGACCTCGGCTACGAGAAGCCATCGCCAATCCAGGCCGCCACCATCCCACTGCTTCTTGAAGGCCGTGACGTTGTTGGTTTGGCTCAGACCGGTACCGGTAAGACCGCTGCGTTCGCGCTGCCGGCACTGTCCCGCATGGCCGAGCTTGCTGACCTCAACGGTCCAGCTCGCACCCCGCAGATCCTGGTTCTGGCTCCAACCCGCGAGCTAGCCCTTCAGGTTGCTGAAGCTTTCACTTCCTACGCCAAGTACCTCAGCGACTTCACCGTCCTGCCGGTATACGGTGGCTCCCCATACGGCCCACAGCTCAACGGCCTGCGCCGCGGTGCACAGGTTGTTGTTGGTACCCCAGGTCGAGTCATCGACCACATCAACAAGGGTTCCCTGGACCTGTCCAACCTCCAGTACGTTGTCTTGGACGAGGCCGACGAAATGCTTCGCATGGGCTTCGCCGAAGAGGTTGACAAGATCTTGGAGTCGACCCCGGCCGACAAGCAGGTTGCACTGTTCTCCGCAACCATGCCACGCACCATTCGTCGTATCGCTGCGGAATACCTGCGCAACCCACAGGAAGTTTCCGTCAAGTCGACCACCTCGACCGGCACCAACATCACCCAGCGTTACCTGCAGGTTATGGGTGCCCACAAGCTGGACGCCATGACCCGTATCCTCGAATCCGAGGAATTCGAAGGCGTTATCGCCTTCGTGCGCACCAAGATGGCTACCGAAGATCTTGCCGACAAGCTGAAGGCACGTGGCTTCACCGCCGCAGCTATCAACGGTGATATCCCGCAGCAGCAGCGTGAGCGCACCGTCGAGAACCTGCGTTCGGGCAAGATCGATATCTTGGTCGCAACCGACGTGGCCGCTCGTGGCCTTGACGTGGAACGCATCTCCCACGTCATCAACTACGACATCCCACACGACACCGAGTCCTACGTGCACCGCATTGGCCGTACCGGCCGTGCAGGCCGCAAGGGCGACGCGATCCTCTTCATGACCCCACGCGAGAAGTACCTGCTGCGTGCCATCGAGAAGGCTACCCGCCAGCCGGTGACCCAGATGCAGCTCCCTTCCCTGGACTCGGTCAACGACCGTCGCATCCAGCGTTTCATTGACCGTATCGACCAGACCATCAGTGGCCAGGATCTGACTACCTTCCGTGAAATCGTGGAGCGTTTCGCCAGCGAGCACGAAGACCTGGATCAGCTGGAAATCGCTGCCGCACTGGCACTGATGGCTCAGGGCGGTCGTCCATTGCTGATGACCGAACCAGTCGTCCCACCATCGAAGAAGGCCCGCATGGACCGCGAAGGCGGACGTGAGGGCGGTCGTGACGGAGCCCGTCGCGAACCACGTGAGCGCGGTGCACGCAAGACTGCAGCCGAGGGCAACGCCATGTACCGTCTGGCCGTTGGCCGTCGTAACCGCGTTCAGCCAGGCTCGATCGTCGGCGCACTGGCAAACGAGGGCGGCTTCAACTCCTCCGAAATCGGTGGCATTGACATCCGTTCGGATCACACCCTGGTCGAATTGCCAGCAGAGCTGAGCAAGGACCAGTGGCGTGCACTGTCCAAGACGCGCATCGGCGGCGAAGCCATCGACCTGGAGCTCGACAACGGTCGTAGCCCAGCCGAAGACTCGGATCGCGGTGGCTACGGCGACCGTAAGCGCTCCGGTGGCTTCGGTGGCGGACGCGGCGGCTTCGGCGGCGGCGGACGCGGTGGCGAAAAGCGCGGCGGCTTCGGCGGCGGCGGACGTGGCGGCAAGAGCCGTTTCGGCGATTCGGGCCGTAGCGGCGGACGTCGCGACTACTAAGCTCTGATTTCAATAGCACCCTCCTGAGCCGTGAAAACGGCTCGGGAGGGTGCTTTTGTTTAACCCCGATATCTCTTGAGGTTATTATTCCGGTAAGGCGCCAGAAGGCCGCCTACCGTTTTCAAAGATGCTCTGCCCCATCATCCTGGCTTCGTAGTCGATGGCCGGGCTTCGGCGTGCTGGCGCAGCAAGCTAGGAGTCCTAGGAGGACGGCTAACTGCCCTGCGGCGCGTTACTTAGAGGCCTGTGGCTGTGCTTCGGGCAGGACTACTTCAGCCAAGTTGCTTACTCTCGTTGATGCTTGGGCAGGTGGATGACCGGTGGTGTTGTATCCCGGACTACTCCGGTTGCCGGGGGAGCCAGGGACCGGTAGGTCCGTCCGTCTCCGGTGTCGATCACGATGGAGTGGGGCAGGTACGGATCGACTTTTTCATACCATCCCGGCAGTTCCTTCGCCTTGTTGCAGAATGAGCAGCGGAAGGAGGAGTTGTGCACGGTGGTCGGCCCGTTCAGGTGGTGCTGGACCACGTGGTCGATTTCTTCCGGGACTCCGTTGCAGTAAGGGGTTTGGCAGTGCGCGTCGCGGATGCGGATGAACTCTTTGAGGCTTTCGGGGAATTCGCGAGCTTTGGAGTCCATGGCGATGAGGTCTTGATTTCCTGGGGCGGTGTAGATCCGCTGGATTTCGGGGAAGGTGAAGATTCTGCGGTTCAGTTCGTCGTCGTGGCGGCTGAGGTGGAAGGGGTCTTCGAGGTCTACCCGGGCTCCGGCGACTAGTTCGCGGGCGTATTGGGCCGGGAGCATGCCGTAGCCGGGCAGGTTCGCCGGTTCCCGGTCGCCGAGGAACAGGGCCTTGTCGGTCATGATGAGCTTGACGTCGAGGAAGAGCGGGATTTTGGGTGGGAAGCCGTTGAGTTGGCTGCAGATGAGCATATCTGCTTGGAGCTGCTTTTTGGTGCGGGGGTCGTTTCCGGTGCGGTGGATGGCTTTGGCGCGTTGTTTGATGGATTTGGCCAGTGCGGTGCCTTCGATGAGGGGGAGCTTGGCGCTGAGCATGACGCAGTTTTTGCCTTTGCGGAAGCGGATGTAGCGTTTGGCGGCTTCGTCTTCGGCTTGGATGGCTTTTTCGCTGCTTTGGTAGCGTTCGGTGAATTTGCGGACGGTGTCGGTGATGGCGTTGGGGCCGAGGTGGTTGAACATGTCGGGGTGGGTTGCGAAGAGGGCGTCGAATTCGCGGCGTGGGTTGGTGTCGATTTCTTGCAGTGGTGCGGTGATGGCCAGTATTTGGCGTTCGGTGAGCTCTCCTTGTTCGAAGGCGTGGGCCAGGTGTGGGGTGTCTTCGTTGAGGATGCGGCAGGAGATGAGGTAGTTGCAGGCGCCGTGGGTGGTTTGGCGGCGGTTGATGGCGATGGTTGCGGCGGCGCCGCGTGCGCTGTGGTCGATGTGGATGCCGCGGTCTTCGTGGTCGCGGACGACTGTTTTTTCGTAGTGGTAGGCGAGTTTGGCTTGGGCTGCGCTGCAGCTGGCTTTGAGTCGTTCGAGGTCGTCGATGGTTTGGGTGAGGGTGGTTTGGTTGCCGTGTTCCAGGATGGTGGCTAGGCGGGTGTTGAGGTCCTCGATGAAGGGCATGGGTTGGTTCAGGACGCCTGGGGTGGGTGGCCTGGGTGGGGGCTGGGTTTCGAAGTGTTTGTTGTCTTCGTTGTGTTCTTCGAACATATTTCCACTGTACGTGGGTGGCGTGGAGGGTTTGGGGTGGCGTTTACCAACTGTGGATTAGTGGAAACTTACCTGGCTGAGCGCCTGTGGAAAACGTCAATAAATCGCTGTGGCTTGAAGCTCTAGAGGCGTTGAATGAGTTGACAGGTATTGTCCCCGCAATGCGCAAGCTGCTGGCCTGGGGGCTGCGCCTATAGCGGGATCGTGGCCCGTGCTCTGATTCGGAAAGTATTTTGGCAAGCAAAAAGGGAGAAAATCTGCGAACAGATTTTCTCCCTTTTATCCGAGCCCCCTGCCGGAATCGATCCGGCGACCTCGTTCTTACCAAGAACGCGCTCTACCACTGAGCTAAGGGGGCAACAGGTAAATACTTTACACACAAATTATGTGTTTTCAAAATCAGGCACCGCTTAGTGCTTGACCTCACAAAATCCATGCTCAGTAGGGGTTCTCTGAATTCAATGGACACTGGTTGCTTGCCTGCGCAGCGGCGGCGTGATGGTCGGCCAATGCAACCAGCCGCCTTGGTTGCGAGGGCAAAATTGGGCGGAACTGGGACTGCGGGGAAGAGTGCGGGCGCATAGCCGAGAAGACTAGCTTTGAGTGAGTAGCGTCACGGGCAAGGTTTTTGGTGAGGGCCATTCAAAGTCCGCGAACAGAGAAAGTGAATAACCGTTTTCACTTGGATCTTTATGGGAAATTGGGGTTTGGTTCACGCGGGGTTGGTCCGATTTTTCTTTGCTGAGAAATCCGTGTAGAGTATTTACTCGTTGCCCCCTTAGCTCAGTGGTAGAGCGCGTTCTTGGTAAGAACGAGGTCGCCGGATCGATTCCGGCAGGGGGCTCTGAGTGGGAAGTCTTCTTGGCTTCTACAGGATGACTTCCCACTTGTGGCGGCGTAGCTCAGCTGGTTAGAGCGCACGACTCATAATCGTGAGGTCCCGGGATCGAGTCCCGGCGCCGCTACCGACAAAAGCCTCGAAAACTCGTTGAGTTTTCGAGGCTTTCTTCGTTTTCTAAGGCTGGCCGATATTATCGGCCGTGTTCCTCGATGCTTTCAGCGCCAATGTGCGGACCTGCTCGAGCAGCTCTTCATCGAATGGTTCACCGGTAGCCGGGTCTCCCGCATTCGCATCGTGCCCATGCACGGCCGTGTGAAGCCGCTGCATCTGGAAATCAAGTTTTTCGGCTGCGCCGGCCGCTTCGGTCAGTTCCTCGACCAAATGGCTCGGCACGGAGCCTTCGTACTTGTAGAAAATCTTGTGTTCTAAACTGGCCCAGAAATCTTGGGCGATGGTACGAATCTGCACCTCGACGATCACCGGGACTGGCCCCTCCGAGAGGAACACCGGAATCTCCAGGATTACGTGCAAGCTTTTATAGCCGTTCGGTTTCGGGTTCTTGATGTAGTCCTTGACCTGAAGCACCTTGAGATCGTTCTGTGAAGTGAGCGTATTAAGGATCTTGTAGGTGTCCTTGATGAAACTGCAGGTAATCCGGATTCCGGCGATATCGGTAATGTTCGCGCGAATTGAAGAGAGGGCTGGATCGATGCCGCGCTTGACTACTTTTCGAAGAATGCTCTCCGGTGATTTCACGCGTGAAGTGACATGCTCGATCGGGTTGTACTTGTGCAAATACAAGAATTCCTCGCGCAGGATCGAAACCTTGGTCAGTACTTCGTCCGCGGCGAAGCGGTATTCCATCATGAACTTTGGAAGCGATTGCCGCAGGGAAAGCGCGAAGTCATAGGCAAGCGGCCCGTCGCCGCCGGCGGAATTGCTGATCGGAGTAGGTAGGACGGCGTGGTGATCATCTGAATGGGGAGAAATTTCGGCCACCTCTGCATAAAGTAGTAGGCCCGAGGGCATACCAATATTTCGTCATCTTCTTCCACACTAATGCTGTCCACTAAGAATTAGGCATGAACGAGATACATGTTGGTAGTGCATTGTCGCGGTGTTTAACGCTCTAACGTTGTGTGCAGGACTTTTGAAAGGGTCGGATGATTCTCGAACGTGAAAACCGGCAGCTCTGCCATGGAATTAGTTTTTCGCAAAATGAGCCAGATCCAATGTTGCGCCTGCGCCGTGGCGATGACTGGATCAATGAACCGCTTCGCGAGAACCGATCGATCACGCTGAGCGTGGGGGAGACGAAGTTCTGTCTGGGATATGTGAGCATGCGCGCCGATGGTTCACGCAGCCTGCATCCCTGCCCGAAGCTCAAGGGACTGAACACCGGCACGCAATGCGATGGCTGCCGCCGTTTGGACCAAAGCAAATTCATGCACCAATTCCATAAGACCGGAGAAGCGCCCGAGGGGCTGCGCAAATACCTGGAGCAACCGCATTTCCTGTACGTCGCAAGTTTCGCTCAAGGTGCTACCAAGGTCGGAACCACCTCGATGCAGAGCAAGTGGACGCGACTGGCGCAGCAAGGGGCGGTAGCCGCACGCTACGTCGCCCGGGCGGTAGATGGCGCAGCGATCCGCGTGTTGGAGGACCTTGTCACCGAGCATGTGGGTCTGAAGCAGCAGGTTCGACAAAAATCCAAGGTTAAAGGGCTGACCTCGTGGGACATGGATGCCGCGAGTCTGGACGCTGCCAATGCATCGGCCGCGCGGCGCACGCAAACCTTCCTCGAATCGCAGGGGGACCTATCGGCCTATGGCGTGGAATTGATGGATCAGCGTTGGGAACAGCCCGCATTTGCGCGTGAGGTAATCCGCGCATGGGATGCCAAGTCCGTCCACCCATGGGCGGGAGCGGTTCCGGGAAGCGAACTGAATCTGCGCATTCGCGGGGTGCTTGGCCAGGTGATTCTCGTGGACAGCGGCGCGGAGACGACTCTAAGATTGCTCGATGCCGCGGAACTGAAGACTCGCGTGGTGAGCGTGAAAGAGCAGCGCGGTGAGTTCTTCGAGGAACAATCTCCATTGTTCTGAGTTTCACGCGCAATTTCGTTTCGCGCTGGGCACCGTGGCGCGCACCGTCAACTAAACTGGATGCCATGACCAACACTCCATGGGAAGCGGCCTCTCCGCGTTACAAGAAGCTTGTGTTCACCGCCATGGGTGTTATGGGCTTTGGGATTATCTTGGCAATCATCGGTGCGAACATTCCTTCGCTGCCGCTGGTCTACACCGCGATCTGCATTATGGTCGTTGGCATGCTGTGCCATATTGTGGCGCTGGCTGTCCGTGCCCGGGATACCCGCAACTGGCGCATTGCCAATGGATTGGCGACCCCGCGCGCCAAGAAGCAGAAGTAACAGAGCCACCAGAAGCTACTTAGCAACTCACAACGTGCAGGAGAACTAATGGGTATCAACCCTGACCTCGTGGGGCGTATCTACCCCGCCGGTGCGTCCTACCAGGTAGGACGCGAAAAGATTCGTGAATTCGCCACCGCAACCAAGGCAAGCTCGCCGGCGCATTTCGAGGTGAGCGCGGCCCGCGATCTGGGGTACGCGGATCTGGTTGCCCCGCCAACCTTCGCCATCATCATCGCGCAGCGTGCCGATGCCCAGCTCATCGCCGATCCGGCCTCGGGAATCGACTTCTCCCGCGTGGTGCATGCCGACCAGCGGTTCACCCACCACCGGCCGATCGTTGCCGGCGACGAACTGCTCGCCGAGCTCTACGTGGACCAGGTGCGCGAAATGGGGGCCGGGGCGATGATCACCACCCGCTCCGAGATCACCACCGTGGCCGGCGAGAAGGTCGCCACCACCACTTCATCGCTACTGGTACGAGCAGAGGACTAGGCCATGATCGAATTCTCCACCCTGGAAAAGGGACAAGTCATCGGCTCGAAGACGGTGAGCGTGAACCGGGGCGATCTGGTGCGCTATGCCGGCGCCTCGGGGGACTTCAACCCGATCCACTACAACGAGCGCTTCGCTAAGGAAGTTGGGCTCGACTCGGTGATCGCCCACGGCATGTTCACCATGGGTTCGGTCATCGAACTGGTCAGCGCGTGGGTGGGAAACCCCGGAGCGATCCTGGACTACCAGACCCGCTTCACCAAGCCGGTCATCGTCGAAGACCCGGCCGGGAGCAACCCGGGCGACGCGGCGGGCACCGCCATCGACATCGAAGGCAAGATCGGCGCGCTGGATGCCGAAGCCCGCACCGCGCGCGTGGACTTGACCGTATCGGCCAACGGAACCAAGGTGCTGATGAAGTGCCAGGCCGTGGTGCAGCTCTGAACAAGCACCCGGTAGGCGAAGCGCCCGGAGCGGTCATCGCCTGGCGCAATTCGCTGATGGCGGCCTACCTGGCCAGCGGCCTGCTGATCTCCGCTCTGGTTTCCCGGCTGCCGGCGGTGCGCGACGCGCTGGCGCTGGATCACGCGAATGTCGGCTTGCTGCTGCTCTGCCTCAGCGCAGGCTCCTTCCTGTCGGTAGCCCTCTCGGGGCAGGCCGTCTTGCGCGTGGGTGCCACCAACGTCATGCGCGTCGCGGCGAGCGTGGCGGGCAGCTCGCTGCTGCTGGTCGGGCTGGGCTCCGGGGCGTTGGGCTCCACCTGGCTGACCGGAGTATTTCTCTTCACCCAGGGGCTGGGGACCGCCGCGTGGAATGTGGCCTCCAATGTGCAGGGCGCGGCCATGGAGCGGGCCCTGGGCAAAAGCATCATGCCCGCGCTGCACGGATTCTTCTCCATCGGCACCGTGCTCGGCGCCGGAATCGGTGCCGGCTCGGCCGCGCTGGCGCTGCCGGTGCAATACCACTACGGCGCGATGGGCCTGCTCATCGTGGGCACGGTGCTCTACAGCGCACGGTTCTTCGGCGAGGACTTCGCCAGGACCCCGCGCACGCACTCCGGGCCTTCGCTGAAGGCGGCCTGGCGGGAACCGCGCACGGTGCTGCTCGGCGTGCTGGTGCTGGGCATGGCCCTGGCCGAAGGGGCCGCCGGCGACTGGGTGGCCCTCGCCCTGGCCGACGGCTACCAGAGCAGCGCGGCGGTGGGCGCCATCGGCTACGGGGTGTTCGTGAGCACGATGACCTTGACCCGGTTGCTGTCCGGGGATCTGATCCTCCGGCTGGGCCGGGTGCGCATGATCCAGGCCAGCGCGATCGCCGCCCTGGCCGGCGTGCTGCTCTTCGCCTTCGGCGGCAGCCTGCCGCTGGCCTTCATCGGCTTGGCCGTGTGGGGGATGGGCGTCGCGCTGACCTTCCCGCTGGCGATGAGCGCCGCCTCCGCGGATCCGCTGCATGCGGCCACCCGCGTCTCGGTGGTCTCCACCATCGGCTACGGCGCCTTCCTGGGCGGCCCGCCATTGCTGGGGCTGCTGGCCGGGGCGATCGGGCTGCTGCCGGCGCTGGGCAGCATCTCGATTCTGGTGGTGCTTGCCTTCTGCCTTTCCGCCAATATGGCAGGGTACCGCCAGGCCGAAGACCACTAGCACACGTAATTATCCGAAAGTAGGAGCATGCTGAAGAATTTGACGACATCGCAGGTCGGCGGCCCGGCCCAGTCGCTGCTGGTCGCCACCGCCGAGGACGAGCTGGTCGCGGCCATCGCGGCGGCCGACGCCGCCGGGGAGCGCGTGCTGCTCGTCGGCGGCGGCTCGAACCTGGTCATTTCCGATGCGGGATTCCCCGGGACCGCCATCCAGATCGCCACCCGCGGGGTGCGCGTGGAAGAGCAGAGCCCGCACACCGCGCTGCTGCGCGTGGCCGCCGGGGAGAACTGGGACGCCGTGGTTGAATTCAGCCTGGCCCAGGAACTGAGCGGGCTGGAGGCGCTCTCGGGCATCCCGGGCTGCGCCGGGGCCACCCCGGTGCAAAATGTGGGGGCCTACGGTGCCGACATATCGCAGACCCTTCAATGGGTGCGGCTCTACGACCGGGAAACCGGCGAGCGGCTCACCATGGACAAGGAGCAGCTGTCCTTCGGCTATCGCGACTCGCTGATCAAGCGCACGAGCGAGAACGGTTCGCCGCGCTACGTGGTGCTGGAAGTAGGCTTCGCACTGCGCCGCACGGAGGCCTCCGCGCCGATCCGCTATGCGGAATTGGCCCGGCGGCTCGGCGTGGAAGCCGGGGACAGCGCGCCGGCCGCAAAGGTGCGCCAGAGCGTGCTGGAGCTGCGGCGCTCCAAGGGCATGGTGTACGAGCCGAACGATCCCGACTCGCACTCCACCGGCTCCTTCTTCACCAACCCGATTCTGCCCGCCGAGGTGCTGAAGCGGCTACCGGCGGACGCACCGAATTACCCGGTGCCCGAGGCGGGCCTGGTGAAGCTGTCGGCGGCTTGGCTGATCGACCGGGCGGGCTTCGCCAAGGGCTTCGGGCTTCAAGGCACCGCGGGCTACGAGCTGGCCGGCGGGCGCGCGGCCCTGTCCACCAAGCACACCCTGGCGATCACCAACCGGGGAGGGGCCAGCGCCGCGGATCTGCTGGCCATCGCCCGCGCGGTGCGCGAAGGGGTCCACGAGCGTTTTGGCATCATGCTGGTCAACGAGCCGCTGCTGATCGGCCTGGCGCTCTAGAGCGCGCAAAAAGCCCCTTCGAGCCGATGGCTCGAAGGGGCTTTGCCGTGTGCCTAGAGGCGGCCCTGGGCGATGGCCAGCATGCGGCGCAGCGGCTCCGCGGCGCCCCAGAGCAGCTGGTCGCCGACGGTGAAGGCCGAGATGTACTGCGGGCCCATTTCCAGCTTGCGGATGCGGCCCACCGGGATGTCCAGGGTGCCCGAGGCGGCGACCGGGGTCAGCGCGTCGACGGTGGCTTCCTTGGTGTTGGGCACGACCTTGGCCCATTCGTTGTCGGAGTCCAGCAGCGACTCGATCTCGGAGACCGCCAGATCTTCCTTCAGCTTCAGGGTCAGCGCCTGCGAGTGCGAGCGCATCGCGCCGATGCGCACGCACAGCCCGTCCACCGCCACGTGCCGCTCTCCGCTGGTCTGCAGGATCTTATTGGTCTCGACCCCGGCCTTCCACTCTTCCTTGGACTGGCCGTTGCCCAGGTCCGCGTCGATCCACGGGATCAACGAGCCGGCCAGCGGCACGCCGAACTGGGTGGCGTCCAGCCCGCCGCGCTGCGCGGTCAGCACCTTGCGGTCGATCTCCAGGATCGCGGAGGCCGGGTCGTCCAGCTCGGAGGCGACGTGGGAGTTGATGTCGCCGAACTGGGTGAGCAGCTCGCGCATGTGACGGGCGCCGCCGCCGGAGGCGGCCTGGTAGGTCATCGAGGTGCCCCATTCGACCAGGTTGTTCTTGAACAGCCCGCCGAGTCCCATGAGCATGCACGAGACGGTGCAGTTGCCGCCGACGAAGTCCTTGACCCCGGCGACGAGGGAATGATCGATCACGCTGCGGTTGACCGGGTCGAGCACGATCACCGAGTCCTCGTTCATGCGCAGCGTGGAGGCCGCATCGATCCAGAGCCCATCCCAGCCGGACTTGCGCAATTCGCTGTGGACCTTGGAGGTGTAGTCCCCGCCCTGCGCGGTGACGATAATGGGCAGCTTGGCCAGGGTTTCAAGATCGTAGGCGTCCTGCAGCGCCCCGGAGCCTTCGGCGAATGCCGGGGCGGCGCCGCCGGCGTTCGAGGTCGAGAAGAAGACCGGGTCGAGGTGCGCAAAATCGCCTTCGTCGAGCATGCGCTGCATCAGCACGGAGCCAACCATGCCGCGGTAACCAACAAATCCAACAGATGAAGTCATATCTCCATGGTAGGGCGCGCGGGCAATCTGGGCCGGGTTCGTTACAGCAGTTAAAGCAGAATCACACCCGAGGCCCAGCAGGGCTCGAGTGTGATTCGTGGAAGCCGAAGAGTTACTTTTCCTCCAGCAGCTTCTTGCGATTGTTGATGGCCCACATCGCGCCGAAGATGAACAGCTGGGTGGGGACCAGCAGCATGATCAGCCCGAAGACCTTGTTCCCGCTGAGCACCATGAAGAAGCCCAGGGCCGCCACCACCAGCGCCAGCAGGGGGAAGAGCATGTAGCCGAGGATGAACAGCGCCTCGGGGTGTGCCTTGAGCTCGCCAAGATATTTTTTCACGTCGGTTAGTCCTTTTCGCGGATCCAGGATTCGAAGCGGTAGCCGATACCGCTCTTTGAGCTATGCCAGGCCTCGGCCGGGTCGGCCGCGGAGAGCTTAAAATCTTCCGGGAGCGCCGGGGCCTTGGTATCGCCGGCCGGGCTCAGATCAAGCCGGGTGACCACCGCAACATCGAGCAGCTCCAGGGCCGCGGCGTAGAGCTGCCCGCCGCCGATGATCCAGATCTCTTCGCTGCCCGGGCTCTGCCGGGCGATATCCAGCGCTTCGCGCAGGCCGCCGGCCGGGATGCCGCCGTCGGCGCGGAGCTGATCCTGCTTGCGGGAGGTCAGCACGATATTGCTGCGCCCGGGCAGCGGGCGGAACTTGGCCGGGAAGGATTCCCAGGTGTTGCGTCCCATGATCACCGGGTGCCCGGCGGTGACGGCCTTGAAATGGGCCAGATCCTCGGGCACATGCCAGGGCATGGAGCCGGCGGCGCCGATGATCGAGTTGGCGCCCTGCGCCCAGATCGCGCCGATCAGCGGTGCCTGGCCGGTGGCGTGGCGTGGACTCATACGGCCACGGCCCCCTTGATGGTCGGGTGGTGCTGGTAGTCCTTGAGCACAAAGTCTTCCAGCGTGTAGTCGAAGAGCGAGGCCGGCTTGGACGCGAATTCCAGCTTCGGGTAGGGGTAGGGTTCGCGGCGCAGCTGCTCGCGGACCTGTTCCAGGTGGTTGGTGTAGATGTGGGTGTCGCCGCCGGTCCAGATGAATTCGCCCGGTTCCAGATCCAGCTGCTGGGCGACCATCAGGGTCAGCAGCGCGTAGGAAGCGATGTTGAAGGGAACGCCGAGGAACATGTCGGCGCTGCGCTGGTAGAGCTGGCAGGAGAGCTTGCCCTCGGCGACGTAGAACTGGAAGAACACGTGGCAGGGAGGCAAGGCCATCTTCTGGATTTCGGCCACATTCCAGGCCGACACGAGGTGCCGGCGCGAATCGGGGTTGCTTTGCAGGGAATCCATGACCTGGGAGATCTGGTCGATATGCGCGCCGTCCGGGGTCGGCCAGCTGCGCCACTGCACCCCGTAGACCGGGCCGAGCTCGCCGTCTTCATCGGCCCATTCGTTCCAGATGCGCACACCCTGGTCCTGCAGCCATTTCACATTTGATTCACCGCGCAAAAACCAGAGCAGTTCCGCGGCAACCGACTTAAAATGCACCCGCTTGGTGGTGATCAGCGGGAAGGATTCGCTCAGGTCGAAGCGCAGCTGGCGGCCGAAAACGGAGCGCGTGCCGGTGCCGGTGCGGTCCTCTTTCGCGGCGCCATGGGCGAGCACATCGGCCAGCAGGTCTTCGTATTGTGTGGCGATAGTCTGTGGAGTCACCGTTCCATCCTAGCTTTCCATGGCCCGATCGCGCTAAAAGCGGTGCCGGCTCACGCGAGCATATCGCGGTACTCCGGGTAGCGGGAGAGGTAATCCTGCACATAGCTGCATTCGGGGACGATTGTGGCTCCCTCGGCGCGCAGCTCATCGAGCACCATGGTCACCAGCGCGCGGGCGTAGCCGCGGCGGCCGAACTCCTCGTTCACGATCGTATGCTGCAAGGTCACCTGCTGCCCCTCGCGGTGGTAGCCGATGAAGCCGACGAAGGTGGAGCCGTGCCATAGCGAGTAGCGTCCGCGCCCCGGGTCGTGGTCCATGCGCAAGCCCTGGTGCACGATCTTCTGCACCGGGTGTTCTGGCTGTTGGGCAGTCATGGCGGTTGCCTCCTCGCTGGTGACTTCTCTCACCTCTAGTCATAGTCCCATTTCGGAATAGATGCAACGACCGTGCACGAGTTAGTCGTGATAGGGCGCGTGGATCTCCACGGACACGAACTGATGCTTCGCGCCGATGGCCTGCTGGGCCACGATCACGCCGCCCGGATCCAGGAACGGGTCCTGGGCCGGCAGCAGGGCCGCGACCTTCGCCGAAACCCGGGAGCGCAGGACCTCGATGATCAGCGGGAGCACCGGGCGGTGCGTGCAGATCACCTGCGAACGCGACTTGGCCACGAGCTTCTCGATGGCGCGTTGGGCCTTGTGCGGCTTGCGCTTGGCCTCGTGCTCGGTGATGGAGCGGATGGTTTTCAGCTTCAGCGCGTGCAGCACCAGGTACGGGGTCACCGTTTGCACGCAGCGCGTCCACGGGGAGGAAGCCACATGCTCCGGGCCCCACGCGTCGAGCATGCGCGCCACCGCCTGCGCCTGCCGGCGGCCGGTGGCCGCCAGCGGGCGTTCGCCCTCGGCGCGTGTCCACTTGCCGCGCGGCTTGGCCTTGGCATGGCGCAGGATGATGAAGGCCAGGCTCTCCAGGCGCTGCTTCTGGTGGGCCTTGAGCAGATCCTCGAGCGGGGCGAGATCCGAGGGGTTGGTCAGCAGCGCCGCGGCCTCGGCCGCCGCGACCCAGCGCAGCTCATCGCATTCGACGCCGTCGGGCTCCGCCTGCAGCGCAGGGTCCACCTTGGCCGCCCAGTAGTAGACGACCTTGGTTTTGCCCTTGACCGAATAGGCGGTGGCCGCCAGCGGGATGCCGAGGTTCAGCCGCAGGCCGACCTCTTCGCGCAGCTCGCGGATGGCGCATTCGGGGATCGACTCGCCGGAGTCGAGCTTGCCCTTGGGCCAGGACCAATCGTCATAGCGCGGGCGGTGGATCAGCAGCACGTGCAGTTCGCCGTCGCGCAGCTGCCAGGGGATCGCTCCGGCGGCGACCACATCGAATTCGCCCAGGCGGATCTCTTCGGCATCGCTTGAGCGCTGTAGTTCGCACAGCTGCAGACGTGAATGCTGGGACTGGGAAGCGGTCACTAGTTGTGCAGTCCGCTCTGCCGGCGCCGGGTGTGCTCTTCGGTGAGCCAGAACTGGATGTCGGTGAGCGCCTTGCCCTCGGCATCCTGGTGGTGGCGGGTCCACGCGCCATCGGAGCCCAGATGCCAGCTCATGGTTGAATCGTCCATATAGCGCCCCAGCAGGTCGGTGAGGGAGTCGATGTCCTCCTGGGCGTGCAGCGAAACGAGCGCCTCCACGCGGCGGTCCAGGTTCCGGTGCATCATATCGGCGCTGCCGATGTAGACCAGCGGGTCGCCGGCATTGCCGAAGAAGAACACGCGGCTGTGCTCCAGGAAGCGGCCGAGGATCGAGCGGACGCGGATGTTCTCGCTCAGGCCCGGCAACTGCGGGCGCAGCGCGCAAATGCCGCGGACGATCACATCCACCTTCACCCCGGCCTGGCTGGCCCGGTACAGGGCATCGATAATGGCCTCGTCGACCATCGAATTCACCTTGATGCAGACGTAGGCGGCGACCCCGTTTCGCGCGTTGGCGATTTCCTTCTCGATCAGCTCCAGCAGCCCGGTGCGCACCGTGCGCGGGGCCACCAGCAGCCGGTGGTAGGTGGACCGCGGCGCGTAGCCCGAGAGCTGGTTGAACAGCCGCGAAACATCTTCGCCTACGGCTTCGTCGCAGGTCAGCAAGCCAAAGTCTTCGTAGTAGCGGGCGGTGCGCGGGTGGTAGTTGCCGGTGCCGATATGGCAGTAGCGGCGCAGCTTGTCGCCTTCCTTGCGCACCACCAGGGAGAGCTTCGAGTGGGTTTTCAGGCCCACGATGCCGTAGACCACGTGCACCCCGGCCTGCTCCAGCTTGCGCGCCCAGGTGATGTTCGCCTGCTCGTCGAAGCGCGCCTTGATCTCCACCAGCGCCAGCACCTGCTTGCCGGCCTCGGCCGCGTCGATCAGCGCGTCGACGATCGGGGAGTCCCCGGAGGTGCGGTACAGCGTCTGCTTGATCGCCATCACCTTCGGGTCCGCGGCGGCCTGCTCCAAAAACGCCTGCACGGAGGTGGAGAAGGAATCGTAGGGGTGGTGCAGCAGGATGTCGCGCCGGCGCACCGCGCCGAAGACATTCGCGGCCTTCGCGGTCTCCGATTCGTTCAGGAACCGGGAGGTGTGGCCCACATGCTTGGTGTAGTGCAGCTCGGTGCGGTCCAGCGCGGCGATGACGCCCAGCCCGCGCAGATCCAGCGGGGCCGGCAGCCGGAAGACCTCGTCTTCCTCGATATTCAGCTCGCGCACCAGCAGTTCGAGCACCTGCGGGTCAATGTCGTCGGCGACCTCCAGGCGCACCGGCGGGCCGAAGCGGCGGCGCAGCAATTCCTTCTCCAGGGCCTGGAGCAGATTCTCCGCGTCGTCCTCCTCGACCTCCAGATCCTCATTGCGGGTGACGCGGAAGAAGTGGTGCTCGACGATTTCCATGCCCGGGAACAACAGGTCCAGGTGCACGGCGATCAGCGCTTCGAGCGGGATGAACCGGGCGGTGCGCTGCGAGGAGTGCGCCGCCTTGGCTCCGTCGATGCCGACCAGCCGGGCGATGGTATCGGGCACCTTGAGCCGGGCGAAGAGCTCCTTGCCGGTCAGCGGGTTGCGGACCACCACCGCGAGGTTCAGCGACAGCCCGGAGATGTAGGGGAAGGGGTGCGCGGGGTCGACCGCCAGCGGGGTGAGCACCGGGAACACCTGGGAAACGAACCAGGAGGAGAGGTGCTGGCGCTCGGATTCGCCGAGTTCATCCCAGCGGGTAATCCGGATGCCTTCCTCCGCGAGGGCCGGGCGGACCTGCTCGGAAAAGACCAGGGCATGCCGGGTCTGCAGCTCGTGGGCCGAATTGAGCAGCAGTTCGAGCTGGTCGACCGGGTTCATCCCGTTGGCTGCGGGCACCGCCAGGCCGGTGGCGATGCGGCGCTTGAGCCCGGCCACGCGCACCATGAAGAACTCGTCGAGGTTCGAGCCGAAAATTGAGAGGAAGTTCACCCGCTCCAGCAGCGGGAGATCCTTGTCTTCGGCGAGTTCCAGAACGCGCGCATTGAAGTGCAGCCAGGACAATTCCCGATCCAGGAATCGTTCGTTGTTGAATCCACCCTCGGGATGCCGGGCCGGCGATTTGATGGCCGGCTCGATGCGGTCTTCGTTCATCTTCGACGCTGGCACATCACGTAACTGTGAGGCCGGCTGCTTCGGGGTGGTAGTCATCTACTGAACTCGCTTCTTTCTGCAAGTGGAAACCTAGTTGCACCTCATTGCGCTGGCCAGAGGCTCTGCTCTGCCCGGTACCCTACGATTCTATCGGCTGCGGGCCGTACATGATGTCGGTGTCCCAGAGTGTGAAGCCCAGCGAACGGTACAGGCTGACCGCCGCCTGGTTCTCGGCGTCAACGTAGAGCAAGACGGCGCCCACTCCCATTTCCAGCAGGTAGTTCACGCCGAGGGCGGTGAGCACGCGGCCCAGGCCCAGGCCCTGGGCTTCGGGGACCACGCCGACCACGTAGACCTCGCCCAGCGGGCGGACCGAATCCCCGGTGGCCGGGTGGATCTTGGTCCAGTGGAAGGCGATGACCTGCTCCGCGGCGTCGAAAGCCAAGAAGAAGCCCGCAGGATCAAACCAGGATTCGGCCATGCGCGAGTCCAAATCCGCCAGCGTGAGCGAACCCTGCTCCGGATGGTCCGCGAATGCCGCCGCGTTGGCGGCCAACCAGGCAGGCTCGTCCTCGCCCACCCGGAAGGTGCGGACGCTGCTGCCGCGGTCCAGCTGCGGAACTTCCAGCGCCTCGGGGCTTTCGCGGCGCAGCTTATGGAGTTCGCGCACGGTGGCCAGACCGATTGCCTCGGCCAGCTTCTTGGCCGCGGGATGCCCGCCGTGGGCCCACGCCTGAATGCGGCTCAGTTCCAGCTCTTCGCCGAGGCGCTGCACGAGAGCCGAGGCGATGCCTTGCTGGCGATGCTGCGGGTGCACCACGAGTTCGACCACCCAGGAATCGGCCTCCGGATCACGCACCGCGGCCACCACGCCGACCAGCGTGGACTCTCCGGGGTCCGCCTGCTGCTCGGCGCGCAGCGAGAAGACCTTGTCCGAGAATTCCTCGGAGCCAAGGGCGACCAGGGTCTGGTCGCTCAGCGGCGGGTTGCCGTCGTGTTCCTGAGCTGCGGCGGCAAGCTTGCGTACCTCAGCAAGTTCGCGTTCTTCCAGCTCACCTTGTGTTTTCTCGATGGACAAAGTAGTTTGTGGCAGTTCGCTCATACCTTCACCTTAGCCGGTGATTCCGTGCAGCTACCAGTGGCGGGAGAAACTTAAACTTCGGTGTAGAAGCGGTAGCCGACATTTCGCACGGTGCCGATCAGCTGCTCATGATCGGTGCCGAGTTTGGCGCGCAAGCGACGCACGTGAACGTCGACGGTGCGGGTACCGCCGTAGTAGTCGTAGCCCCACACTTCGTGGAGCAGCTGCTCGCGGGTGAAGACGCGTCCGGGGAACTGCGAGAGGTACTTGAGCAGCTCAAATTCCTTGTAGGTCAGATCCAGCATGCGGCGGTCGATCCGCGCGGTGTAGCTCAGCTCATCGATGGTCAGCCCGGAGGTATTCTCCTGGACCACCACCTCCGGTGCGGCCGAAAGGATCAGCCGGATCCGGGCCTCGAGCTCCCCGGGGACCGCGGTAGGCAAAATGAAGTCGGAAGCATGCCAAGCGGAATTCAGAACGCCCAGGCCACCCTCGCCAATGACCAGCAACAACGGTAAATTGACGGTAGAGTGGATGGTTTGCGCCAGGGCTCGCGCGGCAATCAGCTCGGTGCGCGCGTCGAGAATGACCGCTTCGGCGTCGCCGATTTGGCTCAGCGCCTCGGTGTTGGCCGGCAAGCAGCGGTTCTCGTGAAGCAGCAGTTCCAGCGCCGGAAGCACCTCGGCACCGGTGCTTGCATTATTACTCAGGAGCAGTAGGTGCGCCATGATGGAGTTCCTCCTGCCAGTGGTGTGCGAAAAAATCGTTTTTACGTGTCACAGTATAAAGAAAGAATCACTCAAAGTGCGCATGTGAACGAGCAAGTGCCCGGACTATTACCGATGGGAAATTTAGTTTGCGAATCAAGGTACTGATTAGTGGGCTGCTCGCCGCGGCCCTGTTGGCTGGCGCCGCCAGCCTCAGTTCGCTGAACTTTGCGATGGCGGCGGTCGCCGTGGTGCTGCAGCTAGTTTTCGCCTATACCTGGCCGCGGATGACGCGTTCGGAGACTCCCTGGACGATCAGCATCATCCTCGCGATCGCCGCCCTGGCCTCCACCGCGGCGACGCTCTTCATGCCGGGGGCCACGCAGACCTCGCATAGCGTCGAGGTCATTGCCGCCGGGGTGCTGATGATTTTCATTACGCAGGTCATGCGCGGCTCCACCGCCGATGGGCGGCTAGCCGGAGTGGTTTCGGGGATCACCGGTTTGGCCATCGTGGCGCAAGGCTCGGGATGGGCCGCCATGGGCCTCGGCGAGGGGGCGCTGGGGGTCACCGTCTTCACCCTCATCGCGCTCGTTGGCGCCGGGGCGATCGCCATTACCCGGTTGCCGGACCGGATTACCTTCGTGCTGGCCCCCTTGATCGGCGGGGCGCTCGGCGCGGCGGCCAGCGCGTTGACCTTCGGTCCCACCTGGTACCAGGCGCTGACCATCGGGGTGCTGGCGGGGCTGCTGGTGGGCAGCCTGCGTGCGTTGGCCTTGTCCACCCGCAGCATCCGCACGCTCTCCGGTGTGCTCGCCCTGGCTAGCGGGATCCTGATCCTGGCCGGAGCGATGAGCTGGTACGTGATGGCCCTGCTGAGCTAATCACGAAATGTGATGCCTGCTTCGTCACGAGTGTCGGAAATACCGAAGTGCTCGGGCTAAGATGTAGGCATGAATGAAAATTACCTTGCACTCGAAATTTTCTTCCTCGCCTTGCTGACCATTGCAGGTCTGGGCATGGCCGGATTCGCCGGACTTGTAGTAAAGCGTCTCTTCAAGGGGCAGAAGTAGAAGCAGCGCACACAAAAACGTGTGCGCTGTTTCCATTTAACCGGGCAACTTAGGAGCAGCTAGTCTATGGCTTTTGACATTCCCACGGACCTCATGCCGGAACTCGTGCCCTTCTCGTGGCTCATCGGCAGCTGGGAAGGAAGCGGGCGCCTCGGCGACGGGGAGGATGCGGACCCGCACTTTTGGCAGCAGGTCACCTTCCGCGAGGTCGGCGCCCCGTATCTGGAATACCGCAGCGAAGCGTGGCTCACCGAAGCCGACGGCACCAAGCTGCGGATCCTGGCCGTTGAAAACGGCTTCTGGTCGCTGGACCGTGAGCAGCAGGATGCAGACGCGGGCCCAGGAATGACCCCGGGAGAGATCTTCCCGGCCTTGCGCTCGGCCGACGACGTGCAGCAGCTGCACACCGCAGAGGGCTTCAAAATTCAGGCGCAGATCCTGCAGCCTGGCGGGATCAGCGAACTTTACTACGGGCTGATCGACGGTCCGCGGGTGCATCTGGCCACCGAAGCGTTGTTGCGCAGCAAGAACGCGAAGCAGTACGCCTCCTCGACCCGGATGTACGGGCTTGTCGGCGGAGATCTATTTTGGCGTTGGGATGTGTCCTTGGGCAATCAAGATCTCAAGGCTCATGCCTCAGCCGCGCTGAAACGTGTTACTACAGAGGCGATGGATTCCTGACATGAGCGAAAATCAATATCGTTCGGTGCTGCTGGATCGTGCGGCAGCAATCGAGGCATCCGGGGCAGATGCCGGCGTGGCAGCGCATTATGGCGCGCCCACCCGCGAGGCCCGCAAGCTATTCCAAGGCCAGGCGATTGCCGACCTGAGCCACCTTGACGTGCTGGAACTGCGTGGCGAGGACCGGCAGAGCTGGTTGAACACGCTCAGCAGCCAGTCGCTCACCGGGCTGAAGCCGGGGGCCTCCAGCCAGGCGCTGCTGCTTTCGGTTCAGGGGCGTATCGAGCACGAGATGAAGGTGCTCATCGACACCGATCGGGTGCTGCTGATCGTCGAGCAGGGCCGCGCCGAGCCGCTGCAGAAATTCCTCGAATCGATGCGGTTCATGCTGCGGGTGGAACTGGCAAACCTTTCGAGCACCCATGGCGTGCTCGGCGCGGTGCGCGAGATTCCCAGCTGCAACGAGCTGGTGTGGCGCAATCCGTGGCCGCAGGTCAGCGCCGGGGGATGGGCCTATTCACGCGAGGACCACCCGGGTCTGGAACGACCGTGGTTCTTGCATGTTGTTGAACTTGAGCGCTTGGAAGAAGCCGTCGGCGAGGAAGAGCTTGCCGGGAGCATGGCGGTCGAGTCCCTGCGCATCGCCGCCTGGGAGCCGCGCTTCGGTTTCGAGAATGATGACAAGACCATCCCGCATGAACTGGATTGGCTGCGCACCGCGGTGCACATGGACAAGGGCTGCTACAAGGGGCAGGAAACCGTTGCCCGCGTGCACAACATCGGCCACCCGCCGCGTCGCCTGGTGTTCCTCGACCTCGACGGGTCGATGCACACCTTGCCGGCCGCCGGTTCGGAGATCAAGCTCGGTGAGCGCACCGTCGGCAAGCTGACCTCGGCCTCCCTGCACTATGAAGCCGGACCGATCGCGCTGGGCGTGATCAAACGCAATGTGGACCCCGAAGCGGTGCTGAGCGTCGTGGACGGCGAGAGTGTCTACCCGGCCGCGCAAGAGGTCATCGTGGCCACGGACGCCGGACAGACCGCGGGCCGGTTCACCGGTTTCCTGCGGACCCCGCCCCCGGCCTGAGCAGCTTAACGCAATAGCGGTCCGGCACCTCCCGCGGGAGGTGCCGGACCGCTGTTGCTTTGCCGGTGCGGAATTTAGCCGAAGAGGATCCGGGCCTCGTTGTAGCGGTCCATCGGAACCCGCTTGAGGTTGTTCAGCGCCGCGCGCAGCGGGACGCGGTTGACCTTGGTGCCGTGGATCGCGACCATGGTGCCCCAGGCCGAATCGGCGACCGAATTCACCGCGGCCATGCCAAGCCGCGTGGCCAGCACGCGGTCGAACGCGGTGGGCACGCCGCCGCGCTGGATATGGCCCAGCACGGTGGCGCGGGTTTCGAGGCCGGTTTGCTCCTCGATCAGCGGGGCGAGCATTTCGCTGATTCCACCGAGCCGCGCCCGGCCGAAGGTATCCACCCCACGCACCGAGAACGCCTCGTCCAGGCCCTCGGGGACGAACCCCTCGGAGACCACGACCAATGGTGCACGGCCACGCTCGTGGGCTTCGCGCACCCACTGGTAGATCTCTTCCATGGTGGTGGAAACCTCGGGGATGAGGATCGCATGGGCGCCGGAGGCCATGCCGGCGTGCATGGCGATCCAGCCGACGTGCCGGCCCATGACCTCGGCGATCATGCAGCGATGGTGCGAGTCCCCGGTAGTGCGCAGCCGGTCGATGGCCTCCACGGCGATCTGGTTTGCGGTGTCGAAACCGAAGGTGTAGTCGGTGGCGTCCAGGTCGTTGTCGATGGTCTTCGGGACGCCAACCACCGGCAGCCCGGCCTCGCACAGGCGCTGCGCGCCGGCGAGGGTCCCCTCGCCGCCGATCGCGATCAAGGCGTCGACATTGTTCTTCTCCAGCGTGGCGGCGATATGCTCGGCTCCGCCATTTTCTCCCTCGAACGCGTTGGTGCGCGAGGTGCCTAGAATGGTTCCGCCCTGTTTGGCGATACCGCGGACGGCGGTCCGGGGAAGCTCGAAGAAGTCGCCTTCCTTGACTCCCTTCCAGCCGTCGCGGAAGCCAACAAATTCGTAGTCATAGCTTTTGATGCCATTGAGCACCGCACCGCGGATCACCGCGTTCAATCCCGGGCAGTCGCCTCCCGAAGTCATGATTCCAATGCGCATTTACCCTCACTTAGTAAGTAGGGAAGACTTCGGATACACGACGGGTTCCTTGCTGAATGCTGCTGCGGAGCGGGCCGGGTATCCGAGGAAAACCCTTCGGACTTCATTCGATTCCGCGCACCATTGAGCATCGAGTTCTCTAAGATTCTACGTGGTTAAAACCACAAGAGCGAGTTGTTTGCCACCTGAGGTAGCGAACAACCCGCTCTGTTTCGGAGATACTCCGGGGGATTAGAACTTGCGCAGCAGTTTCTGCAGCACGATGCTGTCATCCTGGGCCGGAATCAGCAGCCAGGCCACGATGTACGCGCCGATGCCGATGACCGGCAGGAGGAAGGAGAGCAGCAGCCCGATGCGGACCAAGGTGACATCCCAGCCGAACTTATCCGCGATGCCGCCGGCGATCCCGGCAACCATGCGCGAGGGGCCGCGGCGCAGCGGGATCGAACGGATCTGGTTGAAGAAGGTATCCATGAGTGCTCCTAAAAAAGGTGGGTGCTAGTCGTTGTGGGAAGGTAGTTCGGTGTTCTTGCCGCTGGCCTTGCGTGCCGAGGAGATGCCCGCGAAGATCATCCCCACCCCGGCCAGGGCAACCAGCGCGATGAAGAACAACGGGGTGTCGAAGTGCCAGCTGAATAGGGTTCGGCTGAGCGTCGCAAGCGCGACCACGACGAGGATCAGGCCAAACACCAAGGTGCCGGCAGGAAATTTTGCTTCGGTTTGCTGATCAGAATTCATGCTGTCCGCTCCTTAGAACGTTGGGTTGGAGGCGCCGGTTCCATCGCTTGAGTACTCGGGATCGTATCCAGAGAATACGCCATTGATCACGACCGTGAGCGTGGGGGCATCTGCGGCGAAGCCGCCCGCCGGCTGCGAATTGTTTTCGTTGAGCGAGGAGAGGAACAGCCCGTCGGCCTGGATCTGCACCGGAATGTTCGTGGGCAGTTCGAGATCCACCTTGGAGAAGACCGAGGAGACCTCCACCGTCGTCGGCTCGGTGATCGTGGACAGGTGGCGCAGGTCCACCGTCGACTTGCTGAACACCGAGCTGTACTGGTTCGAATCCGTGGCCACGCCGACCGTTTCGCCCTGCATGCCGCGGAAATCGTTGCCACCGAAGATCACCGTGAGTACCAGCAATGGAATGGCCAGCCCGAGCAGCCCGCCGCTGGTGCGGTGCGCGAGGGAGACGAAGACCAGCGCCAAGCCGACCACGAACAAGCCGATGGCAAATGCCGTGCCCCACCCGTTGCCCGGCAGCGCGATCGCCCCGAGGTAATCCGCGGCGAGCACCAACGCCACCGTCAGGATGGTGACGCCGACGATGATGGTGGCAACCCAGCCGGGAACCGGGGGAGCATTGCGCAGCTTTTTATTCGCCTTGGCGAAATGTGGATCCAGCTGCGGCCCGTGGTCCTGCGGGATATGGCCGAAGCCGCGAGGTTCGGGGTCCATGGAGTCCTCCTCGGAGTCTGCGTTGCTCTTGTCGGTGTGCGGGTGCGTGGTTTCTGGATTGCGCAGCGGCTTCGTAGCCGGTGGGAACTGTTCGGGATAAACGGGTGCCTGCGTGCTGAAGGACTGGGCACGCTGCGCGCGCCAAGGCTTTTCAACGACGGAGCCGGGTGCCGGGTCGCTGGGCTTCGGCGTGCGGCGGGGTTTGGAGGTGCCGGCAAACTTGGTGTCGCGTCGGCTGAAGATCACGAAGAGGATTCCGGCGATCACCAGCAGCGGCCACAGAATCGGGGCCACGGTGCTGAGCAGCCAGGGGGCGAGGAAGAAGCCGATGAGCAAAAATACCAGGGCTCCGGTGAGCGCGCTGGTCCAGTCCTTGCCGTGCACCGCCCGCTCCAAGGGGATCGTGCCCTTGGGGCCGGGCAAGAGCCCCCAAGCCAGCCCGTAAACCAGGAAGCCGGTTCCGCCGAGCAAACTCAACGCGACGAATACCCCGCGCACCAGCACGACATCGATGTTGAATCGCTGTGCGATGCCCGCCGCAACGCCGCCCAGCCACTGGGAATCTTGCCGTTCGATGCCAATTTTGCGTAATTGGTCGAAAACGTTGCTGCGCGGAGAGTTCTCGTTGTCCATGCTTAAATCTTCTCCCGGGGGCGGGCTTAGCGCTATGAGGGGCTACCCTGATTCTTCCCTAGGGGCCGCCCTGACTTCCGGCAGCGACCCGGTTTTCTGCCCGGGAACGTGCTTGACTTGTCAGTATGGAACGAACCGAGCAGCGAAATCAGATCGTACGCAGTGAATCCCGGCTGATCGCCGGGGTGTGCGGCGGCCTCGCTGTGCACCTTGGCATACCGGTGAACTACCTGCGTATCGGGTTCTTGGGGCTTACCGCCCTGGGCGGGGCCGGCGTATTGCTCTACGCCTGGCTGTGGGTGTTCACTCCCAGCGCCGAAGAATCCAAGGCCGGAGCGCTGCGCTCCCGGGGTACGGGGCCGCGCACGCTCGCGGAGGAAATGGGCCGCGTACAGCAGGGCATATTTTCCCCGCGCGAGATGAGCGAGAAGCTTTCCTCCTGGCGTGAAACCCTCATCGGCGCGGCCTTGCTGCTGGTGGCGCTGCTGGCGCTGGGGCAGTGGCTCGGGCTGAATATTCGCTGGGATCTGATTTGGCCCAGCTTGGGCATCATCGCCGGCGTGCTGCTCGCCTGGCTGCAGGTCGATGGGCAGCACCTCGACGGTGACCGCAAGGCCAAGGCGCTCGTCTTCGGGCGGTTGATTCTGGGCCTGCTGCTCGCGATCGGCGGGCTGCTGGCGATTCTCAGCGGGAGCGTGAGCACCTCCGATCTGCTCGGCGGGATGTGGGCGGCGCTGGCGATTATCACCGGTGCGGTGGTGGTGCTGCTGCCCTGGGGCGCCAGGTTGTGGCGCGACTATCTTTCGGAGAGAAGCAATCGGCAGGCCGCGGCGCAGCGCGCGGACTTTGCCGCGCATCTGCACGACTCGGTGCTGCAGACGCTGGCCGTGATCCAAAAACGCAGCGATGACCCGGCCGCGGTGCGAACCCTGGCGCGCGTGCAGGAACGCGAGCTGCGCGCTTGGCTCTATGAGACCGAAGAGCTCGACGAGAAAGACGTGGTCGTGGAAATCCAGGCCGAGGCCGACAACGTCGAGAAATTGCTGCTGCGCGATGTCGATGTGATTACCGTCGGCAATGCCAGGGGCTTCGACGGACAGCAGGCGCTCGTGGCGGCGAGCCGGGAAGCGATGATGAATGCCGCAAAACATGCCGAGGGGACGATCTCGGTGTATGTCGAATGCAGCGAGCAGCTGATCGAGGTGTTCATCAGGGATCGCGGAAAGGGCTTCGACGTAGGCGGGATCGACAAGGACCGCTATGGGGTGCGCGAATCGATTATCGGGCGGATGCAGCGGGCCGGCGGGCAGGCTTCTATTCGCAGCGGCGAGACGGGCACCGAAGTAGAGTTGAAAATGCCAAGGAACAGCAGTCAGGAAGATACAGAATCATGAGTAGCGAACAGCAGAACTTCACTGTGGTGTTGGTAGACGACCATGGAATCTTCCGCTCCGGGCTCCGCGCGGATCTCGGTGAGGACCTGCGCATTGTCGGTGAGGCGGGGTCCGTTGAACAGGCTATCGAAGTCATCGAAAGCCAGCGGCCGGACGTGGTCCTGCTCGACGTGCATCTGCCCGGCGGCCGCGGCGGCGGGGGCGCCGAGGTCTTGCGCGGTTGCGCGCACCTGTTGGGTTCCACCAAGTTCCTGGCGCTGAGCGTTTCGGATTCGGCGCAGGACGTGGTCACGGTGATTCGGGCCGGGGCCCGGGGCTACGTGACCAAGAGCATTTCCGGAACCGAAATCTCGGACGCGGTGCGCCGGGTGGCCGGGGGAGATGCGGTGTTCTCGCCACGGCTGGCGGGCTTTGTGCTTGACGCATTCGGCGGTGCAAAAGTGGCCGAAGCGACCGGCATCGACGAGGAATTGGATCTGCTTTCGGACCGGGAACTGCAGGTGATGCGCCTGATCGCCCGCGGCTACAGCTACAAGGAGGTGGCCAAGGAGCTGTTCATCTCGGTGAAAACCGTGGAATCGCATGTCTCGAACGTGCTGCGCAAATTGCAGCTCTCGAATCGCCATGAACTCACGCGCTGGGCGGTGGATCGGAAGATCCTCTAGGCGTCAACGAGTGCGGGCCCGATCCGGTGGATCGGGCCCGCACTGTTCGGATGCCGCTTTACTCGGCTTCGCCCAGCAACCGGGCCATCCGGGAGACGCCTTCGGCCAGGTCTGCATCGCCTAGCGCATAGGACATGCGGATATAGCCCGAGGGCCCAAAGGCTTCGCCCGGTACGACCGCGACTTCCGCCTGCTCCAGGATGAACGCGGCCAGCTCGGCGCTGGTGTGGTTCACCACGCCGCGGATCTTCTTGCCCAGCAGCCCGCGTACGTCCGAGTAGGCGTAGAAGGCGCCCTCAGGCATCGGGCAGTGCAATCCGTCGATGGCGTTCAAGCCCTCGACGATGGCCAGCCGGCGGCGGTTGAAGGCGACCTTCATCTCCTCGACGGCATCCAGTGGGCCGGCCACGGCGGCCAAGGCGGCACGCTGGGACACATTGGCAACATTCGAGGTCGCATGGGACTGCAGGTTGGTGGCCGCCTTGATGACGTCCAGTGGGCCGGCCATCCAGCCCACACGCCAACCGGTCATGGCGTAGGTCTTGGCCACGCCGTTGAGGATGACCACCCGGTCTTCGAGCTCCGGAACCAGCGTCGCAATGGAGCTGAACGACGCGTCCCCGTAGGTCAGGTGCTCGTAGATCTCATCGGTGACAACCCACAAGCCCTTTTCGGCCGCCCAGCGGCCGATTTCCTTGATCTGCTCTGCCGTGTAGACCGCGCCGGTAGGGTTCGAGGGGGAAACGAAGAGCAAGACCTTGGTGCGCTCGGTCAGCACGGACTCGAGCTGCTCGACGGTGACCTTGTAGCCCTGCTCGGGGCCGGCGAAGACGGATACGGGCACCCCGCCCGCCAGCTGCACCGACTCCGGGTAGGTGGTCCAGTAAGGAGCCGGAATGATGACTTCGTCTCCCGGGTCGAGCAATGCGGCAAAGGTGTTGTAGACCGCCTGCTTGCCGCCGTTGGTCACCAGCACCTGCGCGCCAGCCAGCTCGTATCCGGAGTGGCGCAGAGTCTTTTCGGCAATCGCTTCGCGCAGTTCAGGCAGGCCCGCCGCGGGGGAGTACCGGTGGTTCTTCGGATCCTGGGCGGCCTTGACCGCCGCCTCGACGATGTAATCCGGAGTTGCGAAGTCCGGCTCGCCGGCGCCGAAGCCGATGACCGGACGACCGGCTGCCTTGAGCGCTTTCGCCTTGGCATCGACCGCTAGCGTTGCGGACTCGGAAATGGCGCCGATGCGGCGTGAAATTCTAGACATAGAAAATGCATCCTGACGGTTACGTAAGCTGCTGTTAGTTCCAATCCTAGTTCCCAGTATTTGCCGATGCTCAGTGAAATCGAAAAATGACACCAACTGATCACTAACTAGTGGTCAGAATGCGGTGTGCGACACACAGGGTGCAGTCAGTTCGACATTTGCTGGTTCGTTGCGTAAAGTTATTTCTCGTTGCTGAGACATCGCAACCGACATGGAAAAGTCCTGATCGGCTAAGATGTTCTCAGTAAGAGCGGTAGCTCAAAGGGTAGTGGCGCAATTGGTAGCGCAGCGGTCTCCAAAACCGCAGGTTGCAGGTTCGAGTCCTGTCTGCCCTGCGCAGTAGCGATGGTAATAATCGCACAGCGAATCTCAAATCACGGTGTGTTGTGGTCGGTCAGGCTGCGGCGCACCGTGATTGTTTCAACTGGCCAAAAAAATTGAAACGAGGATCAGGTTGAGCGAATCAGCTGCCGTAAACCCCGGAAATGGTGAGAAGGCAAAGAAGGGCTTCTTCGGACGCATCTTCCTATTCCTGCGCCAGGTAATTTCAGAACTGAAGAAGGTCGTTACCCCAACGCGTAGCGAGCTCGTCAATTACACGCTGGTTGTAATCGGTTTTGTTTGCGTCGTTATGTTGATCGTCACGATCCTTGACTTCGTACTGGGCCAAGGTTCGATCCTCCTGTTCACCAATCAGCCAGAACAGTAATTTATTTGCCGCGGCGGTATAATCGCCCGCAGGTAGTAGATGTCATTCAGTCAAAGAAAGCAGGAGCTGCAGTGTCCGACAAGGAACTCGAACCGCAGATTAATGACGAGGTCGAAAACGAGTTCGTTGAAGCTGACGGCGCGCAGGTAGAAACCGCCGCCGAGGTTGCAACCGACGAGACCGAAGCTCCAGCCGTTGTTGCTGAAGAAGCCGTTCAGGGCGAAGCCGACGAAGACGAAGCTGCTGAAGCAGACGTTCAGGATGAAGCCGACGAGGACGAAGCTGCTGAAGCAGACGTTCAGGGCGAAGCCGAAGAAGACGAAGCCGCTGAAGCAGACGACGTCGACGTAGTCGCCGCGCTCAAGGAAGAATTCCGCTCGAAGCTGCGTCGCCAGCCGGGTGACTGGTTCGTCATTCACACCTACGCAGGTTACGAAAACCGCGTGAAGCTGAACCTAGAGACTCGTATCCAGACTCAGGACATGGACGATTTCATCTATGAAATCCAGGTTCCGATGGAAGAGGTCGTTGAGGTTAAGAACACTCAGCGCAAGATCGTTCGCCGCGTGCGCATCCCGGGCTACGTCCTGGTTCGCATGGAGCTGACCGACGCTTCTTGGGGTGTCGTTCGACACACGCCAGGTGTTACCGGATTCGTAGGAAACGCCCATGATCCTAACCCGCTGAACCTCGACGAAGTGTTCTCCATGCTGGAGCACACGGTGGTCGATCCGGTTGAGCAGCCATCGGCTTCCAAGCCGGGACGTTCACCAATCACCGAAGTCACCGTCGATTTCGAGGTTGGCGAATCGGTTACCGTCAACGATGGTCCGTTCGAGACCATGCCGGCGACGATCTCGGAAATCAAGCTGGAATCGGCGCAGCTGGTTGTCCTCGTTTCGATCTTCGAGCGCGAGACCCCAGTGACCTTGAACTTCAACCAGGTCACCAAGATCCAGTAGTATTAAGTCTTCGTGCCCCATTCCGTTTGCTTTACGGGGTGAGGGCACGTCCGGCTGTCGCGCCACGACGGCCACAACCCGCAGCACGCTCCTGTGTTGTGGGAACTGCAAGAGTATAAGGACCCGACATGGCCCCAAAGAAAAAGGTCACCGGACTCATCAAGCTGCAGATCCAGGCAGGCGCCGCTAACCCGGCTCCGCCAATTGGTCCTGCACTTGGCCAGCACGGCGTCAACATCATGGAATTCTGCAAGGCTTACAACGCAGCGACCGAGTCGCAGCGCGGTAACGTTGTACCAGTTGAAATCACCGTGTATGAAGACCGTTCATTCACCTTCATCACCAAGACCCCTCCAGCAGCAGAGCTGATCAAGAAGGCTGCTGGCGTTGCCAAGGGTTCGGCTACCCCGCACACCGTCAAGGTTGCCAAGCTGTCCCAGGCTCAGGTTGAAGAAATCGCCACCACCAAGATGGCTGACCTCAACGCCAACGACTTGGCTGCCGCCTCGTTGATCATCGCCGGTACCGCCCGTTCCATGGGCATCACCGTCGAAGGCTAATTTTTAGCTTTTCGTAGTTCACTTCGGTGACTGCAACAAAGAATTTAATCTAAGGCGAGCAGGGAACACCCTGTCCGCCCGTGGCAGGACCGGGCGCGGTCCATATGACCACGACTGCATAAGGAGATAACGCAGATGGCAAAGCGCAGCAAAGCATACGTAGCCGCCGCGGCCAAGATCGTGGCTGACAAGTTCTACGATCCAACCGAGGCAATTGTCCTGGCTAAGGAAATCGCAGGCGAAAAGACTAACTCCACCGTTGAGGTAGCTTTCCGTTTGAGCGTTGACCCACGCAAGGCTGACCAGATGGTTCGCGGTACCGTGAACCTTCCACACGGCACCGGTAAGACCGCCCGCGTGGTTGTCTTCGCCAATGGCGACAAGGCCGAAGCTGCAATCGCAGCCGGCGCCGACTTTGTTGGCTCGGACGACCTGATCGAAAAGATCCAGGGCGGCTGGACCGACTTCGACTCGGCCGTGGCAACCCCAGACCTCATGGGTAAGGTTGGCCGCTTGGGTAAGATCTTGGGTCCTCGTAACCTGATGCCAAACCCTAAGACCGGCACCGTGACCATGGATGTCGCCAAGGCTGTTAATGACATCAAGGGTGGCAAGATCGACTTCCGCGTCGACAAGCACGCCAACCTTCACTTCATCATCGGCAAGGCTTCGTTCGAAGCCAAGCAGCTGACCGAGAACTACGCAGCAGCTCTGGAAGAAGTACTTCGCTTGAAGCCTTCCTCCTCGAAGGGTCGCTACATCTCGAAGGCAACCGTTTCGACCACCTTCGGTCCAGGCATCCCTGTTGATTCGAACGTAACTCGCATCGAGGCCTAAAGCCCAACGAGCGCTAAAACCGCGGGACTGACCAGAGAGATCTGGTCCGTCCCGCGGTTTTTGTTTTCGCTCTCCATGGTTTCCTAGACAGGCTAACAAGTCGCCTGAAGGCCTAGTCAAAAGCTTGTTCAACGTCCGCGCTTGGCGAATTGCAAAGGTGGAGGCAGTCACGGAAACCGCTCACTATTTGTTCTGCTGTTTCGCAGCTAGACTGCCAGGGAAACCCGAGCTGACTAGATGGTATTCATCTGGTGATAGCTATTGGGTGCCAAATATGTGAATTACCTGTACTGTCGCCGTTATCTGCCTGTGATCTGTTCCGTAGTCGCAATGAGTAGTGATAAGCTTAAATGACCGACTTGATCGGCGGTTTCTACATGGGCCCCCCAAGACCATGTAGAAGCCGGATACGGAAGTTTCCCCAAAACTTTCGTGTCGACAAGTAGCCTGTTGTCAGCGTCCCCCAAGTGCTGACCTCAGGCCTTGTCATTTTAACGGCCATTGAGTGATTCGAATCATGCCCGCCTTGGCGCCATTGGATTTGGAAGTTGCTGCCTTGGCCGTTTAGACTAGATGTACCGAAGACCGTCGGCCGAGTGCATGCTTGCATAAACTCCTAAGAGCTCGAAAGAGCGGCCAACGCAGGTTTCATAGATTTGTTTTGACTTGAATTAGTTGAAATGCCCTGTGCTCCTGCGCGGGGCCTTTTTTATGGGCTCCGCCGGTTATGAAACGGTACCGAACAAATCCCCGGAAGGAGTGTTATGGCAACGCCTACCAAGACTGTAGCGATTGAAGAAATCACTGCAGACTTCAAGGAATCAACTGCGGCTGTCTTGACTGAATACCGTGGGCTTACCGTTGCACAGCTCAAGGAACTTCGCCGCTCACTTGGTCAGGAGACCAAGTACGCAGTTGTGAAGAACACCTTGACCGCTATCGCAGCGAAGGAAGTTGGCATCGATGCATTCGATGGTCAGCTTTCCGGTCCGACTGCAATCGCCTTCATTAAGGGTGACGCAGTTGCTGCCGCAAAGAGCCTCACGGAATTTGCCAAGGCTAACGAGAAGCTTGTCGTCAAGTCCGGCTTCTTCGAGGGCAAGGCCCTTGATAAGGCTGGCATCGCTGCTTTGGCAGCTTTGGAATCCCGCGAAACTCAGCTCACTCGCGTTGCTGCAGTACTGCAGGCTCCGGCCGCCGCAGCTGTACGCGTGGTGGACGCTTTGCGTCTGAAGCTAGAAGAGGACGGCGGCGCTGCTGCCGAGGAAGCTCCGGCAGAAGCCTAAGCTTTCGCGACTCTCTCGCATCGTAAACCCAATTCATAGGCCCCAGGGCCAAAATCGAAAGGACGCCGACCATGGCGAAGCTCAGCACTGAAGAGCTGCTTTCAGCATTCAAGGAAATGACCATCATCGAGCTCTCCGAGTTCGTGAAGGAATTCGAGGAGACCTTCGAGGTTTCCGCAGCTGCTGTTGCAGTTGCAGGCCCAGCAGCCGGTGGCGAAGCCGCAGCTGAAGAGCAGACCGAATTCGACGTTATCCTCGAGTCGGCTGGCGACAAGAAGATCGCAGTCATCAAGGAAGTTCGTGCATTGACTTCCCTCGGCCTGAAGGAAGCCAAGGAGCTCGTTGACGCTGCTCCAAAGGCTGTTCTTGAAGGTGCCGCAAAGGACGCTGCTGAGAAGGCAAAGGAAGCTCTCGAAGCTGCCGGCGCAACCGTCTCGGTTAAGTAGTAAGTTCAGCGGTCACTCGCAACTTATTACCAAAGGGTTCATGGACTTCGTGTCCATGGGCCCTTTGGTCGTTAACGTGAAAAAATCTCGTATCACAACTTTATAAGTTTATAACGTTTCTATTAACAGGGTTTATTCAAGTTCATTGTTTACAGTGAATAGGTGTCGAAAACCGAAACGCAAGAATCCAAGAAGACGGGTGCACGGCTAGGCTTACTAGACGCGCTGCGCATTAGCGCTGCCTTGATCGTTGTGCTCTACCACTACACAACCTGGGGGCATAGCCACTGGGGTGTCAAAGCGCCAGAAGCTTGGCCTGTCTTATCAGAGTTCACTCGGTATGGCTCGATCGGCGTACAGCTTTTCTTCCTGATCTCCGGATTCGTGATCCTGATGTCTGTCCAGGGGAAAAACATCATCCACTTCATCGGATCGAGACTTGGCCGGCTATATCCGGCCTATTGGTTGGCCGTCATTGCGGCGGCGATTCTGACCTTCAAAATCTGGCCGGCTGAGAAGGACGGACGAAGCAGCGGGGATATCGTTCCAAACCTCACTATGGTCCAGCAGGGGATGGGCGTTCGGGATCTGGACGGCGTCTACTGGACGCTGTGGGTAGAATTCCGTTTCTACGTCCTGCTCGGATTGCTCCTGGTATTCGGACTGGTGAAGACCAAAAACATCATGTGGCTGGCGTTCATCTGGCCGGCTCTGGGAATCCTTTTGCATGTGGCCGAGATGCCCAAGCTGCAAGAGTGGTTTGCCGGTCAGTACGCGGCACAGTTTGCCGCGGGCATGGTCTTGTTCCTGATCTATCAGAACGGGCATACCCTCGGACGCTGGGCCTTAGTAGCATTCAACGCGGTAGTGTCCGCCTACTTCACTGGCCTCAAGGGAAGCTTTGACAGCGACTATCTTTCCGGCCTGACCGTGCCTGCATGGCATTTCTCGGTATTGGCAGTGCTGTGTATCGCGTTGCTGGCGCTCTGCGTGCTCACACCATTGAGGTCTGTCCAGGCTCGTTGGCTAGTCGTGGCAGGCTCACTGACCTACCCGCTGTACCTGTTCCACCAGCTCTGGGGCTGGTGGATCATTCACTCGCTGAGCGCCAGCTTGAACAAATATGTGCTCCTGGCGTTGACCATAAGCATCATGCTGATCGTGGCCTACCTCGTGGCTCGCTTCGTGGAGAAGCCAGTCGGGCTTTGGCTGCGAAACGAATCAATTAAGTCGCTCACCGCGCTCAATGGGTGGGCCAAGAAGCTTCCGAAACCAGCGGCAATATCTCCTACTCGGGAACGGAAATATCAGCAATCGTGGCATCAAATCCGGTAACCAAATCGCGCGGATGTACCAGCAAGCCGTGCTCCGGTTCGCCGCAGCCCAGGGCGATGACTTCCGGGACAGGTTCTTGGAAGACACTGGAATCAATGTAGAGCGGCAAAACCGTGTGCGAACCAAACGGAGTGATGGTGCCGTGCACATAACGGGTGACGTCATAAGCTATATCCGCCTCTGGCAGGGAAAGCTTGTTGACTCCAACCTCGGCTCGCAGCTTAGGCCAGCTCAATTTGCGACCACCTGGGATCAGCGCAAATAGATACGTGTCGTCGGAACGCTTGATGACTAGCGTTTTGAGCAGATGCGCGGGAATGACGCCCAGCAATTTAGCGGCTTCTTCGAGCGAGGAAGCCGCTTCACGCGGCACTATTTCGATCGAGATATCCCGGCGTGAAGCATCGAGGCTGACACGGGTGAGAGCTTCATTGACTTTTGACTGATGCATGTTCTTCACTCCTGGTTGTTCATTGCTGTTCTCTGGCGGGTTAGAGTTCGAGCCATGGCGTTCAGTGCCAGAATCTGGTCGTGTAACCCAACTGCTTTCTCCTCGAAGAGCTTTAGCCTTTCCCCGAGGCTAACTCATATTCATCACGATTTGGAGACATGGGGCGCATAAACGATCGGTACTAGCCAAAACAGCGAGCGGCGGGTGCCCCGCTGCTCGCTGTTTTGGACTTGTGATTATGTCGATTAGCTATGTACGTCCTGCGTCTCCAATGGATCGCTCTGCTGTTGGTCACCGTCATATTCATCGGTGCCGCCGGCCGGTACGGCTTTGCCTCGCACGAAGAACCAATAGCAAATTGCCAAGAGGGCTATCCAGGCGACGCCTGTGAGCAAGGCGCTGCGAGTCTGCGGAACGATGCCAATCATGATGATCACGAAGACCATGAACGCTACGGCAATGTAGCTTCCCAATGGCCACAGCGGTACCGGGAAAGCCGAGGGTGCAAGATTGTTCTGCATGATCTTGCGCTTCATCGCGATATGCGAAATCAGGATCATTAGCCAAACCACGACCGTCGCAAAGGTTGCTAGGGCTGCAATCAGGAAGAAAATCTGGTCCTTGAACCAAATGTTGAGCAGCACGCCGATCAGCAACGCACCGATCATTGACATCGACGTCACCCAGGGGACCCCGTTGGCGGTGGTCTTGGTAAATACTTGCGGTGCCTGTCCAAGCCGTGCCATCCCGTGGATCATGCGACCGGCGCCGAATATATCTGCGTTAATTGCCGACAAGGCCGCGGTAATCACAATGAAATTCAAAACGTGAGCCGCTGAGGAGAGCCCGATGCTTGAGAAAATCGAGACGAAGGGGCTTTCCTCGCCATTGATCGTGTTCCAAGGTTGGATGCTCATAATGACGCCCAGAGTCAGTATGTAAAACAGCAGAATACGTACGGGCACCGAATTGACCGCCTGCGGGATGACCTTTCGAGGATTCTGCGCTTCTCCGGCGGTAATGCCAATAACCTCGGTGCCACCGAATGCGAACATCACAATGGTGAAGGACATCAGTACGCCCCAGATGCCCTGGGGCATGAATCCGTCGTGTGCGAAGAGATTTGAGATCCCGGCGGCGCCTTCGCTTTGATTGCCAAGACCGAAGAGGATGACCAAGATTCCGCCGGCGATCATCGCGATGATCGCAACCACCTTGATCAGCGAAAACCAGAATTCCAGCTCGCCAAAAACCTTGACCGACAGCAGATTCACCGCTGCAATGAAGAAGACGACTGCGAGGATCCAAATCCAGCGTTCAACGTTGGGGAACCAGAAGCCCATATACACGCCAAAGGCTGTCACATCAGCTAAGGCGACGACGAACATTTCGAAGGTGTAGGTCCAACCGGTGGCGAAGCCGGCAAAACGTCCGACATACGTAGATGCGTAGCTGCCGAAGGACCCCGAGACCGGATTGCGAACCGCCATCTCGCCCAGCGCCCGCATGACCATGAAGACCACGGCGCCACCAACAAGATAAGCGAGCAGTACTGCCGGTCCAGCCATTTGTATGGCGCCTGCCGAGCCGTAAAACAGTCCCGTTCCAATTGCTGATCCTAGGGCAATGAATCGTATATGCCGAGTGCTCAAGCCTCGTTTGAGGCTCTGGGCTGGTTGACTGGTTCTCACTGCTCTCCTTGGAAAACTAGGGGATTCGAGCGGGAGCTGGAATATCGAATTCCTCGGCGTCCCCGTCGAGCTACCTGTCTATGTAATCGTGATCACAGGGTTGGTAGTAGGGACTTTTTAGATCAGCAGTCCGGAATTTCAGACGACACCAGGTTAAGCGTTTGTCGTTGCTGGAAAAGTGCGCCAGGCCAGAATCGTGACGCAAGCCGATACCGAGAACGCAGCCTCAATGGGTGCGGAAGGGCAGGGGAGCGGTCCCCGGATGCTTATAAAGGTGATTCGAAGGTGAGCCGCATGGGCCGTAAGGGTGGCCAAACCAGAAGCTGGAACGCCTGCTGTGAGTAACAACACAGAAAAATGCAATGGAGCCCATGGGGAAGCGAGCGTGTTCTGCGTGGTCGTGCTTCGAAGCCCCGGAGCAGATGATTATTTGCCAGTTCACGTGGGAAAACGCTGAGGCGTTGGGCGAACTGGGTTTGGCCGCGGTCGCCGCCGGGAGAGGGGTGCGCTTGCGAATTCCGGGAAATTTCCGGCGACCTAAAAAGGCGGCAAGAAACTATAGCACGAATCTCTCCGGCGGATATCGACAAGCTTAAAATACTCCGGTAGAGTAGAAATTTGCGCCATACCTGTTTGCGCGCGGCCTTCATATAGCGGTGGGTTCGCGTCGTCACAAGAGGGCTTGTCCTATGACAGGCACCTTAGCACGGTTGGCGTTCGGAAACCTGACGGTCTTTGGAAGGATCCATCTTGGTCGCCTCGAGCAACCCTAACAACCAAACCGCTAGTTCGGCTCGCGATGCTGCATACGCTGGCCGACTTTCTTTTGCAAAGATTCACGAACCCCTTGAAGTGCCTAACCTGCTGGCATTGCAGACTGAGAGCTTTGACCGCCTCATCGGCAATGAACTCTGGAAGGCTCGCCTAGCCAAGGCCGAAGCCGCTGGTGACACCAGCGTGCCAGACACCTCGGGCTTGGCTGAAATCTTCGAGGAGATTTCCCCGATCGAAGACTTCCAGGACACTATGTCCTTGAGCTTCTCCGATCCGGAATTCGCTGACCCAAAGTACTCCATCGCTGAGTGCAAGGATCGCGACGCCACTTACGCGGCACCGCTGTATGTCAAGGCCGAGTTCATGAACAATGAAACCGGCGAGATCAAGCAGCAGACCGTCTTCATGGGCGATTTCCCACTGATGTCCGACAAGGGCACCTTCGTCATCAACGGCACCGAGCGTGTTGTTGTGTCGCAGCTGGTCCGTTCCCCTGGTGCGTACTTTGAGTCCGCTCCGGACAAGACCAGTGACAAGACCATCTACTCCTCGCGAATCATTCCTTCGCGCGGCGCCTGGTTCGAGCTGGAAATCGACAAGCGCGACCAGATCGGTGTGCGCCTGGACCGTAAGCGCAAGCAGTCGGTCACCGTGTTGCTCAAGGCCCTTGGCTGGAGCGAAGAGAAGATCCTGTCCGAGTTCGGTCAGTACGACTCGATGCGTGCCACCTTGGAAAAGGACAACATCAAGGACCAGAACGAAGCATTGCTGGATATCTACCGCAAGCTGCGTCCGGGCGAGCCGCCAACGGTTGATGCCGCACAGGGTCTGCTGCGCAACATGTACTTCGAGCCAAAGCGCTACGACCTGGCCAAGGTTGGTCGTTACAAGATCAACCGCAAGCTGGGTGTCGAGACTCCGGTTGACGCCGAGAGCCCTGCGGTGCTGTCGGTAGACGACATTGTCGCCATGATCCGCTACCTCGTTGCATTGCACGCAGGCGAGAAGACCATCTCCGGCACCCGCAAGGGCGAGATCGTCGACGTATCGGTTAACGTGGACGACATCGACCACTTCGGCAACCGTCGTATCCGCGCCGTGGGCGAGCTGATCGAGAACCAGATCCGCACCGGTCTTTCGCGTATGGAGCGTGTTGTGCGCGAGCGCATGACCACCCAGGACGTCGAGGCGATCACCCCGCAGACGCTGATCAACATCCGCCCCGTGGTAGCTGCCATCAAGGAGTTCTTCGGTACTTCGCAGCTCTCGCAGTTCATGGACCAGAACAACCCGCTGGCCGGCCTGACCCACAAGCGCCGCCTGTCGGCTCTGGGCCCAGGCGGTCTGTCCCGTGACCGCGCAGGCATGGAAGTTCGAGACGTTCACCCGTCCCACTACGGACGTATGTGCCCAATTGAAACTCCCGAAGGCCCGAACATTGGCCTGATCGGTTCGTTGGCTACCTACGGCCGGATCAACTCCTTCGGCTTCATCGAAACCCCTTACCGCAAGGTGAAGGACGGCGTTGTTTCCAACGAGGTCGAGTACCTGACCGCAGATGACGAGCTGCAGCACTTCATCGCACAGGCCAACGCTCCACTGGGCGAAGACGGCCGCTTCGAAGAAGACGCCGTCTTGGTCCGTGAAAAGGGCGGTGGCGGCGAGCCCGTCATCGTTGAGCCGAGCGAAGTGACCTTCATGGACGTTTCGCCACGCCAGATGGTGTCGGTTGCCACCGCACTGATTCCATTCCTCGAGCACGATGACGCGAACCGCGCACTGATGGGCGCCAACATGCAGCGCCAGGCTGTGCCGCTGTTGGCCTCCGAGTCGCCACTGGTTGGTACCGGCATGGAGAAGTACGCCGCTATCGACGCCGGCGATTCCGTGGTCGCCCTGAAGCCAGGTGTTGTCACCGAGGTTTCCGCGGACCTGGTTGTTGTCATGAACGATGACGGCACCGAGTCGATGTACCCGATCATGAAGTTCGCACGCTCGAACCAGGGCAACGCGTACAACCAGCGCGTGCTGGTCACCGAGGGCGATCGCCTGGAATTCCAGTCGATCATCGCCGACGGTCCTTCGACCGACAAGGGCGAGCTTTCCCTGGGTAAGAACCTGCTCGTGGCATTCATGTCATGGGAAGGGCACAACTTCGAGGATGCGATCATCCTTTCGCAGCGCATGATCTTCGAGGACGTGCTCACCTCGATTCACATCGAAGAGCACGAAGTCGATGCCCGCGACACCAAGCTTGGTGCCGAGGAAATCACCCGCGATATCCCGAACGTGTCCGAGGACATCCTCTCCCAGCTTGATGACCGCGGCATCGTGTACATCGGCGCCGAGGTTGAAGCAGGCGACGTCCTGGTAGGCCGTGTCACTCCTAAGGGCGAGACCGAGCTGACCCCGGAAGAGCGCCTGCTGCGCGCGATCTTCGGTGAGAAGTCCCGCGAAGTGCGCGATACCTCGCTGAAGGTGCCGCACGGCGAGTCCGGTACCGTCATCGGCGTGCGCATCTTCGATCGCGACAACGATGATGACCTGTCCCCAGGCGTGAACCAGCTGGTTCGCGTGTACGTGGCACAGAAGCGCAAGATCACCAACGGTGACAAGCTTGCCGGCCGTCACGGCAACAAGGGCGTTATCTCCAAGATTCTGCCACTTGAGGATATGCCTTTCCTCGAGGACGGAACCGCGGTTGACGTCGTGTTGAACCCACTGGGTGTGCCAGGTCGTATGAACGTCGGCCAGGTTATGGAAATCCACCTGGGTTGGGCTGCCAAGCAGGGCTGGAATATCGAGAACGAGCCGGCTTGGGTGCGAAACCTGCCTAACCTGCCTCGCCAGTCCGGTCCGACCACCGTGTCCACCCCGGTCTTCGACGGTGCCTCGGAAGAGGAAATCCGCGGAATCCTGGATTCGACGAACGTCACTCGTGACGGCGACCGTCTGATCGGCAACACCGGTAAGACCCGTCTGTTCGACGGTCGTTCCGGCGAGCCATTCCCGGATCCGGTATCCGTTGGCTACATGTACATCTTGAAGCTTCACCACCTGGTGGACGACAAGATCCACGCACGTTCCACCGGTCCATACTCCATGATTACCCAGCAGCCACTTGGTGGTAAGGCCCAGTTCGGTGGCCAGCGCTTCGGTGAGATGGAAGTTTGGGCCCTGGAAGCTTACGGCGCCGCTTACACCCTGCAGGAACTTCTGACCATCAAGTCGGATGATATCCACGGTCGTGTGAAGGTCTACGAAGCCATCGTCAAGGGCGAGAACGTTCCGGAGCCAGGTGTTCCAGAGTCGTTCAAGGTGCTCATCAAGGAAATGCAGTCGTTGTGCTTGAACGTTGAGGTACTTGGTACCGACGGCAACACTATCGAAATGCGTGAATCGGACGAGGAATCGTTCCGTGCAGCGGAAGAGCTGGGCATCGACCTTTCCCGGTCGGAGCCAAACTCCGTAGAGGAGGTCTAGGTTCCACCGCTGCCTTGAGCGGCCCGCGGGCCCAGCGAGCGTAGCGGCTCACCAAGACTTACTTATTCGTATCGACTTCAGACACCAAAGAAGAGAGAAAAGGACCCTATGTCCAGCGATTCCTCATTCGGCCTCATGCGCATTGGCCTTGCTACCGCAGAAGAAATTCGCGGTTGGAGCTACGGCGAAGTCAAGAAGCCGGAAACCATTAACTACCGCACCCTGAAGCCAGAGAAGGACGGACTTTTCTGCGAAAAGATCTTCGGCCCTTCCCGGGACTGGGAATGCTACTGCGGTAAGTACAAGCGCGTACGTTTCAAGGGCATCATCTGTGAGCGTTGTGGCGTCGAGGTGACCCGCGCTAACGTTCGTCGTGAGCGCATGGGACACATCGAGCTTGCCGCTCCAGTGACCCACATCTGGTACTTCAAGGGCGTTCCATCGCGTTTGGGCTACCTGCTGGATCTGGCTCCGAAGGACCTCGAAAAGGTCATTTACTTCGCTGCCTACATGATCACCAGCGTCAACGAAGAGCGTCGCCACGCCGAATTGCCTAACCTGCAGGCCCAGCATGATCTGGAACTGCGCAACCTGGCAAACAACGCGGAAGCCGACAAGAAGGCCATTGCCGCCGAGCTCGAAACCGAGCTTGAGCGCATGGAGGCCGACGGTGCCAAGGGCGCCGAGCTGAACAAGGCTCGCACCCTGGCAGAGAAGACCGTGCTGCAGATCGACAAGCGCGCGAAGCTCGAAGCAGAGCGCCTGCGTGCGGTCTGGGAACGCTTCAAGGGCCTGAAGGTCGCTGACCTTGAGGGCGATGAAGGCCTGTACCGCACCATGCGTGAGAAGTACGGACTGTTCTTCGAAGGCTCTATGGGTGCAGAATCGATCCAGAAGCGCCTGCAGAACTTCGACCTTGCCGGCGAAGCCGAACTGCTCAAGAAGATCATCGACGAGGGCAAGGGCCAGAAGAAGGCCCGTGCACTGAAGCGCCTGAAGGTGGTCAACGCCTTCCTGGTCAACCAGAACTCGCCAGAGGGCATGGTGCTGGATTCCGTTCCGGTGATCCCACCAGAGCTGCGTCCGATGGTTCAGCTCGACGGTGGCCGTTTCGCCACCTCGGACCTGAACGACCTGTACCGCCGCGTGATCAACCGCAACAACCGCCTGAAGCGCCTGCTGGATCTCGGTGCCCCCGAGATCATCGTGAACAACGAAAAGCGCATGCTCCAGGAAGCTGTTGACTCGCTGTTCGACAACGGTCGTCGTGGCCGTCCGGTCACCGGACCGGGTAACCGCCCGCTGAAGTCCCTGAGCGACATGCTCAAGGGCAAGCAGGGTCGTTTCCGTCAGAACCTGCTCGGCAAGCGTGTTGACTACTCGGGCCGTTCGGTCATCGTGGTTGGTCCGCAGCTGAAGCTGCACCAGTGTGGTCTGCCTAAGCAGATGGCCCTGGAGCTCTTCAAGCCGTTCGTGATGAAGCGCCTGGTTGACCTCAACCACGCACAGAACATCAAGAGCGCCAAGCGCATGGTTGAGCGTTACCGCCCACAGGTTTGGGATGTTCTCGAAGAGATCATCACCGAGCACCCGGTACTGCTGAACCGTGCACCTACCCTGCACCGTTTGGGCATCCAGGCGTTCGAACCTCAGCTGGTCGAGGGCAAGGCATTGCAGCTGCACCCGCTGGTTTGTGCTGCCTTCAACGCCGACTTCGACGGTGACCAGATGGCAGTTCACCTGCCGCTGAGCCCAGAAGCCCAGGCCGAAGCGCGCATCCTGATGTTGTCCTCGCACAACATCTTGAAGCCTTCGGACGGCCGCCCGGTGGCACTTCCTTCGCAGGATATGATCATCGGTCTGCACCACCTGACCACCAAGCGCGCTACCGAAGCCGGTGCCGGACGCACCTTCACCTCGGTTGCCGAAGCCATTATGGCAATGGACCTGCGTGAGCTGCACCTGAACGCACCGGTCAAGATTCGCGTACCGAACTTCGTTCCTTCCGAGGAGCAGCCAGCTCCGGAAGGCTGGGAGCCAGGCACCGATGCGCTCTTGGAGACGTCGCTGGGCCAGGTGTTGTTCAACGACACCCTGCCAGCGGACTACCCATGGGTTGCACACGTGACCGGCAAGGATGCGCTTTCGGAGATCGTCAACGATCTGGCCGAGCGCTACCCGAAGATCACCGCCGCCGAAACCCTGGACAACCTGAAGGATGCCGGTTTCTACTGGGCAACCCGCTCGGGCGTCACCGTGGCAATCTCGGATATTACCTCGAATATGGACAAGGCAGCCATCCTTGCTCCTTACGAGGTTCGTGCCGCGAAGGTTCAGGCTTCGTTCGATAAGGGCTTGATTGCCGATACCGAACGCCGCCAGGACCTGATCGACATCTGGACCAAGGCTACCGATGAGGTTGCCGAGGCGATGAAGAACGGCATGGAAGAGCTGAACACCATTAACCGCATGGTGACTTCCAAGGCTCGTGGTAACTACCTGCAACTGCGGCAGATCGCCGGTATTCGTGGTCTGGTGTCCAACCCTAAGGGTGAAATTATTCCTCGCCCGATCAAGTCCTCGTACCGCGAAGGCCTGTCGGTTCTGGAGTACTTCATCGCGACCCACGGTGCCCGTAAGGGTCTGGCCGATACCGCGTTGAAGACCGCTAACTCGGGTTACCTGACCCGTCGTCTGGTGGACGTTTCACAGGACGTTATCGTGCGCGAAGAAGACTGTGGCACCCGCCGCGGCCTGACCGTGCCGATCGCCAACAACTCCGTTGGTGTGCGCATGATGCACGAAACCGTCGAGAACTCGGCTTACACCCGCACCCTGGCCACCGAGGCCAAGGACGCGGACGGCAACGTGCTGGCAGCAGCCGGCGCCGATGTGGGCGACGTGCTCATCGACCAGCTGTACGCAGCCGGCGTCGATGAGATCCGTGTCCGCTCCGTGCTGACCTGTGATTCGGCCGTGGGAACCTGTGCTCTGTGCTACGGTCGCTCGCTGGCCAGCGGCAAGACCGTGGACATCGGCGAGGCCGTCGGCATTATCGCCGCACAGTCCATCGGTGAGCCCGGTACCCAGCTGACCATGCGTACCTTCCACACCGGTGGTGTCGCATCGGCTGACGATATTACCCAGGGTCTGCCTCGTATCCAGGAACTGTTCGAAGCCCGTACCCCTAAGGGTGTGGCTCCGATGTCCGAGGTCACCGGTCGCGTGTCGATCGAGGACGACGAGAAGCAGCTGCGCGTTGTCGTCACTCCAGACAACGGCGACGAGAAGCAGGCCTACCCGGTTCTGCGTCGTGCTCGCCTGTTGGTTGAAGAGGGCGAAAGCATCGTCGCCGGTACTCAGCTCACCAGCGGTACCTTGGATCCGAAGCAGGTTCTTCGAGTCCTCGGCCCACGTGAAGCTCAGAAGTTCTTGGTCCGTGAGGTCCAGGACGTGTACCAGTCCCAGGGTGTAGGCATCCACGATAAGCACGTGGAAGTCATCGTCCGCCAGATGCTGCGTCGCGTCACCGTCATCGAATCCGGCGAAACCGACTTGCTTCCGGGCGAGCTGGCCGACCGTTCGCGCTTCACCGCTGCGAACAAGAAGGCAGTCACCGAGGGCAAGCGCCCGGCCGCCGGTCGTGACGAGATGATGGGTATTACCAAGGCATCGCTTGCCACCGATTCATGGCTGTCGGCTGCTTCCTTCCAGGAAACCACCCGCGTCCTGACTCAGGCTGCGATGGAAGGCAAGTCGGATCCATTGCTGGGTCTGAAGGAGAACGTGATCATCGGTAAGTTGATCCCGGCCGGTACCGGCTTGGATCGCTACACCCAGATCAATGTCGAGCCAACCGACGAAGCAAAGGCAACTTTGTTCACCGGTTCTTCGGCCTTCTCTTCGGGCCTGTACGACGATGCGCTGGAGGGCAACCTTTCGCCAGAGTTCCAGGCCATCTCGATGGACGACTACGACCACGGTTCGGACTTCCGCTAAACACGGATTCTGACTAGTTAGTCAAAACGCCCGCCGGTACCTCGTGTGCCGGCGGGCGTTCCATTTAAGCGCAGACCAATTAGTGGATAGATCAGTGGGGGAATAGTCCACTAAAGATGATTTGCCGCAAACGACGCTGCTAGATTCACCCCGTGGTCACCTGCGGTATTGCCGCCGTTCAGCTTGGCTCGATAGGATCAGTGCATTGGTGAGATAGCTTACGGAAACTAGAGCGATGGCGGTTTAATGCTAGACTGAGATCAATTGTTTTAGGTGTGGCAAAATGGACTCGGTCCGGGTTGCGGGCAGGTTGCGCAACAAATGCCACACTTTCGCACGCCTAGGGACTTTCCGTTCCTGTTGGCCGCAAAGCAAGCAGCTAGCTCCACAACTTCGCAGATTCTGTTCGGTTGTGGTGCCGACAAACTTAGACAATGGAAGGACACGAAAGTGCCTACTATTCAGCAGCTGGTCCGTAAGGGCCGCTCGCCTAAGGTCGTCAAGACCAAGGCTCCTGCCCTCAAGGGCAACCCAATGCGTCGTGGCGTATGCACCCGTGTGTACACCACCACCCCGAAGAAGCCAAACTCGGCTCTGCGTAAGGTCGCACGTGTGCGCCTTGCCGGTGGCATCGAAGTTACCGCTTACATTCCAGGTGTCGGACACAACCTGCAGGAACACTCCATCGTGCTCGTTCGCGGTGGTCGTGTAAAGGACCTCCCAGGTGTTCGTTACAAGATTGTACGTGGTGCTCTTGATACTCAGGGTGTTAAGGGTCGTAAGCAGGCTCGTTCCAGCTACGGCGCGAAGAAGGATGGTAAGTAATGCCTCGTAAGGGTCCGGCGCCAAAGCGCCCACTAGTTTCTGATCCGGTCTTCGAATCCCCATTGGTCACTCAGCTGATCAACAAGGTTCTCGTTGACGGCAAGAAGTCCACTGCAGAGCGCATTGTTTACGGTGCACTCGAAGGTGCAGCCGCAAAGTCCGGCACCGACGCTGTGACGACTCTCAAGAAGGCCATGGATAACATCCGCCCGGCCCTCGAGGTTCGTTCACGCCGTGTTGGTGGCGCAACTTACCAGGTTCCCGTCGAGGTCAAGCCAGGCCGCGCAACCGCACTTGCACTGCGCTGGTTGGTTGGCTACTCGAAGGCTCGCCGCGAGAAGACCATGATCGAGCGTTTGATGAACGAGATCTTGGATGCATCGAACGGTCTGGGTGCCGCTGTGAAGCGTCGCGAAGACACTCACAAGATGGCCGAGTCCAACAAGGCCTTCGCCCATTACCGCTGGTAAGAACCGCTTGGAATTGCTGGGTGTCAAAAGGCACCCAGCCAATCCTAGCCTCACCTTTTAGGGAGACAACGTGGCACAGGACGTGCTTACTGACCTGAATAAGGTCCGAAATATCGGCATCATGGCACACATCGATGCTGGTAAGACCACTACTACTGAGCGCATCCTGTTCTACACGGGTGTGAATCACAAGCTCGGTGAGACCCACGACGGTGCGTCGACCACCGACTGGATGGAGCAGGAAAAGGAACGCGGTATCACCATTACCTCCGCGGCCGTGACTTGCTTCTGGAACAACAACCAGATCAACATCATCGACACCCCTGGCCACGTTGACTTCACCGTTGAGGTGGAGCGCTCGCTGCGCGTGCTCGATGGCGCCGTTGCCGTGTTCGATGGCAAGGAAGGCGTTGAGCCTCAGTCTGAGACCGTTTGGCGCCAGGCTGACAAGTACAACGTTCCGCGTATCTGCTTCGTCAACAAGATGGACAAGCTGGGTGCTGACTTCTACTTCACCGTAGATACCATCGTCAAGCGCTTGGGTGCCAAGCCATTGGTGATGCAGCTGCCTATCGGTTCCGAGCACGAATTCACCGGTGTGGTCGACTTGATGACCATGAAGGCATTCGTCTGGGAAGGTGACTCCAAGGGTGACGTCACCATGGGTGCCGCCTACGAGACTCGCGAAATTCCTGCAGATATGCAGGAAAAGGCCAACGAGTACCGCGCCAAGCTGGTTGAGGATGTCGCCGAGGGCTCTGACGAGCTCATGGAGAAGTTCCTCGAAGGCGAAGAGATCAGCAATGACGAGCTCAAGGCCGGCATTCGCAAGATGGTCATCAACTCGGAGATCTACCCGGTCTTCTGTGGTTCGGCCTTCAAGAACCGCGGCGTGCAGCCAATGCTCGACGCAGTGATCGACTTCCTGCCAAACCCACTTGACGTGGGCGCCATGGTGGGTCACGATCCAAAGGACGAAGAGGTCGAGCTGACTCGCGAGCCTTCCGAGGATGCACCATTCTCGGCACTGGCTTTCAAGATCGCCGCGCACCCATTCTTCGGCCAACTGAACTTCATCCGCGTCTACTCGGGCAAGGCATCATCTGGTACCCAGTTGCTGAACTCGACGAAGCAGAAGAAGGAACGCGTTGGCAAGCTCTTCCAGATGCACTCCAACAAGGAGAATCCGGTTGAAGAGATCCACGCAGGTCACATCTACGCCGTGATCGGCCTGAAGGATACCACCACCGGTGATACCCTTTGCGATCCAGCGAACCCGATCGTGCTTGAATCGATGTCGTTCCCAGCACCAGTGATCTTCGTGGCCATCGAGCCTAAGACCAAGGGTGACCAGGAAAAGCTGTCGACCGCTATCCAGAAGCTGTCTGCGGAAGATCCAACCTTCACCGTTTCGTTGAACGACGACACCGGCCAGACCGAAATCGGCGGCATGGGCGAGCTTCACCTGGATATCCTGGTGGACCGCATGAAGCGCGAATTCCGCGTGGAAGCCAACGTGGGTAAGCCACAGGTCGCATACCGCGAAACCATCAAGAAGGCTGTGGAGAAGGTTGACTTCACCCACAAGAAGCAGACCGGTGGTTCGGGCCAGTTCGCAAAGGTCCAGGTATCGTTCGAACCTCTAGAGGTTGTCGACGGAGTTACCTACGAGTTCAAGAACGCCGTCACCGGTGGTCGTATCCCTCGTGAGTACATCCCATCCATCGACGCCGGTATCCAGGACGCCATGCAGTACGGCATCCTTGCTGGTTACCAGATGGTCGGCGTGAAGGCTACCGTCATCGACGGTGCTTACCACGACGTTGACTCCTCGGAAATGGCGTTCAAGATCGCTGGCTCACAGGTATTCAAGGAAGGCGCACGCCGCGCTAACCCAATCTTGCTTGAACCACTGATGAGCGTCGAAGTTCGTACCCCGGAAGAGTACATGGGCGACGTTATCGGCGACCTGAACTCCCGCCGTGGCTCGATCACCGAGATGTCCGATGCAGCTGGCGTGAAGGTTATCAATGCCCACGTGCCACTGTCGGAGATGTTCGGTTACATTGGTGATCTGCGGTCCAAGACCCAGGGTCGTGCAGTGTACTCGATGACCTTCCACAGCTACTCTGAGGTCCCGAAGGCAGTTGCCGAAGAGATTATCCAGAAGGCCCGCGGCGAGTAATCGTCCAGGAAGCAAACTTGGCCGTGACCCCGCCAGTGTGGGGGAGTGGCCGATCGCGAAGCCGGCTTTATTGCCAATGAAGCCGGCCTCGCAAACGGCCAACGAGGGATTTGCATCACATGCAGGACCCGCGCAGGACCGAAATTTTCGTAAATATCCAAGCCCCCAGTAGACTGATTCCAGTTCGTTTGCGAATCGCGCAAACGAAAGTAAGTCTTCTGTAAAACGTTTCTAGGAGGAACCTGTGGCAAAGGCAAAGTTCGAGCGGACCAAGCCGCACGTCAACATCGGCACCATTGGTCACGTTGACCACGGTAAGACCACGTTGACCGCCGCCATCTCCAAGGTACTTGCTGAAAAGTACCCTGATCTCAACGAGCAGCGCGACTTCGCGTCGGTTGACTCGGCGCCAGAAGAGCGCCAGCGCGGTATTACCATCAATATCTCGCACGTTGAGTACCAGACCGAGACCCGTCACTACGCACACGTTGACGCTCCAGGCCACGCTGACTATGTCAAGAACATGATCACCGGTGCGGCTCAGATGGACGGCGCAATCCTCGTGGTTGCTGCTACCGACGGCCCGATGGCTCAGACCCGCGAGCACGTTCTGCTGGCCCGCCAGGTTGGCGTGCCAACCCTGATGGTTGCACTGAACAAGTCCGACATGGTTGAGGACGAGGAGCTCCTTGAGCTCGTCGAAATGGAAGTTCGCGAACTTCTCTCCTCGCAGGGCTTCGATGGCGACGATGCACCAGTTATCCGCGTTTCGGGCCTGAAGGCTCTGGAAGGCGATGCTGAGTGGACCAAGTCCATCGAGGAACTGATGGATGCTGTCGATACCTACATCCCGAACCCAGTTCGTGATCGCGATCGTCCATTCCTGATGCCAATCGAAGACGTCTTCACCATCACCGGTCGCGGTACCGTTGTGACCGGTCGCGCCGAGCGTGGCACCCTGAAGATCAACTCGGAGGTCGAAGTTGTCGGCATCCGTCCGATCCAGAAGACCACCGTTACCGGTATCGAGATGTTCCACAAGCAGCTCGACGAAGCATGGGCCGGCGAGAACTGTGGCCTGCTGCTTCGCGGTCTGAAGCGCGACGATGTCGAGCGTGGCCAGGTTATCGTAGCCCCAGGCTCGATCACCCCACACACCGGCTTCGATGCCAACGTCTACATCCTGTCGAAGGACGAAGGCGGACGTCACAACCCGTTCTACTCGAACTACCGTCCGCAGTTCTACTTCCGCACCACCGACGTGACCGGCGTCATCACCCTCCCAGAGGGCACCGAGATGGTCATGCCAGGCGACAACACCGAAATGTCGGTTGAGCTGATTCAGCCAATCGCCATGGAAGATGGCCTCGGCTTCGCTATCCGTGAAGGCGGCCGCACCGTTGGTTCGGGCAAGGTCACCAAGATCACCAAGTAGTTCGCTGCTTAACTGATCTAGGCCTACTGGTCTGACAAAAAAGATCTCCACCACTTCTTCGGAAGGGGTGGAGATCTTTTTGCTTAACATCCGTGCGTTAAGTGCCAAGTATGTCAATACAGTGGTCTAATTGGATTGCGTGGATATCCCTCTGCGAGTTCATCGATCTAAGGTCGCGGCATGTTCTGGTTCATTTTGGTTCTCCTGCTCGTGGCAGCCAGCTTCTTCATAGGCTTTCGCGTTGGCCGCAGGAACCACGCGGTGAACTCCGAGGTTAAGCATCAAGCCTGGCAGGAAGGCTACAACGCCGCCACTAATTACGCGGCGCGTACCGCCCAGCAGCCGTCGGCGATGCCTTCGCGCACCCAGCAACCTTCCACGCACGTTCTGCCGCCACCGAGCCAAGAGGCGAGCACTTGGCCCCTGGGTGCCCCGGTGGCGAACCCCTCTGCACAGGTCAATGCGCGGCCGCCGGTCCAAGCACCCGCAGCGCCTGTCCGCCCGGTGAAGCAGCTGACCCCGCGTGAACGAGAACTGCGCAATATCAACGTCACCCTCTACGTGGCCGCCCTGCTGATCGTGGCCGCCGGAGCCCTGTTCCTGAGTTTCGCATTACCGCCGCTGCCTAAGCTCATCGCCTTGTTCGCATTGGCCGCGGCCTTTTACGGGGGAGGTCTCTATGTGCACGGCGCAAAGCAGAATCTCAAGCCTGCCGCCAGCGCCTTCGCCGGAACCGGATTGGCCTTATTGCCATTATCGGGAATCGCGACCTACCTGACGCTGTCGGTGTCAGCGGCAGTGGCGTGGCTGGTCTTCTCGGTGCTGGGCACCCTTGCCGTGGGTTTTGCCACCCTCCGTTTACGCTCCCGGGTACTAGCTTGGATTGCGGTCTTCGTATTGGTGTCCACCACCATGGCCTGCGCGGCCACGGTGCAACGCGGCATCTTGTTCTACCTGCTCTTCATACTGTTGCTCTCCCTGGTGTTGCTTGTCCTGGCCGTGCGCAGCGCAAAGGTTCGCTCCTCGCCCTTCTACTCGGCCGTGTCCGCCACCGCGCAGTTGCTGCCGCTGTTGGTGCTCGGCCTGGCATTAGTCATATGGACCACCTTGCATGCCCGCGACTTGGTGTGGGTGTTCTTCTTGGTGACAGCCCACCTGCTGGTCTCCATCAGATTGCTGGTGAGGTTCCGGCTGTATCGGCTCTACGCGGCACGCGTGAGCTTCATGCTGCTGATTTTCGCCACCTCAAATTATCTGGCCTGGGAACCAGGGACTACGTGGGTGCTCATCGCGCTTCTTTGGGCGGCGCAGGCCTTAGCGATCACGCATTATGCGCAAGGCTATCGCCGGCTTTTCACGGTGCCAGCCAACTGGTGGCGGGCCGAACGGATGCTGCTCTGGGCGCTGGTCTGCGCCTCAACGTTCGCGGTTATGCTCAATGCCACCGGAGAACTCATTCCTTGGTGGTATGCGGTGCTGTTGATTCCCGTGCTCCAGCTCTTCGCGGTTCCAGCCTTGGGCAAGCGAGGAAAGATTGAAGCAGTCGCCATCGTTGCGCTTGTCCTGCTGGCGATCACCGCCAGCGATTCGTTGGGCTGGCGGGTGTTGCCGGGGGTAGCCGTGGCTCTTGTGGGACTCACGCTCGCGATGCGCAGCGAAACGGATCGCCGCTGGCATCTGGCGCTAGACCAGACCCGGTGGATCGGGTTCCTTGTCTTCGGCGGATTTGCCGGTCGCACGGTGCAGCAGATGCTGAGCGGTTTTGATCACCAAACGGCTAGGTCAAGCTGGTACGCGATGAACGTGTCGGAGAATGTTTCGCTGCAGCTAGCGTGGGTGGTGGGCCTGTGGGTACCTTTGTTTGCGCTGTGGCTCTTCTCGACGCTCCAAGGCGCTCGGCTAGCCGACCGGACGCGTGGGCAACTCATTCGTTTCGGTGCTTCCGCGCTGCTGGTGTTGATCACCCTGGGGTACCTCGGAGCTATGGTGAACCAAGTTGCTGGCGTGGATGCAGGGACGGCAAGCTTCCTTGGACTACCTGCCGGCAACTGGTTCTTCGCAGGAATCTTACTAACGTTGGCCAGCGTGATTCTGGCCGGCTGGCGCAACGATGGCTTCGGCCAGGAACGCGCAGTGCAAATATTGCGCACCATGGTGCTGGCGGCTAGTGGTGGACTCTTCCTGCTCAGCTTCCAGGGGCCACAAAACACCCTGCCTTTTGTGGGACTTGTGAATCTAGTCTTCTATCTGCGTGGTGCGCATCTGGTTCAGTCAGCACGCTGGAAGATGAGCTACGCAGGCGCCGCACAAATCACCTTCACCCTGAGCATCTGGTGGTTTGTGGACATGATGAATTTTGATTCCCATGGTCGCTTCGCACTGCTGCTGGTATCGGTTATGGTCCCGCAACTGCTTCGCTTGTGCCTCGTCATGCGAACCGGACGACGGTTGAGCCGCGAGATGCGGTGGATTACCGTTGGACTGGTTTGCCTGCTGCCGCTAGTCCTACTCATCGGTGATGCGATGTTTGGGTTGCCTGACCGTGGCACCATGCTGTTGGGATTGTCCTTGTGGATCATTCATTCGGTGGCAGGCTTCTTGGGCATCAGGGGGCAGTCGAAGCATGCGGAGTTCCTGCTCTTCGCAGCGATCATGGGACTGTGCGGCCTGTGCTACGTCCAAGGCGTGCAAAGCTACTCAGCCACCGGCTGGATTCACGGACCGTGGTGGTCTGTGCAGATGATTCAGATTCTGCTCATGGCACTGGCTCTGATCAGCCTGGCGATGCAGTGGCGATTGCGCGATTCGGCCACACTGCGCTTCTCGCCGATCTTTGGCACGGTCTTCGCGTTGTTCTGCATTGGGTTCGTAGCTCCCGCCCCCGGGTGGTTCGCGCTGATCTTCCTGGTTGCCGCGCTACAGCTCGGGCTTTTGGTTCACACCCGGAAAATCCCGTGGTTGGCCGCCGGCGCCAGTCTTGCATTGCTGGGAGCCATTGGCCAAGGCATCGAGTTCTGGCGGGGGACTAGGCCATCAGGCCTGCAACCCTGGATGGACCCAACCTGGCAGCTGCTATTCACTGCAATGGTGCTGTTGATCATTTCGCTCTTGCACGGCCGGTTCGCCGAGCCGGTTCCACATTTTCCCCGAGAACTGGTGACCACCCGCGAGGCCAGCGGAGCCGCTGCGCGTATCTATTTCGCGGCGATGATTCTTGGCACCCTGATCGCCGGGGCGTTGGTGCATTTCAACGACCTGCGGGCGGTGTGGATTATTGCCGGTGCGGTGCTGATCTTTGGTGCCGCCGCTCTAGTCCGGATGTACGAATTGCCGACGCGCTGGCTTCGGTGGGGGAGCGATGTGCTGATAGTGCTCGGCGCATTGTTGGGCTTCAGCAGCTACACCCGGATCCTTCACCTGCCAGATATCAGCATCTTCTTCCTGTACTTCACGCTCGTTGCCGGCATCCTGGCCGTTCGCCACTTCATGGGCAGACGCTCCCCGGTGGCCCATGGGTATCTGGTCGCGTCCGCCGTTCTTGCCTCGCTGACCCAGTTGAGCACCCTGGCAGATGGCAATGGGGCGGCGCAGGTCTTTAGCCTCTTCTTCTTTGCCGCATTGATCGTTCTCGGCCTGAAGCTGGGGCAGAAGCGCTACATCTGGTGGGGCGCGATCGCCATTACCGCGGCGGTGCTGTGGTTCTTGCGGTACTTGGCATTCCTTTGGCTGGTGCTTGCCGGCGTCGCGCTGATTGTCGCGGCGGTGCTCAAGCTGGTGCGCGTTGAACGCAAGCCCAAGAGCGAGGAGGTTGACCCGCGGGACGCGGAGCAAGCACGCCGAGATCGCGGCAATGCCGGTTCGTGAGGTCAAGATCACTGGCCCGAATCCGGGCAAAAGATTTGCGCCACGGCGGTCGACCTGTCAGACTAGATAAGTTGCTTGATTGCAACCCGATCCCCGCGAGGGGTAATCGGTAGTGGTTTGCGCGACCGGGATCGACTCTCACACAGGATAATGCCTGGGGTTCGGGATCGATACAACCGTTGCAAACCAAAAGACCTTCGCACAAAGTGAAAACCCTGTCGGTTTTGTCGTGACTAAAATTTACACGACACGCCCGACCGCGGGGGTCGGAGCCACCTGCGGGTGAGGAACCCGGATCTGATCCGGATTCAGCCGCAGCGTAAGGCGTGCCGGTCCGCAAGGGCCCGTATATAGGCACAGTAATTCTAGATAGTGCTAACAGAAAGAGGCATGACGCCATGGCGGGACAGAAAATCCGCATCCGGCTGAAGTCGTATGACCACGAGGTCATTGACGTTTCGGCCCGGAAGATCGTTGAGACGGTCACGCGCGCAGGCGCAACCGTAGTCGGCCCAGTGCCGCTGCCAACGGAAAAGAACGTGTACTGCGTTATCCGTTCGCCACACAAGTACAAGGACAGCCGTGAGCACTTCGAAATGCGCACGCACAAGCGTCTGATCGACATCGTTGATCCGACCCCGAAGGCTGTTGATTCGCTGATGCGTCTCGACCTGCCAGCGGATGTCAACATCGAAATCAAGCTTTAAGGGGAGGTGGCGAGAAAACTATGACCGCAACCCGTAATGTCAAGGGACTGTTGGGCACGAAGCTCGGCATGACCCAGGTTTGGGATGAAAACAACATTCTGATCCCAGTCACCGTCGTGCAGGCTGACAGCAACGTTGTCACCCAGCTAGTTAACGCTGAGCGTGATGGCTACACCGCAGTCCAGATCGGCTACGGCCAGATCGACCCACGCAAGGTCACCAAGCCACTGGCTGGTCACTTTGAAGCTGCCGGCGTGACCCCACGTCGTCACCTGGTGGAGCTGCGCACTGAAGATGCAGCCGAGTACACCGCTGGACAGGAACTGTCCGTCGAGCTGTTCAACGCAGGCCAGAAGGTCGACGTTGTAGGCACCTCGAAGGGTAAGGGCTTTGCCGGCGTTATGAAGCGTCACAACTTCAAGGGTGCTCCGGCTTCCCACGGTGCGCACAAGAACCACCGCAAGCCAGGTTCCATCGGCGGCGCATCGACCCCAGGTCGCGTTTTCCGTGGACAGAAGATGGCCGGTCGCATGGGTGCTGAGCGCGTAACCACTCAGAACCTGACCATTCACGCCATCGACGCTGAGAAGAACCTTCTGCTGATCAAGGGTGCCGTTCCAGGCGCTCGCGGTCGCGTCGTTCTCGTACGCACCGCCGTGAAGGGAGCATAAGTAAATGACTAAGGCACTTAACGTCGACCTGCCAGCAGGTATCTTCGACGTACAGACCAACGTCCCGCTGTTGCACCAGGTTGTCGTTGCACAGCTTGCTGCTGCCCGCCAGGGTACCCACAAGACCAAGGACCGCTCGGAAGTTTCCGGCGCCGGTCGCAAGCCGTTCAAGCAGAAGGGTACCGGCCGCGCCCGTCAGGGTTCGATCCGTGCTCCACACATGACCGGCGGTGGCATTGTCCACGGTCCAACCCCACGTGATTACTCGCAGCGTACCCCGAAGAAGATGAAGGCTGCTGCACTGCGCGGCGCCCTGTCTGATCGCGCACGCTTCGATCGTGTCCACGTGATCGAGAACCTGGTTGCCGGTGAAACCCCGTCGACCAAGGAAGCTCTGGCAACCTTGCGTTCGCTGACCGAGCGCAAGAACCTGCTCGTCGTAATTGATCGCGCGAACGATGTTGCAGCACTTTCGGTGCGCAACCTTGATTCCGTGCACGTCCTATACGTCGACCAGTTGAACACCTACGATGTTCTGGTTTCGGATGACGTAGTCTTCACCAAGGCTGCCTTCGAAGCACTGGTCCAGAAGGAGGAAGCCAAGTGAGCGTCTTCTCAAAGGCTCCGCACGATGTGGTCATCGCACCAGTCGTTTCGGAAAAGAGCTACGGCCTGATCGATGAAGGTCAGTACACCTTCTTGGTCGACCCACGTTCGAACAAGTCGGAAATCAAGAATGCCGTTGAAGCTATCTTCAACGTCAAGGTTGAGTCCGTAAACACCATGAATCGATCCGGTAAGCGCAAGCGCACCAAGTTCGGGTGGGGTGCACGCAAGGATACCAAGCGCGCAATCATCACCTTGAAAGAAGGATCGATTGACATCTTCGGCGGTCCGCTTTCCTAAGCGGAGACCACTTTAACGAGGAATAAGAAAAATGGGAATTCGTAAGTACAAGCCAACTACCCCGGGCCTTCGCGGCTCGTCGGTAGCTGACTTCGCAGAAATCACCCGATCGACTCCGGAAAAGTCGCTGGTTCGCCCGCTCACCAAGAGCGGCGGCCGCAACAACTCCGGTAAGATCACCACCCGACACAAGGGTGGCGGACACAAGCGTGCCTACCGCGTGATCGACTTCCGTCGTCACGACAAGGACGGCGTTCCGGCAACCGTTGCTCACATCGAGTACGACCCGAACCGCACCGCACGTATCGCTTTGCTCCACTACATTGATGGAACCAAGCGCTACATCGTTGCTCCGAACAAGCTCCAGCAGGGCGACCAGGTTGAGGCCGGTCCAAACGCGGATATCAAGCCAGGTAACAACCTGCCGCTTCGCAATATCCCGGTTGGTTCCGTAATCCACGCGGTCGAGTTGCGTCCGGGCGGCGGTGCCAAGATGGCACGTTCCGCTGGCGCTTCGATCCAGCTGGTGGCTCGTGAGGGCCGCTTCGCTCAGCTGCGTTTGCCTTCGGGTGAAATCCGCAACGTTGATGTGCGCTGCCGCGCAACCATCGGCGAAGTTGGCAATGCCGAGCAGATCAACATCAACTGGGGCAAGGCCGGCCGCATGCGCTGGAAGGGCGTTCGCCCAACCGTGCGTGGTGTCGCCATGAACCCGATCGATCACCCACACGGTGGTGGTGAAGGTAAGACCTCCGGTGGTCGTCACCCGGTCAACCCTAATGGTAAGCGTGAAGGACGCACTCGTCGTCCGAACAAGGACAGCGACAAGCTTATCGTGCGTCGCCGTCGTACCGGCAAGAACAAGCGATAGGAGCCTGGAAACATGCCACGCAGCCTGAAGAAAGGCCCCTTCGTCGATCAGCACCTCTTCCTTAAGGTCGAAGCTGAAAACGAAAAGGGCACCAAGAACGTCATCAAGACGTGGTCCCGCCGTTCGATGATTATCCCGGACATGCTGGGACACACCATCGCCGTGCACGACGGTCGTAAGCACATTCCAGTGTTTGTCACCGAATCAATGGTTGGCCACAAGCTCGGAGAGTTTGCAGCCACCCGCACGTTCCGTGGCCACGTAAAGGACGACAAGAAGGGCAAGCGTCGCTAGGTCCCGTTAGGGATCTAGAGATGCTTCCCCCTCTTCGAGAGACGAGAGAAGGAAAGCAATGGAAGCCAAGGCAATTGCGCGCCATATTCGCGTGACGCCTATGAAGGCCCGGCGCGTCGTCAACCTTGTTCGTGGTCTACAGACCAACGAAGCGCTGGCTATCCTGAAGTTTGCCCCACAGGCAGCTTCGGAGCCAGTGTACAAGGTTGTTGCATCGGCAGTGGCTAACGCCCGTGCCGCTGCAGACCGTGCAGGTGAAGCATTCAATGAGGACGAGCTGATCATCAGCGAAGCGTTTGTTGACGAAGGTCCGACCATGAAGCGGTTCCAGCCGCGAGCTCAGGGTCGCGCATTCCAGATCAAGAAGCGCACCAGCCACGTCACCGTGGTTGTTTCAACCCCGGAGAAGGGTGGGGAGAACTAAATGGGACAGAAGGTAAACCCGAACGGTTTCCGTCTCGGCATCACCACTGACCACGTTTCGCACTGGTTCGCCGATAGCAGCAAGCCAGGACAGCGCTACGCAGATTACGTAAAAGAAGACGTAAAGATCCGCGCATTGCTGTCCACCGGAATGGATCGTGCAGGCATCGCCCGCGTCGAGATCGAGCGCACTCGTGACCGTGTTCGTGTGGATATCCACACCGCACGTCCGGGCATCGTGATCGGCCGCCGCGGCGCCGAAGCAGATCGCATCCGTGGCGCACTGGAGAAGATGACGGCTAAGCAGGTTCAGCTGAACATCCTCGAGGTCAAGAACCCTGACATGGAGGCCCAGTTGGTCGCCCAGGGCATCGCCGAGCAGCTTGCTTCGCGTGTGGCTTTCCGCCGCGCGATGAAGAAGGCCATGCAGTCGGCAATGCGCGCTGGTGCCAAGGGCATCCGCGTTCAGTGCTCCGGTCGTCTTGGCGGTGCAGAAATGTCCCGCAAGGAGTTCTACCGCGAAGGTCGTGTGCCGCTGCACACCCTGCGTGCGAACATCGACTTCGGCAAGTTCGAAGCCAAGACCACCTTCGGCCGTATCGGCGTGAAGGTCTGGATCTACAAGGGCGACGTAACCGCCAAGGAACTTGCTGCACAGCAGGCCGCAGCAGCTCCGGCTCGCGGTGGTCGCGGCGGTGGCAACGATCGTCCACGTGGTGGAGAGCGTCGTCGTCGTCCAGAGCGTAAGGGCGCTGCAGCTCCGGCTGCGGAAGGAGGACAGGCTTAAATGCTTATCCCACGTCGAGTGAAGTTCCGTAAGCAGCACCACCCGAAGCGCTCCGGCGCTGCCAAGGGCGGAACCACTGTTGCTTTCGGTGAATACGGCATTCAGGCTCTTACTCCTGCTTACGTGACGAACCGTCAGATCGAGGCAGCTCGTATCGCGATGACCCGTCACATCAAGCGTGGCGGTAAGGTCTGGATCAACATTTACCCAGACCGTCCACTGACCAAGAAGCCAGCCGAAACCCGCATGGGTTCCGGTAAGGGTTCCCCGGAGTGGTGGGTTGCAAACGTAAAGCCAGGACGCATCTTGTTCGAACTTGATGGCGTTTCAGAAGAGGTAGCTAAGGAAGCATTGCGTCTCGCAATCCACAAGCTGCCATTGAAGGCACGCATCGTGCGTCGTGAGGGTGGTGAATAGGGATGACTATTGGTTCTAAGGATCTAAGCGTCGACTCCCTGGACGGCTTCGATAATACTCGTTTGAACGAGGAATTGAAGAAGGCCAAGGCAGAACTGTTCAACCTGCGTTTCCAGTCGGCTACCGGCCAGCTTGAGACTCACGGCAACCTGAAGGCTATCAAGCGCGACATCGCACGCATCTACACCGTAATGCGTGAGCGCGAGCTGGGTCTTCGTAAGGAAGTTGTTGTCCCGGTTGAAGAGACCAAGAAGGGCAAGGAAACCAAGTAATGAGCGAGAAGGATAACGTCGTGGACGCAGCTGTAGAGCGCAACGACCGCAAGACCCTCCGTGGTTACGTGGTTTCCGACAAGATGCAGAAGACCATCGTCGTTGACGTTGAGGACCGTGTTAAGCACGCCCTTTACGGCAAGGTCATGCGTCGCAACAAGAACGTGAAGGCTCACGACGAGAACAACGAAGCCGGCATTGGCGACTTGGTTGTAATCGCAGAGACTCGCCCCTTGTCAGCAGACAAGAACTGGCGTCTCGTTGAGATCGTTGAGAAGGCTAAGTAAGCTTTCTCGGTGATTTCACGGATTACGTGAATAACTGAAAACGCCCCGGAGCACTGCGCAAGCGGCCCGGGGCGTTTTTTGTGCCCCCGGGTTGCGACTGCAGCAGAGTGCGTTATAACGGACTGCAGCTTGGTGCGAAGATTCCGCATTCACGTACTGGGGCCCATATCGATGTTCGCGGCAGACCGGCTGGTAGGGGACTACGGTGCGCATCAGTGCGTAATGACATCAATGAGGAGTTGATACATGCTCCCCGCCGCGGTAGACATGGAACATGTCAGATCGATCACCAAACTTTTCTTCGCAGATATTGGCAACTCGTGGCGTCAACGGACACCGCCAGTACCGCATCCCGGCTCTGGCCGTCACGACCGCTGGAACCGTACTCGCAGCCTACGATGGCCGCCCAAATCTTGACGATCTGCCCAACACTATCGATCTGTTGCTTCGGCGAAGCACGGACCATGGCCTTTCGTGGGGCGCACAGCTGAATATCCGTACCGGCACCGGTCTGCAAGGCTTCGGCGACCCCAGCCTGGTAGTAGATCAGCAGACCTCACGTATATTCTGTTTCCACGCCGCGGGCACTCATGCTGGCTTCTTTGAGTCCGTTGAAGGCATCGAGCCCGAGGATACGGTGCAACATGTGGATCTCGCCTATTCGGATGATGACGGATTGAGCTGGCGATACCGTAGGATCACAGAACAGCTCAAACGCCCGGGGATCACTGGGATTTTTGCTGCCGCCGGTGCCGGCATTCAACTGACCCGAGGTCGCTTTGCCGGCCGATTGGTGCAGCAGATGGTGCTGCTTGAAAACGGCGTCATCAAAGCCGCCTCGGCCTATTCCGATGATCACGGTGAGACTTGGACGCTTGGCGAGTCTACGGCGGAGGAGGCCAATGAGAATAAGGTAGCCGAGCTTTCGGATGGTCGAGTCTTGCTGAACTCACGCGCACCAGGTCACCGGGTCCAAGCCGTATCCAGCGATGGTGGGCACAGCTACGGGCCGCTAATTCCGGTCCCTTCACTGCCGGATCCTGGTGATAACGGCAGCATATTTTCTATCGAGAATGACAAGCCGAGACCTATCTTGTTGGCCACGAATAACCGCGATAGCTCACTTCGCCGCAACACCGTTCTGAGCGTGTCATTTGATGCAGGTACTCAATGGCAACCGGTCGCCTCAATATGTCCGGGAAGTTCTGCGTACTCCACGGGAACGCGTCTGGCAGATGGGTCACTCGGAGTTCTATTGGAGGACAATGGGTACACAAATATTGTTTTTGCGCGACTGGAATCGGCCGCGCTCAGCGAAAGCGCACTTCGTCGGGCCGCCGACACGTATACGGATCTAGAAACGGGCCCATTCAACATGGTGCTGCGTTCTATAACTCCCGGGCAACCAGAAAAGTGGGTCAATGTCGGTGAATTCCATGTCATATCCGCCAATGCCGGTGAATGGGGGCATCATGCATGGAAAGAAGTTGGGCAGGGATACGCTGGCGGTGACCAGATCCTAGGTACGCGGGAGGCACAGGAAGCCAACTACGGGGCGCCAAAGCAGGGTCTCCGGGCCGGCGATATCCTCGCTTTTACGGGACGTTTTTCCAATGAAGGAAAGACTTCGCTCAAAGTTGCGCTGAATGGAAACTTTGATGGGGATCTCAACCAGCAGTTCCCTGAAGCAGTGGTGCCTCCGGGGAAGGCCATCAACTTTTTCACACCGACCTATACCCTCACATCCGCTGACATCGAGCGCGGATCGGCTGAGGTGCGTTGTTCACTCGATGCTGGTGAAGATTCGTGGCACAACAACTTTGTCGCTGATACCGCTACCGGCATTATCCATCCGTCTCCCGCGTAAACGGTTTCACCGAACTTCGTAAGAACTGTTCAGCAGGCGTTCCCAGTCAGCTGCCATCCCAATCTCGGCGGCAACACCCCCGGACTATTGGATAAGCAGGGGGCAAGGCACCATGCCGAGATTGGTCGGACGACGGTTCCTATGTTCCTCGGTGTTAATGAGTTGTCAACAACATAACGGGAGAACGGTAAAACCAGAGCTCTTGAAGTAGCGGCGCAGCGCTGTCAGCATAGGGCATGGCTTCTATCAAATTCATCCGGCCCGCGGGCCTTGTCCACTCGACTGCCTTCAGCCACGTGGCGGTGGTGCCGCCAGGGGCAAGAATGGTTTACGTGGGCGGGCAAAACTCGGTTGACGAGCGCGGGACGCTCATCGGTGCCGATGATGTGGCGGTGCAGGCCGCTCGGGCGTTGCACAACGCACGCATCGCTCTGAACGCCGCCGGCGCGGATCTGGCCGATGTGATCTCCTGGAACGTCCAACTTGCCGAGGGCGTTGATGTATCCCGCGCCTACGGGGCTATCGCCGGCGAACTGAGCTCCGCGAATCCGCCGCTGGTGACCGCGAGCCTCGTCGCAGGCTTGGGCGTGCAGGGCGCACTCGTCGAAATCAGTGCGGTGGCCGCGCTGTTTGACTAGGCTCGCGAAAGACCGTGTCTGCTGCTTTCGAATTTGCGCGGTAGGCGCTCGGGGTGAAACCGAGTACCTGGCGAAAATCGGTGGTCAGATGCGCATGGTCTGCGTACTCCAACTCGGCGGCAATCTGGGCGATCGTTGTTTCAGGGCTTTCACGCAGCCGCTGTGCGGCTTCTTGCAGACGGTATCGGCGGATGATGGTCAACGGTGCGAGCCCCACGTAATCATTTGCCAGGCGCTGGACGCTGCGCACCGATATCCCCATGGCCTGTGCCAGCTGGGGGACATTGATCATTTCCCTCTGCCCGGCGGCCAGCTCAAGCATGCGATTCGCCAGAAGCCCTTGGACCGAAGCACGCGGGATCTTCGCTTCGAGCCAGGCCGCGAAGAGCCTGATCGCCGATTCGATGGTTTCCCTGTTCACCGGGCCGGCCAGCAATGCGCAGATCGGTTCGTGCGGTGTCGGTCCCGGGATGCGCATCTCGGCTCCGAGCAAGCTGCGCGGATCAAGGCCGAAGGCCGGGGTGGACGCGGGCAGGAGCATGGCCGCGAGGACCCAGCCGGTTCCGCTCAAATCACGATGCGAGGCACCGGAAGCAACGCCGGAGAGCGTCACGCCCTGGCGTTGAATATCCACATTCATGCAGGGGAACGGAAGCAATTCTTGGCGCGAGGAACGGCCTGGGGCAATATCCCAGCGAGCCAGCCAGAACCAGCCCACGCGGTCACGCAACTCTTCGGGAGCTGGCACTCGCATGAAGTCTGGCAACTTCGCGGGGTAGAGCACGCCACGACGTTCGGCCGAGCTGTCCATGACTGTTCACCTCCACGATTGGCGCGAATCTACAAGACTCAGCGTGCCACAAGCTCCTAGGGTGAAGGTATGGAATATCGAGAAGAAAACAAAATGGGTGTGACCGGGCAGCACACCGTCGCAGGGATCCCTCGCGGATCCACATCGTTGACTCCGTTTTTGGCGATCCGGAATGCGGCTGGGGCCGTGGAGTTCTACCGTGAGGTCTTTGACGCCAGAGTCGTGGACTCCACCGAGATCGGGGGAGTGCTGGTCCACGCAGACCTGGACTTTGGCAACGGTAAACTGCAGTTGGGAGAGCCGAGCCCCGACTACGGACTCGTTGCACCACCCGCGCAACCCGAAGCCTGCTACTCCATGGGCCTGTACTGCCCGAACGTCGATGAGCTAGTGGCAAAGGCCGAGGCGGCGGGAGCCGCAATCCGCGAGCCGGTGGCAACCTTCGTGTCCGGTGATCGTTTTGCCTCGATCATCGATCCCTTTGGAGTACGCTGGTCGCTGATGTCCAGGGTGGAGGATCTCTCCGAAGCGCAGAGCAAGGAGCGCGTAGCCCGGTGGGCGGCGGAGCAGCAGGCCTGAGCTGCGCTTGGTCCGCGTGCTTGTGCATCGACTTCACCCTTGTGCGGATAGTTCGGAGAATCCTCGTTCAAATGCGGAGTGCAGCATCCAGCGGGGCCAAGGCAATTCGGCCGCGGCTAGTGCTTCATCGATGCTGCGCCCGGCGTTCCAGGCGCTTCGAACCGCATCGGCCACAGCATGGAGTTCTGTGGCCTGCGTGGCGGCAAATTGGCGATCCACGGCCCGCCCGTGCCCTGGAACAATCACATCCGCTGGCTCGATTCCAGCCAGCAGCGTGCGCAAGGATTCGGGCCAGTGAAGCGGCCAGCTTCCCGAACCAAACATGGGAGGACCGGATTCTTCGATCACGTCCCCAAGCATCCATACTCGGGCGTCGGGAACGAAGACCGCAAGATCTGTGTCCGTGTGTCCACGCGAAATGGGCAAGCAGGCAATCTCGCGTCCACCAGCGGTCAGCGTGGTCGCTTGTTCCACAAGCACGGACGGGTGCACCAAGGCGACCTGGTCCCATGCCTTGTCTGGTTCTCGGCCGGGATCCTTGCGCCACGCCGCCAAACGTGGTGCTTCAAAGGAATCGAAGTGGGCAGGGATCCGCTGGTGGCCGATAATGGGTACGCCCAGTTCAGCGAATACGGAATTTCCAAAGCAATGATCGTAGTGCGCATGGGTATTGATCGCGCCCACGATTGGTTTGCCGAAGCGTTGCCTCAGCTCATCCACTATGGCTCTGGCTTCGCTGGGCGAACCGCCGGTGTCAACGACGGTCGTACCGCTAGGCCCGAGGATCGCGGCAATGTTGACTCTATCTGCGCCATAGGATTTCACGAATACATCATTTGCGACCTCAACCCAAGACATGACCACAACGGTACAGCCGTCGGCGGTCGAAATGGCGGATCCGGCGATGGCAATAGGCCTTGGACATCGGCAGCAACTCAAATTACTGCAGTTCGACTCGTTCGGTCTTCTTCCCGCGCCGGGCAGAATTTCCAGAATCATCTCGGCTGTGTCCGGGAGCGCAGAATGCTCCACGAGCAGCGCGCCTAGGCAACCGTCGCAGGGGAGCGCTGCATCCGTGCAGTGCGGGTTATGGCCGTCAACTAATCGCCGCAACACTCACCGTTCGTCCTACCCGGAGAAGTTTGGCCCCCACCGGCGGCTCCAACGGCCAGATCCGCCACGAGAATCCCTGCGAGTTCTGCAACGCTACCGGCTGGGCCATGGAATAAATACCGCGAGCCGTGGGGCTGATTCTGGCTAAACATCTCGACAGGATAAGCTCCCGGTATGCCCACAATTGATCTGCAAAAACGGAAGAAGACCTTGTGGATCCCAGTCGTGCTGCTGTCACTGGTGATTGCGGGGCTCGCGCATGTACCGTGGCTCGCCGGGGGAGTGCTGCCCAAGGTGCAGGCGGCCTCGCTGTGGCTTCTGCTCATCCCACTTGCCGCGCTGGTCTATGCCTGCTGGCGGCGCAAATTATTTCCCGGCGCGGTGCTGTTGTTGGTGCTCATTTTCGGATTGCAGCCTTACCTGCAGTTCAATCCGCCGTCTGGCACGGATCACCGACCGGCGCTGAAGGTATTTTCGTTTAATACCTATAAGGCCCAGGCAGATCCAGCCGAGCTGGCGCGCGAGATCAGCAGCGAAGATCCAGATGTGCTTGTTTTGGTGGAGACCAGTGAGCCGTTGCATGAATCGCTCGCGGCCCGCGGGGCCATGACCGAATATCTCTACCGGACAGCTCCGGCGCCGGAAGATGGAAACCGGGACACAGTCATCTTTTCAAAACTCCCGTTGACCCAGACCGAGACGGAGCTGAGTACCGAAGAGACCGGGTGGTTCAGCATGCCCACGGTGCTGATCGAGGTTCAGGGACAGCAGGTGCCCTTGGCCGCAGTGCATGTGTATCCGCCATTGGGCAATGCGGAAACCTGGGAGCAGGGGCTTGGCAGCGTGGAGAAGTGGATCGAAACGCATGGTGAAAACCCGGTGATTTTGGCGGGCGACTTCAATGCCACGCGCGGCCATCCGCAATACCGCCGCGCGGTGCAGGGGCTAGATGAAGCTTCGGGGTTTGTTCCTGCGGCGACTTGGCCGGCCACGCGACTGCCGAGTCCAGTCATAGAGATTGATCACATCATTTCTCGTGGGTTTGCGGTCGCGGAGACGAAATCCATTCGGTTGCCCGGCTCGGATCATTTGGCGCTCAGCGCAACTTTGCATCTGCAGCCGCCAGCAAGCCCGTAAAGCCGGGAGCAATCCGGGCCGCGGGTGTGACCAAGAACGCTAGCTTTCCTATTACCACACCATTTCTAAATGGCGTGAATCTAGGCTAGACTTAAGGTTCTGTGCGCATTTCATTCGAGGACTATCCACCTTCGGTGCGATGCAGTGCGGCCTGACACCGTCGGGTTGCGCAGTACAGCCTCGATATTTTACGCCTCGGCCCTGCCAGCAATTGGGATCAGCATTCGGTGCGCCCGCGCCGGTGGGGGTAAGCGATCGTATCGTGGAGACCATATCCGTTCCGCAAGGCTCCCAGAGAGAACCAGCGAGACGACAGGAGTAAGAAGTGATTCAGAAAGAGTCGCGACTAAAAGTTGCCGATAACACTGGTGCTAAGGAAATCCTTACCATCAACGTGCTCGGTGGCTCGAAGCGTCGCTACGCAAGCATTGGCGACACTATTGTCGCTACCGTCAAGGATGCAATTCCAGGCGGCAACGTGAAGAAGGGCGACGTCGTCAAGGCTGTCGTTGTTCGCACCAAGAAGGAAATCCGTCGTGCAGACGGTTCCTACATCAAGTTCGACGAGAACGCTGCTGTGATCTTGAAGAACGAAGGTGAGCCCCGCGGAACCCGTATTTTCGGTCCAGTGGGTCGCGAACTTCGTGACAAGAAGTTCATGAAGATCGTTTCGTTGGCTCCGGAGGTGCTGTAAGCATGGGTGCAAAGATCAAAAAGGGTGATCTGGTTCAGATCATCTCAGGCAAAGAGCGTGGCAAGCAGGGCAAGGTCCTGACTGTCATCACCGCCACTTCGCGCGTTCTGGTTGAGGGCGTTAACCGCGTCACCAAGCACACCAAGGCTGGACAGTCCGAAAACGGAACCACGTCCGGTGGCATCGAGGTTGTCGAGGCTCCAGTGCACGTTTCCAACGTTGCAGTGGTTGACCCAGAGACCAAGAAGCCAACCCGCGTTGGTTTCCGCGAGGAAACCGTCGAGAAGAACGGTGTGTCCAAGACTGTGCGCGTCCGTTACGCCAAGGCTTCCGGAAAGGATCTGTAATGACTGAGACAGCCACCAAGATCCAGCCACGTCTGAAGGCAAAGTACGCCGCAGACATCCGCCCTGCATTGCAGGAGCAGTTCAGCTACGTCAACCCGATGCAGGTACCAACCCTGACCAAGGTCGTCGTGAACATGGGTGTCGGCGAGGCCGCTAAGGACTCGAAGCTCATCGAAGGCGCCGTGCGCGATCTGACCGCAATTACCGGTCAGAAGCCAGTGGTCACCAAGGCTCGCAAGTCGATCGCACAGTTCAAGCTGCGCGAAGGCATGCCGATTGGTACCCACACCACCTTGCGTAACGATCGCATGTGGGAATTCGTCGATCGCTTGATCACCTTGGCACTGCCTCGTATCCGCGACTTCCGCGGTCTGAGCGACCGCCAGTTTGATGGCAATGGCAACTACACTTTCGGTCTGACCGAACAGTCGATGTTCCACGAAATCAACCAGGACAAGATCGATCGCGTGCGCGGTATGGACATCACTGTGGTGACCACCGCCAAGACTGACGATGAAGGCCGTGCCTTGCTCAAGGCTCTGGGCTTCCCGTTCAAGACCAACAACTAAACTCGCTACGTTACAGGTCCCTAGCGGAAACCGTAACGAGGAAGGGCTGAAGCCCACATGTCTATGACAGATCCAGTCGCAGATATGCTGACTCGACTGCGCAACGCCAACTCGGCACACCACGACTCCGTGTCGATGCCGTCGAGCAAGCTCAAAGTGCGCATTGCCAACATCTTGAAGGATCAGGGCTACATTGCCTCCTTCGAGGAAGAAGCAGCAGAAGTCGGCAAGACGCTGACCATCACCCTGAAGTACGGCCCATCGCGTGAGCGTTCAATCGCTGGCGTACGCCGTATCTCCAAGCCAGGCTTGCGTGTATACGCAAAGTCCACCAACCTGCCTCACGTGCTCGGTGGTCTTGGTATCGCAATCCTGTCCACCTCCTCCGGTCTGCTTACTGACCGTCAGGCTGCAAAGAAGGGCGTAGGTGGGGAAGTCCTCGCCTACGTCTGGTAACGGGAAGGGAGAAACATACAATGTCACGTATTGGACGTCTTCCGATCACCGTCCCGGCAAACGTTGAGCTGAATGTGGATGGCCAGCAGGTCACCGCAAAGGGCCCGAAGGGTGAGCTTTCGGTCACCATCTCGGCTCCTATCACCGTTGCCAAGGATGAGAACACCGTTACCGTATCCCGCCCGAACGATTCGCGCGATGCGCGTTCGTTGCACGGCTTGAGCCGCACCCTGATCAATAACCTGATCATCGGTGTGACCGACGGATACGAAAAGAAGCTGGAAATCCACGGTACCGGTTACCGTGTTGTCGCTAAGGGCGCCGGCCTGGAGTTCGCTCTCGGCTACTCGCACCCAGTTAGCGTCACGGCTCCTGACGGCATCACCTTTACCGTCGAGGGCAACAACAAAATCACCATCGCTGGTATTGACAAGCAGCACGTCGGTGAAGTTGCCGCTAACATCCGCAAGCTGCGCAAGACCGAGCCTTACAAGGGCAAGGGCATTCGCTACGCTGGCGAGATCATCCGCCGCAAGGTCGGAAAGGCTGGTAAATAATTATGGCTATCGGAATCAAGGGCAAGAGCAGGTCCGCTTCACGCGGTCGTCGCCACCTGCGTGTGCGCAAGCGCATCGTTGGTACCTCGGTACGCCCACGCTTGGTCATCAACCGTTCGGCTCGTCACATGTTCGTACAGATCGTGGACGACTCACAGGGTCTGACCCTGGCCAGCGCTTCGACCATGGAAGCAGATCTTCGCGCAAGCGATGCCGACAAGACCGCAAAGTCCAAGCGCGTTGGTGAGCTCGTCGCAGAGCGCGCCAAGGCTGCAGGCATCGAAGCAGTTGTCTTCGACCGCGGCGGTAACCGCTACCACGGTCGCGTGGCAGCCATTGCCGACGGCGCACGTGAAGGTGGGCTGGCACTGTGAGCGAAGCTACTAACAAGAAGGAAACTCAGGTGTCTGAAGCTACTGAAGCAGCCTCGACTACTGCAGCTCCTGCCACGGAGAAGACCGGCGCCGCTCGCGGCGAGGGTCGTGGCCGTGGTGGAGAAGGCCGTGGCCGTGGCGAGGGTCGTGGCCGAGGCCGCGATTCGAAGGACAGCCGCAATGACGACAAGGACAAGTTCCTTGAGCGCGTTGTAGCTATCAACCGCGTATCCAAGGTCGTCAAGGGTGGTCGTCGCTTTAGCTTCACCGCACTTGTCGTCGTGGGCGACGGCAACGGAATGGTTGGCGTTGGCTACGGTAAGGCCAAGGAAGTTCCAGCAGCTATCGCCAAGGGCGTTGAAGAAGCCAAGAAGTCCTTCTTCCGCGTTCCACGCGTTGGCGGCACCATCCCGCACCTGGTCAAGGGCGAGGCCGCCGCTGGCGTCGTCTTGCTCCGTCCAGCTGCTCCGGGTACCGGCGTTATCGCCGGCGGTCCGGTGCGTGCGGTATTGGAATGCGCTGGTATCCAGGACATCCTTTCGAAGTCGATGGGTTCAAGCAACCAGATCAACATCGTGAAGGGCACCATTGCAGCGCTGAAGGGTCTCGAAGAGCCTGCAGCAGTTGCAGCTCGCCGCGGTCTTCCGCTGGACGAGGTTGCACCAGCAGCAATGTTGCGTCACATCCAGACCCAGAAGGCAGGTGCTTAATCAATGGCTAAGAACATTGTTCCAGGCGATGCCACGCTGGAAATCACCCAGATTAAGTCCATCATTGGTGGTAGCCAGGTTCAGCGCGACATCGTTCGCTCGCTGGGTCTGAAGCGCATCGGACACACCGTTGTCCGCTCCGCTGACCCTGTGACCGTAGGTATGGTCAACAAGGTTCCACACCTGTTGAAGGTTGAGGAGGCGAAGTAAAGATGGCTGAAGAAAAAGCACTTAAGGTTCACCACCTGCGTCCAGCTCAGGGTGCCAAGACCGCCAAGACCCGCGTGGGTCGTGGCGAGGCATCCAAGGGTAAGACTGCAGGCCGTGGTACCAAGGGTACGAAGGCTCGTTACCAGATCAAGGCAGGTTTCGCAGGTGGACAGCTTCCACTGCACATGCGTCTGCCAAAGCTGCGTGGCTTCAAGAACCCATTCCGCGTCGAGTACCAGGTTGTAAACCTGGACAAGATCTCGGAATTGTTCCCAGAAGGTGGCGAAGTTACCGTCGAGGCACTCGTTGCCAAGGGCGCTGTTCGTAAGAACCAGCCTGTCAAGGTGCTGGGCACCGGCGACCTGACGGTCAAGGTTGACGTGAAGGTTAACGCTTTCTCGGCTTCCGCAACCGAAAAGATCGCTGCTGCTGGCGGCCAGGCAGAAACCCTCTAATTCAGGGTTTGCGCTAAAGCTAAATCCCCGGTGAGCTTGTTCAGACAAGCTCACCGGGGATTTTCTTATCTCGCGTTACTCTTAGTATTACGCTGTAAAATCCCAAGTAAACCACCGTATTTCCGCAACCACTGCGAAAAAATGGGGTTATAGCTGTGTGGCGTATTTGGCGAGATAGTACATAAGACGGCTAGAATCATTAGGTCATAGCAAGAGTCTTTACCTAGACTCAAGCACATACTTCAGGAGGACGCTTGTTCAGCGCCATAGCCCGAGTTTTTCGGACGCCTGACCTGCGCAACAAACTGCTTTTCACCCTCGGGATCATTGCGATCTATCGAGTCGGCGTTTTTATTCCGGCCCCGGGCGTGGATTACAGCAACGTTCAGCAGTGTCTAGCATTGGGTTCAACCACCGGTGGTCTATATCAGTTCGTAAACCTCTTCAGCGGCGGCGCCCTGTTGCAAGTTTCGATCTTTGCCATGGGTATCATGCCGTACATTACGGCGGCCATTATTGTGCAGCTACTGCGTGTGGTGATCCCGCACTTCGAAGCACTGCACAAGGAAGGCCAAGCCGGCCAAGGCAAGCTGACCCAGTACACCCGCTACCTGACCATCGCGTTGGCGCTCTTGCAGGGCACCACGCTGATCACTCTGGCGCGTACCGGCGGACTGTTCCCGAGCTGCACCCTGCCGCTGATTCCCGATGACTCGATTATCGTGATTCTGCTGATGATCTTCGCACTGACCGCAGGCACCGGCCTGATCATGTGGATGGGCGAATTGATCACCGAACGCGGTATCGGCAACGGCATGTCCATCCTGATCTTCATCTCGATCGCTTCGGGCTTCCCGGCCGCCATGGGCGCCATCGCGCAGTCCCAGGGTTGGGGCACCTTCATCGGTGTCATCGCCGTCGGCTTCCTGGTGATCGCGCTGGTCGTGTTCGTGGAGCAGTCCCAGCGACGAGTTCCGGTGCAGTACGCCAAGCGCACCATAGGGCGGCGCACCGTGGGTGGCACCTCCACCTACATTCCGCTGAAGGTCAACATGGCGAACGTGATCCCGGTGATCTTCGCCAGCTCGATCCTCGCCCTGCCGCAGATGATCGTCTCGTTCAACCAGAACGATGACGGCACCCTGCCGGGTTGGGCCATGTGGCTGCAGGAGCACTCGGCGTCCTCTTCGCCGTGGTACATGCTCGTCTACACCCTGCTGATCATCGGCTTCACCTACTTCTATGTCGCGATTACCTTCAACCCGATTGAAGTCTCAGACAATATGAAGAAGTACGGCGGCTTCATTCCGGGCATTCGCGCCGGCAAGCCAACGGCCGAGTATCTGCAGTTCGTGATTTCCCGAATCACCTTCGCGGGCGCCCTGTATCTGGCGTTCGTCGCGTTGATCCCGCTGATCGCCTTCGTGCTGTTCAACGCAGACCAAAACTTCCCATTTGGCGGCACCTCGATCCTCATCATGGTTGGTGTGGGTCTGGAAACCGTCAAGCAAATCAATGCTCAAATGCAGCAACGAAACTATGAAGGGCTACTGCGATGAGTCGACTGTTAATTATTGGTCCACCGGGTGCCGGCAAAGGCACCCAAGCAGTGAAGATTTCCGAGCGTCTGGAGATCGTCGCGATCTCCACCGGTGATATCTTCCGCGCCAACGTCAAGGGCGGCACCCCACTGGGTGTCGAGGCGAAGAAGTACATCGACGCCGGCAACTTCGTGCCGGACTCGGTCACCAACAACATGGTTGAAGATCGACTGGGCCAGGAAGATGTCGCCAACGGCTTCCTGCTCGATGGCTACCCACGCACCAGCGCGCAGGTTGATGCCCTGGATGCCATGCTTGCCGCTCAGGGCGTCGAGTTGGATGCGGTGCTGCAGCTGACCGCCGATGACGAAGAGCTGGTAGCGCGCCTGCTCAAGCGTGCTGAGATCGAAGGCCGTGCCGATGACACCGAAGAGGTCATCCGCCACCGCCTGGGCCTGTACAACGAAGAGACCCGCATCGTGGTGGATCGCTACGAAGAGCGCGGCATCGTGCGCAAGGTCGATGGCATTGGCGCCATCGACGAGGTCACCGAGCGTGTGCTCTCGGCGTTGAACGTTACCGCCTAAGCATTTCCACTTACACGTAGGGACCGTGCCGCGAACAGCCTCTGAGGGCCGTGGCACGGTCCCTGCGTGGTTTAGCTACACATATCCAAACGCTTACTTGGGTTCTGAGACCCAAAAGAATTAAGGGGCATGACATTGGCTCTAGGTCAGCCACGAATTGAGTACAAAACCAATTCGCAGATTTTGAAGATGCGCGAGGCCGGACTGGTGCTCGCCGAAGCACTCGACGAGGCCAGCGCCACCGCCCGTCCGGGGGTCACCACCAAGCAGGTCGACGCGGCCTTCGCGAAGGTGCTCGAACGCCACGGCGCCACCAGCAACTTCCTCGGCTACCACGGTTTCCCGGCGAACATCTGCGCGTCGGTGAACCACGAGGTCGTCCACGGCTTCCCCAGCGAGTACGAGCTGAAGGACGGGGATGTGCTGAAGGTCGATGGCGGCGCGATCATCGATGGCTGGCATTCGGACTCCGCACGCACCCTGCTCATCGGCAAGGTGGACCCGGCGGACCAGCGGTTGAGCGAGATCACCGAGCAGGCCATGTGGGCCGGCATCGCCGCCTTCTCCAAGGCGCGGTACATCGGGCAGATCGGCGAAGCCATCGACGACTTCGTCAGCTCCCAGCCAGGGGCCCCGCTGGGCATCTTGGAGGAGTACTGCGGCCACGGCATCGGCTCGGCCATGCACATGGCCCCGGATGTGCTGAACTACAACACCGGCCACCGCGGATCGCGGATCAAGCCCGGCATGGCGCTGGCCATCGAACCAATGCTGGTGCGCGGCAAGATCGCGACCTCGGTGCTGGAAGATGACTGGACGGTGGTCACCGACGACAAGGCGAACGCCTCGCAGTGGGAGCACACCGTAGCCATCCACATGGGCGGGATCTGGGTACTCACCGCACACGATGGCGGCGAAGCGGGATTGGCGCCATTCGGCGTGACTCCCTCGCCGATCAAGCCTTAAGTTCTGGCTCCGGCAGGCCCAGCGTGCCGGAGCTAACAGTTTAAGTGCGTCCTTGGATTTGTCCTAGAGTCTGCCAATGGCGTATTCTTAATTTTTGGTTGTCTATTTGACTGAGCCTAAAACTCTTAGGGTTCGGTGAAGTCGTAAACAGCCAGAACCAATTACTTGTTGATGGAAAATCGTCAACAACAAAAGTTAGCGGGGAAAATGGGCAAGAAGGAAGGCGTCATCCAGGTAGAGGGCTCCGTATCCGAAGCGCTGCCGAACGCGATGTTTCGCGTAGAGCTGCCAAACGGTCACGTGGTGCTCGCCACTATCTCGGGTAAGATGCGTCAGCACTACATTCGTATTCTCCCAGAGGATCGAGTGCAGGTTGAAATGAGCCCATACGACCTCAACCGAGGCCGTATCGTTTACCGCTACAAGTAAATCTGCAGTCCATAGACATTAGCCTGACGGACGTTGAACGAGAGATCGTTTAAACGCCCGTCTGAGGAATGTCCTTGGGACAAGCTGCTTATTCACTGCTCCACTCAATAACTGCAACCGCAAAAGGACAAAGCCTTGAAGGTTAACCCTAGCGTGAAGCCGATCTGCGATAAATGCAAGGTGATCCGTCGTAATGGCGTGGTCATGGTGATCTGCGAGAATCCACGCCACAAGCAGCGTCAGGGCTAATTCCGTTCTTCGGAATTTCCCACGCGTAGTCATATAGGCAGTACCGCATCGAAGTTTCGATGCACACCCCCGGGTTCGGAGGCCGGGGCCAGGAGATATCCTGGGTGGTACTGCTCCAGACCTCCGTTGGTTGAAAGGTAGCCACTTGGCTCGTTTAGCAGGCGTGGACATTCCACGCGAAAAGCGCGTAATTATCGCGCTGACTTACATCTACGGCGTGGGCAAGACCCGTGCAGAAGAGATCATCGCAGCGACCGGGACCAACCCGGACACGCGCGTTAAGGATCTCAGCGACGCTGACCTCGTTCAGCTGCGTGACTTCGTCGAAGGCACTTACAAGGTAGAAGGTGACCTGCGCCGCGAGGTTCAGGCTGACATCCGCCGCAAGGTCGAGATCGGATCCTACGAAGGTATTCGTCACCGTAAGGGCCTGCCGGTCCACGGTCAGCGCACCAAGACCAACGCTCGTACCCGCAAGGGCCCGAAGCGTACCGTCGCAGGTAAGAAGAAGACTCGCTAAATCTTAGCGGTCTAGTTCAAATACTTTTTTCGTAGGAGAAGAAATGCCCCCAAAGACTCGTGGAGCGGTACGTAAGCCGCGTCGCAAGGACAAAAAGAATATCGCGCAGGGACAGGCGCATATCAAGAGCACCTTCAACAACACCATCGTATCGATTACCGATCCGTCCGGTGCTGTTATCTCGTGGGCTTCGGCCGGCGAGGTAGGCATGAAGGGCTCGCGTAAGTCGACCCCATACGCTGCTCAGATGGCCGCTGAATCTGCCGCTAAGCGCGCCCAGGAGCACGGCATGCGCAAGGTTGACGTTTTCGTCAAGGGCCCGGGCTCGGGACGCGAAACCGCGATCCGTTCGCTGCAGGCTGCTGGCCTTGAGGTTGGATCCATCCAGGATGTTTCCCCAAGTGCCCACAACGGTTGCCGCCCATCAAAGCGTCGCCGCGTCTAATTGATTCGCTAGGCTGAGCCTAAAGAAGTCACCGAGCCATTCTTGACGAATGGGTCGGTGACGTTCTTGGACTCTCATGCCTGCAACAGACGAACGGCCAACAGGCTACCGTCGTTTCCACCCCCGTGAGGCGTCATATAGCGGACGCTCGCTGAAAGGAAATGTAAGTGCTCATTACGCAGCGCCCAACCCTGACCGAAGAAGTAGTTTCCGAGAATCGCTCCCGGTTCATCATTGAACCGTTGGAGCCAGGCTTTGGTTACACCCTAGGCAACTCACTCCGCCGTACCCTGTTGTCCTCGATCCCTGGTGCAGCTGTCACCAGTGTTCGACTCGACGGTGTATTGCACGAGTTCTCTACCGTAGCCGGTGTCAAGGAAGACGTCACCGAACTGGTTCTTAACATCAAGAACCTGTCGGTCTCTTCCGAGCACGACGAGCCGGTCGTCGCCTACCTGCGCAAGCAGGGCCCAGGCGTCGTCACCGCAGCGGATATCACCCCACCAGCGGGTGTAGAGTTCCACAACCCTGAGCTGCACATCGCTACCTTGAACGCCAATGGCAAGTTCGATTTGGAACTGACCATCGAGCGTGGCCGTGGCTATGTGTCAGCTGCTCAGAACAAGAGTGCCGACACCGAGATCGGTCGAATCCCAGTTGATTCGATCTACTCGCCGGTGCTGAAGGTGACCTTCCGCGTGGAAGCTACCCGTGTTGAGCAGCGCACCGACTTCGATCGCTTGATCGTTGACGTTGAAGCAAAGCCGTCGATCACCCCGCGCGATGCTGTTGCATCCGCAGGTACCACGCTGGTTGAGCTGTTCGGTTTGTTCCGCGAACTGAACACCGCAGCCGAAGGTATCGAAATCGGCCCATCGCCAACGGATGCAGCTTTGGCTGCAGACATGGCGCTGCCGATCGAGGATCTGGAACTGACCGTTCGCTCGTACAACTGCTTGAAGCGTGAGGGCATCCACTCCGTGGGTGAACTCGTAACTCGCTCCGAGGCCGACCTGATGGACATCCGTAACTTCGGTGCGAAGTCCATTGACGAAGTCAAGGCCAAGCTTGTTGAACTGGGTCTAGCACTGAAGGATTCCCCTCCAGGGTTCGACCTTGCCGCTCGTAGTGCCATCGAAGATGGCGACGACGTCTACGACGAAGGCCTGTAAAGACCTTAGTCTCGCGACACACTACTTCACCCGACCTGCCGGTCACATACCGGCGGACTCGGTCATTCATCTAGGAGAACTACCATGCCTACCCCTACTAAGGGTCCGCGTCTCGGCGGCAGTGCAGCACATGAGCGATTGATCTTCGCTAACATGTCCGCACAGCTCTTCGAGAACAAGAAGATCACCACCACCCTGACACGCGCCAAGCGTCTGCGTCCACACGCAGAGCGCCTGATCACCTTCGCAAAGCGTGGAGATCTGGCCTCGCGTCGTCGCGTCCAGTCGGTTATCGCTTCGCGCTCGCGCACCAACAAGTCGATCGTTCACGAGCTGTTCGCGAACATCGCACCTGCTATGGCCGATCGCCAGGGTGGCTACACCCGCATCACCCGGATTGGTAACCGCAAGGGCGACAACGCTCCTATGGCTGTTATCGAACTGGTTATGGAACCGGTTTCGCCAAAGCAGGCAGTCGTCAAGGAAGCCACCCAGGCTACCGAGAAGGCAACCGAAGCTACCACCGAAGAAGCCTAAGCCTGAGCTTGTGAATCTTCACCGGTAAAACGGTCAAGTTATCCCCGGACAATCCGCAAGGAATGTCCGGGGATAACTATTTAACGCAACGAAGCCCGGCAAATCATTCGGTCCGGACGTGGTGCCTGTCCGCGGCGTTCATTCAGACGATAGGCCACCCCAGTTGTGCCGAGGCTTTGCGCGCCATGGTCAACACATCAATGTGGGTCAGGTTCCGGGAAAAAGCGGGTGCCATCGGGAAAGCGGTACGCGCGCGCGAAAAGAGAACCACCATGGGCGTACCAACCATCGTTGAATTCACGTAGATGCCGTCAATGTCAGCGCCAAGCTGCAGGTTGATCTCCTTAGCCCATGCTCGGCAAACATTCTTGGGCTGTCCATTCAAGGAAGCCGAGGCCCGATGTCTCAGCAGCCATGTAGATGTAGTCAAATCAAGGAGCTGAAGTGGGCGTATCGGCGACCACGCGGAGAGTGTTCGGCTCTTGTCGAAGGAAATCGCGCGAACTGTCTGAAAGACCTCGGCAAAGGCGGTGACGTAACTAGGAGTTGTGTAGGAGACTCCAAGCCCGGGATGAACATTTACCGGGAGAGGATGAGGCTCCCATCTGAAAGCCTTGATTGGACCGTACTCGCGCAGGTTGTTCCATGGCGCGCCAAAGGCTCCGGAACTTGTGTGTATTCTCCACAGAGGTCCTTGCCAAATCCTCAAATCATGGGGGAGCAGGGTGAGCGGCACAGGTGGCTTGCGAGGATTCTTCGGTGCCTTGGCAGTCACTCGAATTCCAAATGAGAAACCAATTCCAGTACGGCTTCAAGTGCACCACCGGTAATAAGCCAATCCGCAGGGGAGCGCCCTCCGAGATAGTCCTCATTGGATTGGGTCATTACGGTTTCGATCGCCAGCGGGTGATAGAAACGCGGGAAAGCGGGAATCAGTTCCCGCAGTCCGGGGACCACGCCCTCGCTGGTGAACTGCCATTTCGGGAACAGGGATTGTTTCCCCTCACTTCGAGCTAGCGCGAAATAGTCACCCTTAGCTTTCGCGCGGCGCACATTCGCCTCGTCCCGACCAACGATCTGCGCAACTTCAGCGGTGGTGTAGGCGGATTTCTCCACCAGATCCAGTGATTTTGCTTGGGCGTCGAGGACGATCAAATCGGACTTCAGCCGTCCTTCAGGGCTTAAATCGGCCTCTGACAGGTCTGTGTTCTCCAACAGGAAATTACGTTCGCCCTCGGTCAATGGTTCGCTGATGCTATCTGACACATCCGAAACTACGCGCAAGAAATCACGGGGTGCCATGCTGCCACCGTGTTTGTCCAAGAAGATCTGTACCGTCGACTCCAGATCCTTCCGGATGTAGTTCATCGCGCCGCTCATAGTCATGATGATACGCCGTGTCCAACAGTGGATAAATAGGTAAACCCTGCCATGTGGACGACGGAACGCGAGCATCGTGGACTGATGACGGCTGCCGCGATTAAGCCGTGAATTACGACCACAAGCGTGCGGCAGCAATGTTCCGCAGTGAACGGAATCGATATGCGGGGGCGTCTTGGCATGCCCTGCCTGCCGAACAGGTTCATTCGCTCCCTGCGGCACTTGGCCGGAGGACTGCAGAGCGCGCGAATCGCAGTGCTGCCGGCAGGTCAAGATGCGGCAGAAAGCGCATGTCCAGCCGCGGTTGGGGCTTCGGTTCGCGATTCACTCTTGTTCCAAGGGATAATTGAAAGCATGAATTCGCAGTCAGAGATCATTGATCCATTCGGTACCACCGCTCTGGGTACTAGTTCGTCCCCGGCGCTGATCCGCATGCGCATGGTGCTTGGATACGACGGCGCAGCCTACAACGGCTGGGCGCGGCAGCCCAATGTCGTCGGTGTGCAGCAGCTGGTCGAAGAGGCACTGGAAACCCTGATCCGCCGCCTGGTCCGGGTGGTCGTCGCCGGACGCACCGACGCCGGGGTGCACGCGCGCCGGCAGGTAGTCCACTTCGATCTGACCGAGGAAGAATACCTGGCGCTGCCGCGCAATTCGGATCTGTTACCGGGCCCGGCGCTTCTGCGCCGCATCAATGGCCTCTTGGGCCGCCAGGATAAGGCCGTGTGGGTCCATGAAGTGGCCAAGGCCGCCGAGGGTTTCGACGCACGCTTCTCCGCCTTGGCCCGTCGCTACTCCTACCGCATTGCCGACGGCATCCACCGCTGGGATCCACTGAGCCGGCAGCTGACCATGTGGTACCGCGAAGACATCAACATCGACCTGTTGAACGCCGAGGCCCGGTCGGTCCTCGGACGCCACGACTTCCTCTCCTACTGCAAGCCGCGCCCGCGGGCCACCACCATCCGCACGCTGCAGGAGTTCGAATTCAGCCGTGCCGAGGATGGGAACATCATGGTGCATTTGAAGGCCGACGCGTTTTGCCACAATATGGTGCGTTCGCTGATCGGGGCGGCGCTGCGTGTGGCCAGCGGCAGGGAAGAGCCCGGTTTCCTGGCCGAACGCCTGGCGCTGATGGTGCGCGATTCGAAGTCGATTCTGGCTCATCCGCACGCGTTGGTGCTCGAAGAGGTCTACTATCCTGATGACCACGAGCTCGCCGAGCGAGCGGCACTCACCAGGGCAAGACGCGACGTTTCGCAGAAGGATTCATTAAAAGATTCATTAAAAGACCTCGATTAATGACCCTTCGGGTGTCATTGCTCACCTAGAGGCACCTTTGTTTTGGTCGTCTGAGTGTTAATCGGCTAAACTTTTATGAGTTGTGTATGTCCACGTTCGACACTACACGCCCAAGCGTGACGGCTTAGTTGCATAGTCGCTGGTCTGCTGGGTGTGCGAACAATATATGGACGGCCGGTCATCATCAGTCCTCACCTGACGTACTGGTCTAAGCACAAGAACAACACGACAGTGCTCGTCACTGGAGGATCTCACGCCTCGACACCTGCGACTGTTTGACCAGAAACGAATCAACGTAAGGCAATTACTGTGCGTACGTACACCCCTAAGCCGGCTGACCAGACTCGTCAGTGGTTTGTCATTGACGCCACCGACGTAGTACTCGGCCGTCTCGCCGTCCAGGCCGCAACCCTGCTGCGCGGCAAGCATAAGCCAACCTTCGCAGCTCACATGGACATGGGCGACCATGTCATCATCATCAACGCCGAGAAGGTCGCCCTGACCGGTAAGAAGCTGAAGGACAAGCGCGCCTACCGTCACTCGGGCTTCCCGGGCGGTCTGAAGAGCGTTAACTACGCCGAGCTCCTTGAGAAGAACCCAGTTCTGGCCGTCGAGAAGGCCATCAAGGGCATGCTGCCAAAGAACAAGCTTTCCGACGCTCAGCTGTCCAAGCTGAAGGTATACCGCGACGCCGAGCACCCACACGCTGCTCAGGCTCCAAAGGTACTGGAAATCAGCCAGGTCGCTCAGTAGTACTGGCCCCGAGAACAAAGACTTAATAGGAGATTATCGTGGCTGAGAACGCTGAAGAGACCACCGAATTCGAAGGCGAAACCCCTTCGACTTACACCACCGAGACCGCTGCATCGACCGTCGTAGCCGACACCGAGCGCGCTCCACTAACCGTTCCAGGTGGCGCAGTAGGCCGCCGCAAGCAGGCTATTGCCCGCGTTCGCCTGATCCCAGGCTCGGGCAACTGGGTCGTCAACGGCCGCACCCTGGAAAACTTCTTCCCTAACAAGCTGCACCAGCAGGATGTTAACGAGCCATTCAAGGTTCTGGGTCTAGAAGGCGCATACGATGTTATCGCCCGTATCCACGGTGGCGGCATCTCCGGCCAGGCCGGCGCATTGCGTCTTGGCATTGCCCGCTCGCTGAACGAGATCGATCGCGATGCAAACCGCGCGGCGCTGAAGAAGGCCGGCTACTTGACTCGTGACGCACGCGTCATCGAGCGCAAGAAGGCTGGTCTCAAGAAGGCCCGCAAGGCTTCGCAGTTCTCGAAGCGCTAAACCTTACCCACAGGTTTCCCAAAGGCCCGCATCTTCGGATGCGGGCCTTTGGCCTTTAAACGCCCGTTTGTGACCTCTTGGCCATTAAAGTTTTCTCACATAGCGTTCCAAAGCTCACATGTGCACGGGTAAATCGATGCGCAGGGCTTATGATTGACGATGATGGCAAGGTTATTTGGGACCGATGGGGTCCGAGGAAAAGCAAACGAGTTGTTAACCCCCGAGCTGGCGCTGGATCTAGCGCAAGCAGCTTCGGTGGTTCTTGGTTTAAGTCAGTCGGAAGACGGACGCAAGCCGGTTGCCGTGGTGGCGAAGGATCCGCGTATCAGCGGCGACTTCCTCTCCGCCGCGATCGAGGCTGGTCTGGCCGCTTCCGGTGTTGACGTTAAGGATGCGGGCACGTTGCCGACTCCGGCCGCCGCATTCCTGGTCGGTGATCTCAACGCCGACTTCGGCGTGATGATCTCCGCCTCGCATAATGCCGCGCCGGATAACGGCATCAAGTTCCTGGCCCGGGGAGGCAAGAAGCTGGACGACGCGTTGGAAGACGCGATCGAAGCCTGCCTGGACATGCCGAACCCGCGCCCCACCGGTGGCGCCGTAGGAAGGATCTCGCGTTTCTCCGACGCCGAGGACCGCTACATCATGCACCTGCTGGCGGCTATGCCAAACCGCCTCGAAGGCGTCAAGGTGGTCTTGGACTGCGCCCACGGCGCGGCTTCGGGCTGCTCGCCAGAGGTATTCAAGAATGCCGGCGCAGAGGTCATTGTCATCGGCGCCGAGCCAGATGGCATCAACATCAATGACGGCTACGGCTCCACCCACCTGGAAAAGCTCCAGGCCGCCGTGCTCGAGCACGGTGCGGACCTGGGCATCGCCCACGACGGCGACGCGGACCGCTGCCTCGCGGTGGACCACGAGGGCACCGTCGTTGACGGGGATCAGATCATGGCCGTGATGGCCATTGACCTCAAAGCCCGCGGCGAACTGGTGGATGACACCCTGGTGGCCACCGTGATGAGCAATCTCGGTTTGAAGATCGCCATGGAAGAAGCCGGCATCACGCTCAAGCAGACCGGCGTCGGAGACCGCTATGTGCTCGAAGGCATGCGCGAAGGCAACTACTCGCTGGGCGGCGAGCAGTCCGGCCACGTCATCTTCAGCAAGTACGCCACCACCGGTGACGGGGTGCTGACCGGCCTGCTGCTGGCAGCCCGCGTGAAGGCCACCGGCAAGACCCTCAAGGAGCTTGCCTCCGTGCTCACCGTGCTGCCGCAGGTGCTGATCAACGTGCGCGGCGTGGACAAGGCAGGGGTTGCCGAGTGCGAACCGCTGCTCAATGAGATCGCCGGGACCGAGGCCCGCCTGGGTTCCACCGGACGGGTGCTCTTGCGCCCCTCGGGCACCGAGCCAGTGGTTCGCGTGATGGTCGAGGCCGCCACCCAGGACCAGGCCCAGCTCGAAGCGGAGCTGCTGGCCGGCGCCGTGGCAACGCACCTGGCGCTTTAAGGCAACCACCCAGTAAACATCAAGAAAACTCACACCCCCGTACCGCGTTCCCGCAGGGATCATGGTGCGGGGGTGTGGCATGCTAACTAGTAGTTATTGGGTTAGATATCTGGGGAGTAGTACTTCGTGACTTTGCGTATCAGCGTCATCGGCACCGGCTATCTTGGTGCAACCCATGCAGCGTGCATGGCAGAACTGGGCTATGAGGTCATCGGCCTGGATGTTAATCCGGAGAAGCTCCAGGCACTGGCTGCCGGGATCCTACCCTTCCACGAGCCGGGCCTGCCCGAGCTGCTGCGCAAGCATGTTTCCAGCGGGCGCCTGCGGTTCACCGACTCCTACGCGCAGGTCGCCGAGCTGGCCGACATCCACTTCGTCACCGTCGGCACCCCGCAGCGCGCGGACTCCCAATCCGCGGATATGAGCTACGTCGATGCGGCCGTGGACTCCCTGGTGGAACACATCACCGGCGAGGCGCTGATCGTGGGCAAATCCACGGTGCCCGTGGGCACCGCACGCCGGCTGGCCGAACGCATCGAAGCCACCGCGAGCCCGGACAGCAAGATCACCCTGGCCTGGAACCCGGAGTTCCTGCGTGAGGGCTTCGCCGTGAAGGACACACTGACACCGGACCGCTTGGTCTACGGCCTGGCTGACGAGAGTGCGCTGGGCAAGCTGCGCGAGGTCTACGCGCCGATCCTCGCCGCCGGCACCCCCGAGGTCGTCACCGACCTGGAAACCTCGGAGCTGGTCAAGGTGGCCGCCAACGCGTTCCTGGCCACCAAGATCTCCTTCATCAACGCCTTCGCCGAGGTCACCGAGAACGTCGGCGGGGACATCAAGACGCTGGCCGACGCGATCGGCCACGATGCGCGCATTGGACGCAAATTCCTCAACGCCGGCGTCGGATTCGGCGGCGGCTGCCTGCCCAAGGACATCCGCGCCCTCCAGGCCCGGGTCAGCGAGCTGGGCCTGAGCCAGACCATGGGCTTCCTCGCCGAGGTGGACCAGATCAACCTGCGCCGCCGCGACCGCGTGGTTTCGCTGGCCTCCTCGATCCTGGGGGAGCAGCTGGCGGGCAAGCGGATCTGCGTGCTCGGGGTGACCTTCAAGCCCGACAGCGACGACGTGCGCGACTCGCCGGCGCTGGATATCGCGGTGCGGCTGTACAACTCCGGGGCCGAGGTTTCGGTCTATGACCCGGAGGGCAATAAGAACGCGGCCGGACGTTTCCCGCGGCTGAACTATGTGGATTCCTGGCGCGAGGCGGCGAAGGCCGCGGACCTGGTACTGCTGCTGACCGAATGGAACGAATTCCGGGCGCTGGACCCCCAAGAGCTCGGCGAGGTTGTCGGCACCCGGGCGCTGATCGATGGGCGCAATGTGCTGGACCGCCCGAAGTGGCGCGAGCAGGGCTGGGTTATCACCGGGCCCGGCGAGAAGTTCGAGCTCGACTAAAAGTAATCCCTGAAAAGAAAATGTGGTCTCTGCGTATCGCGCAGAGACCACATTTTTCTGATTTAAGAGGCTTTGCCTAGAAACCGAATTCCTTCATAACCGCCGGCAGGTTTTCGATCAAGCGCGAGGCGCTCACGGTACCCTCTGCGGCGCTCACCCGGCCCAGATGGCCATGGATGACAGCCGCGCAGGCGGTGAGCTCCATCAGGCGGCCATTGCTGACGGTTTCCAGGCCCTGGATGCCCGTCAGCGAGCTGTCGGAGAGCAGGTAGCCGAGAATGCCCGTGAGCACGTCTCCAGAGCCTGCGGTCGCCAGCTGGGCCGCCGCATGGCAGACCACGAGGTTGGCACCGTCCGGGGCGACCACATAGCTGGTCGGCCCCTTCAGCAGCACCACCGCGTTGTAGGCAAGGGCCACCCAACGGGTCCAGCGGATCGGGTCCTGGGCGACTTCCTCGGTGGTGACGCTCACCCCGGCGCGGCGCAGCAGCATGCGAAGCTCCTTGGCATGCGGGGTCAGCACACGTGGCTGCTCGCTGGGCCCGGCGGGAACCACATCCAGCCCGCTGGCGTCGATGACCGCCGGCTGGCGGCTTTCGAAGACGTTGGCGATAACCCCAGTGGGGGGAGTGCGGCTGTCGATTCCCGGGCCAATGGCCCAGGCCGAAATCTTCGCCCCGCGCCCGTGGAGGTGGCGCCGAGCCAAAGACAATGCCTCAGAGATCTGCTGGTCATCCAGCGGAACGGTTTCCGGCGCGGCGATGGACAGCAGTGGCTGCACCTCTCCGGGTACATGGGTGCGCAGCAGCCCCGCGCCGCAGGCAACCGCGGCCCGGGCGGTCAGCAGCGCGGCACCGGGGTAGAGCGCGGAGCCGGCAATGAGGCCGAGGACTCCACGTTCGTACTTGTGGCGTCCGGCGTCCCGCCAGCTGCGGTGCTCATCGAGCAGCGCACGGGCCGAGAGCTCATCGACCAAATCGGTTTCCGGGCTGAGCGCGGAAAAATCAAAGTCCAGGCTGGCGACCTGAATCTCACCGGTCACCAAGGGGGCATCGCGGGAGATCAGTCCGGTCTTCAGCGCCCCGAAGGTGATGGTGCGCTCGGCAAGCAGCACCCGGTCATCGGCAACGCCGGTTTCGCAGTCCAGCCCGGAGGGAACATCGCAGGCCAGCACGCGTGCGCCGGCGGGCAGCTGGGGCAGCTGTGCCCCGGGGCGGTAGCCAATTCCATAGATCGCATCGATGACCAAGGCCGCCGCAGCCAGCTCGGACTGGCCTGCTGCCACCGGCTTCACGGTGCCGGAAGCAGCGGTATAGGCCTTCAAGGCTTCGGTGTGGCAGGTGTCGGTGCATTGCAGGGCGAGGGTCTGGTAGCCGCGCTGTGCCAGTTCGGCCAAGGCGTAGAGCCCATCACCGCCGTTGTTGCCCGGGCCGATCAGAGCGACCACCAGGTTGTCGGTGGCCGTTGGCGCTTGGGCCAGCATGCTCTCGGCCGCGGCGGCGAGTTCACCGGCGGCGGCGCGCATCAGCGCTTCACTTCCACGTGTGGAGATCTCTTGGGCCTCGACCGCACGGACTTGCGCAACACTGTAGACAGGGATCATAAGACAAACTTTACTCACCCAAGCGGTGATACGCCCGTTTTAACTGCTAACGTGTCGTTTTATCGCTCGGCGACAACCATGGCCACGGCCATATCGCCGTCATGCGACATGGTCAGATGCCAGGAAGTAATGCCGCGCAGTTCACTGGCTGCGGCAACCGTGCCGCGAATGAGCACCTGCGGATCTCCGGCCTCGTCCTTGGCGATGGTGCAATCCTGCCAATTCATCCCTACCGGGGCGCCCAGAGCCTTGGCGATGGCCTCCTTGGCGGCGAATCGCACGGCCAGGGAGCGAAGCGGCAAATCGCGTTCCACGGCAGTGAAGAGTCGTTCACGCAGGCGTGGGGTGCGTTCGAGCTGTCGGCCAAAGCGTGGCACGTCGACAATGTCGACACCGATTCCTGCAATCATGATCTCCAGTCTATCCAGAGCCTAGGAAGACAAAAAATTGCGGGCACCCCCGAAGGGATGCCCGCAACTATGGAAAAGCGTAGATTACTCCACGGTTACCGACTTGGCCAGGTTGCGAGGCTGATCCACATCGAAGCCCTTGGCCGAGGCAAGTTCGCAAGCGAAGAGCTGCAACGGCACGGTGGCCAGCAGCGGCATCAGCAGCGTTGGAGTCTCCGGGACGTAGAAGACCCACTCGGAGTAGTCCTTCACATCGTGATCGCCGTCTTCGGCGATGACCAGGGTCTTGGCGCCACGGGCGCGGACCTCCTGGATGTTCGAGACAACCTTCGAGTGCAGCGAATCGCGGCCGCGCGGGGAAGGAACCACCACGAAGACCGGCTGGCCGTCGTCGATCAGGGCGATCGGTCCGTGCTTCAGCTCGCCGGCGGCGAAGCCCTCGGCGTGGATGTAGGCGATCTCCTTGAGCTTCAGCGCGCCTTCCATGGCCACCGGGTAACCGACGTGGCGGCCCAGGAACAGCACCGAGGAAGCGTCTTCCATCGAGCGGGCAAGTTCCTTGATCTCGTCGGCGCGATCCAGGATGTCCTGGATCTTCGCCGGGATCTTGCCCAGGTCGGCCAAGATGTCCTTGATCTGGCCCTGGAAGAGGTTGCCGCGCAGCTGAGCCAGGTACAGGCCCAGCAGGTAGGTGGCGGTGATCTGCGCCAGGAAGGCCTTGGTGGAAGCCACCGCGATCTCCGGACCGGCGTGGGTGTAGAGCACCGCGTCGGATTCGCGGGGGATGGTCGACCCGTTGGTGTTGCAGATCGACATGGTCTTTGCGCCCTGCTCCTTGGCGTAGCGCACGGCCATCAGGGTGTCCATGGTTTCCCCGGACTGCGAGATCGAAACGATCAAGGTCTTCTCGTCAACGATCGGCTCGCGGTAGCGGAACTCGTGGGAGAGCTCCACCTCGACCGGAATGCGGCACCACGATTCGATGGCGTACTTGGCTACGGAACCGGCGTAAGCGCTGGTGCCGCAGGCGAGCACAACGATCTTGGAGATCTTGGAAAGTTCTTCCGGATCGATGCGCAGCTCATCGAGGGTCAGGCGGCCATCGGCGTCCGAGCGGCCCAAGAGGGTGTCGGCCACGGCGGCTGGCTGGTCGAAGATTTCCTTCTCCATGAAGGAAGGGAAGCCGCCCTTTTCGGCGCTGGCTGCATCCCAGTCAACGTGGAATTCCTTGCCTTCGGCAGGGTTGCCGTCGAAGTCGGTGATGCTATGGGTATTCGGGGTGATGGTCACGATCTGGTCCTGGCCCAGTTCCACCGCACGACGGGTGAAGTCGATGAAGCCAGAGACATCGGAACCGAGGAAGTTTTCGCCATCGCCCAGGCCCAGCACGAGCGGGGAGTTGCGGCGGGCTGCCACGACGACGCCCGGGTGGTCTTGGTGAACTGCCAGCAGGGTGAAAGCACCTTCGAGGTGCTTCACGGCCAGCTGCATGGCCAGGGTGAGATCGCCATTGGCTTCGGTGCTGTAGAGCTTGCCCAGCAGGGCGGCTGCAACCTCGGTATCGGTGTCCGAGAGGAGCTCGACCCCTTCGGCTACCAGCTTTGCCTTGATGCCCGCGAAGTTCTCAATGATTCCGTTGTGGATCATTGCAAGCTTGCCGCCATCGGCCAGGTGAGGGTGGGCGTTGCCGTCGCTTGGCCCGCCGTGGGTGGCCCACCGAGTGTGGCCGATACCGGTGTGAGACCCAGGCAACGGTTCCTCGGCGATAACATTTTCCAGGTTGACAAGTTTGCCAGCCTTCTTGCGTGAGTGAATGGCACCATCGGCGACCACGGCAACACCGGCCGAGTCATAACCGCGGTACTCCAACCGACGTAAACCTTCAATTAGAACGTCAAGTGCACCGTGATCGGTGACTGAGCTCGACGCTCCCGCATATCCAACAATTCCGCACATAGGAAAAAGCGTACCGGTTGATTCCCCAATGATGGGAGATATCGTGGCGCATCACTCAAAAAGTCGCGTGTCATAGGTCACCGGAGAACGCGAATTATGGGTCATTTGCAAAGAAAGCGATGGCAAAGTTTGGGATGTTGGGGTAATCCTTGGCAGAATTTGTCTCCGTGGAACCACAAGGAACGTTAGAGACACCGATTACCCCTTTCGTCGAGCTAGAGCGCGAGACCTGGGCCCGCCTCTCTAACAAGATGGAACAACCCCTCAACGAAGAGGATATTGAACGGCTACGCGGTTTAGGCGACGCATTGGACCTCGATGAGATTCGCGACGTATACCTGCCATTGAGCCGTTTGCTGTACCTCTATGTCCAAGGCGCAGGGGCGACGCACCGGGCAACAACGACATTCCTCGGCGAGCAAACGAACCGAACACCCTTTGTCATCGGCGTCGCCGGTTCGGTGGCGGTGGGCAAGTCCACCACCGCCCGCGTGCTTCGCGACATGCTGCGCCGCTGGCCGGAAACCCCGGACGTGCAGCTGATTACCACCGACGGGTTCCTCTACCCCAACGCCGAGCTCGAACGCCGCGGCATCATGGACCGCAAGGGGTTCCCCGAATCCTATGACCGCCGCGCGCTGCTGCGCTTTGTCTCGGCGGTGAAGTCCGGCGTGCCGGAAGTCGGCGCCCCGGTGTACTCGCACCTGACCTACGACATCATTCCCGAAGAGCGCAATGTGATTCGCTCGCCGCAGGTGCTGATCGTCGAGGGGCTCAACGTCTTGCAGCCGGCGCGGACCCGTTCGGATGGAACCGTGGGCCTGGCGCTCAGCGACTTCTTCGACTTCTCCGTCTATGTCGACGCGCGGACCAAGGACATTGAAGAGTGGTACATCCGCCGTTTCATGAACCTGCGCTCGGGCGCTTTCGCCGACCCGGCGAGCTATTTCCACCGCTATGCGCAGTTGACTGACGACGAGGCGCGCGAGACGGCGCACGGCATCTGGAAGCGCATCAACGAACCGAATTTGAAGGAAAACGTGCTGCCCACCCGTGGCCGCGCGCAGTTGGTGCTGCGCAAGAGCGCGGATCATTCGGTGCACCGGATGCTGCTTCGCAAAATCTAGACATTCTTCCTAACGGGAACCGAATTTCTTACAAAATTTAAGTTTTCGCGCAAAATGTCCGCTGTCGCTGTGTTTTTGCTGTGTATGCTCAAATCATGCTTAAGGGATTCCGCGATTTTATAATGAAGGGCAACGTCGTCGATCTGGCGGTTGCCGTTGTGATCGGTGCCGCATTTGGTGCCGTAATTACCGCCTTGGTCGACAATGTGCTGATGCCATTGATCGCCGCTTTGGTCGGTTCGCCATCATTCGATGGCTTCCTGCTACTGACCATCAACGGAGTTGACATCAAGTTCGGTGTCTTCCTGACCGCGCTGGTCAACTTCCTGTTGATCGCAGCAGCTGTCTACTTCGCACTGGTGCTGCCAATGACGAAGGCCAACGAAGCAATGGCCCGCCGCCGCGGCATTGTCGATGAAGAAGATCCTATCGACCCGCAGCTGGCCTTGCTGGAGCAGATCCGCGACGAACTGAAAACTCTCCGCTAACAACCCACACAAACGCGCAAGGGCCGCTATTCTCAAACATGTTTTGAGCGCAGCGGCCCTTTACCTTTAACCTGCCAACGGGCGGTGGTCCGGAGGCTACGGGTACCAGCGCGGCATCGGTTGCGGAAAAGTGGGAAGATAGTTTGGTGAACTCTGAATCTCTTGAGGAAATCAACGCGCCGGAAGCAGGCGACACCGCTCCTTACATTGGTTGGGAACGCCGTGCAGTCATCGACCTGTCCGCGATCCGCAGCAACGTCAAGCAAGTCGCCGATCTGGTGGCCCCGGCTAAGGTCATGGCCGTGGTCAAGGCCGACGGATACGGGCACGGAGCTTTGCCGGTTGCCACTGCGGCACTGGAGGCCGGAGCACGCTGGATTGGCTGCGCGCATGTGGCCGAGGCCCTGGCCCTGCGCGAGGCGGGCATCGAGGCGCCCATGCTGGCCTGGCTGCATACCAATGACACACCCTTCGAAAAGGCCATCTCCGCGGGAATCGACCTCGGAGTCTCCGGCTGGGATCTGGAGCTGATCGCGGCCGCCGCGCAGGCGGTGCAGACCCCGGCCCGCATTCACCTGAAGGTGGACACGGGGCTGGGACGCAACGGTTCCACCATGGCAGATCTGCCTTCCTTGCTGGAACGTGCCGCGAAGTTCCAGTCCGAAGGCCTGCTGCGCGTTGTGGGCGTGTTCTCCCACCTTGCGGTAGCCGATGAACCCGAGCGCCCCGAAACGGATCTGCAGCTTGAGGTCTTCGATCAGGCCATCGAAATGGTGGAGGCCGCCGGCTTCAATCTGGAGATGCGCCACGTCGCCAATACCCCGGCGATTCTCTCCCGCCCGGACTCCCACCATGAAATGGTGCGTCTGGGTCTGGGCCTCTACGGGTTGAGCCCGTTCGAAGGCGAAACACCTGCTACCTATGGTTTGCGTCCGGCAATGAAGCTGGTCACCAAGGTCGCCAACGTGAAGAAGGTCAACACCGGGCAGGGCGTCTCCTATGGGCTGCGCTACCTCACCGCGAAAGAAACCTACCTGGCGCTGATCCCAATGGGATACGCCGATGGACTGCCACGCGTGGCTACCGGTGCTCCGGTCACCATCCACGGCAAGACCTATCCGGTGCGTGGCACGATCGCCATGGACCAATGCGTCATCGATCTGGGGCTGGATATTGATCCCGCGGAATTCCTCGGTGCCGAAGCGATTATCTTCGGCGAAGGGGGAGAGTCCGCGACCACTTGGGCGCACGCGGCCAACACCATCAACTACGAGATGGTCACCCGCATCTCACCGCGCGTACCGCGCTACTACGTTGAGGGAACCTGGGGCCAAGCCGGTGACTGAAGAAGTTTTGGAATTCAGCTGCCAACTCGAAGACCTGACCGCTACCGAAGCACTCGGTGAAGCACTGGGCGGTCACTTGTCCGCAGGGGACTTGGTGATCCTCACCGGTTCCCTTGGGGCCGGCAAGACCACCTTGACCCAATCGCTCGGGCTGGGACTGAACGTCCGCGAGGGAATCATCTCGCCCACCTTCGTGCTTGCCCGCCAGCACCCGTCATTGGGGAATGGGCCGGGGCTGATTCATGTGGACGCCTACCGGCTCAACGGGGACAGCGACGTGGACACCCTGGATCTGGAATCCACCCTGGCCGATTCGGTCACCGTGGTGGAATGGGGTTTAGGCAAAATTGAGCACCTGAGCGATTCACGGCTGGAAATCCAGCTGGACCGTGAGGTCTGGGCCGTTCCGGCGAGCAATCCGTGGGAAGAATCAGACGAAGAGCTCGACGAGCCTCGCCTATTCACGCTCAAGGCCATAGGCCCGCGCTGGGCCGACGAGAATTTCACCGAACTGAAAAACGCTTTGCTGCACGCCATCGGGCTGCAGCACTCGGGAGAAACACATGCCTAACTATCTGTCCATAGACACCTCGGCGCATGCCTCGGTGGCGCTGGTCGATTACACCACTGGTTCAGTAATCGCTCAGAGAACCTCGCCGAAAGGCAACGACCAGACCGAAACTCTGGCCAGCTACGTCCGGGACCTGCTGGAGGAGAACAATGAAGAGGGCAAGAACTTGGCTGGCATCTTCGTTGGCGTGGGCCCTGGCCCCTTTACCGGACTGCGCGTCGGTCTGGTGGCTGCACGCACGTTCGGCTTTGTCTGGAACGTTCCGGTCCATGGAGTCATGTCGCTGCATGCGCTCGCCGAACGCGTGCTTCGTTCCGGTGAGAACCCGAAAGAATTCGTGGTGGCCTCGGATGCCCGTCGTAAGGAACTGTACTGGGCGCGCTATGACGCAGAGGGTAAACTGCTGGACGGTCCGCATGTATCCGCTGCTACTGAGCTGCCTGTGCTACCGGTTTATGGCGTGGGCGCTGGCTTGTATAAGGAACAGCTGGAATCCGTTGGTAGTCAGCCACGGGAACGTTCCTTTGACTGGGTAGTCGATGCACGGCATCTGGCCCATCGTGGCATGGATGACCTGGCATCTGGACTCGACCTGTCGGATACCGCTCCGCAGTACCTGCGTGAATCAGATGCCCAGGTACCGGCGTTCATGAAGAAGGCCAAAGCATGAGCATCAACCTTCGCGAGATGACATCCGAGGACATTCCCGCAGTCCACACGCTGGAAACCCAGCTGTTCCCCGAGGACGCTTGGCCACTGGCCGGATTCGAAGCCGAGCTGGCTCAGCTGGAGACCCGAAAATACTGGGTCTATGAGGACGCCGGTAAGATCATCGGCTACGCCGGCTTATGCACCGTGCTGCCAATCGCCGACGTGCAAACCATCGCGATCATTCCCGAGTACCAAGGCCAAGGACTAGGCCGGGCACTGCTGAGAGAACTGATCAACACCGCACGGGCCAACCGCGCCTTGGATCTGATGCTCGAGGTGCGCTTTGACAACCCCTCAGCCATTGGACTCTATGAGTCCATGGGATTTGAGACCATCCATCGCCGCCCGCGATACTACAAGGGCGGCATCGATGCGCTGATCATGTGCCTTCCACTGCACGCGCTAGACACCACGGAGGCCACCGAATGAGCACCCCGCAGCACCCCTTAGTACTGGGGATCGAATCCTCTTGTGATGAAACAGGAATCGGGATCGTGCGTGGTACCCAGTTGCTGGCCAACACCGTATCCAGCTCCATGGATGAACATGTGCGCTTCGGGGGAGTCATCCCGGAGATCGCCGCCCGCGCGCACCTCGAAGCGTTTGTGCCTACCTTGGAACAGGCGCTCGCCGAAGCTGACGTGACCTTGGAGGAAATCGACGCCATCGCTGTCACCAGCGGTCCCGGGCTGGCCGGTGCGCTGATGGTGGGCGTGGCCGCGGCGAAGGCCCTTGCACTGGCCACCGACAAACCGCTGTACGGCATCAACCACCTGGTTGCACACGTGGGTGTCGGGGTGCTTGAGGGTACTGTACTTCCACCGACCTTCGGCGCGCTGTTGGTTTCTGGAGGCCACACCGAAATCCTGAAAGTCACCTCGTTGACCAACGACGTGCAGCTGCTTGGTGCGACCATCGATGATGCGGCTGGCGAAGCCTATGACAAGACGGCTCGTCTGTTGGGGCTCGGATATCCAGGTGGGCCGGCCATAGACAAAGCAGCCAAAGACGGAGACAAAAAGGCGTTCCGTTTCCCGAGAGGGCTGTCGCTGCCGAAGTTCGTGGGCTCCGCCGAAAAACCGGGCAAGCACCGGAACAACTTCTCCTTCTCTGGGCTGAAGACCGCGGTGGCTCGCTGCGTGGAGCACTTCGAAGCCAACGGGGAAGTAGTCCCCGTGGCAGATATTGCCGCATCTTTCCAGGAAGCTGTGGTGGACGTGATTACCTCCAAGGCTGTGCGAGCTATGCAGGAGCATGGATTGAATACCTTGCTGTTGGGTGGGGGAGTTGCGGCGAATACCCGTCTTCGGGAGCTGCTGGCTGCGCGTTGCGCTTCGGCTGGCATCACGCTGGTGGTTCCGCCGTTCTCGCTGTGCACGGATAACGGTGGCATGGTCGCAGCCCTCGGCGCCCAGCTGGTGGCCGCTGGCGCCGAGCCTTCGGGCCTGGATTTTGCTACAGATTCGTCGCAACCGGTCACTAACATTGTGCTGGAGCCACGCGGCTAAGCATCTGGCTGGAGATGCAGTAAGCGTCCGTACCCTTCGGGGTGCGGACGCTTACTGCGTTGATCATGTAGATGAGTAGGAGCCTGCGATAACCCGGTTGCGGAGTCCGCCAATTCCCTCAACACCGCAGAAGACCTCATCGCCCGGGGTGATCTGGCGGCATCTAGCAGACAGGCCGGTCAAAACGACGGTACCCGGGCTCAGCGTCATGAATGAACGATGATGATGCATCAACATGAGCGAGATTCTGGCAAGCGGTTGACTACGCGTTAACGGAGCGGGATGCTGTGAGTCTCAAAGGCAACCCGCCCCGCTTGAACGAATGCTCAGTTAGGCGTCAACAGCAGTTTTTGAGTGACGAATGAATGGGTCACCCATGACTTGCTGATCGTCCTTTCTCAGCGCAAAGAATCCATATACTCCAGCAAGCAGCACTACCAACGAGATGGTGATGAAGGTCTGGCGGTAGCCCACTTGATCGTGGAGCATGCCCAACGGTGTGGAGAGCAAGACGTTTCCAATTTGCGAAGATACCTGGAACCCAACCATGTACAAAGTCGCAGACAACGCCGGGTTGAAGTGCAGGGTGAAGTAACGGAACACCGGAAGAATGAACAACGGCGTTTCGATGGCGTGCAGCATCTTAATTGCGGAGACGAGCAGCGGATCATCAACGAGCGCGCAGCCCAAGATACGAACGAACATGATGGCGACACCCAAGAGCAGTGCTGAACGCACGCCCACGCGGCGCATTAGCAGAGGCACGAGTCCCAGCATGGCGGCTTCAACGAAGACCTGCACCGAGTTGAGGATGCCATACACTTGCTGACCGGTTTCCTGGTCTTCAAAGAGTCCCGTGTAGAAGTCGGGGAACATTTGCTGATCAAAGACCGTGTAGAACGTCCAGGACAGCATCACGAATACGATGATGAGCCACAGGCTTGGTAAGCGGAAAAGACCCAGCATTTCACGAAAGCCCGGAGTAGATGCTGGAGACAGTTTTCCGCTGCTTGGGAGAGGAGCTGCTGGTTTGGCTTCGAAGCGCCAAAGCAACAACAACAGCAGGTGAATCACTCCGAGTACCGAGCCGATCCAGAAATTCAGCATTGGGTTGATGGTAAACAGGAAGCCTGCAGCCAGTGCCACGACGGCGTAACCGAATGATCCCCACATGCGCGCTTGTCCGTATTCGAAGTTAAAGCGGCGGCTGTAACGTTCGGTAAGCGCTTCAAAGAGGCCTACGCCTGCAAGGAATCCAACAGAGAATACGACTGCGCCGGCAATAACACCCATCATGAAATGGGACTGCAACAGCGGCTGGTAGACCCACATGCAGAACGGTCCGGTGAGCGCGGTCACCGCGGCAATCACTACCGCAAGATGCTTTCTCAGACCCAGCCGGTCTTGCAGAGCACCATAGCCGAACATCAAGAACAGCGTCACGAGCGAGTTCACCGAATAGACGGTACCGACCTGTGCGCCGCTGAGCCCCAAACCGTTGGATTCGCTGGTGAGCCAAATTTGGAAGAATGACCACCAAATTCCCCATGATGCGAAGAACAGCAGCATCGAGAAGGAACTGTGAAGGTACGTAGGGTTTCTAAGAGTTGTGCTTAGTCCAGTCATCTTTGCCCTGGTTTCTTTGTCATCGTTGGAAAGTTCTTAGTGAGCTAATGCGCGGGAGAAATCATTGACCCACGGCGGATTCGCACCGGCCTGTGCCACGGTTAATGCTGCCGAAGTTAACGCGTGGTGCAGCGCTTGCCTGATATCAGCAGGTTCGGAGGCGGTTCCGGTGCGTAGCGCTAGAGCTAGTTCAGGTAGCGAGAGGAAACCGTAAAGCAGTCCGGACATGAAGGCGTCACCGGCGCCGATGGTGTCTTTGAGGTCTGTCGGCAAGGCCGAAATGTCATATCGATTTCCGTGGGCAACAGCTAGGCAGCCGTCACCACCTTGAGTCATCACCGCGAAAGCTGGCCCGAGGCTGGAAACATGCGCCAATACGTCCCACAGATCCAGATCAGGGTAGAGCCACTGAGCGTCTACATCGCTGAGCTTAACGATATGACTCAGTCTCATCAGCAATTCGATTCTTTCGATTGCTGCTTCGCGGTCTTCCACCAGATCTGGACGAAGATTTGGGTCGTAACTGCGCAGTGAACTAGTTGCGGCATGAGAGAAGGCATCAACGATGCTCTGCCCCGAGGGTTCAATCCACGCGGCAATGGAGCCAGTATGCAAGAGTTCAGTGACGGCGTCTGCTGCCACCGGTGGAATCTGCTGGTGGATATCAAAGGTGTAATGGGCGTTTAGTTGCTCGTCAACGTGAACCTGAGCCACCGAGGTAGCCCGCTCGGTGACCGAGCCGGAAGCTACCTTCACACCTGCTTGCTTCAGATGCTCGGCAATTTGTTGCCCATGGGCATCTTGACCAAATTCGGTATGGAATTGCACAACATGTCCTAGGCGCGCGAGTCCGACGGCAACGTTCAGTGGTGAACCACCGGGGTGGGCCAATCCCGAGACGACGTCTACTAACGATTCTCCCATGACGGTAATACTGCTCATGCGCTGCGCTCCAAGCTCGTTTCACTCAATTGCAGTACACCCACAGCTGCGCGCGTGCTGCTGGAGTACTGGAGCACTCCATAGGCTGGCACAGCTTCGCCGGTGAGCTGATCGGTCAGTGAGCGGCGGCCATCCGCGCCCAGAATTTCAATGGAACCATGATCCAGAAGAATCTGGATGACTAGTTCGGTGGAATCCTCCGGTAGCGGCATGCGCTGGCTGGAAGCGTAGAGCTCATGCTCAACCTTGCCTGCGCCGCGGTGGTGCTGGATCAGAGTTGGCTCAACGGTCACTTCGCTGATCACGCTGTGATCTGCGCGGTGCAGGAGCAACCGTGCTTGTCCGGTGAAGTCACCAGTGAGGCTCAGTTCCAAAAGTGCCGGGGTGTTGAGCTCGATGCGAGTCTCGCCGGTAAGCACCGCGCTGGTTGGTACAGCAGACTCGGGCAGGCCGCTAAGGCGTTGACGAATCTCAAAACCGCCGTCGCAAAGCTGCACCAAGTCCAGGGTGCGAGCTGCGCTCATGGAACCGCGCCAGCCGTCGTGGGGCAGATCGCGGGCGTAGTCCCAGTTGCTCATCCAGGCGATGATGGTTTGCTGGTCCACCGGTAGGCCGTGGAAGCTGACGCCGGCGTAGAAGTCGCGGCCCCAGTCCAGCCAGCTGCCCTGGCTCAGCTGCTCGAAGGCCAGTGAGTCATGTGCGTCCTGCTGCTTGTCGGGGGTGAACGTGAAACCGTCGAATTCTCCCACGAAGTATTGCGTGCCGGAGCCGCCTGCCACGCCGCCGGGATTCAGTGAAACGAGCAGGACCCACTTGAGCTGATCGTTGCCGGCGACCGGCAGCTGGATGAGGTCCGGGCATTCCCAGATGCCGGCGGTGGCTGCTTGTGGGCCGAAGCTAGATGCCTCGGTCCAGTCGATGAGGTTTTCCGAACGGTAGATCAGCACTCTGCGTTCGATGGCTTCTACTGCCACCATGACCCAGCACGAGCCCTGGGCGGATTCGTAGCGGAAGACCTTGGGGTCACGGAAGTTCTTGGAACCACGGTCCAGTACTGGGTTCTGTGCGTACCTGGTGAAGGTTGCGCCACCGTCCAGCGAGTAGGCCAGCGCTTGGGACTGGTTGCTTTCGTCCTTGGCTGCCGCGGTGTACACCGCGATGATCGGCGCGGTGCTTCCGTCTCCGAGACCGCTGGTGTTCTCCTGGTCCACAACGATGGAGCCGGAGAAGATGTCTGCGGTATCCCCGTGCAGGATGGCTATGGGAAGTTCGGTCCAGTTCACCAGATCGGTGCTGACCGCGTGTCCCCAGGACATGTAGCCGTGGCCAACTCCGTTGGGGTTGTGCTGGAAGTACAGGTGGTATTGCTCGCCATCAAAGAACAAACCGTTGGGATCATTGATCCAGTTTTTCTTGGGGGAGAAGTGAAGCTCTGGTCGCATGACCGCGACTTGTTGTAGTTCGGGCAACGTTGCCATCCTTAATCAAGATCTGCTAAATGGATTTAGCATAAGACTGTAACAGCGTCAGGGCGTCGCTGCAATAGGCTAGGCTCGAATAATTGCAGGTACCCAGTCGCAAGAAGGACACGTGAATACGCAAAAAGCCAAGCGGGTAACAATAGCTGACGTCGCAGAAGCTTCAGGGATGTCAAAGGCCGCAGTCAGTTTGATCTTGAACAACAAGCCTGGGACCAGGCTTTCTGCGGAGGCCACCGAGAGAGTTCGCGCGGCAGCCAAGGAACTGGGTTACCGTCCAAATGCTGCCGCTCAGTCATTGCGCAGTGGCAAGACCCGAACCCTGGGACTGATTTCTGATCAGGTCACGGTCACACGTTTTGCTTCCGGCATGATCACCGGCATTCTTCGTGCGGCCGAGGAGCGCGGCCATACGGTGCTGATTGCAGAGACTTTCGGGAAGCATGATCAGCTAGCTGATGCCATCAAGCAGATGGCTCATCGGGACGTTGATGGTCTCATCCTGGGATTTATGGATTCACGGAAACATGACTTGAAAATCCCAGTCACGGGTCTGCCCACCATATTGGTCAATGGGCTTGATGACAGCCCCTGCACCGCAGTGCTGCCGAACGAGCTGGATTCCGGTGCCCGTGCGGTGCACAGAGTTTTGGAAACCGGTGCTAGAAGTGTCGCGCTGATCGGGGCGCATCAAAATGCTGAGAATGACCCGATGAGCTATCCGAGTATTACCCGCCGCTTCACTTCGCTGCGCAACGCCTTGCAAGAATCGAAACTTGAAGTACTCGGCGAATGGGTTCTCGAAGACTGGAATCCCACCGATGGATATGCGGCGACCGCTCAAATGCTTACCGATGGGCACAAGCCTGATGCTGTCATCTGCGCGAATGACCGCGTGGCCATGGGAGTCTTCCAGGCATTGGCTGAACAAGGGCTAGTTCCCGGTAAAGATCTTTCGGTTCTTTCCTTTGACGATGAGATTATCGCTAGCTATCTGCGTCCGCAACTGACATCGATCAGACTTCCTTATGAAGAAATGGGAGCGCTCGCCGTTGAGCTACTTCTTGATGGAAAGCTGGATCCTGTTGAGCATCAGGTGGAGATGCCGCTGATTGAGCGCGATTCAATGAAGGTCCGCTGAACCAAAGCTGACCGAGCTTGGGAGCTAAATATTCTTAGGGCTCGAACTGTAGGGAAGTACCACAGCCTCCCGGTGTGACTTATGAAGCTTCTTTGTCGAGAGTCGAATTGACTAGTCTCTTCACCGCGTCTGATCATCAAATTCCTGGATACCCAGAATAGTTTCTGGGTAGTTCTGTGCGCCCAAATATCTTGCTGCGGGAGATACCGGTTCTGTCGAAAGCGCGCGATCTTCGCAGAGTTCTGCATTTACGCGCAAATAAGAATTGACTGCTTGACACCCGCAAGTGATGTGCGTTACCTTATTTCTCAGCGTAGTAACGCGCGTTACTGAATCGTGTTAGCAAATCTGCAATACGGCCAGTTTCGCATTGATCTCAACGGGGAGGAGGGGAAATGACGCAACAATCCGTGACCATGGCCGATGTCGCCAAGGCGGCCGGCGTAAGCCGAACAACCGTCTCATTTGTGCTCAATGGCCGGATGGAAGCAAATATCCCCGAAACCACCAGAGAGAGAATCAACCAGACGGCGCGCATGCTGGGCTACCGCCCCAATGCGGCCGCAAGAACTCTGGCTAGCAAACGCAGCGCCTGGTTCGGTCTGGTGACCGAGATTGCTACATCACCCTTTGCTACCGACGTGATCAAGGGAGCGCAACGCTCGGCATGGAAAGATGGAAACTTTCTGCTCATCGCACCCAGCGATGATGACCCCGGCATGGAAATGCTCGCGGTGGAGAAGCTCCTTGAACAACAAGTAGGCGGGCTGATCATTGCAACCACCTGGCACCGAGAAATCATCGTGCCGGAGAATGCAAAATCGGTTCCCTGCGTTTTGGTCAACTGCTTCGACGCCGCCGGAGAATTTCCATCAATCGTCCCGGACGAAGTGGCAGGCGGTTACGCCGCAGCCGAAATCCTCGCACGGGCCGGACACACCAACATTGGCCATATCACTGTTGCCCAAGGAATCCCTGCTCAGATCGGGCGCCAAACCGGCATGAAGCAGGCTCTGCGGGATCACGGAATTAGCCAGGAAGAGTCACAGATTGTTGCCGGTGACGGTACCGCCGATAGCGGATATCACGGCACTCAAGAGTTACTGGCTCAACCAGATCCGCCGACCGCGATCTTCTGCGGTAATGACCGGATCGCCATGGGCGCCTATGACGCAATCAAGGAACTCGGTTTGCGAGTGGGGGAAGACATCTCAATCGTCGGTTTTGATGATCAAGAGATTCTGGCACCACATATGCGACCAAAACTGACAACCATCGCCTTGCCCTTTGAAGAAATGGGTATGGCAGGGGTGTCATTACTGAATCAAATGGTAGAGGGCTCACCGATTGAGAATCGCCAAATTACCATCGGCTGCCCTCCACGCATTCGTTCATCTGTGGCCATGCACGGCCAAAGATGAGCTTCCCCTCCGCTACACATCACATGAATGGATGAGGAACTTCCATGATAGTCAAATACTTACGCCGCGCGCACCTTGCCGTGGCTGCGACCGCCGCGGTAGGCGCGCTCGCGCTGACCGGATGCGTCGCATCAAATCCAGGCGGAACCGAAGCTGACGGAGCAACAACCAGCTCAGCGTTCCTCACCATCCCGCGTGAAGACATGGGTACCTTCTCCAAGAATTTCAACCCGTTCTCGCCCAACGCCGCGCCAATGACCGGCCAGTCCATCTACGAGTCCATGCTGGTTTACAACCCTGCCGGCGGCGACACGGTACCTTGGCTGGCCACCGAATGGGAAGCGGGCAAGGATGGCAAGTCGCTGACCTTCACTTTGCGTCCAGGAGTCAAGTTCTCCGACGGCACCGAGCTGACCTCCGAGGACGTGAAGCTTTCGGTGGAACTGCAGAAGGAACTGCTCGGCGGCTACGACTACCTGAAGTCCATCAAGACCCCGGATAAGACCACCGTTCAGTTCACCTTCAAGAAGGCCTTCGCCCCGGCACTGTACGAATTGGGGCAACAGGTCATCGTGCCTGCGCACATCTGGTCCAAGTTCGACAAGCCAGGCAACGAAGAGAACCCGACCCCGGTCGGCACCGGCCCATACACCGAGATCGCCAACTTCCAGGCCCAGTCCTTCGAGCTGCAAAAGAACCCGAACTACTGGCAGCCCGAGAAGCAGAAGCTTGGCGGCATCCGGATGCTTGCCTTCGCCGGCAACGACGGTGCCAACCTGGCCGCCATCTCCGGCGATGTCGACTGGACTCAGACCTACATGCCGGACATCCAGACCACCTATGTCGACAAAGACCCAGAACACCGCCACTACTGGTTCCCAACGACAGGCTCCGAGATCAATTGGCAGCTGAATACCACCAAGGAAGAATTCTCCGACGTGCGGGTGCGCAAAGCACTAAGCATGGCCGTTGACCGTGAACAGGCGGTCAAGGTTGGCATGAGTGACTACACCGTTCCGGCCGACTGCACCGGACTGTCGGGCAACTACGACAAGTGGCGTGATGCCTCGGTCGTAGAGAAGTGCGACTGGACCAAGCGCGATCTTGAAGGCGCCAAGAAGTTGCTGGATGAAGCTGGCTACAAGGAAAACGCCCAAGGACAGCGCACCACCCCAGAGGGTAAACCTTTCACCTTCGACATCTCCGTGGGTTCAAGCTCCACTGACTGGCTGTCGGTAGCAAACATTATCGCGCAGAACCTTCAGGACGTGGGCATTAAGGCCACCGTTGATTCTCCTGACTGGGCCGCGGTGACCGCAGCCTATGAGACCGGTGAATTTGATACCGGCATCGTCTGGACTGCTAATGCTCCGACCCCGTATCAGTACTACCTGAACCTCATGGGAAGCGAGAACGTCAAGCCGGTCGGCAAGCAGACCTTTGACAACTACCACCGCTTCAGCGATAAAAAAGCAGATGACCTGCTGAACAAGTTTGTTGCTACCGGTGATGAAGGCGAGCAGAAGCAGGTCATCAATGACTTGCAGTCGCTGTATAGCGAACTAGCTCCGGTTGTGCCGTTGTTCCCTGGCCCGGAGTGGGGTGCCTACACCACCGAGAACTTTGTTGGTTGGCCCACCGAGGAAAACCCTTACGCGACTCTGAGCAACCGCGCACCGACCACCGTGCTGGTGCTCACCAACCTAGAACCCGCGAAATAGCATCAAGCTCCCACGTGGTGGGCGGCCTCTGGCTGCCCACCACGACGCGATCTTTCGTGAAGGACACATATTATGAGCTTCCTCTTCCGGCGTCTGGGCTTTTACCTGCTAGCCTTCTGGGCGTCCATCACCCTAAACTTTCTGCTGCCGCGACTGATGCCCGGTGACCCGGTCACCCGCATGCTTTCCCGTTCGCAGCAACGCCTCGAACCACAGCAGGTCGACGCGCTACGCACCATGATGGGCGTAGACGGCGGCCCGCTTATCCCCGAATACTTCAGCTACCTTGGCCGCATCCTCACCGGCGATTTCGGTATGTCGATTTCCCGTTTCCCCACGCCAGTCTCCGAAGTTATCGCCTCTCAGCTGCCTTGGACCCTGCTGCTCGGTATCACCTCATTGGTGATCGCGGTGATCCTCGGTAACCTGCTGGGTATCCTGGCGGCCTGGCGCCGTGGCGGTTTCCTGGATTCGGTGGCTCCGCCACTGCTGGTATTCATCGGTTCCTTCCCGTACTTCTGGCTCGCCATGGGTGCGCTGTACATCTTTGGCATCAATATGGGTGTCGCTCCGATGCGCCACGCCTTCTCCGTGGGTCTGGTCCCCGGATTCAACCTTGAATTCATTTTGGATGTGGCAGCCCACCTGTTCCTGCCGGCACTAACCATTGTGCTGGTGTCCTTGGGCGGCTGGATGCTGGGCATGCGCAACACCATGATCGCAACCAACTCCGAGGATTACATCCTGATGGCCGAGGCCAAGGGCCTGCGCCCGCACCGCATCATGCTGAACTATGCGGCACGCAATGCAATGCTCCCTTCAGTGACAAGCATGGGCATGAGCATCGGGTTTATCGTCGGTGGAGCCTTGCTCACCGAAGTAGTGTTCGCCTACCCGGGCGTTGGCTACCAGCTGCTCGCCGCAGTCCAAGGCCTTGACTACCCATTGATGCAGGGCATGTTCTTGACCATTACCGCCGCGGTGCTGATCGCGAACTTCCTTGTAGACCTGGTCTACGTCCGACTTGACCCTCGTGTGCGGAAGGGCTGAACCTCATGAGCCAGATAACCATAGATTCCGTGACCTTGACTCCCGAGGACCCGGCGGCAGAAAGCTCCACGGCTCGCGCTCGACTAGGTGCCACACGCCTGCTGCGTACCTTGCTGCGCAACGGCAAGGCGGTGGCCGGGCTGAGCATCATTGTAGTGTTCATTGCGCTGGCGCTGCTGGCCCCGGTATTCTTCCCGGGAGATCCGGCACGCATCACCTCTGCCGGTGCCGCCGCTCCGAGTCTGGAACACTGGCTGGGCACGACCACTAAGGGACAAGACGTCCTCGGCTTGACCTTGTGGGGCGCGCGCTCCTCGCTATTTGTCGGCTTTGCCGCTGGGATCTTGTCCACCGTGATCGGCGTGCTGATCGGTTTGAGCGGCGCGTACTTCGGCCGTGGCCTGGACGAAGCGCTCTCGCTGGTGACCAACGTGTTCCTGCTGGTTCCGGGTCTGCCGTTGTTGGTCATCCTGGCAGCATTCATGCCGCCGGGCCTTGGAACGGTGATCGTGGTGCTGGTGATTACCGGTTGGGCCGGCAGTGCCCGCGTCATGCGTTCTCAAGCCATGTCCATTCGGGGCAAAGATTATGTGGCGGCCGCCCAGGTCTCCGGTGAACGTCCACTGCGCATTATGGTGCGCGAGATTCTGCCGAATATGGCCTCGGTGGTCATGACCACCCTGCTGGGCTGCATTATCGGTTCCATTGGTGCCCAGGCCGGGCTCGAATTCCTGGGTCTGGGAGACGTAAACACGCTCTCCTGGGGCACCAACCTGTTCTGGGCTACCAGCGATGGTTCGCTGATGCTCGGCCAGTGGTGGATTTTTGTTCCATCGGGTCTGGCTATTGCGTTGGTGGCCTTCGCCTTGGCGTTGTGCAACTACGCGGTAGATGAGATTACCAACCCGCGCCTGCGCCGGCCTAAGCATGCAACGAAGAGCACCGCGGCGACCACCGTGGCGCGAAAGGAAGAAAAATGAGCGTCCCGGTATTGGAAGTTCAGGACCTGACCGTCGAATACGTCAGCGACGAGCGTGCGGTCCGCGGTGCGGACCGGGTCAGCTTCACCATCCATTCCGGTGAAATCTTTGGCCTCGCCGGAGAGTCAGGCTGTGGCAAGTCCACGATCGCGAACTCGATCATGCGTCTGCTCAAGGACCCTGCCCGGATCAGCAACGGCAAAGTCCTCTTTGACGGCACGGACGTGTTGGGCATGGATGAGGCAGCATTGCGTGCTTGGCGTTGGAATAACGTGGCCATGGTGTTCCAGTCGGCCATGAACTCCCTGAATCCGGTCACCCGTATCGGTGAGCAATTCATCGACGTGATCCGCACCCACCGTGGCGGTACCCGGGCGGCAGCGCTGCACCGTGCCCACGAACTGCTTAAGATGGTGCGCATCGATCCGGTACGGTTGCGCGCGTACCCGCACCAGCTTTCCGGAGGCCAGCGCCAACGCATTGTTATTGCCATGGCCTGCGCTTTGAATCCGCGGCTGTTGATCCTTGACGAACCTACTACTGCGCTAGATGTGGTGGTGCAACAGGAGATCTTGGAGCAGATCCGTGAACTGCAAAAAGAACTCGGCTTCGCGATTTTGTTCATCACCCATGACATGTCGTTGATGCTTGAACTCTCTGACCGTATTGGCATCATGTATGGCGGTCGTATTGTGGAGCTGGCTCCGGCAACAACGCTGCGCCATGGTTCCCGGCACCCCTATACTCAAGCGCTGCTGGGAGCTTTCCCACCTTTGCATGGCCCACGGGTTAAGCTCACCGGGCTGGCCGAAGGCACCAAATTCACCAACATCCAGGATCTGGAAGACACCGGCGAGGGCCATTGGGTGGCTCCCTCGGATCAGCCTGTGCTGTCGCAAGGAGAACTGCTATGACTTCAACTGCTACCCAGCGGACCGCAGTGGGTCCGGCCGTGCGAATCCGTTCGCTGAGCAAATCGTTCACCAGCTCCGCGCTGTTTAGTCGAAAGAAAATTCCGGCCTTGCGGGATATCGATCTGGAGATGCAACGTGGGGAAATCGTGGCACTGGTGGGGGAGTCGGGATCCGGCAAATCAACGCTGGCCCGTTGTCTTGCTCTGCTTGAAACTCCGGATTCCGGTGAAGTTCTAGTTAATGGAAAAGATATTGCGGGGCTGAAGGGGGCAGCGGTGCGCAAGTACCGCAGCGAAGTGCAGATGGTCTTCCAAGATCCCTTCGGTTCGCTGAATCCTACCTTCCGCGTGGAGCATATCTTAGAACGTGCCTTGGCTCTGCACCAGCCAGAAATTAAGTCAAAGCGCAGTGAAATGGCAAAGCTGGTCAGTACCGTGGGCCTCAGCCCGGATGTGCTCTCCTCCTTCCCGCACGAGCTCTCTGGCGGACAGCGTCAGCGCATCGCGATTGCCCGAGTGCTGGCAGCCAAGCCGAGCATCATTCTGGCCGACGAACCGACCTCAATGCTAGACGTCTCGGTGCGCATTGGAGTGTTGAACCTGCTGCATAAGCTGCGTGACGAGCACGGGATCACCATCTTGTACGTCACCCACGATCTGGCCTCGGCCCGTTACCTCTCGGACCGGATTGCCGTGCTCAACGAGGGTCGAATCGTGGAATCAGGAGAATCCGTGCATCTGCTGGATAACCCGAGCCATCCGTATACTCAGCTGCTCGTGGGTGCGGTGCCAGACCCTGACCGAGACGCTAGCCTCGACGCACCAAAGCGTGCGGCCCTACGCGAACAAATCCAGCGCTGGTCCACCAGTACGAACCTGCAAAAGCACATTATCGATGAATCAAGCCAGCACTGGGTGCTGGCGGACGAAAGCGAAATGACATGAGCGCAAATAAAGACACGACCCATGGCGGGCCGTCCAGACGAAGCATTGTTGCCACCATGGCCTCGGCCACTGCCTTGACTCTGACCGGACTAGGCGCTGGGGCGGCCGTTGCGGCCCCATCAAAACGGGGAAAAAATAACAAGAAGGCTTCTGCTGCGATGAGCTACCGTCCCAGTTATCACTTCAGCGTTCCGGATAATTGGAAGAATGACCCGCAGCGTCCGGTGTATCTGGACGGTGAATACCTGTATTACTACCTTTACAACGAGGACTACATTCTCGGTGGCACCGGTACGAGCTGGCGTTTGGCGACCACCACGGACCACGTGAACTTCACCGACCATGGCGTAGCCATCAGCAAGCATGAAAGTCCTAATGGGGATTGCTGGTCCGGCTCGATTGCCATCGACGAAAAGAACACCGCGGGCTACGGGAAAGGCGCGTTGATTGCTCTGGTCACCCAGGCGCCGGGCGGGGTGCAAGCCCAGTACCTCTGGTACTCCACCGATAAGGGACGCAGCTTCAAGCCCGGTGGGACCAAGCCGGTACTGGCTAACCCAGGCGTGGAAGCCTTCCGAGACCCGAAGATCATCTGGCATGAGCAAAGCTCACAGTGGGTCATGCTTAATGCTGAGGGGGACCGCATCGGGTTGTATACCTCGGTGAACCTGAAGCGGTGGAAAAGAACCAGCGAATTTGTGCGCACCACCTTGGGCACCCTCGAATGCCCGGACCTGTTCCAGATCCAGGCTTCTGACGGAACCAAACAATGGGTGCTTGGCACCAGCGCCAATGGCAAGCCACATGATCTGCCCGCAACCTACGCATACTGGGTGGGCGACTTTGATGGAAAGGCCTTCACCACGAAGGACGATGATCCGCAATGGCTTGACTGGGGCTTTGACTTCTATGGTGGGGTGACCTATCCGGACCATCGTGCCGACGGGAGTGAAAATCCCAAACTGCGCCGTGTCATTGGGTGGAACAACTTCTGGGATTACCCACACAATGCCCCGAGCATGGCCACTGATGGCTACAACGGTGATGACATGATTGTGCGCGAGGTGCGGATGATCGCCGGTGCTGAAGGCTACTACCTCGCCTCGGTTCCAGTAAAGCAGTTGGACAAGCTGGCCGGTCCGGCGAAAAGGTTAGGCAGCCCGGCGGTATCCGGGGACCAAGTCCTGGATTTCTCGAGCAGCGCCTACGAGCTGGAATGCGAATTGAGCTGGGATCCGGCCAACCCGCCGGAGAACGTGGGATTTGAGCTGTGCCGGGCAAAAACCGGCACACGTCACGTGGCCACCGGAATCTATCTGGCCGGAGGGTTCGCCTACGTGAACCGCAAGCCGAGCTTCCACCCCGGGGATAAGAGCGAAACCAAGAGCCCATTAGAGGCGCCAAGCGGACGCCTCAAGGTGCGTATCTTGGTGGACCGTTCCAGCGTCGAGGTGTTCTTGGGGGATGGCAGGATCGTCCACTCGCACCGGGTATTCCCGCTGGCTTCGGATTCCGGGATCAAATTGTTCGTTTCGGGTGGGACGGCAACGTACAAGAACCTCACCGTGCGTAAGTTGGCCTTCGTATAGAAGTTAGTCGCGGGCTCGGTCAAGACCGGTATAGCGCTAGGCCGGTTCCCGAAACCCGGAGATAGCCCGGGGAAGCAAGCTTCCCCGGGCTATCTCTACTTTTCTTGGCACAAATAGAAGTATCCGGCCGGTCGTGCGATCACCTGCGATGGGGATTTGTGGATGTCGCTGAGGAATTTTTCCGCCATGACGAGTGCTGGCATCAGGTCGCGGTTCAACTGAGTCCCACTAAGTTCGGTGAAGTCCTGGGCAGGATAGTTCGAGAGGAATCAGCCATTTTATGCCCAGTTGATCATTTGTGAGGCAAGCTTTTTCGTTGCGATTACCGGATTTTTCAGTTCTCCATTACCCTGCACTGGGAAACGGAATTCGTTACCATGGGTGAGCCGACGGCATTGCGTGGGGAAGCCAGTAAGAATGACATCACCGGGTTGAAGGGTCATGAATCCCTAAGATACAACAAGATCTCATCCACGACCCCAAGCCAAGTCCGTGGTTGTTGCAGGAACTAGTGGTTCTCCGTTATGGGTAACGCTCATTTCCCAGCCGGCAATCGCAGCATAGATTTTGATAGCAGCTGGCGTGAAGAACGGGGAAACGAAAAAAGTCCAGAATTGGCTACCTTCAAGCCGCTGTACGGCATCAACCACTTGGTGGCGCACGTGGGTGTCGGGGTCCTTGAAGATACCATGCTTCCACCGACCTTCGGCGCGCTGCTGGTCTCCGGTGGCCACACCGAAATCCTGAAGATCACCTCGCTGACCAACGACGTGCAGCTGCTCGGTGCGACCATCGATGACGCGGCCGGCGAAGCCTATGACAAGACCGCCCGCCTGCTGGGCCTCGGATACCCAGGAGGCCCGGCCATCGACAAGGCAGCCAAGGACGGGGACAGGAAAGCCTTCCGTTTCCCTTGCGGGCTGTCGCTGCCGAAGTTCGTGGGCTCCGCCGAAGAACCGGGCAAGCACCGAAACAATTTCTCCTTCTCCGGTTTGAAGACCGCCGTGGCTCGCTGCGTGGAGCATTTTGAAGCGGCGGGGGAGCCGATCCCGGTAGCGGATATTTCCGCATCTTTCCAGGAAGCGGTGGTGGACGTGATTACGTCCAAGGCTGTGCGCGCTATGAAGGAGCATGGCCTGAAGACTTTGCTGTTGGGTGGGGGAGTTGCAGCGAAGACACGACTGCGAGAGCTACTGGCCGCACGTTGCGCTTCGGCTGGCATCACATTAGTGGTTCCGCCGTTCTCGCTGTGCACGGATAACGGGGGAATGGTGGCGGCGCTGGGCGCTCAATTGGTCGCTGCTGGCGCAGAGCCTTCCGGATTGGATTTTGCCACTGATTCGTCGCAGCCTGTTACTCGGTTTTTATTAGACGAGTAATCGAGAACTTCGAACGGTTGATTGAGCATACGCATTGTTATTTGCTGTGCCGAAGTATTTGCCGGCACAGAGCTATTCCTTCTGCGAGGCCCCGTGCGTCTAGTTGCGCCATTAAAACGTTCCGTATATGAAATGCAGAAGCCGAGAGACGGTGGTGTTGATTTATGGACAACGTAAGCACAGCACGGAAACAGGCTGTGTAGTGTGCCTGATGAAAAGTCGCAAAGTTATGTTAGTCATTGATGGCCGCGATTGGTTGATCTGCCAAGGATGTGCCACCATTTCGGGGAGCTGTCGGAAGATAGAGTGGAATGCAACCCCGAGTGGAACGAATGCTAGGGCGAGCATGTCGTAAATGTTCGGCCGTCGGTGCAGGGATACAGTACTCATTGATTCTGGCTGTGAGCGTTCATGGATTGCGATTTTGCAGTAGCGGTGAATTCGACAGGCTTTGACGACAATCGAGGAATAGCAAATTTAGAAAGTCGCTTCGTTGATGCAAAAGAGCTATGCGCAGAATCTTCTACCTTTGAAATATAGTCCAAATGTGTTGGAAATGAGAGTAGCTGACGGTCTTTGGGTGAGTTTGCTCCGACCCGTTGCAATCCGCAACCGAAGCGACTTAACGATATTTGTCGTGTGTACCGGGTAGATTGAAACTAAGAGTAACCTGGGCATAACCATGCCTTGGGGATACAAAAATGAGCACGACGAACGATCCAGCAACAACACAGGGGAGCCGCGTAGTGGCGCTAAAGAAATCCGACCTCTACAGCTCTCTCTGGAAGAGCTGCGATGAGCTGCGCGGTGGCATGGATGCCAGCGAATACAAGAACTATATTCTGACGATGTTGTTCGTGAAGTACGTATCGGACAAATCCAAAAATGACCCGGACTCACTGATCGAAGTACCGGCCGGTGGATCGTTTGACGACATGATTGCGCTCAAGGGCGACAAGGAGATCGGCGACAAGATCAACAAGATCATCGCCAAGCTTGCCGAAGCCTCTGACCTTCAGAAAGTCATCGACCTCGCCGACTTCAACGATGAAGAAAAACTCGGCAAGGGCAAAGAGATGCAGGACCGGCTCTCCAAGCTGATCACCATCTTCCAGGATCTCGATTTCCGTGGATCGCGGGCCGAAGGTGACGACCTGCTGGGCGACGCCTACGAGTACCTGATGCGGCATTTTGCTACCGAATCCGGTAAATCCAAGGGGCAGTTCTATACCCCGGCCGAAGTGTCGCGTGTGATCGCAAAGCTGATCAACGTCACCCCGGACACTCCGCGATCCGCAACCGTTTATGACCCCACTTGCGGTTCAGGTTCGCTGCTGCTCAAAGTTGCTTCCGAATCGAGCAATGGCCTGACAATTTACGGTCAGGAAAAGGACAATGCCACATGGGCACTGTCCAAAATGAACATGATCCTGCACGGCAACGAGATCGCGGACATCCGCAAGGGCGACACCATTACGAGTCCGCAGTTCACCACAGGTGACTCTCTCGATACCTTTGACTTCATCGTGGCGAATCCACCATTCTCCACCAAGTCCTGGGGCAATGGGCTGGAAAACGAATTCGGGCGATTCGAGTACGGTATGCCGCCGGAAAAGAACGGCGACTACGCGTTCCTGCTACACATCCTCAAATCCATGAAGAGCACCGGCAAAGCTGCCGTCATTCTTCCCCACGGCGTTCTCTTCCGCGGAGGCAAAGAAGCCGGGATTCGTACGCAGCTGCTCAAGCGTGGCTTTATCAAGGGGATTATCGGTCTACCTGCGAACCTGTTCTACGGCACCGGTATCCCTGCCTGCATCATTGTGCTCGACAAAGAAAACGCCCAAGCGCGCACTGGCGTATTCATGGTTGACGCTTCCAAGAGTTTCCTGAAAGACGGGAACAAAAACCGCCTACGATCCCAGGACATGCACAAGATCGTCGACATCTTCGACAAGCAGCAGGAAGTTGAGCGCTATTCGCGCATGGTGCCGCTATCGGAGATTGGAAATGCCTCCAATAATTACAACCTCAACATTCCGCGCTACATCGACTCTTCGGAACCAGAAGACGTCCAGGACCTCTACGCACATTTGCATGGTGGTATCCCGAACCGCGATATAGATGCCCTGCGGGCCAGTTGGGACGCGTTCCCGTCACTGCGAGAGCAACTGTTCAAGGACACTGGGCGCGAGGGATACAGTGAGCTGACCGTCGACATCTCGGACGTACAACAGGCCATTCTGGATTCGGACGAATTCGCTGACTTCTCGGAGCAGACCCGCGTTAAGCTTGCGGCGTGGTACTCTACGCACCGTGCGGCGTTGGAAGCGATTGATGAAAACTTGAAGCCCAACGATCTAGCCGCCGAACTGGGCGATGATCTGCTCGCCCGCTTCAAGAGCACGGCGCTTCTGGACGAATACGACGTCTATGAGCAATTCATGTCTTACTGGCATGCCATCATGCACGACGACATCTTCTTAGTCATGAACGGAGGCTGGCTGAATGCAGCCAAGCCGCGCAAAACTATCGAAGATAAGGACCGGAAGATCTCGGAGATTCCGGATCTCATTGTCGGAACTGGCCGGTCGGCCACCAAGTACAAGATGGACTTGATTCCGCCCGCGCTGATCGTGAATCGGTATTTCACGGAGGATCAAGCCTACATTGACCAGCTGACTGCCATCGCAGACGACGCTGCTCGCCAGATCGCGGAATACAGCGAAGAGCACGCCGTGGAAGAAGGCCTTCTCGCAGAGGCCATGGACGATGGAAAAATCACTAAGGCTCTCGCCTCTGCACGACTCAAAGAATCCAAACGCGAACACGGCGACCCAGAGGAGATCAAAGCCCTCGAACATCTCATCAAGCTCTACAACGGTGAATCGGCGGCCAAGAAGCTCGCCAAGGACGCTAAATCCAAGCTGGACGGTTCTGTCGTCGCGCAATACGGCAAGCTCACTGAGCCGGATGTTAAGGAGCTCGTCCTCGAAGAAAAATGGCAGAGGTCGATCGCTGGCGGCATTGACGGTGAAATTACGAAGCTAACACACAATCTCGTTTCTCGTATTAAGGAACTCGGTGATCGGTACGACGAGAAGGTCGGCGATCTTGAGATTGAGTTGCAGGAGTTAACTGCGAAAGTGGCCGGGCATCTGGCAAAAATGGGTATCAAATGATAATTGACGATGCAAAGCCGGAATTTTCAACGCTGGGCTCAATCTGTAGTTTCGAGAATGGGGATCGAGGAAATAACTACCCATCACCGGGTACATTCGTCCAAATTGGGATTCCGTTCGTGAATGCTGGACACCTGCGTAGCGGCCGCATCTCAATGCGGGGAATGAACTACATTACACAGGAAAAGTTCGATCGCCTTGGCGCAGGAAAATACGCCTATGGTGACATCCTGTTCTGTCTACGCGGTTCGCTTGGTAAGTTTGGTGTAGTCGAGCAGTCGATGCCAGAAGGAGCTATTGCAAGTTCCCTCGTCATAATTAGGCCCAAGCCATCAAAGGTAACTACATCGTTCCTTTCGGCGTATCTGGCATCAGAACTGTGCACCCAACAGATTGAAAAGTGGGCTGGTGGTGCTGCGCAGCCAAATCTAGGCGCCAATAATCTTTCCGAGTTTTCACTTTGGGTACCTTCCATGATCGAACAGGGATCGATCGCAGAAGCCCTCGGCGATATTGACGATCTGGAGGTTACTCTTCAGCGTTTGATCGCCAAAAAGCAGGCGATCAAGCAGGGGTTGATGCAGAAGCTCCTCACCGGCAAGACCCAACTGCCCGGATTCAACGAGCGATGGACTGAATTACGGCTTGGGGAGCTGGCACGAATAAAGACAGGATCGCGAAACAACCAAGACAAAAGGTCTGGGGGAAAATATCCTTTCTTCGTCCGTTCCGCGACCGTTGAGCACATCGATACCTATTCCTACGATTGCGAAGCCATACTCATTCCCGGCGAGGGTGGCATAGGGTCGATCTTCCATTACATCGACGGTAAATTTGAGGTGCATCAACGCGTATACAAGATTAGCGACTTCTTTGATGGCGCCGATGGTAGATTTGTCTACTATTTTATGCGTCAGTTCTTTGGAGCTCACGCTATGGAGAACACAGTAAAAGCCACCGTTGATTCGCTCCGGTTGCCAACGTTTAAAAACTTCCTGATCCAGCTACCGCCTCTCAATGAGCAGCGTGCGATCGTGGCGATCCTTGACGATGCTGAGATGGAGATGAACGCGCTTTGCGATCGCCTTGCGAAAGTTAGCACAATCAAATTAGGCATGATGCAAGAACTGCTCACTGGTCGCACACGGCTAGTGCCGGAGGTGGCCGGCGCATGAGTGTTGGAAAGTCTGTTCGCCTGTTTTTGGCTGACGGTACGCCCGGTGGCCTACTGACGGCCGAGATCATGAACTGGACTGGTCACGTCGTGGCTGCTCCACGTTCGGATCTTGGTGCACTATTGAAACGCCCTGAAGCAAACCGTACCGGTATCTATATTCTGCTCGGCGATGATCCAGACAGCATGGGTGGCACTATTGCCTACATTGGTGAAGGTGACGACGTATCGAAGCGGCTGTACCAACATTCACGCTCCGAGGAACAAGGCGGCAAAGACTTCTGGGATCGGGCGATCTTGCTAACAAGCAAGGACGCGAACCTCACCAAAGCGCATGCCCGCTACCTTGAATCACGATTTATATCGCTTGCACAGAAAGCCAACCGCACACGCCTCATCAATGGGACGGCACCGGCACCGCTTCCCCTACCAGAATCTGATATTTCTGATATGGAGTACTTCATTGCGCAGGCCAAGATCGCATTGCCAGTCTTGGGTGTGAATCTATTCCGCAACACCACGATGGTCACTGAATCTAAAGACGCATCGTCGGGTGGCGAAGTGGTGAAAGAATCGGTGTCGCCTGTTTTTGAATTGCGATCGAAGAAGCACGGCTTCGTTGCCACGGCGCAAGAAATAGATGGCGAGTTCATCGTGCTTGAGGGTTCAACCGCCCGAAATTCTTGGAACGGTGTTGACGACGGCTACAAGAGCCTCCGAGAAAAGCTTGAGCAAGACGGCACCATCGAAATTTCGGTATCCGGCACCGTTGCCCAATTCACGAGGAACCACGTGTTTGCTTCGCCGTCTGCGGCGGCTGCAGTGGTGACTGGGCGTAGTGCGAATGGTCGGAACGAATGGAAGGTTGCTGTCTCGGGCGTGAGCTTCGGACGTTGGCAGACTCAAGAAATAGAACAAGATCTTGGGGGAGATGCATCATGAGTACAGTTGGTCAGATTGAACGTAGTACACAAAATCGCGTAGTGAAGCTGTTCCTCGAGGAACTTGGCTATGAGTACGGGGGCAATTGGGAATACCGTGAAGGTAACTCCCACATCGAAACCGATACGCTGGAGCAGAACCTCCGGGCTCGTGGCTATGACGACAACCTGATCAACAAGGCAGTCGATCAGCTCAAGAAAAACGCATCATTGGGTGGCGGGCGAAACCTGTATGAAGCCAACCGCGATGTCTACGACATGCTGCGATACGGCGTAAAGGTGAAGCCTGGTATTGGTGAAAATACCGAAACCGTCTGGCTGATCGATTGGAGTGATCCCCAAGCCAATCATTTCGTCGTGGCTGAGGAAGTCTCCATCAAGGGCGAACACACTAAACGGCCCGATGTCGTGCTGTACGTCAACGGTCTGGCTATGGGCGTGATCGAGCTTAAGCGCTCCAAGGTGGCCGTCTCGGAAGGAATCCGCCAAAACATCGGCAACCAGAAGAAGGACTTCATTCGCCCGTTCTTCACGACCGTCCAGCTGGTCATGGCGGGCAACGATGTCGAAGGTCTGCGCTATAGCGTGATCGACACTCCCGAAAAATACTGGCTGGAATGGAAAGAGCTCTCAGAAATTGAAGAGCCGCTGGACCGTGCATTGGTTCAGATGTGTTCGAAAGATCGGTTCCTGGAGATCATCCATGACTTCATGGTTTTTGACTCCGGCGTAAAAAAGACTTGCCGCCACAACCAGTTCTTTGGTGTCAAAGCCGCCCAGGAACGGATTGCCAAGCACGAGGGCGGCATCATCTGGCATACCCAGGGCTCGGGCAAGTCTCTGACCATGGTGTGGTTGGCGAAGTGGATTCGTGAGCACCAGACCGTCGGCGACAGCCAGGCGCGTGTTCTGATCATCACCGACCGCACCGAGCTTGACGACCAGATCAAGAAGGTCTTCAACGGTGTCAACGAAGACATCTACAGGACTACGTCGGGCGCTGATCTGATGGGTGCTCTCAACCGGCACGAACCGTGGCTCATCGGTTCCCTGGTTCATAAGTTCCGCAGCGGAGACGACGAAGCCACTCAGAATGACGCCGACGGTGAATTTATCGCTGAACTCAACTCCAAGATTCCGGCTGGCTTTTCTGCCAAGGGAAATTTCTTCGTCTTTGTTGATGAAGCCCACCGCACCCAGTCTGGCAAGATGCACCGAGCCATGAAGCAACTGCTCCCTGGGGCCATGTTCATTGGTTTCACAGGTACGCCGCTACTCAAGGCTGACAAAGCAACCAGCATTGAAACGTTTGGCAGCTTTATTCACACGTATAAGTTCAATGAAGCCGTGCTGGACGGCGTCGTGCTCGACCTGCGCTACGAAGCCCGCAACATTGACCAGGATCTGACATCTCCGGCCAAGGTCGATCAATGGTTCGATGCCAAAACCAAAGGCATGACTGATCTGTCTAAGGCGGAGCTGAAGAAGCGCTGGGGCACCATGCAAAAAGTGGTTAGCTCCGAGCAGCGTTCGAAGCAGATCGTCAACGACATTCTGCTGGACATGGAAACCAAACCACGACTGATGGACATGCGCGGCAACGCCATGCTCGTCAGCGCCAGCATTTACCAAGCCTGCAAGTTCTACGAGATGTTCTGCCAAGCCGGATTCAAGGGCAAATGCGCCATCGTCACCAGCTATGCACCGCAAGCCGGTGATATCTCCAAAGAAGACTCGGGCCACGGCGCCACCGAAAAATTGCGCCAGTATGAAATTTATCGCCAGATGCTTGCCGATCACTTTGATGAGCCTGCCGACCATGCCATGACGAAGGTTGAGCAGTTCGAAAAGGACGTCAAGGAACGGTTCATCAAGGAACCGGGCCAGATGCGCCTCCTGATTGTCGTTGACAAGCTCCTGACGGGCTTTGACGCACCGGCGGCGACCTACTTGTACATCGACAAGTCGATGCGCGACCACGGCCTTTTCCAGGCCATCTGCCGCGTCAATCGCCTGGACGGCGACGACAAGGACTACGGCTACATCGTTGACTACCAAGATCTCTTCAATTCCCTTGAGGACGCTATCACCGACTATACGAATGGTGCGCTGGACGGGTACGAGAAGAAGGACATCGAAGGACTGCTCAAGGACCGGGTCCAGCTCGCGCGTGAGGATCTCGATGAGGCGCTTGAGCGTATCCGTGCATTGTGCGAAGCGGTTGAACCGCCTCGGGGAACCCTTCAGTACCAGCACTATTTCTGCGCCGTTGATCACGGAAATGCCGACCAGATCAAGCGCAACGAAGCCAAACGCGTAGAGCTCTACAAGTCAGTGGCTGGCCTGACGCGATCCTACGCGGCAATTGCCAATGACATGACCGAAGCTGGGTTCTCAGAAGCTGAGGCCGCTGCAATCAGCAAGGAAATCACCCACTACACTTCCGTGCGTGACGAGGTGAAACTAGGCGCAGGCGAAAACGTCGACTTCAAACAGTACGAAGCCGGCATGCGATTCCTACTCGATACCTACATCCACGCTGACGGATCAGAAATGGTTGCAGACTTCGCGAATGTCGGTCTTGTCGATCTGATCGTTCGCGAAGGCGCGGGAGCCATCGACAAACTGCCGCCAGGGATCAAGAAGGATCCCGAGGCTGTTGCCGAAACCATTGCGAACAACATCCGCAAGGTCATCATCGATGAAAACGCGATGAATCCGAAGTACTACGAGAGCATGTCGAGCCTGCTGGATGCGATCATTGAACAGCGCCGCCAGGGAGCCCTCGATTACAAGACATACTTGGAACAGTTGATCGCGCACGCTCAGAAAGTTGGCTCAAAAGAGTCAGACACCGTCTACCCTGCTTGGGCTACGAATGGCGCACAGCGAGCTATTTATGACTTCGAGTGGACTGATCCGGAAACACCGATCAAGGTGGATACCGCGATCATGACGAGCAAGCCACACGATTGGGTTGGCAATAAGTTCAAAGAGAAAGAAGTTGCACGCGCAATTCGACGGGTCCTCCCCGCTGATTTCGATCGCTTCAACGAACTCTTTGACCTAGTGAAGGCTCGCAATGAGTACAGCTAGTGCCTACATGACGGTCTCAGGAATTGATATTGATGTGGTCTACAAACACATCAAGAACCTGCACATTGCCGTCTACCCTCCTCTTGGCCGTGTGCGTGTCGCCGCCCCGGATCGCCTGGACGACGACGCGATTCGCCTCGCTGTCGTGCAGCGCCTGCCCTGGATCAAGAAACAACGCGAACAATTGCGCAGTGCCACGCGGCAGAGCGAACGCGAAATGGTCACTGGGGAATCCCACTACGTATGGGGTCAGCGGTACCGACTGAAGCTCGTAAACGAGCCAGGTCGAATACGAATCGACATCAGCGGCAATAAGCTGACGATGATCGCGCCAGCAGACTGCACTGCCGACCAGCGCCGAGAAGCAATGGAGGAGTGGCACAGGGCTGCGCTCAAGCAGGCGATCCCTGCTTTGATCGCTAAATGGGAGCCGATTGTCGGTCGCAGTGTCTCGAAGTGGACCGTACGCCGCATGAAGACCAAATGGGGCTCATGCAACCGTGAAAGCGCACATATCTGGTTCAACTTGGAGCTCGCCAAGAAGAATCCCAACTGCCTTGAGTACATAGTGGTGCATGAAATGACACACCTGCTCGAGCGAAATCACAACGAAAGATTCACTGAGTTGATGGACGGTTTTTTGCCGGATTGGCGAGCGCGTCGTGACGAACTTAATGCGGCACCGTTAAAGGATGAATCATGGCAGTAGATAAATACCGACCCGAGAGCGAGATTGAGCGCAACTACGCCAAAAGCCTTTGGGCACTCGCCGACCAATTTCGTGGGAATAGAAACCTGTCCGTTTCAGAAATAGGCCTTGCGATTGCGCAAATGAGCTCTAAACGGACAGGTCGAGCGCTTCCCGAAGAACTACTCGAAATACCGAATATCGCAGAGAATCTTCCCAAACAAGTATCTGATTCATTTGGTCCGTTTGCTGAATACTGCGACGCGATTCCAGGCAGGAAAATCCTTCTAGGAATCCTTGAATCTCCGCTCGGAGGCGGGAAGCAATACAGTGAGCTTGTTGCCAAGGATTCACTCACAACCATCGTCACGGAGGCCTTGCGACTAGACCGTCTCAAAGAAACTGATGAGATCGACATCCTTGACCCGACATTTGGCGCAGGCGGTCTCGCACTTCATGTAGGGGAACATGCCGCAAAAAACGCAGGTAAAGTCAGGATATTTGGGCAAGAGATAAACGCCGAAACAACCATTCTCGCAAGGCTCAACTCCTACTTTGCAGATGTCAATGCCGACATCCGCACAGGGGATTCGCTTCAAGGCTCACTCTTCGGAGACAAAAAATTTGACATAATCATCTCGCAACCGCCGTTTGGCCTCCGATGGCCTACACAGATCGCACAGGATCGTCAAAATGGGCGCCTGGATCTGAATGATTTCCCCCTCGGAATGCCGACAAGCTCGCAAGACTCCACGTGGTTATTCATCTCCAGAATCGTTTCGATGCTCAAACATGTTGAACAGGGCGGCGGTCGCGCGGTTATCTTTGTTCATGCGTCGGCACTCCTCCGGGATCACAGTGCCAATGTACGCCGCGAACTCATTGAGAGAGATTTGCTGGAGGCCGTTATTTCGCTTCCTGCAGGATCATTTGCACCATCTACCGATGCACCCGGTTTTGCCTTGGTTATCAATAACATCAAGACGCCACGCCGTACGGGCGTGGTGCAGCTGATTGACCTCAGAACTGAATTCTCACGAGGACGGCACCGTGGATTCCTAGAGAGGACTTTAACAGAGGACGGAGCGAGCAACCTTCGCGCTGCAGTGCATAGCATAAAAAGTGGGCCGATATCGCGAACCGTGCCAAGCGCTCATTTCTTCCGAACCAAGATTAACGTGGGACGTTGCGGGCTTATTTGGCCTGTCGAGATTCCATCCGATGCTGACTTGGACGCATTCATAAGCGCACGATATGACGAGCATACAGTGGCGCGGATCGGAGACGCCGCCGATATTTCCACGGTAATCGATACTCTCACGGCCTTCGAACGGAACTCCAAGACAACAAGCGCTACTCGCGCTATCTCTTGGCCCGAAAAACGACTGTCGCAGTTTGTTACCCGCATACATGCTGATCTCAACGAGAAGCGTGCAAGTATCCCATCCAACCCAAGCATTAAGGTAACGGGTGTCGCAGAGACTGCCGTGGATCAGCCTGCGATAGATGAATCTCGAGAGATCCGATTCGAAATTGATGACAAGAATTTACTACCTGAGTATGTGAATGGCTGGTTGCAAAGCGATAACGGCATCGCCAGTGTCCGACGGGCACTCGCCCGACTCAACCCACATGCAAGTGCACGTGTCATCACCAACACTCCAACCAATCAACTACGCCTCGCAGATGAAGTTCTGATCCCCATACCTTCATTGGATATACAGCGATCACTTGCCAAAGTCGACGCGATGCTTGAAAGCACACAGAACCTACTTGACTCCAGCCGTGAGACCGTTTGGGCAAACCTTTCGGGTACCGAAGAAATCTCGGCGCTGTTCGAACCTCTGCTAGATGAAGGCACCGTTCGTTGGGCCCAAGATCTACCGTATCCCCTTGCTGGGGCGCTTTGGACAATGGAAACGAAGAATACGGACACCGAAAGGCATGCCCAGATCTTTCTGGTCTGGGAGGCGTACGCTGCTTATCTCGCGATTGTCTTGCTATCGGTACTCAAGGCGGACAGCGAGCAGAACACGGAACGGGCGGATCTCCTCGACGAGCTGGTGCGCAGTGATGGAGGTACCCCGGCGCGCGCATCATTCGGAAGCTGGCTTAAGATAACCGAAAGACTCGCCTCCGCGTATCGACGAGACCTAATGTCGGAAACGCCCGATGATCGACAGGAAGTCAGCTTTGCGTTTGCAGGCGCAGACACGAACGCGCTGGAGCGCATCCTCAGCATCGAATCGATCTCCATACTCGAACAAGCCGGTACGCTGCGCAACCAATGGAAGGGGCATTCTGGGTCCCTCACTCAACGTGAAATTAAGACTCAGGTAGATCACATGGAGGGGCTCCTATCCCAGCTTCAAAAAAGTGTTGGACTCGCGTGGCGAAAACTACAGCTTGTCCGAGCAAAGAGTGCTCGTCGCCGTGACGGTATATACATTCAACAAGTCGAAGTGCTTCACGGACCTCAGACTCCGTTCCGACTGGACGAAGTCGAAGTTGCACAGATGATGGATGAGGGACTCTTGTACTTAGTTGGCGGAACCGGATCGATTCCCGTTCTACTTCTGCCGCTCATCGCACTCGAAGCTGCCCCCGAAACCGACAAGTACGCAACCTACTTCTTCAACAGATTTGATACTGATGGCATGCGAATGGTCTCCTACCAGTCGTCTCACGCCAGCGACCTTCACGTGCCGTCCGGCGAGCACCGCTCCCTGTCGGGAATGCTCCAAAAACCAAGGGTGGGTCATGGCTTTTGACATGCTCACAGATGGACTCATGATGAGCTCGGAGGATCCTTCATGGATGGTTTAAGGGTCGTTACAGTCGCCGACGCGAGTATCCTGGTTCTTGAGAGCGTTACAGACGAAATCAAACAAACGCTGAGATCACGACTCATGGACTACTGCTACGGTCGAGTCCAAGCCGGCGAAGACCCGGACTACTACTCGTTCGACCTCACTGTCGACGAATTCTTCAAGTTGTACGACTCGAAAGCCGACGAAGCGCAGCTTGGCCTCGCCGGTGAACTGATCGTCCATCTCCTGCTGCCTTATGGCCATGATCGACTCGTGAGCGCCTGTGTCTACCTCAATAAGGAAGAACGCAACGTCAAGAAAGGTTTCGATCTGACGTTCCGCGATCATCATGACGGTGGTCTCTGGTACGGCGAAGTGAAATCCGGTCGGGTCAATAATTCCCAGACTGCCGATAGCAAAGTCCGAGAACTGATAAACACTGCCGAGAACGGCCTCCATAAGATGTTTACGTCCGACGTTCGCAAGAAACGCTGGGACGCCGCGATTTTTGATGCTGATGCTGCCTTACAGACAAGTGACGCTTCCAGTGTGAAGAAGCTTTTGCGCACCGACTTCATGACAATAAATAAGGGCTCCACCGTGAAGGTTAAGGCACTGCTGTGCGCAGTGGTCATGCACCCCTTCAGCCTCAATGAAATCAACGCTGACACAGGTGAACAACTTATTGAGAGCGTCACTGGGCGCGGACGCTTCGATGAACTGCGCCTTCTGCTCATCCAGCAGTCTGATCTTGAAGACCTAGTTTCGGTACTTCGTGAATCACTTAAGGAGGCCGTCTGATGGCCGTGGATCTGACTGTCCGGAAGTTGAGACACCCGCAGAATCTGGAGGGTTCGCGCTTCTTCGAACTCTACGAGAAACTTGTTCTCGCGCAGGCACTAACTGGCGAGGAATACCAAGAGCTTCTATCGTTCGCCGTCGTCTTCATGCACCTAGGCGATGCAACAGTAGAAAAGCTTGGCTACCGTATTGTGCTGCAATACTCGATCGACACCTCAGACTTCGAGCCGTTGATTGATATCGCGGACACCCGCGAGATCATGCCGGTCATAGCGGCGATTCGAGCCGCTCATCCGGACGCGTTCTACGAAGATTCTCTGCAGACAGTACTGAGTGCCGCCCATGGCATGAACTTCGTAGGGCATGGCCAAGTGACTTGGACGCGAGAGCAACTCGCATTGCAGTCTTTCAATAGCTCACATCAACGTGCCGCGATCATCGCGCCCACTTCATACGGCAAGTCCGAGATGCTAATAGGCCGAGCACTCACTTCCCTACCCGGAGCGGTGTGTATTATCGTGCCTTCGAAAGCACTTATCGCTCAGACAAAAGCCGAACTTATGCGGGTGATGAATCAACGCGGCATGTCAACGCGGGTGATTACCCATCCAGAGGCATACAGCAGTGAGGCTTCGTTCGTTGCCGTGCTAACTCAGGAACGACTTCATCGCCTGTTCGTGGATAACCCGGAGCTCCGCATTGATCATCTGCTCGTGGATGAGGCCCAAAATATTCTCACGGACGATGCGCGATCACTCGAGCTATCACAGGTGATTCTTATCACTCATCAGCGCAATAAAGACTTGCACATCGCCTATTACACCCCGTTCCTTGAGAATCCCGAAAGTCTCCGCCACGTCAACGGCAAGGACGACGATGTGCAGGCTCGGACCGTCAACGAACAAGTCAAAGTTGAGCAGTTCCATGCAGCTGAAGTTGGCGGACCCATTCGTGCCTTCGATCAGTTCCTTGGCCGGACATTTGAGACGGCCGAAACTCTCCCAGACGATGACGCTGCGGCTGTTGTGAGCCTCGCGGGCGAGCGCACCATCGTATACCTCAATAAACCTCGCGATGCACAGGATATGGCTGTGCGCCTGTCGGCGGAGGTTGGCAATGCCGAGCTATCTCCCCTCGCCGAGAGGGCGATCACGGCGATAGCCGATCTAATCGATGCGGATTATGTACTCATCGATGTGATCCGAAGTGGTGTTCTATTTCATCATGGCCAGATACCGGACGTGCTGCGTCAGTACGTTGAGAATCTTTTTCGTGAAGATCATACAGCGCAGCGCCGTTACCTCGTCACTACCTCAACGCTCCTGGAGGGGGTTAACACCCCTGCGGACACGATGGTATTAATGACGCCAGGCAAGGGTCGCGGCTACCTCGCACGATCCTCATTCCGCAACCTAGTCGGGCGCGTCGCGCGATTTAGTCAAATATTCTCGAGTCAGCGCCCACGTCTATCCCTCCTTCTTCCGAAGGTCTATGTCATCAAGAGTTCTTATGCACCCGCGAGCTGGAACCCAGTCAACTGGTTGAGTGACGTGGCCGATCCCGCTAAGCCCGCTTCTGATCCTGTGGAGAATCCACTACTCGAGGCGGGACCGGCAGAACAGCCGCGCATTGAAGCGCTTGAGCGTTTGGAGAATATTGAGCGTGGTGCCTCAGGACTTGACGAGGTGCGACTTGCGCTTACGGAAGTGGGTAGACTTTGTTTTCTGCATGGCGTACACGATTTCGATGTGTTCCGCTATGAGCGGCTGATGCAAGATAGGGTCGACGAACACGAGGGAATCTTAGCGACCAACTCCGACGAGTTGATCGCACTCATAAGAGACGTATTCCTACACGGCGTTGAACTAAATCAAGGTACCGACGATCTCGTTCGCCTTCATGATGTTTCGGCGGCCCGGAACTTCTACAGTATGTTCCTGTCCTGGCGAGCAGAGGGGGCTCCACTGAAGCTCATGATTGGCAGGTATCTATACTACTGGAGACGGCAGGACGGGGAATTGATCTTCGTGGGTTCGAAGTGGGGCGACGTGAAAAGCTCGCCTGTCGAACATGCCCCCGCTTATGTACGTCGATCCACGAAGAACCGATCCGCACTAGTGAATCTGGCAATTGTCAGAATCAAAGCTGAGATGGACTTCCTCGACTACACGCTAACGAAGTATTTGGAGATATTATTCGCACTAAAGCTGGTTGAGGAAGACTTCTATCTAAAGATCAAGTACGGCACAAGCGATAGGTTCGTCATCTGCTTATTGCGTAACGGGATGTCCTTTGAACTCGCTCGCCTAGTATCCGAGTCATTTAGGCTTTATGTCAGTGTTGACCAGGACGCGAATACCATCGAGATCGCACCCGACTTGATCGCGGCTATGGAAGGGGTAGGTGTCAATGACATCCTTATGTTTGAGGTTCGAAGCCTGATCGGAACGCAGAGGTAGTCCATTGATCGGACAGGGATACTAGTGTAGCCAATCGTTATTTTAATCTGGTTCGGGTAACCATGGAATGGGATCCATGGCCAACTACGCAAAATCCTTTCACTGCGTGACGGGGCCGGTAAATCCATGAATCAATGACCTGCGGAAAAACCTTAATCGCGTCGGTCACCTCGCGGGCGCGCACGGTGTTGCTGGCAATCGATTGCCTGCCAGATGTCCAGATCGGGGAGATCACCAGCTTCAGCGATCCCACTGTCCGGCGCTACGAGTTGCTCGGCGCCGAAGGACTGGACGATGTCCAACGACCCGGAATGTCGCCGGAAGTTGACGAGCTTGCCCTGGCCACCGTCACCCTGCCAGCGATGGGAAGCCGCCGACGGAGCGGGGAAAACCCCACTAGTCGGCCCGGATCTGGCGCCGTGGGAAGGTCCAGCCCCATCGTATCGAGACGTCAAGTTCTCCTGAACGCTTCGCTGCCAAGTTTTGGGCCAGAACCGGTCTGCACTGCGCAAGAAAAAACCACCGATGAACTTTGACGAAGCGCAGGCTCGAGCAGACCTGCGGGCCGATGCGTCCAAGCATCCGACGTGGGACTGGCGCAAGGCCCGTTGGCACCTGCTAAGCACCGATCGATGGAGAAGCACCTTCTTCAACAACAAGCGCGTTCGACGTCAGAGGTGAGAGGAAGCCCTGGTCTGCAAGCCTAGACGTCGAAAGAAGCGCCGCACCGGTCCTGGGACCGGGGACCAGAAGCGTTTGACCGCCGAGTATCCGACGCACCTGCTCAGCTTCGGTTTTCATTCGGATGTGACTTCTTGCGGCCGGCATATCTGGTTCTTTACTGTCATCGATGAGTACACGAGGGCTACGCTGGCGATCATTGACCGCCGGTCTTTCAAGGCTCAGGACCTGGAAGCGGCCTCAGAAGGGCATCTTTGCTGAAACCGGGATCCATCCGGCGTTCGTGCGGTGCGACCAGGAACCTGAATTCACGGCCGGCGCGCTGGTGGATTGGTGCAACACGGTCGGGGTGCGCACTGCGTTTATCGATTTGGGTTCGCCCTGGCAGAACGGTTTTATTGAGTCGTTTAACGCCCAATTCAGGCTTGAACAGCTCTCCGGAGAAATTATGGATACTTTGGTGGAGGCGAAGTATTTGGCTGATGAAGGGAAAGACATTTGCAATCAAGAACGGGCCCATGGTTCCTTGGATGGGTTGACGCCGTCCCGGTTTGGGATGAATGGGTTGGAGAGAATCGGTTAGTTATCGCATTGTCGCGGGACTGCTCAACGGGACCTAACCAGTGGGACTATGCGACAGGCGCATTAGTGCGCACTGCTCATCTTTGCGAACCGTCTTCACGGCAGGTACCTTCGAAATTGTTAGACACGAGGGGTGCATGTGCAACCGAATGCGATATCACTTAGTCTTTCAGCGCTAATCTTTCCGCAATGATTGCACTTCACCTGATGAGGATCATCCGCGAGTGAAGGCTCGGTCAGGGGACCTAGATAGGTGTACCCGTGATCTTCGCTGATCGATTTAGCATCGAGGAATGGAACTGGGGTGATCTCTGCCCAGCTTCCTTGTTCGAGGCGGTTTCTATCTGCCCACTGACGCCAATAGCAGGCGCGGCAAGTCGGTTCGTTTTCTCCGTTCTTTTCCAGTGTGTAATTGAAGCGGTAGTGGGCTTGTACATGGCAATCCAAGCATTCAGTTAGTTGCCAATCATTGGGATGAGTAAATTCTTCGAGTGCCCGTAGTCCGCCTTGAAATTGGATAGCGACAATGTGTTCAGCGCACCATGTGGGGTTGGTCCGCGTTTTGAAAGCCGCCGTGGCGTCGCATGTAGTAATCGAGCATTTCTGTTCGGTAGGAATGGGTGTCCGTCTTAACGGTTTTGGCGGCTTTGGGACTACAGGCTGATCGCTCTTTGATCTTAAGGAGTCTGAAGTTCTGAGATCCGTTACCGTAGTAATTAGGGAAGTTGTGGATGAACATGTTTCTTGTTGGGATGCAAGGATAATCTCTACGCCATCGAGCTGCGTCCCTCCGAGGCAGCGGAGGAAGTCGTCCTCGGTCATGACCTCGATTTGCTGTCCCTTGTCTTGAAGTTCAAACGCTTTGCGTGTTTTACCGGTGAGATTTGAACCAGGACGTAAAACTGAAGGATCAATATCACCCACAACCAAAACGTTGGTTCGCTTGGTCGTGTTCTCTTCAGGAATGGCACCAACCCGAGCGCATTCTTGACGCGCCGTATCGCGCGTCATCGACTGTAGCGTTCCGGTAAAGACGACGACACGCCCGAAGAGGTACCCCGCCGGGTCTGCATCTGCATTTACTGAAACAGGCGTGAATCCACGCGATGAAGAACCTTGCGCCACACTGCCTGAATATTTTCCCAGGCTCATGGTTCCGAGACAGACACCTATTTTTTGCGCTAAGTCCTGCAAATCCGTGGCGTTTTCTCGTTGTGCTAATTTGTTGACGATCTTCACCACCGCTGATGCATCGGCGTGGGCGTCGTGGTGGTTCTCTAATGAGAAACCTAAAGAAACCGCGACATAGGGCAGTCGGTAGGAGGGAAGTGCCAGTGCTTTGCGTGCCGCTACCAGTGTGCAAAGGAAATCGAACGCTGGCCATTGAATGCCGTCAGCTGCACAAGCGTAGCGGATCACTCCGGTATCGAAAGCTGCGTTATGGGCCACCAGCGTGTCTGTCCCAACGAAGCCCACGATATGAGGCAATACTTCTTTCCACCGCGGAGCTTCGGCGACCATTTCGGGGGTGATCCCATGAATCTTGATGTTCCAAGGATCGAACCAGTCCGCCGCTTCTGGAGGACGAATAAGCCAGTGGCATTGCTCGGTGATTTCTCCATCGCGTACGCGGATGAGCCCAACCGCACATGGAGATCCGCGGAAGGAATTAGCGGTTTCGAAGTCAATCGCAGTAAAGTCCAACACTATTATCACTAGCCCCCGGTTGACGTTGACGCGTTCTTGGCGTGCTTTTTGATTGTTTATGAGTATTGCAGAACTAAGCGACCATATGGCGCAAGAACCCGGGTAGCGCCAGCGTTAAGGACTAACAAATCATCGAATAACAATGGTCGATCGAGGCTGATGGCTGCTCAGATTCTCAAGAAAAAGAAACCATCGCCGGCTAAGTCGCCGAAAGGTGCCAAACGAAAGAGATAGCCAGACGCCGATGTTTCCAGCGAGCGTCAAAGTTAGAGACAAAGTAGCTTACGATCGAGGAAGAGCGATAGATTCAACCTCAGAACCAACTCTGGCTCGACTAGGGACGTTAACTTTTTGGGGGAGCTTGCTTTGAATCTACGTGGACATCTTGACGCCGAAGCTTTTGCCAAGCTCTCAGCGCTGGCCAGCAAGCAGGCACCTCGCGAGAAGGCGCTTGACGTCAAGAGGTTCGCTCCACAAGCTATCGAGCCATCAGCTGATGAAAAGCGGCGGCTGGCCAAGGCGAAGGCAAGAATTGAGCGCCATGAGCGCGGGAAGCAATCGCGTGCAGCGCGATCTGCCGCCCCGAAAACACCGAAACCAGCTCCTGCCAGGGTAAAGGCTAATCGCAGCCGAAAATTGGCGCCAGCGACCGTCGAGATCCGTAAGGTCAACGGGTTGCCATTACCCGCAAGTGCACTACCTGCGACTCGGCACCTGGCGCTGGTAGTGAGCCCAATGCCGAAGCAAGTTACTCACAATGCGGCGCCGCAGGATGCGGGGCTGCAGGCTGTGAAGAACCAGGCAATGAAAACGGTTCACAAGAAGTATCGGAAGCCGGATGACAAAGTTCGACTGGCGGTGGCTGAATCACAGCTTGAGATCTCAGAAAGCGAGCTCCTCGCACTCTGCGATGAGCTCAGCATCGAGCCGCAGTCTAAAGACGGCATGGAGTACTTGACCGGTGCTGACTTCGAGAAACTGCGGTACCAAATCCCGGTGAAGGGGCTTGAGCCAAAACTCACCACATCTTCGACCTTCGAAGCGCGGCTCCGCCAGACCTATGGCGCTAATCAATGGGCGGCTGAGGGAACCCCGCTGGAACGATATGAAGTGAAGGAAGCTCAGCGCAGCAAGGAGCATCATCCTGCTAAAGCAAAGACCGACGCGGATCGGGTGCCATACGTCAAAATTGTTTCAGGCGGTCTGCCGACCCTCGGCAGAGGTCATAAATAAGCTTCGGGGCTGCGCTTGACACTACTTATTTTGACGCGGCAACTTGTTCACGGCTGGTGCTTGATCCAGAAACCAATTAAAAACGTGACCTCTAGATACATCAGTAACAGTTCTGTATCAACACCTCGGCAAGAATTCATATATCGAGACATCGGTGACAGTTAGCCTCATGTTTCGCAGAACGCGAACCAGTCCAATTTCAAGACACCTTGGAACTCCTCGAAGTTCGATTCTATGAGCAATGCTGCACGCTGATGGTTCAGCGCGCAGCAAGCGGTGATGGCTACGGCATCGGCAGTGGCTCATCGAGCGGTTGCGCCTTCGCACTCATGTCGATTCCTAGGTCCTTGGCGAATACCGTACGAGTTCCGGTGTAGACCCCGTCTTTGTTCTCATCCAGCTCGAAGACGCGGGCACCACGAAGCTCGTGGTTCTCAGTTCCGCCCAGGCCGTAGGTACCGAAGCCGGTGCCTGGGGCGTAGCCCAGCTCGATGCCGTAGTAGTCGCCCTTGAAGGTATTGATGTGGTCGTGGCCGCAGTACACGCCACGAACGTCGCCGCGCTCCTGCAAGGCAGAGAACATGCCGGAGTTGAAAGCGCCCACGTAGATTCCTTCGTTCTTGACTCCTTCGATGGAGTGCTTGGCCACGGCTTTCTCATGGTCGGCATCATTCGAAGTGAACTGGGAGCCATACCACATGTGGTGGTGTTCCCATAGTGGGATATGGAAGAACATCAAGGACTGGACATTGCCATAGCGTGCTTCGGTGGCCTTGGAGGCTTCGCGGTACCAGGCGATCTGCTCTGGGCGGATCCAGTCGTAGGACATGAGCCCTTCGAAGTCCTGTCCGCCAATGGTCTTAGGCGCGTAGCGGTTCGAGTCAAGCAGCCAGATGCCGAAGGCGGGTTTGGCGTTCTTGGAAGAGGCGATCAGTAGCTGGGTGTTCGATTCGCCCTGGATCTTGTCATTCTTGGAGTTGGCGTTGAACTTGTAGCTGCGGATGAAGTCTACGATTTTGGCATCCGTCATATTGGTGCCGTTGGGCATCGAGTCCTCGTCATGGTTGCCAAAGGTCAGTGCCCAAGGGATGCCCCTGGATTCCATTGGCTGCACAACGTTGTTGATAGCCTGCTTGACCTCGGTGGCAGTTTTCGGCGATCCATTGATGACATCGCCGTTGATGAGCGCGAAGCCCGGCTTTTCGGCATCCAGCACCTTGTCCATCAGCTCCAGAGTGCGGCGATCGGTGCGCGGGCCATCCTGGGTGTCGTTGAACTGAACAATCTTGAACTTGCCGTCTGCGGCGAACTTAAGCTTCGGGGTTGCCGCTGGAGATTTCTTGGCCGGGGCTGCGGTCGCCGCTGTGCTGCTAGCAGCAAGCAGTCCGGTAATTGCTGCAGCGGTGCTGCCGATCAATACTCCGCGACGTGGGACAGATGAAGAATTGCTCACCGAAGTTCCTTTCAGATGCACTAGGTGGCCCGACCTTCATTTGGTGGGCCGATAACCACTAGATCGTAATGATGGCTGGTGACCGGACGATGAAATTTAGGAGTCGCCCGCCGGCATTGCATATAAATAAAATCACCGAACATGCATAGACAGGATGCCGCCTGCACGAAGGTGGATCAGATTACCTAATTTTGCTCCTAAACATCAAACGTCTAATGTTTAAACGTGATCGCCAACTCATCTGAACAGTCCGTCCTGCCCGATGCCCCGCAAGCTAGGAAGTCCCCCTGGGTGGTCGGTGCCCTTGCCGTCGCCGCGGTAATCCTCGTCGGGTTGAATTTGCGAATGGGTATTTCCTCCGCCTCGCCGCTCTTTCACGAACTGCAGGCAACGCTGGGCTATGGCACCTTTATCGCCTCGCTGCTGCCCACAATTCCAGTGCTGTGCTTCGCGGTGGCTGGTGCCGCGACCAGCTTGGTGATTCGCCGTACCGGCCTTGAACTGGGCATTGCCCTTTCCTTGCTGCTGCTCACGGCTGGCTTGGCCCTGCGAGTTGTCGACTCTACTTGGGCGCTACTGGCAGGCACAGTGGTGGGCATGAGCGGACTGGCTATTTGCAATGTGGCCATGCCTTCCTTCATCCGCGAACATCACGGGCACCGTTCGGCCTCGATGACCGCCGCGTATACGACAACCATGTCAATCGGCGCGACCTTCGCCTCCGCGGTCAGCATCCCTCTGGCGATGCAAGTCGGATCGCCCACTACCGCCTTGGCATTTTGGGTAATGCCGGCCAGCTTGGCACTGCTGGCATTTGTGCCCTTGTCTTTCTCGGGAAACCGCACGAAGCCCGCTGCGGGCGCGCATGTCTCACCTTGGCCGCTGCTGGCCACGGGCAAGGGTTTGTTGTTCACCACGGTCTTCGGAATCCAGTCGCTGCTGGTCTACACGGTGGTCAGCTGGTTGCCGCACATTCTCATCTCCCGCGGGCTGGAGCCGGCGGCCGCCGGGTTGATGCTCGGAATCGTGCAGGGAGTGAGCATCCCTGCAGTCTTGATTATGCTGTGGATGGCTTCAAAGCCGGGTTGGCTGCGCAGCGCTTTCTTGCTGACCACGAGCTGCTCGGTACTCGGCTTTCTGGCCCTGCTGGTTCTGCCCGTTGAATTGTCCTTGATCAGCTCGATCCTCATCGGACTGGGATTCGGCGTTTTCCCGCTGGTGATGCTTATGCTCAGCCGCAGTGGCGGAAGCGCGGAAGAAACCACGGCCCTGTCGACGGTGGCCCAGTCGGTAGGCTACTTGATTGCGGCCCTTGGCCCGTTTGCACTTGGTCTGATGCAAGGCGCCTTGGGATCCTGGACCTTGGGACTGGCAATCGTGCTGGTCTTCGCGGTGGTTCAGCTGGTGTTCTGCTTCAAGCTCGGAGGCCTGCGCACCGAGGCCGATTCCCGGCAGTTGGTTGAAGTTGACGGTTCAGCCGAAGTGGAGAAATCATGAGTAACATGCCAATGCGCCCGCCGCTGGCCGATGAGGTCGTTGCCCGGTTGAGCGATGCAGTAACGCAAGGACGCTGGGCGGTGGGGGATCGCATTCCGGCGGAACCGGAGCTGATCGCCGAACTGGGTGTTTCGCGCGGTACGCTGCGCGAAGCAATTAAAGCCCTGGCGCGCACGGGCATGTTCGAGGTGCGCAGGGGAGACGGCACCTATGTGCGGGCCACCAGTGAAATCAGCGGAACCGCGCAACGCGTCTACCGGGAACACTCCGATCAGGATGTGCTGCAGGTGCGTTTTGCTTTGGATACCCAGGCCGCACGGCTCGCTGCGAAATCCTCTGATGCGCAGGTGATCCAGCGCTTGCGTACCCTGCTGCGTCAGCGAAGCGATGCCTGGCAGGAACAGGACTACCTAGCATGGTCGCAGGCTGACTGGCAGTTCCACCTTGAAATGGCGCGTGCATCCGGAGTTCCGCTGCTGCATGAGATTTACGAGAGCTTCGGCGCTGTCTTCTACGGTACCAAGATGGCCCAACGACTAGCTGACGGTTTCGACGGTTGCCTTCGCGAGGGGCACGAGTCCCTGGTGGATGCCATCGAAGCCGCCGACGACGAAGCGGCAGCTCGGACAGTCGTTGCGAACCTCGATTACTGCATGAGCTGGATGCCGTAGTTTTTTTACCGCGCGGCCCCGAAGCTGCACTTTGCCACTTGCCTGAATGGATTTTTTCAGGACCGTACACTTCGGCCATGAGCCGTCGGGCTTTCGTGAGAAGGAAATTCAATGGGGAATGAGTGAGGTTTTCCGTCCTTACAGGCAGAGCAACCGTGGGCGTGTCAGACAACGGGGCGCTCTCAAATTGGTTTTTGCGATCAGTCGGTGCAGTGGTGTCTTGTGATCGATTAAATTGGCGATCAATAGATGCCGAGACAGAAACTCCGGATTTGAGCCTGATGCCTATGCCGCTCCCTGCTTGTTCTTGAGCCGAACCTGTCGGCGCATATTGGTAGGCTCGACTTGTACGAAATGAAGGGATGGATCATGGCATTGACAACTTCACTGGCCGGCCGTGTTCGCAACACCAGCTTGCCTAAGAGCCACGCACTTCTGCCCTTGCTTGAGGCGATCGTGAACAGTATCCAGGCGATCGATGCGCAGAACGGAAACTCGGACTATCGCGGCCGAATTAGTGTGAGCGTGCATCGCAATGCGCAGCCTGAGTTCGACCTGGGACAAGGGGGACTGGGGCGCTCTCTGCTGGAACCGATCGTCGGCTTCTCCGTGGAAGACGACGGTGTTGGATTCACTTCGCAGAATATGAAATCTTTCGAGACGTTGGACAGCGATTACAAAGCTAGCCTTGGTTGTCGGGGCGTCGGTAGGCTGCTCTGGCTCAAGGCCTTCGACAAGATATCAGTTCAAAGTACTTACACGGACGAGGAAGGTCGGCTCACAGGGCGCAACTTTAATTTCTCTGTCGAGGGAGAGGTCGAGCATGAAGTCGACTCGGCGAGTCGCACACAAACGGGGACCGCTGTAAGCCTCCGCGGATTTAAGCGGTCATTTCAGCAGCACGCTCCAAAGGGCATAGAAGCCATCGCTCGAGAGGTGCTCGAGCATTGCATCTGGTACTTCCTTAGGCCGGGCGGGGCTCCCATCGTGACGATCTCGGACGAAGACGAATCGATCTTATTGTCTGACTTGATGGACGAGTTCGTAGCCTCGGAAATGTCGACGACGACGATCGAGGTCAAAGGCCATAAATTCGACATGCTGAGCCTGCGTCTTAGGACGTCAACACGGAACTCAGTGCCACGCCTGCATTGGTGCGCGGCGAGTCGCGTCGTCGTCGAGGAGAACCTGAGCGGAAAGTTGCCTGGACTCCACGGCAAGCTCAACGGTCAAGAATCTGGTGAGTTCGTTTACGCCTGCTACCTGACATCTGCGTTTCTTGACAATCATGTCCGTTCGGATCGGACGGCATTCGATATCAGCGACCATATCGCCGGCGAACTACTCGTGGATGAGCCTTCCTTGGACGACATCCGTGATCACGTTCTTCAAGAAGTCGCGAGGATCCTGGAGCATCCGCTCAAAGACTCTCGTGAGCAAAGTAAACAACGAATCCACGACTTTGTGAGCAACCGTGCGCCGCGATATCGACCCGTTCTTGCAAAGATTGAGGCTCGTGGAATAACTGTTGAACCGTCGGTCAAGGACTCGGATCTTGAAGTTCAATTACACCGTCACCTTCAGAAGATCGAAGCTGAAGCACTAACGCAAGGACAACAGATTTTTGCGGAAACCGGTTCGGAACCATCTGAAGACTACTCGCTTCGACTTAAAGAGTATCTGGACACTGTTAGTGAGATGAATCAGTCCGACATGGCCGCCTACGTGGCACGGCGTCGTACGGTGCTGGATCTTCTTTCGCGACTGATCCGGGCAGACAAAGAAGGAAAATACAGTCGAGAAGATGCTATTCATTCATTGATTGTTCCGATGCGCACGGAATCTAACGAGGTCAGCTCCGAAGGTTCCAATTTGTGGATTATCGATGAAAGGCTGGCGTTCCACGACTACCTCGCGTCAGATAAAACTTTGAAGAGCATGCCAATCACAAACTCCGATTCGGCCAAAGAACCTGATATTGTCGCTACGCGTCTGACTGGCTCACCCGTGCTCGCAGCGGAAGGACTCAAGCTCCCTTTGCCGTCGATCGTGGTGGTCGAGATTAAACGGCCGATGCGCAAGGACGCGACAGAAGAAAAGAACCCTATCCAGCAGTGCCTCGACTACGTAAAGCGAATTCGCGCTGGTGGGGTGCTCACTGCAACAGGCCGTCTAATTCCTCCGACGCACGAGCCTCCGGCCTTCTGCTACATCATCGCGGACCTCACCGACAAAATGATCGAGCGTTGTGAAGTATCGAATTTGCGACCGACGCACGACGGACTCGGATACTTTGGGTTCAACGACGCAGCCAAGGCATATATCGAGGTCATAAGCTTTGACGGATTGGTCAACGGGGCAACTGAGCGGAACAGGGCCTTTTTCGACAAGCTTGGATTGCCCACCTAGCCATGTAGTGGTGCAACGAAATTATGAGGAGCTATTAATGACGTTGACGCTCGAACCGATCTTGCTGAGTGCCGGCATCAACCCAGCTGAGGTCCAGGTGATACGGCATGCGCACGTCAGAGAGCACGAAGGCTCCGGTTTGCTGGGTATCCACGCTGACTCATCGGACGAGGAAATCTTGAGATATACAAGCCAACAGTCGGCGAAGACACGAGTCTTTCCAGTGGATCCGCCGTCAATCTGGATTGTATTCGTTCGTGAAGGCGGCGATCGGGCACGCTTTTGGTCCATAGTGGAGAATCGCGGGGAGATCGCCAATGATGGGGTACTTCGGAAGTTTGATTTGGTTGTTTCGGCACGGATGGCAGACCTAAAAAATCGCCTCGTGATCGGGTGGAGATCGCCGCGAGCTTGGCGGCTAAATGGCCTCACTGCGGCGACATACCCAGTCAAAGAGATAGCAGATGCGCGACCGGTTGCTTTCCCAGGCTTCGACCAGCTTGTGCTGGACCACTCGCAACTCCAAGCGGTGATGCGGGAGCACCGCTACGCTTCGTGGCGCACAGCGCTCTCATCAGTGATGGGCGTCTACCTTATTACCGACACAAGTGATGGCCGCCAATACATTGGCAAGGCTGACGGTGCAGAAAACATCTGTCAGCGTTGGAAAGCGTATGCGACCAACGGGCACGGCGGAAACGTCGAGTTGCGCGGCCTCGAACCGACAAATTTTCGTTTCTCGCTGCTACGTGTGTTTGACCCCACGACGCCGTTGCGGGAGATCGACACAGCGGAGAGCCATTTCAAGCTCGCCCTAGGTACGCGCAAACATGGGCTCAACCGCAACTGATGGAATACTAGAAGACCAAATGTCATCTGACGTTGGACGAATGATGGATCAATTACCTGCAGAGATCGGGATGGCTGGATGCGAGTTGGTGACTACGTTACTCGGCATCGTCATCGTTCAGCTATTCAATTACCGGGGTAAACCCCTGTAGATGGAATAAAACCCCAACTAGAGCAAACGACGGTTGTATATCGCGAACTGTGTAGTTCGATTGTTGTGTTGAACGATCCGCTAGGCCGAATCAATGCGTTTCTTGCCATGCATCCAGATGGCGATATCGAGTGTGCGCAGCAGACTGAGGTGTCTGGCTTCAGGTACGCTACTGCGCAACTGACGGGCGAATTCGGTCACGACGACGAGGCCTTCGATCTGTAGGTGCATCGCCTGCCACCATTGGACCCAGTAAGTGGAGTCTGCTGAACCGAGCTCGCGCATGACTACGCTATCCTGAATCGGAACAAGCGCGGGACGCTTGCGGGCCATGAGTTTGCTGACGGTAGTTGCTCCCATTTTCCATAGACTTCCTTCCTCATCGCGTCGTAGGAGATTCCAAAGCTCCTGTAGTGCGGACTCGGATTGGTACATTTCAGCGGTGCACCCTAGATCCTCTATCGCCAGTTGCGATGGGATTCTCCCCAGTACTTCGGTCAAGGCTGACGCGCGTTTTGTGAGGATGGTCCAGGCCGGTCGTGGTGGCACGTTAACGGAGAGGAAAGAAACTGCGACAAGATCGGTTGCGGTGATTACGTTGGGACTGTCGTCGGGTGTGCCGAGATGCTCGAAGCGTCTGCCGATGGCGGGCCATTGCCCAGAAACTACCGGGTTACTTCCGGTGAGATAGGTGCGAAGGTATCCGATCGCGCGTTCCGACGGGATTACAGAGCCATCAGCTTGTAGGTTGCTCAATTGGCCTTTTATGTAAATCCATACATTGTGGCCGAGTGACTGTGCGGTATGCAAGATCGTAGGTCGTCCTTCAATATCGTAAGTAATTTTCGCACCTAGGTTACGGATCTAATTTGTAGTACCGGTCATGCTGTTACCTGTATGAGGGCTTGATTTCTAGGCATGATCGAGCTCAACTATTGGCAGCTAGTTCGCAGGAAATATTCTCTCAGGACAGATTGCCTAGAAATTGCGGTATTTGTCGTAGAAATCGACGTTGCGCAAATTACATTCATTGTTAATGTCCTCAGGCTACTAGTTCACGTGCTGCAAATAGCTGAACCTCGTGAATGATGATGATTTCTCGAACAAGCTCAGCAGTATGCAGTCATGAGTACGGAGCAATCCGGTCTTGTGGGCAGGAAAACAAATTTAGGTCCGTTAGATTCCGAATCGTCGGAATCTAACGGACCTAAATTTCTGTTTCACCTTTACTACTTAGTTGTATTAAACGGCCTTCATGCGGGCCACATTCTCCTGCACCACAGCCTTGAAATCGCCACCGGATGCGACAAAAGTATTGCGCTGCAGCTGGTATTCTGCGCCGCGCTCGATGAGTCGGACAATGCCCTGCAGTTCGTCCGGGCATCCGAGCTGCTCGGCGACCGGGGCCAGTCGCTTCACTTCGGCGCGCAGATGGTCAGTCACCAGCATCTCGTCGCCCTGGGCGTTGAGGATGATTATGGCATCCAGCCCATAACGGGCGGCCCGCCACTTGTTCTCCACCCGGTACCATGCAGGCATGACTGGAACCTTGTATCCGGCCTCAATCGCCATGGACATGTCGTGGACCAAGCACTGGGTCAAGGCAGTAATGGCTGAGATATCTTCTAAGGAACTCATTCCGTCACAGATACGCATTTCCACGGTGCCGAGACGATTGACTGGTCGGACATCCCAGCGAATCTCTGAGATGTCATCAATAACTCCGGTGTGGAGCATATCGGCCACGTAGGCTTCGTATTCCGACCATGAATCAAAGTGGAAAGGAATCCCTGCGGTTGGCAGCTGCTGGAACATTAATGCACGCTGCGAGGCATAGCCGGTGTCTTCTCCACCCCAGTATGGGCTGGAGGCGCTGAGTGCTTGGAAATGCGGCTGGTAGTTGATCAGACCATCGGTGATTGGCAGAGCCTTGTCGCGGTCATCAAGTCCTACGTGTACGTGAATGCCGTAGATGACCATTTGCCGTCCCCACCATTGGGTACGGTCAATCAAGTTTGCATAACGCTCTTTGTCGGTGACGGGCTGTGAGATCGGGGCGGCAAAGGGATGCGAACCAGCGGAATACAAGTCCACACCGTGTTTTGCAGCCACCTCGTTGAGCATGCGCACATTGGTGCGTAGCTCTTGCGCAGCTTCAGCGACGGTGTTGTGAACCCCGGTAACTATCTCAACTGTGTTCATCAGCAGTTCGGGCTTCACCGTGGGGTGCTCATCCTCGCTGCTTAGCCCTGCATCTTCCTTGAGCTGATCAAGGATTTTTTCGGCGACCGAGCACAAGTCCGCACTTTCGCGATTGACCAAGGCGATTTCCCATTCAACACCAATGGTGGACTGAGAAGACTTGGCGAACTCGATTTTCTGCACGGCGCTCCTAATGCTGACGTCTCGGACGGAAGGCTCCGGAGCCGAATAAAACTAGACGGTTAAACCATCGAATTATTCGAAGGCCTTCCATTCTTATTGTAAGTTTTGCGTCACCCCTGCCATGACATTCATCCGGTGGGAGGTGCATCACTATAGATTAGTGCGGTTCCGCCTCGACGGCCACACGATTCTGGCCGATACGGGCAAGAATGAGCGTTGCGTGCTTCTTCGCCGACTTCGGGGCACCAGCCAGCAGGATGCGGCGCAGCTCCTCGGGCAGCACATCCACTCCGCGCTTTTTGATATCCAAGCTGCCAATGCCGTTGGCCTTCACCCAGGACTTCAACTTCTTCACGTTGTAGTCGTGGACTTCCAAGACTTTGAACCCGCGGGCGAATGGGGTCTGCAACTGCTCTGCGTGCGTGAAGTAGGCAATGTGCTCATCCAGCAAGTGTCCGCCGGTGGATTCGAGCAATGTGGAAATCAGGTGCGAACGAATCACCGCACCATCGGGTTCATAGAGATGTGCTTGGAGTTCGCCTACCGGAGCCAGCGGATCCTGCTCCACGGTGAGCTCGCTGGTCAGTTCGTGAGCACCGGTTTTATCGATGACCAGGGCCGCGCGGGCCACGTCCGGGCGTTTCAGCTTGCCGAACCACAAGCCGGCTTCGATTACCGAGCCGTGATCGGATATCCACACCGCCTCGGCACCGGCCGGAATCGCTTCATGCGGCAGGCCCGGGCCGAGCTTCACTCCGACGTCCAGTCCGGAGTCCACGAGCTTCTCCACGAAGGACAGGGGAGGGGAGAATGCCTCCGGGTCGAAGAGTCGGCGGGTACTGCCTGTTGCGTCGGTGCGTCGGGCCGGGTCCAGCCATACGCCATCGATGCCGGTGAGGTCCGCGGTTTCGGCGCTGCCGTGCACAACGCGGGCATTTTCGAAGGGCATCAAGTTCAAGGTGGTAGCCGCGGCGGTGGTTTCATCCTGTTCCACGGCAGTGACCTGCAATCCGGCGCTGGCCAGGGCGATCGAGTCGGCACCGATGCCGCAGCCCAGGTCGGCCACGTGGGTGCTGCCGGCCTGAACGAAGCGGCGGGCGTGCAGCCCGGCGATGGTCAGGCGGGTGGCCTGCTCAAGCCCTGCGGGAGTGAAGATCAAGGTATCGGCAAAGGGGCCAAACTTGACCCGGCCGCGGAAGCGCAGCTCGGCTTGGGAGATCACCGCACGCACCACCTGGGCGTCATGCCCTTCCTTGCGAAGTTTTTCGTTCAAGGACCACGCCGCGTCCTTGGTTGCCGCCATGGACGGATCGACGGTCGCCAATAGAGCCCACCCCTCGGGGGAGAGGAGAGCCGCGAATTGGTCGTTGAGTGTTGAATCATTTGAAGCCTGAGCCATGGAACAAGCCTATCGTCATCCGGCACCCTTCCCGGCGTTCGGGGTTTCGAGGCTACGGGGAGGTACTACGGACATAATGTGACAAATGCGCGTCATATTAATGGGGCTTGTTCCGAGCTATCAAGCTCTATGAAATACAGCGGGAGGCGCTCAAATCCGAGGCTTTTGCGGGCCCGTCCGTGCAAAGGTCGGCGAAGGTGGCCGATCGCTAGAGCAAGCTTTGCTAATTCTTACATATGTGAAGGCCAAGCAAAGCATGCGTCTTGAATGGGGCACCTTCCATCTCGTCCGCCATGCCAGCGGCCATGCTTTAGTCTTCTCCAGCCCATGAGGAGAAGCGGCGTGGGCCTGCAGCCTCGAAGGCGCCGCCATGGTGAGCGGGGGAGGCGCTCGCTAGTCCCGTCCCTGCTGTGGCGCACGTCGCATCGACCCCGCCTTCTCGTGTTGTATGTCACCTGTGAACAAACTTAGGCAGAGCACGAGTCAACCCGCAGCGGTGCAGCGTGGCACCGCAGTGGAGAATCCAGCAACGGGAACAGATCCGGCCCAGCACCAGCTCAAACGCGGGCTGAGCAGCCGCCACCTGCAGATGATCGCCATTGGCGGCTCGATTGGCACCGGGCTGTTCGTAGCCTCCGGCGGCACCATCGCCCAAGCCGGCCCGGGCGGCGCACTGCTGGCCTACGCCGCGGTGGGCCTGATGGTCTACCTGCTGATGCAGTCGCTGGGGGAGATGACCGCCAAGATTCCGGTGGCCGGTTCCTTCCAGACGTTCGCGACCCGTTTCGTCTCGCCTTCCTTCGGCTTTGCCATCGGCTGGAACTACTGGTTCAACTGGGCCATCACCGTCGCGGCAGAACTTGTCGCCGCCGGCATCGTCATGAGCTTCTGGCTTCCAGATGTGCCGGGCTGGATCTGGGCCGGGGCCTTCCTGGCGGCGCTCACCGCGCTGAACGCCCTGTCTTCCAAGGCCTTCGGCGAAGGCGAATTCTGGCTGGCCATGATCAAGGTGGTCACCGTCGTCGCCTTCCTGGCCGCCGGCATCCTGATGATCTTCGGGGTGCTCGGCGCGCAAACGGATCCGCTGGCCAATTGGCGCGAAGGCAAGGACGTCTTCCACGGCGGCTGGCTGTCCATCGTCTCGGTCTTCATGATCGCCGGGTTCTCCTTCCAGGGCACCGAGCTGGTGGGCGTGGCCGCCGGTGAGGCCAAAGATCCGCGCCGCGAGGTGCCCAAGGCCATTCGCCGGGTGTTCTGGCGCATCATGCTTTTCTACATCGGTGCCATCTTCGTCATTGGCTGCCTGATTCCCTTTGCCGATCCCAGCCTGCTGGCCAGCGGCGAAGCCGATGTGGCTTCCTCGCCGTTCACCCTGGTCTTCGAACGCGCCGGCATCGCCTTTGCCGCCGCCGCGATGAACGCGGTCATCCTCACCGCCATCCTCTCCGCGGGAAACTCGGGGCTCTACGCCTCGACCCGCATGCTCTACTCCATGGCCCATGACGGCAAGGCGCCCAAGGTCTTCGGGCGCACCAACTCCCGCGGGGTGCCGATCATGGCCTTGCTGGCCACCTCGGCGGTGGGCCTGTTCGGCTTCCTGACCGCGCTGGTGGGCCAGGGCGCCGCGTACATCTGGCTGCTGAACGTCTCCGGGCTGTGCGGGTTCATCGTCTGGGTGGGAATCGCGATCTCGCATTACCGCTTCCGCCGGGGCTATCTGGCACAGGGCTACAGCGTCAAGGACCTGCCCTATCTCGCGCCGCTGTTCCCGCTGGGACCCATCGTGGCCTTCGTGATGCTGATCGCGGTGATTGTCGGGCAGAACTATCAGGCGGTGATGGCCGGGCATGGACTGGAAGTGCTTTCGGCCTACATCGGGCTGCCGCTGTTCCTGGGGCTGTGGCTGGTGCACCGGATGGTCACCAAGTCCAAGGTCGTCAAGCTTTCCGAGATGGATCTCTCCGCCCCGGAGGACATCGAGGAGTCGGCCGCAGTGCGCTCTGGGCGAACCAGTGTGACGAACTCGGTCAATCGTTAGCACTCGCCTTGACCGAGTGCTAATCCACGGCCTAAAGTCATCTGTGGGTGTCCAGTTGAACAGGATTTTTATCCAGTTCAATAAGACACACCGCCTGACTGGATCACACCAACTGGCACCGCGACGACGGTTGGTCCAATGCCATAGGGCGAAACCCTACATTCATTGGTTCATACACGAAAAGGAGAGACCATGTCTGTCTCCATCAAGCCACTCGAAGACCGCATCGTCATCAAGCAGGTCGAGGCCGTAACCACCACCGCTTCCGGTCTGGTCATCCCTGACTCCGCCAAGGAAAAGCCACAGGAAGGCACCGTTGTTGCAGTAGGCCTCGGCCGCGTTGACGACAACGGCAACCGCATTCCACTGGACGTTGCCGAAGGCGACGTGGTGCTGTACTCGAAGTACGGCGGAACCGAGGTCAAGGTCGGCAACGAAGAGTACCTGGTGCTCTCGGCTCGCGACGTCTTGGCTGTCGTCGTAAAGTAACGCCAACCTCGCAGCTCTCCGGTCCCAACTCCTTTAACGCGAACGCGTTTGACGGGGTTCGGGGCCGAACTGCGACCGATGCTATTTCAGGAGTTAATGCATGGCTAAGCAGCTAGCATTCAACGAGGAAGCGCGACGCGCCCTCGAAGCGGGCATCGATAAGCTCGCAAACACGGTGAAGGTCACCCTTGGCCCACGCGGCCGCAATGTGGTGCTCGCCAAGAGCTGGGGCGCCCCGACCATCACCAACGACGGTGTCACCATTGCGCGTGAGATCGATCTGGAAGACCCATACGAGAATCTTGGCGCGCAGCTGGCCAAGGAAGTCGCCACGAAGACCAATGATGTGGCCGGCGACGGCACCACCACCGCGACCGTGCTGGCACAGGCACTGGTCAAGGAAGGTCTGAAGAACGTAGCGGCCGGCGCCGCACCGGGCGATATCCGCAAGGGCATCGAACTGGCGGTGGAGATTGTCGCCGAACGCCTGAAGGCCAACGCCGTGGCGGTCGAAGACAAGGTCGCCAACGTGGCAGCCATCTCGGCACAGGACGAGGAAATCGGCGCACTGCTGGCCGAGGCCTTCAAGACCGTGGGCACCGATGGTGTGATCACCATCGAAGAGTCCTCGACCACCGCCACCGAACTGGTCCTCACCGAGGGCATGCAGTTCGACAAGGGCTACCTGTCCCCGCAGTTCATCACCGACCAGGAACGCCAGGAAGTTGTCCTGGAAGACGCGGTCGTGCTGATCAACCCGGGCAAGATCTCCACCGTGGCAGAATTCCTGCCGCTGCTGGAAAAGGTGCTGGAGACCAAGAAGCCACTGCTGATCATCGCCGAGGACGTCGAGGGCGAAGCCCTGTCCACGCTGGTGGTCAACAAGCTGCGCGGCCTGCTGAACGTGGTTGCCGTCAAGGCTCCGGGCTTCGGCGACCGCCGCAAGGCCATGATGCAGGATCTGGCGATCCTCACCGGCGCCCAGGTTGTCTCGGCCGAGCTCGGCCTGCAGCTGGACCAGGTCGGCACCGAGGTTCTCGGTTCCGCCCGCCGCGTGACCATCACCAAGGATTCGACCACCATCGTTGATGGCGCCGGAACCGAGGAAGACGTCGCCGAGCGCGTAGCCCAGCTGCGTGCAGAGCACGCCCGCACCGACTCCGAATGGGACCGCGAGAAGCTGGCCGAACGTCTGGCCAAGCTCTCCGGCGGCATCGGTGTCATCAAGGTTGGCGCCTCCACCGAGGTTGAGCTCAAGGAACGCAAGCACCGCATCGAGGACGCAGTGTCCTCCACCCGTGCGGCTCTTGAAGAGGGCATCGTCGCCGGTGGCGGTACCGCACTGGTTGACGCGCTCTCGGCTCTGGACGAAGACGCACGCGTCGCCTCGGCGACCGGCGATCTGGCAGCCGGCGTGGGCATTGTGCGCCGCGCCCTGGTTCAGCCGCTGTTCTGGATCGCTACCAACGCCGGCTTCGACGGCGCGGTAGTAGCCTCCAAGGTGGCCGAAACCGGCCCGAACGAGGGCTTCAACGCCAAGACCGGCATTTACGAGAACCTGCTCAACGCAGGGGTCATCGACCCGGTCAAGGTCACCCGTTCGGCGCTGCTCAACGCGGCATCGATCGCTGCCCTGGTGCTGACCACCGAAACCTTGGTTGCCGAGAAGGCTCCCGAGGAAGAGGCTCACGCCCACTAGCAATACCAAGAAGCCGCCGCTTCCCCTAAAGACTTTAGTCTTGCGGGGGAGGCGGCGGCTTTTTGCTGTCTTGCCCGCCGCTCGCCGCGGGCCGAGGCGCGCCCACTGTGACAGAATCGGTTCGCCCCGGCCCGAGGGGTAAACACCGCACGTCACCCCGGTGAGCCCGATAGCCTTATCCGGCTCTGGTGCGCTCGCACAGCTTGCGTTATGCGCAAAATGAGCTGCCCTTGGTAGAATCTTTGGTTGTCCGGTGCCGTTCCCCGTCATCTTGGACAATTGCCCACCAATCGACGAGGAAAGCGGCACCGCGTGTCACCAGCGATCCCCAGCCCACGGAGCACCGTGCCGCGCACGGAATTCCGTGCCGATCTGCAGGGCCTGCGCGCGCTCGCCGTACTGCTGGTGATGTGCTACCACATCTGGTTCCAACGGGTCTCCGGCGGCGTGGACATCTTCCTGATGCTCTCGGCCTTCTTCCTCACCGGATCGCTGGCGCGCAAGCTCCAGTCCGGGGACAAGCCCTCGGTGCTGGGCAACTGGCTGCACCGCTTCTCCCGGCTGCTGCCGCAGGCGGCGCTGATCATCATCGCCACCGCGCTCACCGCCTGGCTGGTGCTGCCCGGAACCCGCTGGCTGGCGCTCATCCAGGAGGCCTTCTCCTCCCTGTTCTTCATCCAGAACTGGACGCTGGCCACCGCCGAAGTGGACTACTACGCCTTCAACACCTCCGCCGCCTCCCCGCTGCAGCACTTCTGGTCGCTTTCGGTCCAAGGCCAGATCTTCCTGCTCTGGCCGCTGCTGCTCATCGGCGCCGCGTTCATCTGGCGGCGCTGCTTCTCCCGGCACAGCTTCGCGAAGATCGCGGCCATCATGTTCGCGGCCATCTTCGCCGGTTCGCTGAGCTACTCCATCTACCTCACCGCGGCCGATCAGCAGCTGGCCTACTTCCACACCGGCACCCGGCTCTGGGAGTTCGCGCTCGGCTCGCTGCTGGCCCTGGGCCTGCCCGCCCTGTCCCGGCTGCCCGAGGCGCTGCGCCGGATCGGCGGCTGGGCCGGACTGGTGATCATCATTGGCTGCGGCGCGCTGCTGGACGTGCAGGGCCAATTCCCCGGCTTCCTCGCGCTGGTGCCCACCCTGGGCGCCGCCCTGCTGGTCATCGCCCCGGGCACCGCACGCCGGAGCAACCCCGCCGGCTGGCTGGGCAAGCCGGTGCTGGCGAAGCTCGGCGAACTGTCCTACGGCATGTACCTGTGGCACTGGCCGCTGCTGGTCTTCTACCTGCACCTGGCGCCGGTGGACCACGCCTCGCCGCTGGCCGGGGCGCTGCTGATCCTCGGCTCCATCGCGCTGTCGGCGGCGAGCACCCGCTGGGTGGAAAAACCGCTGCTGGCCGTGCAGCGCGCCGGCGCCCTGCCGGTGCTGCGCTTCCTGGGCAAACCGCAATTGGTCAGCCAGGCGCTGGTGATCGTGGTGGCCCTCTCGGTGGCCTCCGTGCCGATCGCCGCCTGGGAATCAAATGTCGAAAAGCGCCGCGCGCAGGCCGCCGCCCAAGCCCCGGAGGAGAACCCCGGGGCGATGGCCCCCGACACCTGGGATCCGTCCCCGGCGGCGCTGACCCTGCCGCTGCGCACCGAACTGGACACCGAATGGCAGACCCCGGGTGAGAACTGCAGCGGTGCACACACCCCGAAGGACCCGGCGATCCTGTTCTGCAACCAGGGCGGGGATCCGGCGGCCAAGCCCGATCTGGTGCTGCTCGGCGACTCCCATGTGCAGCACTGGTCGGAGGCCGCCGCACGCACCGTCGAAGAGGCCGGCGGCAGCTGGGTGATGATCTACCAGCCGGGCTGCCGCTACGGCTCCACCGACAACCTGGATGACCCCGAATGCGCCGCCTTCCTGCCCGCGGCCCGCGCCTACGTGGAGGCGCTGGCCCCGGAAATGGTGCTCACCGTGGCCACGCGCACCGCAACCTGGACCGACGACGCCGGGCGCAGCGCCGGAGCCCAGGAGGTCATGGCCGATGACTACGCCGGCGCCATCGAGCCCTTCGTGCAGGCCGGCAGCCAGGTGATCGCGATGCGCGACACCCCGCGCTATGAATATTCCATCCCCGAATGCGTGGACCGCAACCGGGCCGCGCCCGAGGCCTGCGATGCCCCGGCCACGGACAAGCTGGCTGAGGTGAACCCGGTGGACCGGTTCCTGAAGACCCACGATTACGGCTCCCGGGTGGTCTCGCTGGATCTGACCGGCATGCTCTGCCCGGAAGGCACCTGCAAGGCGGTGATCGGCAACGTGCTGGTCTACCTGGACGATTCGCATTTGTCCAAGACTTTTGTGACCAGCGCCGCCGACCGCTTCGCCGCCTCCTTCACGCAGGCCACCGGCTGGAACAAGGAATAAAAAACCGGCCCTGTGACGTTAGCTTAGACACAGATCACCAACGGGAATCGTCAGCACCCCAAAAGGGATCTACCATTTAAGCAACCTCCGCTTTCGCTCCGAAAGGTTCTTACGTGACTGAGTTCAACCCCTTTGCCTTTGAAGGACTCACCTACGACGACGTCTTGTTGTTGCCTGGCCCCACGGATGTGATCCCCTCCGACGCGGACACCACCACCCGCTTCACCAAGCGCATCAACATCCAGACCCCGATCAGCTCGGCGGCGATGGACACCGTAACCGAGGCTTCCATGGCAATCGCGTTGGCTCGCCAGGGCGGCATCGGCGTGATCCACCGCAACCTGTCCATCGAGAACCAGGCCAAGCAGGTGGACCAGGTCAAGCGCAGCGAGTCGGGCATGATCACCGACCCGGTCACCGTGCACCCCGGCGCCACCCTGGCCGAATGGGACGACCTCTGCGCCCAGTACCGCGTCTCGGGCCTGCCGGTGATCGATGAGAACCGCAAGCTGCTGGGCATCATCACCAACCGCGACACCCGCTTCGTGCCGCGCGAGAACTACATGACCACCAAGGTCTACGAGGTGATGACCGGCATGCCGCTGGTCACCGCCAAGGAAGGCGTCGCCCGGGATACCGTGATCGAGCTGCTCTCCAAGAACCGCATCGAGAAGCTCCCGCTGGTCGACGACTCCGGTGTGCTCACCGGGCTGATCACCGTCAAGGACTTCGACAAGGCCGAGCAGTACCCGCTGGCCACCAAGGACGAGGACGGCCGACTGCGCGTCGCCGCCGCCGTGGGCTTCTTCGGCGAAGGCTACGAGCGGGCGATGACGCTGATCGAGGCCGGCGTGGACGCACTGGTGGTGGACACCGCCAACGGCCACTCCCAGGGCGTGCTGGACATGATCGCGCGGCTGAAGAAGGATCCGGCCGCCGCGCATGTGGACGTCATCGGCGGCCAGGCCGCCACCCGCGAGGGCGCGCAGGCGCTCATCGACGCGGGCGCCGACGCCATCAAGGTGGGCGTGGGCCCCGGCTCGATCTGCACCACCCGCATCGTCGCCGGCGTGGGCGTGCCCCAGGTCACCGCCATCTACGAGGCGGCCAAGGCCGCCATCCCGGCCGGCGTGCCGCTGATCGCCGACGGCGGCCTGCAGCACTCCGGGGACATCGGCAAGGCCCTGGTCGCCGGCGCCGACTCGGTGATGCTCGGCTCGCTTTTGGCCGGCACCGCAGAATCCCCGGGCGATCTGGTCTTCATGGGCGGCAAGCAGTTCAAGGCCTACCGCGGCATGGGATCCATGGGCGCGATGGAAACCCGCGGCAAGAACACCTCCTACTCCAAGGACCGCTACTTCCAGGCCGATGCGCCGTCCAATGAGAAGCTGATCCCCGAGGGCATCGAGGGCCAGGTTCCATACCGCGGCCCGCTCTCCGCGGTGGTCCACCAGCTCGCCGGCGGCCTGCGCCAGACGATGTTCTACGTCGGAGGGCGCACCATCCCCGAGCTGAAGGCCCGCGGCAAGTTCGTGCGCATCACCTCGGCCGGGCTGAAGGAATCGCACCCGCACGACATCATGATGACCGTCGAGGCGCCGAACTACCGTTCACGCTAAAGCAGCCAGGCCCAGCGCCCCGGACCTTCCCCCAGCGGAAGGACCGGGGCGCTTTGCCATGTTCCCGAAGGGGCCGCAGGGTTTAAACTAAAGAGCACAGGAGAGGCGCACCCCGCGCGAGCTCGGGGACCTGCACGTCTCTCGCGGCTGCCAAGGAGCAAGTGATGAACAGCATCGAGCTATCCTTCGACCGGTACACCAGCGGCACCCTGCGCGATCGGGTCTTCGCCGCGCTGCGCAGCGCGGGAGTGAATCCGCAGGCCTTCAAGCCGGCTGACCTGCGCGAGGCGGACCATTTCCACACCGGCGGGCTGCAGGCGACCAGCTTCGTGGCGAATTCCCTCGAACTCGGCGCGGGAACCCGGGTGCTCGACGTGGGCGCCGGCCTGGGCGGGCCGGCGCGCTGTTTCGCCATGCGCGGCGCCCTGGTCACCGGGGTGGACATCACCGCCGAATTTGTGGACCTCGCCCGGGAGCTGGACGCGAACTGCGCGCTGGATCGATCCATCACCATGCTGCAGCGCCCGGGGCACGACACCGGGTTGGCCGACGCCAGCTTCGACGCGGCGGTGCTGATGCACGTGGGCATGAACCTGGCCGACAAGCCTTCGGTCTTCGCGGAGGTCTGGCGGCTGCTGCGTCCCGGGGCGGTCTTCGGCATCTACGACCTGATGGGCACCAACAACCTGTCCTACCCGATGCCGTGGGCTGAGCGGGCCGAGGCCTCCTTCGTGGAATCCGCCGCGGACTACGCCGGCGCGCTGAAGGACGCCGGGTTTGCGGTCACCGGGCAGGTCGAGCGCACCGTGGAGGTGCTCGAGGTGCTGAAGCAGATGCGCGGGGCATTGGCGGCCGGAACCGACCCGCTGGCCACCCCGCTGGTCCTGCGCGAGGACGGCCCGGCGGCCATGGCGAACCTGAGCGCGGCGATCACCTCCCGGCAGCTGGTTCCGCTGCTGATGCTCGCAAGCAAGCCGGGGGACCGGCCCGCATAACACCTAGTTTCCCCTGCGCGGAAGCTTATCCACAGTCCGCGCTCCGCACGCTCACCTCCGTTTGTCCGGGCGCATACTCGAACCCATGAACACCACCGCCCTCGGGGACACCCTCAGCCAGCTGGACCGGGAGCTCACCGAGCTCACCGGCCCAGCCGCCGCGGCTTCCCCGAGCCTGGCGGGCACCGACCTGCGGGCCCTGTTCACCGGCACCACACAGCTGCTCAGCACCTTGCGCGAACACCTGGCCGGCACCGAGGACCCGCGCCTGGCCCTGGAACTGGCTTCTGCCGGACAGGCGCTGGCCGATGAAGCCGCCCGCCTGCGCGTGGCCGCCGCGGACCGGATCGCGGCCACCAACGCCCACACCCTCCACCCGGACGAACTGGACGCGCTGCGCACCACCGGCGCCGACACCACCCGGGACGCGCAGCGCTGCACCGGAAGGCCCAGCTTCCTGGACCCCGCCGCCCTGCTCGCCTCTTGGCTGCACCTGCCCTACACCGAAGCGGCCGCCCTCATCCAGGACGCCAGTGATCTCATTGGCCGCCGGAACCCGGCAGGCCAGTCGGTCCCGCCGCGCTTCACCCACCTCGGTGCACTGTTCACCACCCCGGACCCCGACCGAACCCCGGTGCTGCATCCGTCCCTCGTGCAGGAGACCAGCCGCAAGCTGGCCAAACGCGAACCGAAGGATCTGACCTTCGAAGGCACCGGCACCGAACCAACACTGCGCCATACTGACGGGCGGGCGGTGGAAGAACACGCCGCCGACGTGCTGCGCGGGGCGCAGAGCGTGAAGGAAGCCGAGAAGCACGTGACGAAGCTGATCAGCAGCGCCGCCACCACGCCGGGCACCGCGACCAAAGCGTCGGTGCGGCGCGGGTTGTATGCGTTGCCGGTGCGCAATGCGCTCAGCCGGGAGTTCCTCTTGCGGGTGAGCACGCTGGAGGGCGAGGTGCTCGATTCGTTGATCGCGCAGGCCAATAATCCGCGCACCCGGGTGGGGCAGGCGGTGCGCACGAACCCCGGTGACCCTGCGCCGTCCCACGACGAAGCAGAAGCATCCGGCACCATCGACCCGACCAGCAGCGAACGAAACAGCACCGACGAGGATGAAGACGTGGCCGGGGCCGTGGATCCGAGCATTCTCGAACCGGCGGTACCGGAAGCCACCACCGAACCAAACACCGCCAGTTCGGGCCTCCCGGATTTCCTTCCCGAAGGGGTGGGCAACGAAGCACGCTGGGACCCCGAAGAGACCGAAACCATCGCCACCGTACCCGAGCGGGCGCTGAACGCGCTGCTGGACATCCTCACCACCACCACTGGTGGAGGGTCGCGGATCCGACCGGAGGTGATCGTGCATCTGAAGTTGGAGAACCTGCAGGATCTGGCTGCCGGGGATGCGCGGACCGCGCACGGGGTGCATCTGCCTCCCGGAGAGCTGAGACGGCTCTTGTGCCAGGCCGAGATCATTCCGGCGGTGTTCAATTCGAAGAGCGAACTGCTTGATTATGGCCGTGCCCAACGCATTGTGCCGGTGAAGCTCAAGCGGGCGGTGCTGGCCCGCGATGGCGGGTGCATTGTGCCCGGTTGCACGGAGCCGCCGGAGAAGGTGGAGTTCCACCATATTGATCCGTGGTGGCTGGGTGGGGAAACGAAGCTGGGCAATCTGGGGGCTTTGTGCCGTGGTGCGCATATGGATGCCGATGCGGGGCGGATCCAGGTGGTGCTGGTGGATGGGTTGCCGCATGTGATTTTGCCGAAGCATGTTGATCCGGAGCAGCAGCCGCGGCGTAATACGTATTGGGACTAGCCACCGGTTAGCGGGAGAACTCCGTCCACCGCGCGGGGCACGCCACTGGGGGAGCCAATGGCGAACGCCAAGGCCTGCGCGTCCAGTGGATGAAAGCGGCAGCCGTGCCCACGTAGAATGAAGGCACGGCGGCACCCACCGGTGCGCGGGAGCTACCCGCCTGCGCGTATCCGTGAACGAAGGACATTATCTTGGCACAACCCGCGAATCTGAAGAAGCTCGCCCGCGAACGCATGGAACGTACCGGGGAGAGCTATACGACCGCGCGCAAGAACATCCTGACCGACAAACCCGAAGGCCCCAAGGCCGTGCGCGCCGCGGCCGCCCGGAACTACGCCAAGGAAGCACGGGATGCCAGGGCGGCAGAGAAAACCGGCAAGAAGCCCAAGCCGGCCCCTGCGCCAGCCCCGGCACCGTCACCGGCGGAGGAGCTTCCCGAATACCCGGCTCCGACCGACGTTGTGCAGTACGACGCGGGCCTCTGGCATCGAGTGCTCACCCAGGCCGGAGTGACCAATCCCGCCACCGGCGAACCGATGAGCGAGGCCCTGCTGGCCGGTCTGGCCGGAGGCATCGGCTTCATGGTCTTCACCTTCGAGTACGAAGAGGTGACCACCGCAACCATCGTCACCCGCGCACACCCCGAGCCGTACACGCAGAACCTGCTCACCCGCAGCGGGGCTAAGGTCAACGAACGCACCACCGGTTCGGCCGAACGCGCCGCCGAATACCTGGACCACGCGCTGGACGCCGGACGTGCGGTAGTCGTGCGCGTGGCAGTCGGTGCCCTGCCCTGGATCGAATCCAGCGAGGTCGATGAGGCCGAAACCATCGACCTGGCCATCGTCGGCGAACACGAGGATGACCTGCTCGTCGACGACGGATCGGGCTCGCTGATGCCGATCAGCCCGAGCGACCTGGCCGCCGCCCGCGCCAAGCGCAAGAAGGAAAAGCATTGGCAGGCGTGGATTCCTTCGCGCCGTTCGCCCAAGCTGGAAACGCTCACCGCGAATGTGCTCGAGGCGATCACCGAAACCAACGGCCGGCTGCTGGGCACCGCCGAGCTGAAGGGGATCCCGGTGCATTTCGCCAACCGCTTCGGCATCGCCGGCATGCACACCTGGGCCGAACGGCTGCGCGACACCAGCACCAAGAAGGGCTGGACGCAGATCTTCGCCGATCCGCAGCGCTTGAGCGCGGGGCTGGCCCAGCTGCACGGCTTCATGACCGACACCCGCTTCGGCGGCTTCGGCGGCCTGCGCGGGCTCTACGCGGACTTCCTCGACGAATGCGCGGAACTACCCGGCTTGGAACCGCTGGCAGAACATGCCGCGGATTACGCGCAGCTCAGCGCCGACTGGATCGACCTGAGCGAAATGATCGATCCGGACGTGGATCCCGAAGTCCGCAGCGAGCTCTTCGGGCGCATGGCCGATCAGATGGAGCGCATCGCGCAGGCCGAGGAACGTGCCGCCACCGCCCTGGCGGGCACCCTGGCCACACTGAATCCGGCCGGCTAAGGCCGATCCACCCGCCCCGGCACGCGGAAAGCGGTGAGCTTGCTCACCGCCTTCTCCCGGAATCACGCCCCGTGCCTGTATTGGTGCGGGGCGTGCCGTGCGAGATAAAGCGGGAATCTGCGCGGAACTTGGTAACCTTGTCTGGTGAGTAACGAGATTGAGATCGGCCGTGGCAAGCGGGCCACGAAGGCATATTCCCTGGACGACGTAGCGATCGTACCGAATCGCCGCACCCGTGATCCCAAGGACGTTTCGGTGTCCTGGCAGATCGACGCCTTCCAGTTCAACACCCCTATCCTGGGCGCACCGATGGATTCGGTGACCTCCCCGGCCACCGCCATCGCGTTGGGCAAGCTCGGCGGCTTGGGCGTGCTGAACCTCGAAGGGCTGTGGACGCGCTACGAGAACCCCGAACCGGTGCTCGCCGAAATCGCTGGGCTGAAGTCCGAGGCGTCGGTCCGCAACGATTCGAAGATCACCGCGAAGCTCCAGGAGCTCTACGCGGCGCCGATCCAGCCGGAGCTGATCAGCTCCCGGCTCTCCGAGATCCGCGACGCCGGCGTGGTCGTGGCAGGCTCGCTGACTCCGCAGCGCACCCAAGAGCACTACAAGACCGTGCTCGATGCCGGCGTTGACATCTTCGTCATCCGCGGCACCACGGTCTCTGCCGAGCACGTCTCGCAGACCACCGAACCACTGAACCTCAAGCAGTTCATCTACGAGCTCGACGTCCCGGTCATCGTCGGCGGCGCGGCCGGCTACACCCCGGCCATGCACCTGATGCGCACCGGCGCAGCCGGCGTGCTGGTCGGCTTCGGCGGCGGCGCCTCCTCGACCACCCGGCGCACCCTGGGCATCCACGCCCCGATGGCCACCGCCATCGCCGATGTGGCAGCGGCCCGCCGCGACTACATCGAAGAGACCGGCGGACGCTACGTGCACGTGATCGCCGACGGCGGCCTGGGCAACTCCGGGGACATCGTCAAGGCGGTCGCCATGGGCGCCGACGCGGTGATGCTCGGCACCGCCCTGGCGCGTGCCGAAGAAGCTCCCGGCGCAGGATTCCACTGGGGCATGGAGGCCGTGCACGAGGCCAGCCCGCGTGGAGACCGCGCGCAGATCGGCACCGTCGGCACCCTGGAGAACGTGCTCTTCGGCCCGTCCCACGAGACCAACGGCACCTCCAACCTGGTCGGTGCGCTGCGCCGCTCGATGGCCACCACCGGCTACTCGACGCTCAAGGAATTCCAGCGCGTCGACGTGGTTCTCTCGCCCTACGAGTCGGACCGCTTCTAAGCTCCTTGCACCGCAGTCCCGCCACGCCGATCCCCGGCGCGGCGGGACTGCGGCGTTTAACCTGCCCCTCAACGAACGAGGAGGCGAGATGGTTCCCGAAGTGCGCAAGCTATCGGGTTAGGCCAATCTCACCCCGTGCCCAGTGGAACTTCTACAAGCAATCGAAGTACGGTTAGAGTGTGCTGAAAACCGCTCTGAAACCCAAATGGATCGCCGCATTGCTCGGTGCGTTGCTCGTGGCCACCGGATTTGTGGCCCTTTCGGGCTGGCAATTCGGGGCTTCCTCCACCGAACCGGCCGTCAAGATCGACGAAACCGAGGTTCCGGTCCCGCTGACCGAGCACTACACCCCGGGCGTGGAGATGCTAGGCACCAAATCGGATCAGATTGTCACCTTCTCCGGCGAATTCCTTCCCGGCACCGACGTGCTGGTCGAGGGCCGCGTGGACGATGACCGCCTCGGCAGTTGGGTGGTAACGGCCTTCGCCGTGGACGGCGCACCGAATGGCGAGGCGATGGCCGTGGTCCGCGGCTGGCAGCCGGAAACCGGCACCCCGTCCGCGGCTCCCGAGGGCTCGGTGGAAATCACCGGGCGCCTGCTGCCGCCGGAAGGCCCGGAGCTGAACCATGATGTGCGCAACACGGCGCTGGCCACCCTGTCCACCGCGCAGCTGGCCAACATCTGGGACCAGAACCTGTACTCCGGGTTCGTCACCGCACATGCACTGAGCGTCGATGGCCAACCAGCTAACCAGCCGGGCATCGATGCGATCTACGTCGGTCCGCAGCCCCAGGAGCCGCAGATCAACTGGCTGAACGTCTTCTACGGCATCGAATGGGTCGTCTTCGCAGGCTTCGCCTTCTTCCTCTGGTACCGGCTGGTGCGTGATGATTACCAGCGCGGCATGGACGAGATCGCCGAAGCCGCCGCGCAGACCGCCGCCCGCGAGAAGCACCTCGAGAACTAGCCCCCACCTCCCACCTTCGGAAAGGACTCCTTGCAGATGTCCAGCACCACTCCCGCCGCCCGCCCCCGCAAATTCGGTGGCACCCCGGCCCAGATCCGCTCGGCCGCCATCTTCTACAAGGTGTTCGCCTACGCCACCGGCGTGATGCTGCTGCTGCTGGTGGCGGAAATGATCTTCAAGTACTTCTGGCAGCTGGAGCTGTTTGTCGGCGGCGAATTGCTGGGCGGCACCGCCAACACCATTTCGATGCTCAACCGCGCCGAAATCAGCGGGGGAGTGAACATCTCCTTGGGCATCCTGATCGTGCACGGCTGGATGTATGTGGTCTACCTGTTCGCCGACTTCCGCCTCTGGTCGCTGATGCGCTGGCCATTTAGCCGCTTCATCACCATCGCCCTGGGCGGGGTGATCCCGTTGCTCTCCTTCTTCACCGAACGCACGGTGCACGCCGAGGTGGACGCCGAGCTGGCTGCCCACCCCAAGGCCGCCAAACGCTACTAGGCTGCTCTGCTTCATCCCCGTCACGCATCGCCGTGGCGGGGATTTTTGCCTACCGCGCCCGATGCATGCGCGCCGCCACACCCTCCGGGTGACGCTGATGACACGTCATGCGCTATTTCGCGCCCGGCGAACCGCGTAGACTAGAGCTCGTGACTACTGCTCCCCTCACCCCAGAACATAAGCCGGTTCTGGTCGTCGACTACGGGGCCCAATACGCGCAGCTCATCGCTCGCCGCGTACGTGAGGCCCGTGTGTACTCGGAGATCGTTCCGCACACCCTGTCCACCGAAGCCATCCTGGCCAAGAACCCTGCAGCGATCATCCTCTCCGGTGGTCCCTCCAGCGTTTACGCCGAGGGTGCGCCGAGTGTTGGTGCAGACCTCTTCGAAGCCGGTATCCCGGTCCTCGGCATTTGCTATGGCTTCCAGGCCATGGCAAACGCCCTGGGCGGCACCGTCGCGGAGACCGGCCTGCGCGAATACGGTTCGACCCAAACGACCTTCAACGGCGATGCCCGTTCGCTGCTCGCCGGTGCCGACAAGGCACCGAACGTGTGGATGAGCCACGGCGACTCCGTCTCCGAGGCACCTGCAGGCTTCGAGGTGCTCGCCACCACGGCAGGCGCCCCGGTCGCCGCCTTCGCCAACGAGGCCAAGCGCCTCTACGGCGTGCAGTGGCACCCGGAGGTCAAGCACTGCGAGTTCGGCCAGGACATCCTGGAGAACTTCCTCTACAACGGTGCGGGACTGAAGGCCGACTGGACCGCCGGCAACATCGCCGAGGAGCAGATCGAGCACATCCGCACCCAGGTCGGCGACGGCAAGGCCATCTGCGGCCTGTCCGGCGGCGTTGACTCGGCCGTGGCCGCAGCCCTCGTGCAGCGCGCCATCGGCGACAACCTCACCTGCGTGTTCGTCAACCACGGTCTGCTGCGCGAAGGCGAAGCGGAACAGGTGGAGAAGGACTTCGTCGCCGCCACCGGCGCGAAGCTCTACATCGCCGACGAACGCGAACGCTTTTTGACCGCGCTGGACGGGGTCACCGACCCGGAGACCAAGCGCAAGATCATCGGCCGCGAATTCATCCGTGCCTTCGAGGCCGCGGAGATCGCGATCCTGAAGCAGGAAGCCGGCAAGGGCGAACCGGTCAAGTTCCTCGTCCAGGGCACGCTGTACCCGGACGTCGTCGAATCCGGCGGCGGCGAAGGTGCTTCGAACATCAAGAGCCACCACAACGTCGGTGGCCTGCCCGAGGACCTGGACTTCGAGCTTGTCGAGCCGCTGCGCACCCTGTTCAAGGACGAGGTCCGCGCCGTGGGCCGCGAGCTCGGCCTGCCCGAGGAAATCGTGGGACGCCAGCCGTTCCCCGGCCCGGGACTGGGGATCCGCATCATCGGTTCGGTCAATGAGGAACGCCTGACGCTATTGCGCAAGGCCGACGCCATCGCCCGCGCCGAGCTGACCGCGGCCGGCCTGGACGAGGAAGTCTGGCAGATGCCGGTCGTCCTGCTGGCCGACGTGCGCTCGGTGGGTGTCCAGGGCGATCACCGCACCTACGGCCACCCGATCGTGCTGCGCCCGGTCTCCTCCGAGGATGCGATGACCGCAGACTGGTCGCGCCTGCCCTACGACCTGCTCTCGAAGATCTCGAACCGCATCACCAACGAGGTGGACGGGGTCAACCGCGTGGTACTGGATGTTACCTCCAAGCCACCGGGAACCATCGAGTGGGAGTAATCCCACAGCACTAGCTGGCACGGGTCCGCCCGTGGCCGCCAAGCGGAACCGCCTCACCTGCAGCGCCCCTCTAGGGGACCTTCGGTGAGGTCCGGTTCCGCTTGCCGGGTTTAAAACGTGTTTCGCGCCCCGGTTCTCACCGGTGCGTGCACTACGTTAGGAAGGAGGCGCGCTGTCATTGTGGCGCGCCGTGATGGTCGGTTCAGTGAAGGGAATAACTGTCGTGACTAGTGGCCAAAATGCTGCTGCCGAGCGCGTCGCCACCTGGGTGAAATCCCTGGGCCAGAGTGCCGGCGCCGACACCACCTTGCGATTTGCGCCGTCGATGTCGAACAGCATCGACATCACTCACGCAAATCCATCGGGTTTGGCCCAGTTTCTTGCAGGTCGGCGCACCCGCCTGTCCACCTTGCTGCATGATGCGGAGCAGTTTGCCGCGGCGCGGCGCACCGCGCGGGCGCTGAGCGCCAAAACCGCCGAGCTCTGGGAAGAGCGCGGCATCGACGTGGGCTACCTGGCCGCCGGTGTCGCCAATTGGCGTGCCGTGCACGAGGGCAAAAGCGAACCGGTATCCGCCCCGATCATGCTCGGCCGGATCACCCTGACCAAGCACCTGGACCACGACGACTACGACGTGCAGCTGGTAGGCCGCGCGGAGATTTCCCCGGCCTTCGTAAGGCAATTCGAATCCGACCACGAAGCCCGCATCGACGTGGACGCGGTGGACGCCGCCGCCTACTCCATCGCCCGCTTCGACCCGGTCCGCGGCATGGACGCACTGCGCCAGCAGCTCTCCGAGGTTCCCGGCGTGGTCATCGGCCACCGCCTGCTGGTCTCCACCTTCTCCGATCTGATCGACCCGGCCGACCCGGCGAAGCTCACCGGCTCGCACCCGGTGATCGAGGCACTGATCCGCGCCGAGGAAAAGACCGGCGAGCCCGCCGAAGCCGAGCCAGCCGCGCCAGCCAAGGCTCCAGCCGACGCGGACTCCGAGACGCCAACCGAGGCGGAACCCGAAGGCAAAACCGAGGAGCCGGGCGGCTCGCGGCTGCGCCGCGTCGCCAGCCTGATCAAGGACTCCTCCAAAACCCGGCGCTCCGGCGAGCCAATCGCTCCGGCGCCGGGCGGCTCCACCCGCAAGGTGCACACCGGAACCAGCGTGCTGGCCAAGAACAGCGACGAACGCGACCCGGCCGAAGAGCTTTACCTGCTGGACGCCGACGAATCCCAGGCGCGCATGCTGGACTACATCTCCTCGGGCGAATCGGTGAGCATCAACGCCGCCGCCGGCACCGGGGCCACGCAGACCGCGCTGAACGCCGCCGGCCTGCTCGCCGCCCAGGGCAAGCGCGTGCTGGTCGTCGCCGAGCAGCGTTCGGCCGCCGAGGAATTCGTGCGCCGCTTCAACGAACAGCTCGACGCCGGCAGCCTGCTGCTGGAACCCAACGAGGACCCCGAGGCGCTGCGCAACCTGCTGATCCGCGCGATCCTGCGCAACGAACGCGCCACCGAACCGCAGCTGGGCAGCCTGCTGGAAAAGCTGCGCGCAAGCCGCAATGCGCTGCACGAGCACGTCAAGTCGCTGCATTCGGTGCGCAGCCGCTGGGGCTGCTCGCCCTACCAGGCGATGCAGGAGCTGGCCCGGCTCACCTCGCTGGACCCGGCCCCGTCCACCACCGTGCGGCTCAAACGCTCGGTGCTCGACTCCATGGGCCAGCGCGGCCACGTCGCCGCGCAGCTCAAGCGCGCCGCGCAACTCGGCGCCTTCTCCAAATCGCACACCACCAGCCCCTGGTTCGGCGCGCCGCTGCGCAACCAGGAAGCCACCGAGCAGGCGCTCACCCTGGCCAGCGGGCTGGGCCGGGACCTGCCGATCCTGCACGAGCACATGCAGAAGATCGCCGCGCAGTCGCAGATCCGCCTGGAGGACAGCTACGACAAGTGGGGGGACCAGCTCCAGCTGCTGGTCGCCGTGCGCGGTTCGCTGGACAAGTTCGAGGCGGACATCTTCGAAGGCGAGATCGACGACCTGATCGCCGCGACCGCCTCCAGCGCCTGGCGCCGCGAGCACGGGGTGGAGATGGGTTCCATCGTCCGCTCCCGGCTGCGCAAGATCGCCAAGGAGTACGTGCGCCCCGGCATGCATGTCTCCGATCTGCAGGCGGCCCTGCAGGCGGTCTCCGTCCAGCGCGACGCCTGGCGGACCTACGCCACCAGCCAGCGGAACCCCGCGGTTCCCGGCGGGCTGCTGGATGTGGAAGCCGGATACCACGACGCCGGCGCGCGGATCGACAAGCTCGCCGCGGTGCTGCCGGCCCAGCTTGGTGCGCGGCTGCGCGAAATGCCGATCGCCACGCTGCTGGACACCATCGCCGCGCTGGTGGACCGCAAGGAAGACCTGGCCGAGCTGCCCGAACGCACGCTGATCGCCGAACAGCTCTCCGAAGGCGGGCTCGCGGATCTGCTAGCCGACTTCGCCGAACGGGAAATCGACGCGGACGCGGTGGACGCCGAGCTCGAGCTCGCCTGGTGGCAGTCGGCGCTGGAGGCGATGATCTCCGGGGACGACTTCCTCGCGATGAACGACGGCGCGAAGCTGGAGAAGATCGAGGCGGACTTCCGGCTGGCCGACGGGGCGCATATCGCCTCGGGCCCCTCCCGGATCCGCTGGGCGCTGGCGCGCAATTGGAAGGCCTCGCTGGCCGACCACCGGGCCGCCTCCAAGGCGCTGCGCGGCATCCTGAAGGACGGCACCCCCACCGTCGCCGGCCTGCTCGACTTCGGTCCGGCGCTGGTCAACTCGCTGACCCCGGTCTTCGTTTCGGCTCCGCTGCTGCTGGGCAGCGCGCTGCCGGCAGACACCGAATTCGATGCGGTGATCCTGCTGGAGGCCAACTACCTGACGCTGCGCGAGGTGCTCGATGCGGTGCGCCGCTCCAAGCAGGTCATCGCGATCGGCGATGAGATGCTCGGCGGCCCGAAGACCTTCGAGGTGTCGGTGGACCCCACCGCGCGGCTGAAGGAACGCAAGCCCGGGCTCTCCGCGCTCACCGCGCTGAACCGCGTGCTGGTCACCGGCACCTTGTCCACCGTGTACCGCGGCATCGACGAGGGGCTGGTCGAGCAGCTCTCGAACACCTACTACGATTCGGCCATCTCGCGCCTGCCCGTGGCCGTGACGATCACCGGAAGCAGCCCGCGGCTCACCGGGGTGTACGTGCCCGATGCCACCGGAACGCTGTCCAGCAGCGAGGAGGGCGTGCAGACCACCGCCGCGGAGGTCGCCAAGGTCGTGGACCTGGTCTTCGCGCACTTCGCCGCGCACTCCACCGAGTCGCTCGCGGTGATCGCCTCGAACCGGGCCCACGCCGCGGCCATCGCCGAGGCGATCCGCGTGCAGCTGCCCAACCACAAATACGCAATGAACGCCCTGCGCTCCAAGGTCGAACCCTTCGTGGTGACCACCATGGACCGGCTGATCGGGGTGCGCCGCGACGCGGTCATCTTCGCCTGGGGCTTCGGGCGGACCCCGCACGGCAAGACGCTGCACGAATTCGGTGCGCTATCCCGCCCCGGCGGCGAGCAGCTGTTCGTGTCCGCGATGACCCGTTCGCGCAAGCGGATGACCCTGGTCTCCGGGCTGCTGCCGGCCGATGTGGATCTGGACCGGGTGTACCGCGGGGCGCGGCAGTTCTTCGAGCTCTTCGGCCGCGTGCAGGCCGGGGATTCCGGCGTCAGCTCCATGCGCAGCCCGCGTTTCGACGCGCTCGTCTCCGATCTGGCCCGGCGCCTGCGCGAACGCGGCGCGATCGTGGCCGAGGACTACCGCGGGGTACTGGATCTTTCGGCCCACGCGCTGGATATGGACGGGGCGGGCGCCGTGCGCCCGCTGGCCGTGGTCTACGACGGCACCGAGCACTATGCCGGGCTGACCGTGCGCGAACGCAGCCGGCTGCGCCCGGAATTCTTCGAGAACCACGGCTGGCGCTACGTGCCGCTGTGGACCATCGACGTGTTCACCGACCCGGCCTCGGTCACCGACCGGCTGGCCCGCAGCCTGGAGCTGAGTCCCGCCGCCTCCGCGGCGACGCACACCGGGCCGCGCACCCGGGTGCCGATGGCCCCGCCGGTCTCGGCCAGCTCCGTCACCGCCGACCAGCCGGCCGCGAAGAAACCTGCGGCCAAACCGGCGGAGCAGCCAGCGCAGAAGCCCGCGCCGAAACCGGCGGCCGCGCAGCCCGCCGAGGAGGCGGTGCCGACTCCCGCGCCGATCCCGGCGCGCGCGGAAGGCGCAGAGCCGAAAACCGACGGGAAATGAGCAAGCCAGCCGGCCGGGTGAAGCGTCCGCGCGTCATCGCCCCTCCCCAGCAGCTGAGCGTCAAGGCCGAACTGACCGGCAGCTATGCGCCGGTGCCCGCCACCGAATCGGTGGATCGGGCGCTGGCCGCAAGCCGGGACGGTTCCGCGCCAGCCGCCGAGCAACCGCAGAACCCGCTGGACGAGCTGCGCGCCAAGGACGATGACCCGCGGATGTGGGGAGAGCCGGCCGAGGACCTGGCCGAAGCGATGAAGCGGGACAAGCCGCCGCACTGGGGCTAGTTCACCAGCACCGCGGAGACCTTGCCGCGCGAAACCGCCCCGGCCAGCTCATCGGAGCGGGCATTGGCGGCGGCGACCACGATGATCCCTTCGCCGGGCGTGCCGGCGGCGCTGAACATTCCCAGCTCGCCGCCGCTATCGCTGCTGGGCACCCAGAGCACCGGCACCGCGCGGGCGATGGTGCGCGAACTGATCTGCTGCTCGAACCCGTCCCCGGTGGTCAAGACGATATCCACCAGCTGGCCCGGATGAATCAGGGTCACCGTCGCCGGATCGCTGAGCCGGATGGGCACCGCGACGGTCCCGGCGGCGGAACCGGTGAGCAGATTCGGCCCGACCAGCAGGTGCTCGCGCAGCACCGTGCCCGCGGGGACCGCTACCGCCAATCGTTGGCCGAGCACCGCGGCCGGCTCGCTGATCACCTGCCGGTCATCGGGAGCCAGCGGAACGCTTTGCACCTCGATCTGCTGCGCGCTCACCGTGCGCCCGGCGGCGATATCCGCCAGCGCCACCACCACCTGCCGCTGGGCCAGCTGCCCGGTGGCCAGCACGTTCAGCGCCGCGGCCAACGCCAGCAGGGTGAAGGCCAGCGCCAGCGGCTTGCGGTAGCGGCGGAACAGCTCGCTGCGGCTGCGCGCCGCACGGATCCGGGGCCGCGGAATCACCGGGGTGCGGCGTGGGGATAAATTGCTCATGCCCCCAGCAAAACCCCGCCCGGCACGCTCGCCGCGCGCCCGGCGGCGAACTGTGGGCAACCGGCTAGGGGTCGATGGTGTGCACCAGCTCCGGGGTGATCACCAGGTCCACCGGGCGGTCGTGCGCGTCGACCGGGAAATGTCCGGCGGGCACGTACTCGTCCGCGTAGACCAGTGCGGCGATCCGGGTGGCCTTGTCCGCCACCTGCGGCAGGAAGCGGTCGTAGTAGCCGCCGCCCTGGCCCAGGCGCAGGCCGTGCTCGTCGACCAGCAGCGCGGGGATGAACAGCGTGTGCACCGTGTCGAAGAGCCGCGCGCCGTGGCGTTCGCCCACCGGCTCGCGCACCGGGGCCCGCGCGCTGTCCACCAGCTGCACCTCGGGGGTCCAATGCGCCCAGCGCAGCTGGTATTCCGGTTCGCACACCGGCAGGTAGACCTCGATGCCCGCCTGCACCAGCCGGGGCAGCAGCACCGAGGTGTCCGGTTCATCGGGCATGGACAGGTAGAGCCCGACCCGGGTGACGGTTCCGGTGGAGGAGTCCAGGTAATCGAGCACGCGCGCGGCGAGCTGTTCGGCCAGCAGCGCCGAGCTGTTCGGGGTGATCTTCCGGCGGGCTGCCCGCACGGCGGCGCGCCGGGCCTGCTTGCTCTCGCCCGGCGGTGGGGAAGTGGCTGCATTCATGGTTTTACTCTACGCGCCACCCGCGCCGTGGGTCATAAAAGTGCAGGTGAGCTCCGCGGGGATACGATATGTGCATGCTGAGTTTTCTGCGCGGAAAAGCCGCGTTGCCCGAGTTGTCCTCCTCGCGCTTGCTGCTTCGCGAGCTGCTGCTGCGCGATCAGGAGCAATGGCTTGCCCTGCGCTCGGCGAACGCGAGCTGGCTCAAGCCCTGGGACCCGACAAATCCCTTGGGTCCGCCGGAGCCGATGAGCTTCCGGCAGCTGCTCGTCGCCAAGCGGGCCGCGGCGCGCGAGGGCACCGGGTACTCCTGGATTATGACGCTGCCGCAGCTGCACCGAGCCCACCCGCCGATCATCGGGCAGATTTCGGTCAGCGGGATCCAGTACGGGGCGGCGCGCTCCGCCTCGCTGGGCTATTGGATCGACGGCGCCCATGCGGGCTACGGGTTGGTCCCGGAGGCCTGCGCGCTGGTGATCGATTACTGCTTCCAGGACTTGGCGCTGCACCGGATGGAGATCAACATCCGCCCGGAGAACGCCCCGAGCCTGCGCGTGGTGGACAAGCTGGGCTTCCGCGACGAGGGGCTGCGCAAGGGGTTCCTGCATATCGACGGGCAATGGCGCGACCATCGAACATTTGCACTAAACCGCGAGGAGCTGGATTCCAGCATGCTAGAACGCATCTACGAATAAAGCGGTGCGCCCGTTGGCCGAAAGCCCGCTGCGGGCCCAGAAGTGCCCATCACTTGCGAATTCTTGCGGACACACCGAGAAATTTGCCCGTCGATGCACCCGGCGTTGCATAGTGTTGACCGAGGAAGCTAACTATTCGGCTTCCACCTGATCTGACCGTTCAAACGGTGTTGGAGGACCCCATGGCTGGCACGTCACATAGCGAAACGCGAGCGCAGTCTGCCGAGAGCGGACTCAAGATACGTGTGCGCTATGGGCGGTTGGCGGTGGCGGTGCTCGGCCTGTTGGCGGTGCTCGCCACGCTTCTCGGCCTCGTGCTGGCGCCCTTCACCGCGCTGAGCTTCTCCGCCGTGGGCATCTTCTTCGCCATCGCCCTGGCGTCGGTGGCCACGCTGCGCGCCCTGGCGGTGCGCGATCGCAACCGCAAGCTGCTGGCGCATCTGCAGGCCACCCGCGAGCAGGCCCTGCAGACCCCGGCCTTCGCCGACGAGGCGAACCAGGTGATCACCCGCAAGTCGGGCGAGGATGAGGTTTTCGACGCCCGCCCGGGTTCGGCCCGGCGCGCCCCGGCGATCACCGCCGAGGAACTGCGTGCCGAGGCGGTGCGCGTGGCCCGCGGGGACGGCGGCGTGAAGCAGCCGGCCACCTGGGAGCCGACCAATGTGCCCAAGCCTACCTACGTGGAGGTGCGCGAGGCGACGCAGCGCGAAATCGTCGCCCGGGTACGTCCCGAGCCGATCCCGGTCTCCGAACCGCTGCGCCCGACCAAGCACATCAGCCTCAAGGCCGCCGAGGGCGCGAAGCGCCTGGCCGCCGAGGTCAGCGCAGAAGAACGCGCCTCGATCGCCAGCGTCGTGGCCAAAACCGAAGCCCCGGCGCCGGCGCCGGCGGAAAAGCCGGTCGAAGCCCCGGCAGCGAGCAAGCCGAAGCTGAACCTGGACGCCGTGATGCAGCGCCGCCGCGCCTAGCACACCATATGACGAAGGCCCGCATCGACAAGGATGCGGGCCTTCTGCTATGCCGGTGGGACTAGAGCTCGCCGAAGGGCAGCGGCCCGCGGTTTCCCAGCTGGTGGTCGAAGACGAGCGTGGTTTCGGTGTGCCCGACCGATTCGTCGGTGGCCAGGTTGTCCAGCACCCAGTCGCGCAGTTCCTCGGTGGAGCCGACCGCGATATGCAGCAGGTAGTCGGTGCCGCCCGAGACGTGGAACATCGAGAGCACCTCGGGCAATTGCGGGATGCGCTGGCGGAAGGTGTCGATCTTCTCGCGGTCGTGGGCGCGCAGCTTGACCGAGATCAGCGCCTGCACGGTGCGCCCCACCGCGGCCAGCGAAACCTCCGCGTGGTAGCCGGTGAGGATGCCGCGGTCCACCAGCGAGCGGGTGCGCAGCAAGGCGGTGGACGGGGCGATGCCCGCGCGCTGCGCGAGCGTCGCATTGGAGATGCGGGCATTGCTGACCAGCTCGTCGATGATGATTCGATCGATCTCGTCCAGATCGGTGCCGAAGGAAGACTCTGCGTGCGATGACATAAGAATATTTCACCATACCCGCCGCGGTTCGTTGAAATGTTTGGCGGTTTTCTGCTTCGCCTCAGCCCGCAGATCCCGCCGCCGGTGGCGCCCGGCCGATATATTGGGGCCTATGACACGACGTTCCGAAACCACCGGTGAACCCTTCGACACCCGCCTGGCGGCCTACGCCCTGGTGGAGCACGAGTCCAAGGTGCTGCTCACGCTGTGGGATATGCGTCATCGCGATGCCAGATTCACCCCGCGCTGGTCCTTGCCCGGGGGAGGGGTGGACCTGGGCGAACAGGCCACCGACGGGGTCATCCGCGAGGTCTACGAGGAGACCGGCTACCGGGTGGGCCAGCTCTCCCTGCTCGATGTCAGCACCGGCATCATCCCCGCCGCGAAGCGCTACTCCGGGGATGGGCACCCGATGCAGACCGTGGCGGTGACCTACCGGGCGCGGCTGCTCGGCGGCCAACTGCGCCACGAGCAGGACGGCTCCACCAGCGAAGCGGCCTGGTTCACCCGGGAGGAAATCCTGGGGCTGAACCGCATCGAACGAGTGGACAGCATCCTGCGTTTGACCTCGCCCGGCGTGCGCTAGCGCAAAAGCAAGACCCGCTGGCCTAGAATTCAGGGGAGATGAATTTAGCTAAAACCACCACCGCCGGCGCGCTGGCCCTCGCCGCGACGCTGACGCTGTCCGCCTGCACAAGCCAGGGACCGGAACCGGTCGAAGAATCCAAGGGGATCGAGCTCTCCCTGTCCGCCGGGACGGACCCCACCCAGCGCGCGCTGGGAAAGATCTATGCCGAGGCACTGCGTGCGGCCGGCTACCAGGTCACCGAGCTCCAGCCGAGCGCGGATCCCTACCAGCAGGTGCTCGACGGCAACGCCGACGTGGCCCTCGCCGAGTCCACCGCAGCCGAGCTGCGGGCGGCCACCGCCGGAACCGCGGCGCGCAGCCTGGCCGCCAGCGGCACCAATGGCTCCGCGGTCCTGGTGATGAGCGCCGCCGAGGCCAAGCACCATGCGGTGGATTCGGTGCCCAGCCTCGCCGCCGCCTGCCCGGAGCTGAGCTTCATCGGCGCCCAGCCGGCCAGCGACCAGCTGCTGGAAGCCCTGGAAGACGCCGGATGCGCCAAGCCCGAGGTGAAAACCGTGGCCGCGGAGCAGCTGCCCGGGCAGCTGCGCGCCTCGCTGGATCGGGTGCTGGTGCTCGGGGCCGCCGACGCGATCATCGGCGACGAGGGCTTCTATATCGTCCCGGGCAGCGAGGAGATCTTCGCGGACGCGCCGCTGGTGCCGCTGGCCGGTGCGGACCTCGACGAGCCGGCGCAAAACGTCGTGGACCAAGTCAGCGAGCAGCTGGACCAGGAGGCGTTGATCGGCATCAACCGGATGGTCAGCGGAGCCGACGCGCTGGACCCGGAAACCGCCGCCACCCGGTACAAGCTGCTGAACAACTAACCGCGGCGGGTGTTCATGCGCCGACAAGAAGGCGCGCGCCCCGCCCCAATCATGAGAAAGTGTACCCATGGCAGAATTCAAGCAATCCTCGAAGCTCCACAACGTGCTCTACGACATTCGCGGGCCACTGCTTGAGCACGCCCAGCGGATGGAATCCGAGGGGCACCGCATCCTGAAGCTGAACATCGGCAACCCGGCGCCCTTCGGCTTCGAGGCGCCCGACGCGGTGCTGGTGGACATGATCCGCAACCTGCCCAACGCGCAGGGCTACTCGGACTCCCGCGGCATCCTCTCGGCGCGCACCGCCGTCTCGCAGTACTACCAGACCCGCGGCATCCAGACCATCGGGGTGGACGACGTCTACCTGGGCAACGGCGTCTCCGAGCTGATCACGCTGTCGCTGAACGCGCTGCTGAACAACGGCGACGAGGTGCTGATCCCGGCCCCGGACTACCCGCTGTGGACCGCCTCGGTCTCGCTGGCCGGCGGCACACCGGTGCACTACCTGAACACCGAGGAAGAGGGCTGGCTGCCGGACCTGGCCGATATGGAAGCGAAGATCACCGATCGCACCAAGGGCATCGTGGTCATCAATCCGAACAACCCCACCGGCGCGGTCTACCCGAAGCAGACCCTGGAGGGGATCCTGGAGCTGGCGCGCAAGCACAACCTGATCGTCTTCTCCGACGAGATCTACGAGAAGATCCTCTACGACGATGCGGTGCACATCAACACCGCGGCGCTGGCCGACGACGTGCTGGTGCTGACCTTCTCCGGGCTGTCCAAGGCCTACCGGGTCTGCGGCTTCCGCTCCGGCTGGATGGCCATCTCCGGGCCCAAGCACCTGGCGAAGGACTACGTGGAGGGCATCAACCTGCTCACCAACATGCGCCTGTGCGCCAATGTGCCCGGGCAGCACGCGATCCAGACCGCGCTGGGCGGCTACCAGTCCATCGATGACCTGATCCTGCCCGGCGGCCGGCTGCGCGAACAGCGCGACGCCGCCTACGATCTGCTCCAGGCGATTCCGGGGGTGAGCGTGCAGAAGGCCAAGGGCGCGCTGTACATGTTCCCGAAGCTGGACCCCGAGGTCTACCCGATGCACGACGATGAGAAGTTCGCCCTGGAACTGCTCAAGGCGCAGAAGATCCTGATCACCCAGGGCACCGCGTTCAACTGGCCGGCCCCGGACCACTTCCGCCTGGTCACCCTGCCGGCGGTGCGGGATCTGAAGGACGCGGTGGGCCGCATCTCGGTATTCCTCGAGGATTGGCGCGCCCGGGCCTAGGCCTAGGCCTGGGCGCTAAGCTGAAGCGATGAGCGAATATCCACAGAATCTGCTGGCCCGGCTTCGCGTGGTCGGCGAGGTCGACCTGTCCCAGCGCGCCACCGGCGAACCCGACTGGTGGCCGAAGGACGCCCCACGCAGCAAGCGCAAGGCGGCCAAGCGGCTGGAGGCCATCGCCGCGGAGCTCACCGAGCTGCAGGAGCGGCTTTTCGCCTCCGCGCTGCACGGTCAGCTGCGCGACTCGCTGCTGCTGGTGCTGCAGGGCATGGACACCGCGGGCAAGGGCGGGATCGTGCGCCACGTGATGGGCCTGTTCGACCCGCAGGGCGTGGACCACCACGCGTTCAAGGCACCCACCGACGAAGAGCAGGCCCACGATTTCTTGTGGCGCGTTCAGCAGCGGCTGCCCGGGCCCGGGATCATCGGCGTCTTCGACCGCTCGCACTATGAGGACGTGCTGATCCACCGGGTGCAGAAGCTCAGCAGCACTCAGCAGATCGAGGCGCGCTACCCGAAGATCGTCGACTTCGAGCACGCCCTGCACGAACGCGGAATCCACCTGCACAAGGTGATGCTGCATATCGGCCCCGCGGAGCAGTACGCGCGGCTGAGCGAACGGCTGGATCGCGAAGACAAGCACTGGAAGTATTCCCCGGCCGATGTCGAGGACCGGCTGCTCTTCGCCGAATACCAGCGCGCCTACGAGCTGGCCATCGAACGCACCGCGACGGTGGATGCGCCCTGGTATGTGATCCCGGCGGATCAGAAATGGCGGGCGCGGCTCTGCGTGGCGGAGCTGCTGCTGCACACCCTGCGGGAGATCGACCCGCTCTGGCCGAAGGCCGACTTCGACGTCGCCGCCGAACGCAAGCGCCTGGACGCGACCAAGTAGGAGCTCAGCCGACGGCATGCACCGCGAAGGCGGTGAGGAAGCCGGCGGTGGCGATCAACCCGGTGAAGTCGTGCTCCACGGCCCAGGCCTCGGGGATCATCGTATCGGCCACCATGGTCAGGATGCCGCCGGCGGCCAGCGCGATCGCGAAGGCGGTCCACCCCGGATCGGTGAGCGAAAGCAGGGCGAACCCGGCCCAGGAGGCCACCCCGGCGACCAGCGTCACCGAGCCCCAGAGCAGGAAGATGCCGCCGGCCTTCTTGCCCGCCTGCTTCTGCTGCGCCGTGCTGGCCAGCGCTTCGGGAATGTTGGAGATGAAGATGGCGACGAGCATCGCCGGATTCACCGCGCCTCCGGCGACCAGCCCGACACCCAGAGCCACCGATTCGGGGATGCCATCGATCAACGCCCCGACGGCCAGCGCATTGCCCGAGGCCGAGGCGGAACCCGGGGCGCGGGAGCGCTTGGCCACGATCCGGTTCGCGAAGAAGTAGAGCAGCGCGCCGCAGATCAGCCCGAGCGCGGTGACCGGCAGCCCGCCGGTGGCGTAGGACTCGGCGACCAGCTCGAAGGCCAGCGCGCAGATCAGCACGCCCGCGCCGAAGGCCATGATCCCGGCCACGGCAGCCCGCGGAAGTTTCAGCCACCAGCCCGCCGCGGCGCCCAATAAAAGCGAGGCCCCGGAAACCAGACCCCAGATCAGTGCCCACCATGCCATGCTCATAATGCCCAGCGTAGCCAAGATACTGGCCGCTGGGCAGGCAAGAGCGGACTAGTCGGCCGAGTTTTCCACCCGGCGGCGGGCCTGGTCCAGGCGTTCGGAGACGCCGTTGAGCCAATTCTCGCAGTGCGCGGCCAACGCTTCGCCGCGCTCCCACAGCGCCAGCGAGGCTTCCAGCGGCACGCCGCCGGTCTCCAGCTGATTGACCACCGCCATCAGTTCTTCACGGGCCTGCTCATAGGAGAGCTGTGCGATATCTTCGGGGATTTGCTCGGTCATGGTCATTCCTTAAAGTGCTTCGGTGGCCGGTGCGGCCGGGAAAATTTCGTCGACGGTGGCGCTCAGCTTGCCGGCGGCCACGCGGATGCGCAGGCCCTGGCCGGGCTGCAGCTCCTCGGCGGTGCGCACCACCGTGCCATCGGCAAGCTGGGTGACCGAATAGCCGCGGTCCAGGGTCTGCTGCGGGGAGAGCGCACGCATCTGCGCGCGCAGATGGCCCAGCTCGTCCCCGGCGCGTTGCACCCGGTGGCGGATCAGCGCCATCGAGCGTTCCCGCCAGCGCCCCAGATCCTCGGCGCGCGCGTCGATCATGGCCTGCGGATTGGCCAGCACCGGGCGCTGGCGCAGCGCCGTGATGGTCTGCGCCTCGCGCTGCAGCAGGTTGTTGATCGCCCGGTCCAGGCGTTGGCGCGAGAGCTCGATGCCGGCGAACTCCTCGTTCAAATCCGGGACGATGCGCTTCGCGGCGTCCGTCGGCGTCGAGGCGCGCAGATCGGCCACATCGTCCAGGATGGGCCGGTCCGCCTCGTGCCCGATGGCCGCCACCACCGGGGTGGTGGCGGCGAAGACGTCGCGGATGAGTTCTTCGTTGGAAAAGGGCAGCAGATCCTCCAGTGCGCCGCCGCCGCGGGCGATCACGATGACCTCGACGTCCGGGTCGGCGTCCAGCTCGGACAACGCGGCACGCACCTGGGCGACCGCGTCGTTTCCCTGCACCGCGGTGTTGATGATCCGAAAGCGCACCGCCGGCCAGCGCAGCGTCGCGTTGCGCACCACATCCTTCTCGGCGTCCGAATCGCGGCCGGTGATCAGCCCGATGGTGCGCGGCAGCACCGGCAGCGGCAGCTTATGCTCCATCGCGAACAAGCCCTCGGCGCCCAGGGCCTGGCGCAGGCGTTCGAGCCGCGCGAGCAGTTCGCCCAGGCCCACCGGGCGCAGGTCGGTGGCGTTCAGCGAGAGCCGCCCGGTTTTCGCATACAGGCTCGGCTTGACCCGGGCGACCACGCGTGCGCCGACCTCCGGGGTGGATTCCAGCTTGCGCATCACCGAGGACCAGACGGTCACCGAGAAGGAGTTGTCCGCGTCCACATCGCGCAGCGTCAGATAGCCGTGGCCATTGCGCACATTCGCTTCGAGCAGCTGGCCCTCCACCCAGGTGACCGGGGAGTTCTCGATGTGGATCTTCAGTTTTTCGGTCAGTATGCGCAGCGGCCACGGGTTTTCGGCACTGGTCTCCGCGGCCGTTGCCGGCATGGTGCGCGGCGCTTCTGGTGGCATGGGTCCTCTCCTGCATAACCGGGGCCCGTCCGTGATTAAACGTGCCGGTGGCTCATGAGAGACTATCGCACAATGCCGACGATTTGCCGGATTGCAGGGTGCCCGCCGGGGTGCGCGAGCGGCGGTGCCAGGGTCACAATCCGGGCAAAAAATGACGGATTTTCATGCCGCGCAGGCGGTGCGCGGCGCGTTTTTCAACGATTGGGATAATCCTGCCTCAAGCCGTTGTCCGCCTTCGGGCGGGGGAGGACACTGAGCGGTAATTGGGGAAAATTACATAGAGAGATGCAGAATCATGCGGTGGCCATTGGGGAAGAAAAATCTTGTTCGTTCGTCCACCGCGACCTGTTTGGCCTTGGGATTACTGGTGGGCATGGCGCCTCTGGCCGCCGCGGCGGCAGCCCCCGCGAGCGCGGCCATCGCTGTGGCCGCGGAGCTGTCCATCGACCTGCCGGCCAAGGTACGCACCACCGACAACCTCAATCTGCGCACCGGCCCGTCCACCGCCTATCGGATCCTGATCTCGATCCCCAAAGGCACCGCGGTCCCGGTCTCCGGGCGCGCCTCCAACGGGTGGTACAAGGTCAGCTACGCAGGGCATACCGGCTACGTCAGCGGATCCTACGTAGTCGCCGCCACGGTGCGCACCCTGGACAGCCTGAATCTGCGCAGCGGAGCGTCCACCTCGTACAGGATTCTGGTGACCATTCCGCGCGGGAGCACGATCCCGGCCTATGCACGCGCGGGCAACGGATGGTACAAAGTCAGTTATGCCGGGCGCACCGGCTGGGTCAGCGGTAGCTATGTCACGACCTATCCGAAGCCGCCGGCGGCCCCGCAGTCCACCGGCCCGAATCGGACCAGCCGGGTGGTGCTGACCTTCGACGACTGCCCGAGCAGCCTGAGCTCCTTCAACTCGGTCATTTCCTATGCGGCGACCAACAACATCGGCCTGGTGCTCGCTCCGACCGGTAATTGCCTCGGCTCCTACAAATCGCGCTACGGCGTGGACCTCGCGGCGCTGGCCCGGGCCAAGGGGCAATGGGTCATCAACCATTCGATCAGCCATCCGGACCTGCGTCCGCTGTCCTGCCTGCAGGCCGGCGCCCAATTGAGCGGCAGCGGAGTGCATACGAACTTCGGCCGGCCACCCTACGGCGCCATCGATGCCAGCGTGCGCTGCGGCTACGACAGCCGCGGCATGGGAATCTGGACCTGGACGCGGGACACGCGGGACTGGGAGGCGAAATCCAAGTCGATCACCGTGGCTCGGGCCGGCGCGGCAGTCCCCGGGGACACGGTGCTGATGCATATGCAATGGTACGGATTCTCACCCGATGCGCTGAAGCAGATCAAGGCCAAGCTGGCGCAGCGCGGGGTGAACGTGTGCCGTGCCTATCACGGGACCGATGGCGTCGGCGCCGTGGTGCGCACCCCGGTCAGGCTGCCGAGTTCCCTGCCTTGCTAGCAGCGATTACGGCCACGGAGGCAGATCTCACAGCCCGTTAAGGGTGGCGCGCATCATATGAGCATGCGCTAACTTGCGCCGGGTTCGTAGACTAGAGATATGGCTACTTCCACTTCTGTCCCGGTCTCGTTGCCGATCCCTCGGATTCCGCGTATTCGCCGCACTCCCGAGCAGATCGCCGCAGCCTCCTCGCAGGTCACCGAACGCAAGGTGCTGCTCGCCGCCCCGCGCGGCTACTGCGCCGGCGTGGACCGCGCGGTCATCGCGGTGGAGAAGGCCCTGGAGCACTACGGGGCCCCGGTGTACGTGCGCAAGCAGATCGTGCACAACGTGCATGTGGTCTCCGAACTCGAATCCCGCGGCGCGATCTTCGTCGAAGAGAACGAAGAGGTGCCCACCGGCGCGCTGGTGGTGTTCTCCGCCCACGGCGTCTCCCCGGCGGTGGTGCAGTCCGCCGAGGACCGCGGCCTGCGCACCATCGACGCGACCTGCCCGCTGGTCACCAAGGTGCACCGCGAGGCCGTGCGCTTTGCGAAAAACGACTACGAAATCCTGCTGATCGGCCACGAAGGCCACGAAGAGGTCGAGGGCACCTACGGCGAAGCGCCGGAGGTCACCACCATCGTGAACAACCCCGAAGAGGCCGACACCGTGCAGGTGAAGGACCCGGACAAGCTCATCTGGCTCTCGCAGACCACGCTGAGCGTGGACGAGACCATGGAGATCGTGCGCCGGCTGCGCAAGCGCTTCCCGAACCTGCAGGATCCGCCCAGCGATGACATCTGCTACGCGACCACCAACCGGCAGGCGGCGATCAAGGAGATCGCCCCGAGCTCGGAGCTGGTGATCGTGGTCGGTTCGGCCAACTCCTCGAACTCGGTGCGCCTGGTCGAGGTTGCGCTGGATCACGGGGCGAAGGCGGCCTACCGGGTGGACTTCGCCAACGAGGTGGACGAGACCTGGTTCGAGGGCGTGTCCAGCATCGGGGTCACCTCCGGCGCCTCGGTGCCCGATGTGCTCGTCCAGGAGGTGCTGGCCCTGCTCGCCGACTACGGTTTCACCGACGTCGCGGAGGTCACCACCGCCCAGGAGGACATCATCTTCTCGCTGCCCAAGGAAATCCGCGGCAAGCTCAAGGAATCCGGCGACGACGCCCGGGCCCTGGGCGGACGGCGCTCCTCAGAAACCCGCTAAGCACTTCATTTCCCGCATCTCCTAAGCAAAGGTAGAATTTCCTCCCGTGGCTCTTACTATCGGAATCGTCGGACTGCCCAACGTCGGCAAGTCCACCATGTTCAACGCGCTGACCCGTGCCCAGGTACTGGCGGCCAACTACCCGTTCGCGACCATCGAACCCAATGTGGGCGTCGTCCCGCTGCCGGACGCGCGGCTGAAGGTGCTCTCCGGAATCTTCGGTTCCGAGCGCATCCTGCCGGCCACCGTGTCCTTCGTGGACATCGCCGGCATCGTCAAGGGCGCCTCGGAGGGTGAAGGCCTGGGCAATAAGTTCCTCGCCACCATCCGTGAAGCCGACGCGATCTGCCAGGTCACCCGCGCGTTCGTCAACGACGACGTGATCCACGTGAACGGCAAGGTCGACCCGGCCTCGGATATCGAGACGATCGCCACCGAGCTGATCCTCGCCGATATGCAGACCATCGAGAACCAGCTGCCGCGCCTGGAGAAGGAGCTGCGCACAAAGAAGATCGAGAAGTCCTTCGTGGACGCGGTGCTCAACGCGCAGAAGATCCTCGAAGAGGGCAAGACCCTGTACTCCGCGGCCAAGACCGACGGGGTGGACCTCGAAGAGCTCGCCCCGATGCAGCTGATGACCACCAAGCCATTCATCTACGTGTTCAACACCGATGAAGCCGGACTGGCCGACACCGAGATGCAGGCCAAGCTTTCGGCGCTGGTCGCGCCGGCCGAGGCGATCTTCCTGGATGCGCAGTTCGAGGCCGAACTCGCCGAGCTGGAAGAAGACGAAGCCGAAGAGATGATGGAAGATGCGGGCATCGTCGAGTCGGGCCTGGGCAAGCTGGCTCGCGTCGGCTTCGACACCCTGGGACTGCAGACCTACCTGACCGCAGGCCCGAAGGAAACCCGCGCCTGGACCATCAACAAGGGCGCCACCGCTCCCGAGGCCGCCGGCGTCATCCACACCGACTTCCAGCGCGGCTTCATCAAGGCCGAGGTTGTGGGCTTCGAGGACCTGGTCGAGGTCGGCTCGATCGCCAACGCCAAGTCCGCGGGCAAGGCGCGCATCGAAGGCAAGGAATACATCATGAAGGACGGCGACGTGGTGGAGTTCCGCTTCAACGTGTAGTCGCGTTCCGCTTCAATGTCCCGCTCGAGTGCCCGGATCTCCCTGTGGAGATCCGGGCACTTGATCTATGTGCGACCAGCAGGCGAGTCGCCGTGCCTGGGACTAGCGAAATGTTCGGCTGATCGCGCTGCCGGTCTGGAACAGGGTGATCCACACCAGGAACTTCTGGACTGGACGCAGCGGCCATGCGACAAGTCCTCGCCACCCTTGGCGTCGCGACCAGGACCTGCTGATCCGCAGCTGTGTGCCACCGGTCGCGTTCGCCAAGGTGAATTCAGTCAGAATCGAATTACCCTGCGCGACGTCGGGATAGCCAAAGCTCCATGCGATCCTGTCCGGTTGGTGAATTGCGATGAGCTCAACACTGCGTCGACGAAACTGAGGCTTGATCTTCACAGGTTTGCCGTCTGGATAGATTGCGGGTGCCGTGCCCTCCCAGACCGTACCCGGCATCGCTTCTTGACCGGTCTGGTCGAGGGTGCCGATGCTCGGTTCCCACTCGGGGATACGTGCGGGATCTGTGAGGTACGCCCACACTTCGTCCAGTGGTGCGGATACGAAAGTCTCAATCGTTCCCGTGGTCCGTCCCTTCACTTTCGTTGCGAGGGGCATGGACTTCATAGAGGGCGAGACGGCCCGATCGAGGCGTTCGATGAGCGCATCGGATGTCGTGCCAAGGCGGCCGAGGATATCCGTGATCAGGCCGCTGGGCTCTGCGACGAGTTCCCGGAGAACGGCGGCAGCGTCGCCCGACTTGCCTTTGCTGCTGGATTTCGCGATGAGGTCCCGAGCGCGACGAGTCCACTCGTACCCATCCGTCTCATGGAACACGATGCGCCCGGCCTCGGGGAACGACGCCTCGATGCCGAGTGAAGTCAGCTGTGCATCACGTTGGTCCTCGACGGCGAGACGGGCGCTGTCAATGTCGATACCCAGCTCGCGCAGTGCGCAGCCGGCAGACTGGTCGTTGATGACCAATGCGAGGAACAGGTGGTCGATGTCGGCTTCGCGGAGCCCGAGCCGGGATGCTTCCTCCATGGCGGCCAGGGAAAGCGATTGGCTGGTCTGAGCGGCGCGGACGAGTTTGTTCATCTGTTCCTCCTGGGTGTCGAGATCGCGGGGTCAATTCTTTTGGAGTGCTTCTTGTGGGCAGCTTGTCGCGTCACTCCGAGCGCGTCGGCGATCTCCTGCCAACTCATGCCCGAACGCAACGCGGCCTCGACCTGCCGGAGTTCCAAGGTGTCAGCGAGCACGCGCAAGGACGCTACGGCCCGCAATCCTGCTTTCGGGTCGCTGGTATCGGCTGCTACTGCTGCGATCCGCGGAGACTCCATGTCGTCAACCTATGTTGCTATGTGGCCGGATGTCAACCTGGGTTGCCTAATTGCTCGGCGAGTTTGGTGTTCGCTGGGCCAGGAGAGGGTCGACGCTTCGGGGATTCGCCGGGTTCTGAGAGGTTGTTATCTGCGGCGACGCGGTGGAGTTTAGATTTTCGAACTAGAGTCCGAACTTGCGGACAGCCCAGAAGCGCGCGTCCGGGCCTGTCGAGCCCGGACGCTCTTCAAGTATCAGCCTGAGCGCGATTGAGCCCCATGGAGACATACGCGGAGAACCCCGCTCGCTTCGCGAACTTGATGCGTCGCCGCTGTGTTTCGGTGAATCCGAGCTTGGCGTACAGCCTGAGGGCGGGGGTGTTGGTGTCCTTGATGTCGCGCAGCACGAAATCGTCGGAGGGCAGTTCCAGGAGCCGGCGCATCAGCGCAGTGGCTACGCCTTTGCCCTGATGCTGCGGCGCTGTCGTGACGAACGCAATCTCCGTCAGACCGGTGCGGGCACCGTCATAGGCCCCCATGAATTGACTTCGGATGATCCGATAGCTGATCATGCCGTGTATTGGACCGAGCACGCGCTGGAGCTCGCGCCGATCCGGCTCGAAGCACTCCTGCTCGCCTACGGTGACGACCGCGACCGCGGCGGGCTCGCCGTCGACGAGCGCGACGTGGAAGCGCTCCAGCATGAGCATCGGGGCGAACGCGTCGGCAAGCACACCGGGGTCCTTGGAGAAGAACGCGAAATCCTCGGCGAACCCTTGCGTGAGAACTTCAGCGATCCTGTGCCGGTACCCCTCATCCAGTTCGTCTGCGCGCGCGACTTCGATCTTCATCGGGGTCCTCCTGTGAACATTCGTAGGATCAGCTCGACATCGGGCTCCGCAAATCCCTCCCGAAGAGCAACGTGCATCGTCGTTATACCGGCAAGCATGGCGAAGTAGTGAGAGGTCATTCGGGTTGGGTCTCCCGCGATGATTTGGCCTGCGGCCTGGCCTCGACCGATGAGCAAGGCGAAGGCCCGCCAGAGCGTCCCCTGCGTTGCAGCCAGCCGCGCCGCAGTCCCCTCAGGAGTGTCCGTCGAGAAGCCCTGGTTGATCACCATGTAGAACTCGGCCGCGCCGTTGTTCGCTGCGAGGTCTGCCACGTATACCTCGGTGAAGGATCGGATCATGGAGAGCGGATCCCCTTCGGTCGAGAGCTGAACGGCGACAGCCTCGAGCCCGCGTGAGGCCTGATCGATTAGTTCATCGAACAGTTCTTCCTTGCTCGCATAGTGCCGGTAGATCGACCCAGTGCTGATCCCCGCCTCGACGGCGATCTGACGCATGTTCGTGGCCGCGAAACCACGGTGCGCGAAGACCCGGACGGCGGCCGTCTCCACAGCAGAGCGCGTGGCTGAGCGCAACGCTTCATTCTGTTCCGTCGTCCGCGGCACGAAGATCCTTTCAATGAACTTTTGTTCATTTTATGCTTCGATCGCAGACGGCACAACTCTGTGCTCTTCCTGGGCTGCTGCCCGCGAGGTGCCAGGTGGCCGGTGGATTGATTCGTGGCACCGGTTCGGCACCCAGGGGTTGGTGCGTGCCGGAACTCGGTTGAGTTCCGCTTCAACGTGTAGTTGCGCGCAATCCCGCGCTTTTTGAGGGCAGTTTGACACAAAATAAATGTGTCAAACTGCCCTTTGCGCCATGTCTGTGCCAAAGATCGGCGTTGATCGCTGGCTGAAGGCGTCAGAGGAAGTAGTCGTTAGCGTCCGGCCAGTTTTCTTCCCAGTCCTTATTCTTGGGATGACTCGATAGCTACTGTCGTATGTTGACCAGAACTTCATTTACGAATCGGAGCAGATCCGCCTACTTCCGAACTAGAGTGCGGTCAGTGACGTTCTTGCGTAGCGCGTGCGCCGGTTTCTGGCGAGCCGACCTCACCAACTTGCGAGGCGTGACAGCCCGCTCCGTTTGTTCCGGAGTCACATGATTCATGGTCATGAGTTCTTGAAGACGTCCAATAGTCCCGAATGGATGCTGGCTCGTGTCGTTTTTCTTGGAACGCCCGCTGCATCGAAAGCCGAATGTCTGAGATTCTCCGACAGTGCTTTGCCTAGCAGGCGAATGAAGTGATCCCACTCTCGCTGGTCTGATCTCAGAGTCCAACGCGTATCGTCGGGTAAATCGGAAGTCGAGAACAAAGGCTGCCCCCAAATCTAGGGGATTCAAACGCACGGTGTGGTCTGCCGTACAACACGCTGTACCATCGTGAGCATGAGTAGACGTTCGGTCAAAAAGGCAGTCGGGTACGTCGTCCACGACGGAAACCTGCTCGTGTTCACACACGACGATTACCCGATGGAAGTCACTGGTGTGCAGGTGCCCGCTGGGTCAATCGCCGAGGGCGAGTCGCCTGCGCATGCCGTCGTGCGCGAGGTGGGGGAAGAGACCGGCCTCGCAGCCAGGATCGTTCGCTCGCTGGGCGTCGAGTCGTACGACATGTGGCCTGCGAAGCCTGAGGTGCACGAACGGCACTTCTTTCAACTTGAGCTGGTGGACTCGGATGTTCAAGTTAGGTGGAAGTGCGGTGAGAACGATGCATCTGACGGCGGGCAACCGGTCAGCTGGACGTGCTGGTGGATGAAGCTGAGCGATGCCCACGTTCTCTGTGCTGGCTTTGGCGCGCGACTTGGCAGCATCGGTATCGATGGCGATCTCTAAGGTTACTTCGTGCCAGAACTCGGTGGAGTTCAGGTTTAACGTATAGCGTTAATGACGGACTCCGTTATACACTGGTTTCGTGATCAGATCGTTCGGCAACAAGGACACCGAACGGCTGTGGCGTCGTGAGCGCGTGCGCTCGATCGATCCGAGGATCCATCGGGTCGCGCTGCGCAAGCTACGTCAGGTGGGGTCTGCAGAGTCTCTCGAGGACCTCCGCGTCCCGCCTGGCAATCGGCTCGAGGCGCTCAAGGGCGATCGGGTCGGGCAGCACAGCATCAGGATCAACGACCAGTGGCGGATCTGCTTCGTGTGGACCGACGCTGGACCAGAGGAGGTGCAGATCGTTGACTACCACTGACAGGATCGAGCCGATTCACCCGGGTGAGGTCCTCATGGAGGACTTCATCGAGGGCTTCGGCATCACACAGAACAAGCTCGCCGTGTCGATCGGCGTCCCGCCCCGGCGGATCAACTAGATCGTGCACGGCAAGCGGGGGATCACCGCAGACACGGCGCTGCGGCTCGCGAGGTACTTCGGCACGTCGGCCGAGTTCTGGATCAACCTGCAGAGCCACTATGAGCTCGACCGCGCCGAGGACGCAGCAGGTGAGCAGATCGCGGCGATCGCGCCGCTACAGGTCGCGTGACCAGCTGCGTCGTGCAACGCCCCGGAGGCGTCTGCATCGCGGTCACCGACCTCGGCGGCGACGGCCCTGTCGTCGTGCTGCTGCACGGGCTTGCCGGGAGCTCGCGGGAGTTGCTGCGCACGGCGCGAGCGTTGCAGGACCATCGGGTCCTGCTCGTGGACCAGCGAGGGCACGGTGCGAGCACGCGGCTTCCCGATGATCTATCCCGCGACGCCTTCGTCGGCGACGTCGTGGCGGCGATCGAGGAGCTCGCCCCAGGGAGTCGAGCGACGCTCGTCGGGCAGTCGATGGGAGCCCACACACTGCTTTTCTCGCAGCAGCAGCGCGCCCAGACCTGGTCGAGGGGCTCGTGATGCTCGAAGGTCATGTGTCGGGGAGTGACGATCCGCGCGAGGCTGCTGGTCTCGGCGCGTACTTCGCGTCCTGGCCGGTTCCGTTCCGGGACGAGGCCGCTGCCCGCGAGTTCCTCGGTGATGACGCGATCGTTGATGCCTGGGTAGCGGATCTCCAGTCGACGGATGATGGGCTCGTCCCGCGTTTCGACGCCGCGGTCATGCAACGCACGATCGAGGCTGTGCATGAACCGCGCTGGGACGAGTGGGAAGCTCTGCAGGTTCCGACGCTCGCGATTTTCGCCAAGCACGGGATGTTCAGCGATGCCGACAAGGACGAGCTGATCCGGCGCAGGCCCGAGACGGTCAGAGTCGATCTCTCTGGCGGCAGCCATGATGCGCACCTCGACGCCTTCGACGAGTGGATCGACGTGCTTCGCCGCTGGTTATCTCGCGATCAGGCCAGCGACACGCGGACCAGTGTCCGCTGAGGTTGTTAGCTGCGGCGACGTGGTGGAGTTTAGATTTAATGTCTAGTCGTGTTTCGTTTTAACCTCTGGGAGTAGGGAACAAATAGTTATGGCTATCTATCAATCACCCAAAAATCGACTGCACCGTGACTTCTTCTATCTGAACGACGAGGTCGCGATCAACTCCCTTTCGGCTCTGGAATCGGGAAAAGTTGACGAGATCGTTTCTAGAACCACCACCGCAAGGGAAGGTGGGTTTAGTGGCGAGGTCAAGATTCCAGTAGTCGATTTAGGGGTCGGTGCGAGCAAGAAGGCATCTTCTGAGATCGAAGAGGAGATGGTTCGTACGCGGACTCGTTTTTCCATCTTTGACGCGTGGTATCAGCTTCTGCACGAGAAGAAAGCGGTTGGCGCGTTCGATGGCTGGGGCGAAGGCGCTCTCGAAGGCGTAGAGCCGGGCGACACGATCGAGTTTAGAGCGGAGCTGTCGCAAGGACCACTCCAGACGGTTTTGCGATTGTTCCTCTGGTTCGCTGACCAGGCAACGCGAGATGGCAATCTTTTCTCCCAAAAGGGTGAAGAGCTGAAAACAACCGCCAACTCATCAAAAAGCATTCGACAGCTCCTCGGCGACGCGTCGGATGATGACGACGAGGTCCCGCTATTGGCGACCCCTGTGGGGCAGCCAGGGCCCTCGGTTCTTCTCTCCGTTTCAAAGAAATGGCTGATCGGACGTATGGGCCAGCTGGGTGGGACCTTCGGAATCGTCGGTCAAGTTGTTCAGATCGTCGAAGCCGGAGAGGAATACCCAGTGCTTCGGCTAACGAAGGATGTCTCACCGACGCCTCTCGAGATCGACACGTTGAAGGACGCGGTGCAGCATTTCGTGGAGCCCGCGAAAGGGCTGGGAGTCGAGGTCGAGGCGAGTGAGTCCGTCGTGCAAGGGCCCGTCTTGGTGATCAAACCAATCGCCATTTACCGCTGAGCATTGGTCGAAGTGCGGAGTCGTGGATCTTGCTTCCCGTGCCAGCGAGGAGCACGGCCTGCGTTCGGATCTACACTTCATGCGGATGGACTCGGATCTCTGCTGCAAAGCGTTCGATCGGCCGCGCCGGGCAGTCAGTTTTCGACCAGTTAGGGCAGCCGCTCGTCCTCCTGCCCATTGAACGACGACTTGCTTCCTGGCCCGGCGGTGAGGTTGACCTGCGCGGTCGCGCGTGGTGACTGTTGAGAGGCTGGTATGTACCGGAACTCGGTGGAGTTCCGCTTCAACGTCTAATCTCGTTTCGCTCTTAACTCTATTGGTTTTGCAGCGAGAGGGCTGGATCTGCACTTCGGTGCGGTTCCAGCCCTCTTTCGTTAGGCTGAGAGGTCAGCGAGCATTCATGCCGAGCTGACTGGATTCAGCGATACTGTGTGGTGCAGTAACCCACAGGTTTTCGAGAGGGAAGAACATGGTTTCTGGGTATGGGAAATACATTTCGCGCGCTGCACAGTCGGAGTGGATGCACTCACTTCGACCGAACACTGCTCACATAGAATTCGCCTTCAACAACGGGGACGACGGCCACCCGTTGCTTGCGGCATTGGCTCACCTGAAATCAATTAGAACGGTGGGCGTCGAGTCTGGGAACGGATACTATTTTCGGCCACGTCCGACGGTGGTGAAGCGAAGGTTTGTCTATGACCGAGAAATCATCCGAGCCATTGACCGTTTTGGGTGTTTCTTCCCTGAATCTGCGAGCTCGGAACAATGGACAGAGCTGGGCGATGTTGATGTGGTGTTCCTCGACAAGTGGGGAAGGATGCTCGGAGCGACAGTGACACACGAGGGAATGATCATTACGCCTGACGATGAAGATGAGAATCGTCTGCCTCGTTGAGCATGAGGTTGCTTCGTGCAGCGACGTGGTGGAGTTCCGCTCCAACGTCTAAACCTGCTTAGCTAAACGCCCCCGGGTCTCGAAGCGCTGGCCTTCGTGTGGGCTCGATAACTGCTGATCGCAAGCACAAGTGCCGTCAGCAGCAGCGCTCCACCGACGGCCCAGCCGCCCACAGTGTAGTCGACGAGCTGAGGGACGCGAGGCAGGTTGATCGCGGACACTGCGAGGAAGAGAAACACCACGACGGCGCTCTTCCTTGCGGTGGACGGCTTATTCCGAATCGTTGCCATTTGCTTGTTCGTTTCTCGTGATTAGCTGACACCGATTAAGCACGGTCCGACGGATGCGCCGGCAACTGCAGTGAAGCCAGCCACGCAGATGATGCAGCCTGCTCCCACGGTAACAGCGCAGAAGGCTGCGCTGTCGCACCGCTGCTGCTGATCTACGGTGCTGCGTGTCTGGCAGGGAACGCCGTGGGTGGGCGGTTGCGGATCGAGAGCTGAACCGTGCTCACATGATCACGCTCACCGGCACGGGACTCTCATTGCTCGTCGCAGGATTTGTCAGTGCCAGTCCGGTCGGTGCCACGTATTTTCCACCTTCCCGCCTCTGAACACCTGGATCGCTACCAGTGCCGATGGAATCGCGCCCGGGCTGGCCCTCGCTGTCAACAGCTCCGCGTTCAACATCGCCGCCGCCGGAGGGCGCGGCGGTGCAGTACTGACCGCCGGGCTGGATGCCATCAGGCTTCCCTATCTTGGAATCGGCGCTCTGGCTGTGGCCGTCCTGATCTTTACCGTGTTCCGGGCAACCCAAAAGTCCTCGACTCACGTGCTTCGACCATGAGGGCTGAATGGCTTCGCCGCGGGTGCAGCTTCGTCCGAAGTCTGCATGGGTCTCGCGTCGACGGCAATTTAACGCGCACAGTTAAGTACCGGAACGCGGTGGAGTTCCGCTTTTCAATCTAATGTCTGGTGAGTTTCCAGGTGCTAAACGGCATTCTGTCGTTACCTGGTCGATTCGGTTGATTTCGTCTCTCAGGAAAAAGTTTGCGTGAGCTATCCACAGGGGTCCCTAAGTGTAGGAGGCTGAGCGCCCCGTTGGCGATTGCTAAGGACGACTGCACAGAGCCACACTCCATGTCCCCGATGATCGGTGCATCGAGCACTTCTACGACGGACTCGCCTTGAACTAAGCATTCTGTTTACGGGGACGCGAGTCCCGCCCACGGGCGCAGAATTGGCTTGAGAGGAGATGTCTTGGCTACCCTCCGAACGGCTGCAGTTCTCTCCGAAGTTCGTCGCACTGGCCTACTGCCGCTTTTCGTTCGCCCTGCTCAGCCCGCCGAGCCATTCGATGAGGAGCTGGGTCTCTGCCCTGCCAAGGACGTCTGGTTGTGCTGCGGCGAGCTCGATGGTGGTGGTGATCGGGTTGTCGGCTCGTGTTCCCGCACCGGTGATCGCTGAGATAGCACCTTCACGGACAGCTTGAGAGAGGGTAGGGTCCGGCGCTGCCAAGGCGATCTGCCGCAGGGTGACACCGATATTTGTCACGAGGATGTGTGCCGCAGCCTGCTGCGCAGGAACGGCGAGCCGGCCCTGCGTGGCTGCGCGCGTCGTGAGGCCGAGGAGGATTTCGCTTGGCCGCGACTGCGCTTCAGGGGAGTAGCCTGGTTGAACTTTGCCGTACATGAGTGAGTAGAAGCCGGGATTGGCCAGGCCGAAGGCGACGTGGGCGTCCCATCCGACGCGGATGTCGTGGATGGGGTCCCCGGACGACTCCATCGAAGACTTCTCGCCTAGATACAGGTCAAAACCATGTTTAATGACCGCATCGATCAAACCCTGCTTTGAGCCGAAGAAGTGGTACAGCGTCGGCATCTTCACTCCGACCGTCTCGCACACCGCACGTAGCGAGAACTCCTCCCCGGGGGCGGCAGCGATGAGGTCGGCAGCCGCCAAAATCAATCGCTCCCGTGTATGGCTTGTCGGCGTTACTGTCATGATGCTATGTTAGCTGATATAGCGGGATGATACTGTTGCATACTGACGATACAGAGGGAACATCATGGCTGAGCACACACTCAAGGGCAAGAACGTTCTGATCGCGGGCGGCGCGAAGAACCTCGGCGGGTTGATCGCCCGCCAAGCGGCCGAGGGCGGCGCGAACGTCGCGATCCACTACAACTCCGACTCCAGTCGCGCCGACGCGGAGCAAACACTCGCTTCGGTCAAAGCGGCTGGAGCCAAGGGGGCAATCTTCCAGGCAGACCTCACCGTGCCCTCGAACGTGACCCGCCTGTTCGCTGACGCGGAGGCGGCTCTGGGAAAGATTGACATTGCGGTGAACACATCCGGCAAGGTGCTGCGTAAGCCGATCATGGAGACCACCGAGGACGAGTACGACTCGATGTTCGACATCAATTCCAAGGCTGCCTACTTTTTCATTCAGGAGGCCGGCAAGAACCTCGCCGACGGTGGCAAGATCATCACCATCGTCACGGCTTTGCTGGCTGCCTTCACCGACGGCTACTCAACCTACGCCGGAGGCAAATCCCCGGTCGAGCACTTCACCCGAGCTGCGGCCAAGGAATTCGCTGGCCGCGGCATCTCCGTCACCGCAATCGCACCGGGCCCCATGGACACGCCGTTCTTCTACGGCCAGGAGACCCCCGAGCGGGTAGAGTTCCACAAGTCCCAGGGCATGGGCAACCAGCTCACTAAGATCGAAGACATCGCCCCGATCGTCCGCTTCCTCGCCTCCGAAGGCTGGTGGATCACAGGCCAGACGATCTTCGCCAACGGCGGCTACACCACTCGCTGAGCTCGACCCCACGAAAAGAGGAGTATCTCATGGCAGCACCGACCATCCCCGAACCAGTGGCCGCGTTTATCACCGCGGTTAACAACCACGACGAACAAGCCTTCCTGGACGCTTTCACTCCGCAGGGAGCCGTCGACGATTGGGGCCGCGACTTCACTGGACGCGATCAGATCAAAACCTGGAGCGACAAAGAGTTCATCGGTTCACACGGCACGCTCACCGTCGAGAAAGTCGAGAGCGTAGGTGGTTCAATTGCGGTCATCGGCGACTGGCGCTCCACCCACGCCAACGGCCGGTCGAAGTTCGTCTTCGACATCGACGGCGACAAGCTCGCGAAGATGACAATCCGCGAAGGCTGAGAGCCGGCACTTGCATCTCGATCGGGCGTCCAGCCAGATGTACGCCCGATCGGTGCTGTCGCCTTCGAGACCCCCATACGACACGCATATACGAGGATCGCCAACCATGACTACCGTCCCGCTCGCCCGCACCGGGCACCGCCGATCCGAGGTTGGCCCCGTCGAGCTCTTCTTCGACTTGGTCTACGTCTTCGCCATCATCCAGCTCTCGCACCTGCTCATCGAGCATCTCTCCTGGGAGGGCGCTGCCCAGACCATCGTGGTGTTCGCCGCCGTGTGGTGGGGGTGGAACTACACCGCCTGGGCGATGAACTGGCTGGATCCGAGCCGCACCCCGGTGCAGCTGCTCTCCGGAGTGCTGATGCTTGCCGCACTGGGCATGTCGATCGCCATCCCCAGCGCTTTCGGCGATGGAGCATGGTTGTTCGTAGGGTGCTACCTGTTCATGGGCATACTTCGTCCGGTGTTCATGATGATCGCCTACCGCGGCCACCAGCTCGCAGCCAACTACCGCATGCTGTTGCTGTGGACACTTTTGGCCGGCATCTTCTGGGTCCTCGGTGCGGCGCTTCCCCTCGAATGGCGGCTGGGGCTCTGGTTGATCGCGGTGCTCATCGACTACGCGGCCCCGCTGGCCCACTATAGGATCCCTGGTATCGGTGCAGCCCCCATGCACCATTGGGACACGGACGCCGAGCACCTGGCCGAGCGCAACCGTCTCGTCTTCATCATCGCCCTCGGCGAATCCATCCTACTCATGGGCGGCAGCATCGTCTCCCACGGGCAGCTCACCCCGTCACTCGCGTTGAGCATGGTCGTCGGCTTCGCGTCGCTGTTCGTGCTCTGGTGGAACTACTTCGCACTCGCCGGGCCAGATACGCAAGGCGGAGATTCTTCCACGGGTGCTCTAAGGTCGGCCTATGCCTACGCGCATTCCTTCATGGTCCTGGGCGCGATCCTCGTCGCCGTGTCCATCGAACTTCGGATCTCGCATGACCACCTCACGCCCGCCATCGTTCTCGTGACGGCAGCAGGTCCGCTCGTTTACCTGGCGGGGAACCTGTTGTTCCTCCGGTCCCGCTTCGGACGCCTCGCACGGTCCCGTTTCATCGCAGCAGCCGTGCTGGTGGTGATCACGATCGCTGCGATGGTGCTGATGGATCACTTGCCGGTAATCGGGCTCAGTGCAGCCGTACTTGCCGTGACAGCCGTTCTCGCCGCCCACACCGCGTACACGACATCGAAACATTCGGCGCTCGGATAATTGGCGATGGCCTAGCAACCTTGACCTGAGATTCCTTTGCCCCCGTTCACGGTGCTCAGGATCGAGCGACGCGCTTGTTTTTTTGCGACAGCGGTCGCCTGCCATAGCTGCCCGAACGGATTCCCATATATGCTTCTGGGCATCGCAGGTGGCTTCGCGCTCTTGGCCTCCGCCGTGCACAGTACGACCTGCTCAGCGGAACACTCTGATCCTCGCGATCGCTAACGATGGCAACGTAGCTACTGGAAGTCGGAGGTTGGGCTATGTCGGAACTCGTGTGGAAGACCAGTTCAAAACTGGTAGTCCATTGTCTGCCGAGCGCATTGCCCCGTACTTGATGTCCAGGGCATAGCATCCCAATCTCGGATTGGCCCGCAGCTTCATGCTGGGAACGTCGGTTTAGTGACGCCACCAGCTTGGTCTGTCGCGCATACCCATGTGCCAGGCGCGCGGTTGCGGTAAGTGCACCTGTTGCTGCTCTGGTTTGCCATATCCGGCGCTGTAGTCCTTGCGATGACGCAAAGGATCCCAGCCCTCCATGTGGGGACGAAGGTCGTCTGCTGAGGGTTCGGCATCGAATACACCGTCGTCGAGGTGTTCGAGATTGGCAAGCGGATCAATGTCGTCTGCGCGAATACGCGCCCATTCGAGCCATTCTCGCAACTTCGGACGGTTCGCCAGCAGTCCCTGTGCCGTGGCTTCTGTCTCTAGTTGTTTCGCGAATGCCCGCAGTTCTTGGGCTCCTTGCCAAGCCTCGAACGCGCGTGCAAACGTAGCTTCTCGGAGTTCGAGGATCGCTTTCGCTCGGGCATGGTCCCGTAAGTTCTCCCATGCGCGCAGTTGTGCAGCTTGTTCGCGTTGGTGTGCTTCGTGCGCCTCGGCGTGCCGTTGTTTCTGGCGTTCGAGGGCGTCGTCGTCATCGATCACCCCTTTCTTGATCTCGCGTGCGATTTCGCGGACTTGACGTTCAAGGGGCTTCTTCTTCTCGTCAGACCACGTATCGCCGTTGCGTTCGTACCGATAGTTTTGGCGGTCGATCTTTACCTCGTGCGTGCCGTCTCGTTCCACATGGAGTTGCAATCGGCCGGATGGCGAGCTGTCGAACTTCGGGATTCGCGTCCACGGTGCACGCAAAAGCTCGCGCTGCTCTGCTGCTGTCGTAACGTGGGGGACCTCATTCAGGATCTCGGTGAGGTAGAGATTTCGGCGGCGGGTGTCGTCTTGAACGAACAACTTCGGTGTCTTGAGCTTGGTGTTCGCACCTAGCTTGAAGTCATGCGCGCGTAGGTGCTCGGCGAGATCAAGGACTATCTCAATGGCTCGGGGCCGGAGGGGTTCGCTGACCGGTTTGAGGATAGATGTGGTCTCTAATGCTTTGCGGAGCACGTCGAGGTTTGTCGTGATCTTTCGCGTAGTCGTTCTGATGCGATCCCAGTCGGAAGAATCTGCAGACGAGCCCGTGCTGAGCATGATGACGATCTCACCTGAGCTGCGTCCGGTGAAGCGTAATTCGTGGTCTTCCGGTACCAGATGATGGACCCTGCACGCGTGGAGAACGCGGCGGTAACGGGCGCGAGTCGACTCCACTGGGTCCGCGACGGTGATTCGTTCTGAGTCCCGGAGTTGAGCGATGAGGGCCTTCGCTTGTGCGAGCGTCTCTGACGCGCCGTCGCCAAGGCCGAGATCGACTGCTACGGCGCGGTGGGCTCGGACGGCGGGAACGGTAGGGGCCTTAGGCGACGCGCTAGGCGGGTAGGTGCCGTGCTCAAGGTAGTGGGTTCCCGCTTTGGTAACAGCGGCGGTCCAAGTACTGCCGTGACGCGTGATCGTTACGAGTCCCCGGGACTTCAATGCGGCGGCACTGGTCTTATAGGGGAATCCGTCCTCGGGCCACTTGCCTTCAGGGCAACCATCGGAGATCCATCGCAAAACTTCGAGCTGCCGCTCGTTTACAAGTCCGTCCATGAAAGCACTGTACCGAAGATATCTGACGCTGTGCCCTTTTACTCAGCACCGCAGACCACGTCCAAGGGAAGCTGCATGAGGAGTTTTTCAGAGGCTGATTCTGGACGTGCTTTCGTGAAGTTCGTTCTGATCTCCCACACCACCGAAATGCGGTGGGGATGAACGCTAAAAGGACCGGCAGCGAACGTACCGTTTTACTCAGTTCTGTCCTCGATCACGATCATGCCGATTTTGAGGATGGTTCCAACATCGATGACTACAACGATCTTTACAACTAGACGTTCGGAAAGAAATTGAAAGCCGTGTCCTTGGCCAACCACAATGAGCGCCTCCTGGAGTTCATAGAGAACTATGGGAGTTTCACTATGCCGTTAAGGTTAGGTTCTCGTACGTTCCCTACCTCTTGTCGAGTAGCTCTCAGAGGTTACGTCGGTCGACTTCGAGACAGCGGCACAGAGGTTGGTATCTGTGGCGACGTGGTGGAGTTCCGCTCCAACGTCTAGAACACCGTGCTCCGGAAGCCGGGTGACTTCCGGCTTCCGGAGAGCTTGCGGGACGGTGGCTGATAGACGCTAACTGCGAGCGGATTTCACAGGTAGGGGCGTGTGATCAGCTCGAGGTAGTGGCCTGAGGGATCGAGCAGATAGACGCCGCGACCGCCGTGCTCATTGTTGATCTCTCCGGGTCGGGATCGTTGAGGGTCGGCCCAGTGCTCCTGCCGTCGGTCGACGATCTTCGCGTATGCGCGATCGAAATGCGCGTCATCGAGCAGGTAGGCGTAGTGCTGCGGCGGGAACTCCATCGGTGGGCTTGCGAACTGCAGCAGGACACCATCGGCGATTTTGATGTTGACGAACGGACCCCAGGCCGGAGCGTCGTCCGCTTCGAGCAGGTCTCGATAGAACCTGGACATATCGGCAGGGTCCGTTGAGGCGATGATCGTGTGATTGAAGTGCGCTGTCATGATTCTCCTGGTGGTGGCGTGAGTGAGCTCCGCTGACCTCACGCAAGGATGGACACGAATCAGGGAACAACCAGAGAGCCGTTCCCGGTGCGTCCGACTTGGGCCTGACTTGTCATCATCGCGGAGAGCCTACTTCCCCGTTGGATGGAGGTCAATCATCATTTGTTCTGACCAGAGCGCAGAAGTTGTTCGGTGCCCGAACTGGGTTGAATTCCGCTTCAACGTCTGACGCACAAGTTCTGGATAATTGCCTGCAGATCTTGCAGGGTCTAAACTGTTGGCGTCTGGAGTGTAGACATCGAGCTGATCGCGGGCGACAAGGCTGGCGATTAGTAGCGTTTGTACAAGAGGAGCATTCCACTGGCTGACGTACTGTTCGATGAGCACCTGCGCAGATCGAGAGGAGAACGATCGAGATGGCCAAGACCCTGAAGGACTTCGTCGCCAAGCACCCCGTGGACCGGGAGCTCGTTGAAGCGCACAAGGAGCGGATGCTCGCCGAGGTGCGTGCGTACCGCCTCCGCGAGTTGCGCGAAGGGGCGGGCCTGACCCAGGCCCAGCTCGCCGAGCGCATCGGCGTGGGCCAGCGCCAAGTCTCCAAGATCGAGCATGGCGACCTCGACAGCGCGAAGATCGGCACGATCCGCAGCTACCTCGAGGCAGTCGGTGGCGGGCTGGCAATCGAGTTCGTGGTCGGCGACCAGCGCGTCCGGGTGGCCTGAGCCCAGACGTTTGCCAACCGTGGCGACGTGGTGGAGTGCCGCTTCAACGCCTAAAACTCCTGACTAGAATGAATTTATCCTTCTTGAGATCGGTGTAGTTTCGTTGAAGCTGTAGCCGACTTGTCGCAGCCGTCGCGAACGTGTTGATTTCGATGGTGGGCCCATCGGAGGCCTAGCAATCGTCCCTCGATCCGGCGGCCATCGGAGTTCGGGGTCGGTTTCGTTGAGCCTAACGTTCGAGCAGCCTGTGGTTGGCGACAAAGGACACCAGGGGCGAGAGCGAAGCTAACCGGACTCCGTTGAAGACACGGTTGGCTTCGCTCTCGCGTGCCCGAACTCAGACGGTCAGAACGATTTTCCCTGCGACGTGTCCGCTCTCGCCGAGTTCGTGGGCGCGGTGCCCATCTCTCAGAGGGAAGGTAGCTGCGATCACGGGGCGGACAGCCCCGTCGTGGAGGAGTTCGGCGATCGCCTGCATGCCCGCCTGGTCGCCTTCTACGAGCATCATCTCGTGGCGGGCACCGATGGCGCTGGCTTCGGCAGAATGGTCAGTGGTGGTGTTCAATGCGATGGAGACGATGATGCCGCCGGCTCGGAGGGTTCGCAGGGAGCGAGGAACGTAGTCGCCGCCGATTGTGTCCAGTACTACGTCAATGTCTTGTGCGGCTGCCGAGAAGTCATCTTTGGTGTAATCGATGACTTCGTCTGCTCCCAGCGACGTGACCAGTTCATGGTTCTTGGAACTCGCCGTCCCGATCACATATGCACCCTTGGCTTTGGCGATCTGCACGGCGAAGTGACCAACTCCACCAGCGGCCGCATGGATGAGAACTCGCTGTCCCGGTTGCACGTCGGCGACATTGACGAGCGCCTGCCACGCGGTCAACGCTGCGAGTGGCACGGCAGAAGCTGCTTCATGATCGATGTTCGCGGGCTTCCGGGTCAAGTGCCGCGCAGGGGAAACGACGAACTCGGCCGCGGCCCCGTGCCCCTGCGGGTAAGGGAGCATTCCGAACACCTCATCACCCGCCTTGTGGATGGAGACACCGAGGCCGACCTCCTCGACGACGCCCGACACATCCCAGCCGAGCACTTTCGATCCGTCCCCGAGGAATCCGGGGATACGCCGGTGCACCCAGTCTGTCGGGCTCAGTCCCGTCGCCCGGACCCGGACGAGGACTTCGGCTGGTCCAGGGGTCGGGCGCGGCTGTTCAGTCAAGTGGAGTACTTCTGGCCCGCCGAGAATGTTCTGGGTGAGCGCTTGCATGGTGTGATCTGTCATGGTTCCAATTCTGGTCTCCTCGCATCGCCCTGACGAGTGGCCCGCTGGCCATTATGTGGGAGGATTGGGCCATGCATCGTGTTGTAGTTCTCGCATCCCAAGGGGTGCTTCCCTTCGAGCTGAGTATCGCGACGCGGCTGTTCGGTTCCGCGCTCGACGAGAATGGTGAGCCTCTGTATGAGGTGATCACCTGCTCACCAGATGGGCACCCGGTCCGCACGGCCGCAGACTTCACGATCACGGTGACGCACGACGCGTCCGTTCTCGCGACCGCGGACACTATCGTCATCCCCGCGGCGGAACACCACGCGAACATCACTGGGCCGGAGCAGCTCCCAGAGGACCTCGCTGCCGCCGTCGCGCTCGTCCCGCCCGCTGCGCGCATCGTTGCCATTTGCCTGGCGTCGTATGTGCTCGCTGCGGCGGGCCTACTCGAAGGGTGTCGCGCCACAACGCATTGGAAGAGAACTGAGCATTTCATCGCTTCCTACCCGGCCATCGAGGTAGAAGTTGATGTGCTCTATGTGCAAAGTGGACGGATCTTCACGTCCGCCGGAGCCGCGGCCGGCATCGACCTGTGCCTGCAGCTGATCCGCATCGACCACGGCAGCCGGGTTGCGAACGATGTTGCACGACGCTGCGTCATTCCGCCCTGGCGTGACGGTGGACAGGCGCAGTACGTGGAAAGACCCGTGCCCCATTCTGACGACTCGAGCACCTCTGGGACCCGAACGTTTGCACTCCGACACCTTCAGCGTCCGCTACCCGTCGCCGAGCTGGCCGAACACGCCGGAATGAGTCGCCGGACCTTCACCCGACGATTCCGCGCGGAAGTCGGACAAAGCGTCGGGGAGTGGCTCACCCGACAACGAATCGAACTCGCGAGAGCGCTCCTTGAGACCACAACGCTCCCCATTGATCAGGTCGCAGAGCAAGCCGGTTTCGGAAGCGCCTTCACGCTCCGTGACCACTTCCGCGCTTCTCTTGGCACGTCTCCTAGCCAATATCGGAACAGTTTCCACGAATAGCAACAGGGCCCGGCCTGCCAGTCTCGCCCCGGAGCAGGAAGCGACGAGGGATAGAAATATCGGAACCCGGATTCTGCTCCTTGGCCACCGGCGAGAGGTCTATCGATGAGGGACAGTATGGCTCAGAGTCAGAGGTTATTCCGTACCGTAATGCGGTGGAGTTCCGCTTCAATATCTAAGCTTGGCAAGCGCTCGGTCTTCTTCGGCATCGTCGAGCCCGCCTGCGGCGAACGATTATGGTGTTGTTCGTAGGCATAAACGTCGGGCGAATCATTAAACTTGAGCCGGGCTATTGTGTCATGCAAGAGGGCCCGAGGCATGGCGATCGTGACGCAGTCGCGCTAGCCCGGTTCCATGATCCACAGCGGCAGCGTAGCAGGCTCTATCCATGAATTGATGCCAAGAACTGAGCGCCATCCGGCAGGCATGAATCGGATCAATCCCGAGGGCACAATCGTCGAGGAAGACTCAGTGAATTGCGATCATCGCAGCTAGACCGGATTGGGCCTGTTGGCCCCATCGAATACGAGACCATCTAGGATCTGGCCGTGACCCTCGCGGTCCGACACCCCACCGCCGCCTAATCGTCTTGCAACCCTCAGACGGGTGGCTGAGGTGATCGCGAGGCAATTTGCTCCGCTCAGAAACGCCACCTATCCTGAGCGAGGTATTCAGAAACATCTATAGGTGGGAGGTATCGCAAGTGAGAAAAATTTCACGGGTTGCCATGCAACGCGTGGCGCTATACCTCGGCATCTCCGTTTTTGGCATGGGCCTGCTGATTGGAGCGTATTGCCTGATATCGGGTAGGTCGCCGGTAGAAGTTCTTGAAAACCTGTGGATCGCATTGTTATTCGCTTTCTTTGTAGCCGTAGCCACCGCGTTGCGCGACCAGCGGAAAGACGAAGCACCGCGTTCCAATGGAACGAATCGCAAGTGAGGTGGGGGCCTTCTTTTTGTTCCGTCTGGGCAGCTCAGGCCAGTCGCTGCTGGACATGCTGAGCGAGATCTCCGGGGGAGAATCAGACGAGGACATCCGTGAGGCGAATACACTGTGCAGCTTCGTTGTGCCCGACCGCGAGAGCTACAGCTAGTGCCCACTTTTCCAATGGCGTACGTCCCAGAACGCGGCTGTATTCATGTTTAACGTCTAGCGTTATTGACGCGCTCCGTTATATACTGGAACTGTGATCAGATCGTTTGGCAGCAAGGATACCGAGCGTCTGTGGCTTCGTGAGCGCGTGCCGTCCATTGATCCTCGGATACTCCGGGTGGCGCTGCGCAAGCTCCGCCAGGTGGGGTCAGCGACGAACCTGGGTGACTTGCGAAGTCCGCCGGGCAATCGGCTCGAAGCCTTGAAAGGCGACCGGGTCGACCAGCACAGCATACGTGTTAATGACCAATGGCGGATCTGCTTCAAATGGACAGACGCCGGACCAGAGGAGGTGGAGATCGTTGACTACCACTGAGAAGATGCAGCCCATCCACCCGGGCGAGGTCCTCATGGAGGACTTCATCGAGGGATTCGGGATCACGCAGAACAAGCTCGCTGTGTCGATCGGAGTGCCGCCGCGGCGCATCAACGAGATCGTGCACGGCAAGCGTGGGATCTCGGCGGACACCGCGCTGCGGCTCGCGAAGTACTTCGGCACATCGGCCGAGTTCTGGCTCAACCTGCAGAGCCACTACGAGCTCGATCGCGCAGAGGACATTGCGGGGGAGCAGATAGCTTCGATCACGCCGCTGAAGGTGGCATGAACGGTGGAGTGCGGGTCGCAGGCCCCGATCGACACATGCCAAATGATGTCGCGCTCCTGCTCGTCACGGTTTCCCAGTAGTTCGGGCAACCGGAATCCAACGCCGAGCTGCGTTTCACCGTTGTCGGCCGAGCAGTGCACGGTTCAGGCCTCGGTACCTCGATGCGCAGGGTTATCGATGACGCCGCCCACCACGGGGCCTGCTTCCTGGAAGTGAAGACGCTCGCAGCCTCTCATCGGGATGCCGGATTCACGCGTACACGCGCTTTCTCCGCGAAGTGGGGGATTTTTGCCGCTGGTGGAGGCTGAACTATGGGGTGAAGCCGGTTTCTTGGGAAGCAGCTGCTTCCTGAGAATCCGGGCGTAAAGAATTGCCGGCTCGTGATCTGAACGAGTGCGGGCAAGGGAGCGGACCGACGAGGTGGACTCTGACACTCGTCAACGGCTTGTCGCCCAGAAAGCCTTGCGCCTATGTCGAGCGAGCCCGTCGAGAAGATTTGGCCCACAGTATTTCTGTCGGAATGCGATTTCGCGAGAGGTTGCTCCGTGCTAGAACCCGGTGGAGCTAAGCTTCAACTTGTAAAAATTCATTGAAAAGTGCTTGTAGGTTCGCGGGCTGAGGACGGCTTTTATACCCGGCGTGGTGATGCCGCCGCGAGAACCATTTCCAACGATACTTCTCTGGCAGGAGCCGGCTAGAACTTGCCTAGGCGAGGCTGTCTCGCAGCGACATCAGGTGAGCGCGGCTGCGCTGAGCGGCCGCGGCCGCGTCTCTATCGAAGATCGCGTCGGCGAGGCCACCGTGAAGGTCCTGGTCCGTCGCGTGCCCAAATGTCTTGCGGATGCGCAGCATTTCGATCATCGCCTCGCGAAGCCGCGGGGTGAAGCTGTCGAACAGATCCAGAAGTATTGGATTGTGCGCTGCGGCCACGATCGCGCGGTGGAACGCGGTGTCGGCATCGACGTGGCTCTCGATTTCATCGCGGTATTCGGCGCGGGCGGAGAGGGCCTTCCGGATCGAACTGACATCCGCCGGGGTCCGGCGTGCGGCTGCGAGCGAGGCGGCTTCCGTTTCGATGGCGATGCGTGCCTCGATGACAGAGATGATGCCGGCGCGACGCAAGACGATATCCCAGTCTTCCGAGACATCCAGGGCTGTGATGAAGACACCCGATCCCTGCCGGGAGGCCAGTACTCCGCGCCCTGCCAGCTGGCGAATGGCTTCGCGCAGTGTGGATCGTCCGACGCCGAGCTGGGGAGCAAGCGTGGTCTCGCCCGGGAGTTTTTCTCCCAGCGCCCATTCGCCCGACCGGATGCGTTCGAGTAGCAGATCCGCTGCCTGATCCGCCAACGGTGTTCGAGTCACTTGTGCCACGTAATCGCCTTCCAACTCATCAGCTTGTCTGAGGAGTTGTGTTACAGTCTATCCATGTTCTTCGAAAATTTCCTTCTACTTCGCCGCCACGGCGGGGCGTAGCCAGACCGGCTCCCCGTCGTGGAGGCGAATGCTGTGCCGGTCGCAATTCTTGGACTGAAGGAAACAAAAATGACAAAGACATCATTTCCCCATATCTCGACTCCGGCAGGCTCCGTGCCGGATAATGCACCGAGCTGGAACCAGCAGCGATACTCACAGATGCCCTCGCACCGCTACTCCAACGTCTACTCTCGAGTCGACGTGCCACTGGCCGCACGCGACTGGCCGTCGAAGCAGCTTACCGAGGCTCCGCAGTGGGTTCCGGTTGACTTGCGCGATGGCAACCAAGCGCTCGCTGAGCCGATGGACCCGGCACGCAAGCGCCGCTTCTTCGAGCTCATGGTCGCCATGGGCTACAAGGAGATCGAGGTCGGCTACCCTTCGGCATCACAGACCGACTACGACTTCGTGCGGCTGATCGCGGAAACCGGCATCGCCCCGAATGACGTGACGATCGTCGTATTCACCCCAGCTCGACGAGAGCTCATCGAGCGGACGGTTGCCTCGCTCAAGGGGATTTCCAACCCGGTCGTGATCCACATGTATACGGCGACCGCCCCAACGTGGCGCAACCTGGTGCTCGGATACGAGCGGGAAGCGCTCAAAGAACTGATTTTGGCCGGTGGACGTGATGTGCTCGAATTTGCGGGGGACATGCCGAACGTACGCTTCGAATTTTCCCCAGAGGTTTTTAATCTGACCGAACCGGACTATGTACTCGACATCTGCAACAGCATGACAGAGCTGTGGGATGCGAGGCCTGAGCGTCCGGTGATTCTCAATCTTCCGGCCACCGTCGAAATCGCAACTCCAAACGTGTATGCCGACCAGATCGAATACATGCACAAAAATCTTGCACGCCGGGATTCCGTCATCCTGTCGGTGCATCCGCATAATGACCGCGGTACCGGGATCGCCTGCGCCGAGCTTGCGGTCCTCGCCGGAGCTCAACGCGTCGAGGGGTGCATCTTTGGAAACGGCGAACGCACCGGAAACGTCGACATCGCGACTCTGGCGCTGAATCTCCATGCCCAAGGCATCGACCCAATGATCGATTTTTCCGACATCGATGAGATCCGTCGAACGGTGGAGTATTGCAATCGTCTGGAGGTGCACCCGCGCCAACCCTACGTCGGGGACCTCGTGCACACCGCCTTCAGCGGCACCCACCAGGATGCGATCAAAAAGGGGTTTATCGCTCATCGCGTTCAGGCAAGCGCCGAACAGCGTCCGGAACACGATATTCCCTGGAACGTCCCTTACCTGCCGATCGACCCGGCAGATTTAGGGCGAAATTATGCTGCCGTAATACGCGTGAACTCCCAATCGGGCAAGGGCGGAATCGCATATCTGCTCGAAGCTGAGTACGGGATTGAGCTGCCACGGCGCCTGCAGATTGACTTCGCCCGCCACGTGCAGCGGCATACGGACTCCACCGGCAGCGAAGCTAGTGCAGCCGGGCTGTGGAGTGTTTTTCAGCAGGTCTATCTGCATCAGGGCTCATCGGCCGAGCGCCTCGCGTTGCACAGCTATCAGGTTGTAGATATGGAGGGAGCCGCTCGTGTAGAGGTTGTTCTCGACGTTTCCGGGCAGCAACACAGCAGCACGCATGATGGTGTTGGGCCGGTTGAGGCTTTGACTTCCGCACTGGAGATTCACGGCATCGCAGTTGACGTCCTCAGCTTGCACCAGACCAGCGTGGGTGCAGGCAACGACAGCGAGGCATTAACTCTGCTTGAATGCCGAACCGATGACGGCATTTTCTGGACCGCTGGGCGTGGGCGTTCGGTGTTGGCGGCGAGCATGTCGGCTGTTATGTCAGCGGGCAATCGGGTGACCGCACAGAGGCAGCCGGAAAAATCGGGGGTTATTGGCTTGCCGTAGTCTTCCCGTTCGAGAAGCTGCCAGGTTTCCGGCAGAGCACGCCTGGCGGTGGTTTCGTGTGGCGACGTGGTGATTTCAGGTTCAATGCCGTGGTCCCTGAGCTACGCTAAACCTTTGCGATGGCCGCCATGAACAAGTGTTCGTGGCGGTCATGCGCATTTCCGAGCGGTTGCCACCTTGGTGCAGCAATCAGATTTTGTGCACAACCAACCAGCGGCGAAAATTGTGTTCGTAATTCCCTTAGAACAGCGGCCAGGGAACCGCTGGCATCTCACCGCTCGGTGCCGGAAACTGCCCTGCCGAGCGCAACTTGGCGCAGCGCGCGGCGAGAGATGCGAGTTCTTCGGCGCTGAGCAACGCCGCCAGGCTTTGGCCCAGTTCACCGTGCAGCCCTTCGCTGACACGGTGTATGCCCGCTTCTTCCTCGGCGGTTAGCTTATCTCCGCGCCATCCCCACAGCACCGTGCGCAGCTTGTGCTCCCGGTGAAAGGTGAGTCCGTGGTCCACGCCGTGCCGGTGACCGCTGGCCAGGGCGAGGATGTGGTCGCCTTTGCGGTCGGCGTTGTTGACGATGACGTCGAACACCGCCATGCGTCGCAGCGCCGGGGTGTCTTCGTGAACGAGGGAGACCGCTCGACCTTTCTCATCTTGTCCCTGGAGAACCTGTTTCCAACCAGTTGACGGCACCTGGTCCGCCGCGATCAGGTTCACGGCGTCTTGGGCGGGATCCGGCTCCTGCCAAAGCTGCACCATGCCAACGCCGAGCGGACCATCGCGCAGCCAGGTGCGGGGCACCACGTCCCAGCCGAGGGCCTGCGAGACCTGGTAGGCGGCCACCTCCCGGTGGGCCAGCGTTCCCTGGGGGAAATCCCACAGCGGACTTTCGCCGGCGATCGGCTTGTAGACGACCACCGTCTCGCCGATGCTGCCAAGAAAGGTGGCGTTTGACGCGGTGGTGATGCGGCCGGTGAGCGCCAACTCGGCGGCCATGAGTTCAGGAGATTGCATTAGACCTCGGGAAGGGTGCAGGTGTGTCCGTCAGCGTCCACGGGATAGCCGCACAGCAGGCACATCGGACGCCCGGCATCTACGATCTCGCGGGTGCGCTTGGCGAATGCGCGGGCGGTGCCCACCGGCATCCGGACGCGCAGCATTTCGGTCTCCTCAGCCTCGTCGGGGTGAAGCGACTCTTCGCCGAGCTGCGCATCGGGATCTTCCTCGACGAGGGGATGGGCCTCGATCACGATCTGGGACGTGGAGGGGTCCCAGCCCAGGCTCATTGCGCCGGCGCGGAACTGCTCCTGGTCCTCCTCAATCGGGTCATTGTCGACAAGTTCAGGGGGAGTTCCGGTGGGAATGCTGAACGGGTTGCCGTCGACGGTGAGGAGCTGGTCGAGAATGTCATCGATATTCTCCGCGAGCTGGGCCGACTGCTGCTTTTCCAGCACGATGCTCACAAGCTGCTTGCCCGCGCGCACCTGCAGGTAGAACGTACGCGACCCTGGAAGGCCGGTGACGCCAACGACGACCCGATCGGGCCAGGAAAATTCGTGAATACGTGTAGGCATATAAATATTCTAGGCTCCTGAAGTCCGTGGTGTCTGTTGCCCTGCGCCGCCGCCCACCGGGGCATCTGCCGAGTGGAGGCCTTTGGCCAGCCACGACAGATCACCCGCATCGGTGTTCATTGCGTAGACGCTAGGCCGACTGGCGCCGTAGCGCACGATCGAGATGGAGGCGGGGCCCACGTTAATGCGCTGGAACAGGTCAAGGTGCATGCCGAGCGCGTCGGCGAGAACTGACTTGATGATATCCCCGTGGCTCACCGCAACCCACACGGCCTCTGGCCCGTGCTCGGCTTCAAAGGCCGCATCGTGGCGTCGAATCGCCGCGACCGATCGCGCCTGCATCAGTGCCATGGATTCACCGCCGGGAAAGGTGACTGCCGAGGGTTGCGACTGCACCACCGGCCAGAGCTCTTCGGCAGCCAGCTCGCTGAGCGTGCGGCCTTGCCACTGGCCGTAGTCGCATTCGGTGAGATCAAGATCGGTGGGCGCGTAGGGAGCGCCGGCTTGGCGGTCCAGAATGTAGCGTGCGGTTTGCTGGCAGCGTTCCAGCGGGCTCGTGACCACCCCGGCTAAGGGCACTTGGGCGAGCCGCTCTCCGGCCAGTGCCGCCTGATCCATCCCGGTCTGATCCAGGTTGACGCCGGACGCCCGGCCGGCCAGCAGGCCCGTGGCGTTGGCTGTGGTGCGGCCGTGCCGCACGAGAAGAACTGTTGCCATCCACCCAGCCTATCCATTTGCCATCGGCAAACACAGCGACCGCTCCACTGTTGCCCGTGGCGGAATCATGCAACTGCCAGGATTGGCGAAAACTGGGCTTCGCTGCCGGACGCGAACTCCGCATTATTGCTCGATGCTACCGATTCTTGAAAGACGCCCGCCAACTCTGAACTGCGTAGCAGAGGGTGCCGACCAGCAATGCTGCGAAAATCGTTGTCTGCCAGGTCAAGAATGATTGCGCGTTGAGGATCGAAACTGCGATGAGCGCCGCGATCAGCGCGCTGCCAGCAGTCCAGGCCCACGCTGCACGGCGTGCGCGATAGGGCTCATTCGGTGTGAAGCTGGCCGCATATCTGGCCGGAGTACCGAATTCCTCCTGCAGAGATGCCTCGGCCTCCGCGGCGTAGGCGCGGGTTTCGTTCACGATCACGCGAATCCGCCGGTCGCTGAGATCACCACGAAGCCGGAGATTCGCCTGGAGCTCGCCCACCCATTCGTCTTGAGAAACTGCAGTGGCTTCCGGTGCGAGGTGCGTAGTGGTCTTTGGCTTGCGCTTCAGGACGACGCCGATTGCGTAGTGAATGAGCACGTACGGCGGCACCGCTGCCAGATACCAAAGAACGCTTCCTGTCCCAGCCGAACCTTGCAAGAGCATGGCGAGAGAGCTGAGGGCAAGAGTGCCAACGATTAAGGACACCGCGGTCCAGACCATCGCCATCGGGCGCGTAAATTTGCGCACCGCCAGATTCCAAACCTGCACTAGGCCTATGGTTGCTGCTGCCAAAAAGAAGGGAAGGGCGAACATCATCCAGCTCAAGGGTGCTGTCCACCCATCGTCGATCAGCGCAACAATGGTTACTGCTACCGCAATCAATGTCGCGCTGAAGCAGACGGCTTGCGTGAACTGCCCCGTGGAGAGCAGTTCGTGCCGGTCGTAGGCAGGGGTTCCGGACTGCTGCCAGCGCTCCTGCTGATCCTTGGCCCAGACCTTTGGATCCCCAAACAGGTCTTCCGCCGGTTCCTGCGCATCTCTGAGTACCGGCAAAAGCTTGATGAGTGCCTCTTTGGCGGTAGAAAGCTTGACGTCGTCGAGCATGAGGCGCCCTGCAACGGTTCGAAGCCACTCAACGTCGCTTTCCGCTCCCCGGGCCGCACGAAATTCTTCGATGAGCCCGGTGAGATCAAGCTCGGTGAGTGGCTGAGGGGAATGCTGAGTCATGGCTGCTTTCCTTCGCGGTCCGAGTCGTTGTCAGTAGCTGGTTTTGGCGCGCTTAGCGATTCGGCTAGAGCATGCCAGGCTCGGCGTTCCTCTTGGAGCCTTGTCTGCCCGTGCGGAGTCAGTGCATAGTTGCGTTTTCCGGGGCCGTTCTGCCCTTGTTCCCATTGCGCGATCACGGCGCCATCGTTTTCCAGGCCGGTGAGCAGCGGGTAGAGGGATCCGCCTTTTGGGCGCCCGAAGCCAAGTTCGTTAACTGCCTGCGCGATTCCGTACCCGTGCAGCGGCCCATTCTCAAGACTGGCGAGAACAGCCGTTCCCAGTGCGGCGCGGGTCCACGTTGACGGCCATTCCGGTTTCACCTCATCGTCGTTCATGTATCTAAGTATAACGTGTATCTAGATATTTGAACCACGAAATCAGGGATGACTGTCGCTCTGCCAATCGACGTGCTGGGCTACGCTCGGATAGGACGGTTAGCGCGCTTTGCGAGAGGTCGATGCGGTTGTGAAGATGAATAGTGCACCTTGGACGGCGGGACGTGATGCCCAGCTCCCGGAAGACACCGCACGATTGTTGTCAACCGTTCCCGAATGGTTTGGGCAGCCTGAATCCAATGCGGAGTACATCGACGCCGCGCGCACCAAAGAAACCTGGACGGTTCGGGACAACGCAGGGAAAGTCATCGGACTCACGCTGGTCGACCGGCATTTTCCGCATGTCGCGGAAATCCATCTGATAGTTGTTGATCGTGAATTCCATGGATCCGGCGTGGGCAGTGCGATGGTTGAGGCGCTTGAAGCCGAGGCGCTCGGCAACGGGGTCAAGCTGCTGGAAGTGAAGACGCTCGGAGCATCGCATCCGGATGAAGGATATCGACGCACGCGCCACTTTTATGAAAAGTGCGGTTTTCTTGCTCTGGAGGAGACCAACCTGTGGGGCGAAGATACCCCTTGTCTGATTATGGTGAAGCCGCTATTCCCGAAGGCAACAATCAGGCGTCGAAGCTGAACCGACTATTCTTGGGTCTGATCTGTACCGCACTGCAATCCGGGATTCGCGCAATTATATGGACCGCCGGGAAGCCCTTGAACTGCCTCAAGCACTAGGCCTCTAAGCTGTGGCAAAGCCAAGGGAGTAAGCACTCTGTTGTTTACCCCGGCCAACGAGAGTTATTGGGAATACCTCTGCCTTTTCATCGACCCGCTCCATGAGCGATATGGTGGGGAAGCCCAACCGGTAAACTGTCGCCGTCAAGGGATAAGGTGCAGGATAAGGAAGCGCTGATGAGAAGCTCGCCAGAAAACATCTTGTTGCGATTGGCGGATGCCGAGGAGCAACAGATCCGCGAGGTGTTCGCGCGTCTTTCCGAGTGTGGGTTTCCGGTGCAACAGCAGACGCCGCATATCACCATCACCTTTTCACCTGCAATGGCCGATGAGGTTGCGCAATGTTCTGCGCGGTTGCTTCCTGCGCTGATCCCGGCACGGCTGGAGCGTGTGGGCACCGTTGTTTTCGGAACGAAGCGAAAGCAAACCGTCGCCTGGTTGCTTGAAACCTCCGAAGAACTGGAATCTGCTGCACGCGAGATTAGCGCGCTGAACCCGGATGGTCGAGGGTCGAGATGGACTCCGCATCTGACGATGGGCCTGCGGTTGCCACGAGAAATCGTCCCGGACTACATTCGTGCATTGGATGAGCTGACTCCACGGAATTTGGAGCAGCTCACCGCTATCCGGGCGGCACTGTGGAAACCAATCAGCGGTGAGCTCACCGTACTTGCCGAGGCGAGCAACGCTCACGAGACAAGAATCCGAGCGGACTAGATTGCACTTGTCGGCCGGACAGCCATGGACGAAGTCCGGTACTCAGCGCGGCGGCAAAGTCTCTGGGCAGTCGGCCTAGGAATTGAGCTGGGCCGCTGCGGCCTTGAGATGTTCGTCGGCCCCGGTCTGCAGCGCGAAGAGGCCGTAATCAACGGCGGCGGTACTGAAAAGTTCGGCGCAGTGCTCCGCCAAAAGCGGAGAAACCACCCCGCCTTGAGCTACGTACCGGGCCACGGTGGCATCGAACGCCTGCGGAGAAACGCTTGCCTGGTGGAAGACGAAATCCCGGGCCGGGTCGCCGATGGCCGCGGTGGTCCAGTCCAGTATGCTGTCGATGCGCTCGCCGGTCATCAGTTGGTGCGCGGGATAAATTTCTCCGTGCGTCACGGTGGTGTGCTGCGGCCAGTACCGGTCATCGGCCAACCAGGCGTTCCAGCGGTCCTGCAAATCTGGGGCTACCTCAAATTCGTTCACGACTGTGGCGATGTCCTCTCGCTTGCGTTGGCGCACGGAGTCGGGAGTGAACACCTCGATCCCGCTGTCGGCAACTACCCGTGGATCCACCGCATGCAATTGCGCAATCACATCCGCCAAGGAGTGCGCGTAGTGCCGGGATTCCAGGTCGAAATGCCAGTGTGGCTGCCCTGCCTCGTCGAGGGTGAGCCCCGGTTCGCCGGGCAATAGCGGATAGGCGATCAACTGCTCGCTATGGATTTTCCAATCGGGAATCGCTACGTCCAGGTGCGGCGCTAGGCAGTGGAGCAGCCGGCCTTCTACCGCCGCGCGTTCGGTGACATCGGGGCGACGTGGAATCCGCAGTACCCAGGAATCGCCGGAATTTGTGGTGCCGATGGCGACCTGGAAATCCAAGCCTAGTTCGTTGATGGTGATACTCGAAGGATCCAGCGTCAATCCGTGGATCTCGGCCAGCGCACAAATTTCTCGAATCGCAGAGTTTTCCATGATCCCAGCCTTGCTGGTTGAGCGGGAAAAGTACATAGCGGTGCTGGCACCTGGCCGGCTGAACATCACCGAGCCGCTGAGCACGAGGGCCCCGTCAAGGCCGCGAAGCCCAACCTTTCGTCGAGGGACTGGGGTGGCGATTCGATCCAGGCATGGCGCTGGCCCGTTTGAATTTAGTCTCCCTCGCCTCTGGAATCTGGACGGGCCCGATAGTTGGTTTGTCGCTTGGACTGGCAGCGAAGAGGCACCACAGAGCTGTGAGCAGTGGAGCGCTTAGCGGAAAACTCGGCCGATGCCACCGCTCAGTTGCGACAGCTGCATCCAGATCCCGAAACGAACGAGCGGGCGAAGGAGCAGTTCGATCCATGGGTGAACGACGCGGTTGGCATTGCGTTCCCAGCGCAGGTGGATATGAAGCTGGGTGCCGCCAGCTGCAGGCTCCAACTCAATACGTATTCGCTTGATGTTGGCCCGCGCCGATTCTGGAAAGGTGAACTGCCACTCGATCAATGTTGCGTCTCTGCATGCGACAAGCTCGACATCCTGGGTCTGGAATTCAGGCTTAATTCGAAGCTGCTTGCCATCGGGCCGCTGCGTGCGAGTGCGTGCGCTCCAGCGTTCGCCAATATGGATGCGTCCCAGTGGATCGTTGCCGGCGATTTCATTGATAGTCGGTTCCCACTGAGGTATCCGCGACGGGCTGTAGAGCAAATCCCAGACCTGTTCAACGGCAGCGGGAATAAATGCCTCGATGCTTCCCGAACGTTGGTCCGGCCGAATGCTGTGTCGTGGCTTGAAGGCAGTGAAGTGCTGGGCTTCATCGATTAGCGCGATCACCTGATCGGGTGCCGTATTTAGCCGCCGTAGTATTTGGTCGATCATGCCGCTCGGCTCCGTCATGAGTTCACCCAGTACGTCAGCGGCAGTTCCCCGACGCCCGCCGCCGCTCGCGCGTTTGATCACGGCTAACGCGCGGTCGCTCCATTCGTAGCCACCGGTTTCATGGAAGACGATCCGCCCTTGTGGCGGGAGTCCGCTGTTGACGCCGAGCGAGGCGAGTTGTGCCGAATGCTGCTCGTTGACGGCAGCTCTTGCCGATTCAAGAGTGATCCCCATGCTTCGCAGGACCTGTCCGGCGCTCTGCTCGCTGAGGACGAGTGCAAGAAGCAGATGCTCGATGTCGGCGGTGCGCTGTCCGATGCGGGAGGCTTCCTCCATGGCGGCGAGCGAGAGCGTGTGCGATGTAGTTGCCGCGTCGCTGAACTTGCTCAATGGGCCCTCCTTGCTACGGGGATAGTCTGATCGACCTTCTTCGCGTACTTCTTGTGCGCTGCCTGGCGGGAGACCCCGAGTGCGTCGGCAATGTTCTGCCAGCTCATGCCCAAGCGCAGGGCCGCCTCAACTTGCGCGAGTTCGAGCCGCTCGGTGAGTGCACGCAGGGAAGCGATAGCGCGAAGCCCGGAGCGTGGGTCGCTGGTGTCTGCCGCGACCGTGGTGATCTGTGTTGACTCCATGCTGTCAACCTACGTTGCCAAGCAATCGCCTGTCAACAAAGGTTGCTAGCCGGGTGTCTGTGGCGGGGGATTGGTTGGACTTACCGGTGATTGTTAGGTGTGGCGACGAGATAGGGGCCCGCATCAAGATCTAATAATGCCAAGAAACCCGCATTCTGAGAGGCGTTTTCCCGGATCGCAGCAGTGGAGCTGAGAACATCATGCCCGTCAAGGAGCTCGCTCTCCAGATATTCGGCCGCCAAACCGATTGCGGATCGAAAATGCTCTGCGCTAGGGTTCAAGTGATTCCAGATCTCAAGAGCTTAGGGAGTTGCCATGGTCCGGACGCGGGTACATAACTTGCTAGTTTCCTCGGATGGCTATGCCGCAGGTGAGTACGTGACGCTCGAGAAGCCGATCGGTGACGCCCGCGCGCTTTTCGGCAAATTCGACGGACGCGTCATCCACGGCATCCATGGCATCGATGACCCGGTGACCGTGGATCGGGCCATGTTCAGCATGTGGGGCCAGGGGATCGGGGCGGAGATCATGGGCCGCCGTAAATTCGGTCCGCAGACGGGCGAATGGCCCGATGACGGCTGGGAAGGGTGGTGGGGAGACGAACCGCCCTTCCTCACCCCGGTGTACATCCTGACCCACTATCCACGCCAGAAACTCGAATTCGCCAACGGCACCAGCTTCCACTTCGTCGATGCGTCGCCGAAGCAAGCGCTTGGCCTGGCGCAGGAAGCGGCCGGCGGGTTGGATGTCCGGATTGGCGGTGGACCATCGACCGTGAGCCAGTTCTTGCAGGCTGATCTCATCGACTTCCTGCATGTGGTGATCGTTCCGATCGTGCTCGGTTCCGGTGTCCGGATCTGGGATCACCTGGCCGGCTTGGAAGACCGCTTCAGCGTCGAATCCATTGGCACCTCCAGCGGACTGACCCATCAGTTGTGGAATAGGACGAGCCGCGAGTGAAGTCCTCATGTGGCCACCAAGTGGAAACCATGAACTGGAATTCTGCCTTTCTGCGTCCAACGCCTGCCTGGGAACTGTGCATGCATCCTGCCGCACGCCACTGGCCTGTCTGAACGAGGGAAGCTGAGAACCATGAGAATGCTGCTGGGGGATGTGTTGCGGACCGCGGGCGATCTGCCGTGGACGCACGCCCTGTATGCTTCCGCAGGCCGGCGGTCCTTCGAGGAGTCCGCGCCGGTGCTGGTCTGGGATGTGGATGACGTCTCCGATGCCGCCATGGATCTGCCGGCCGAAGCGATCGCGCTCGACTACGAGTATGTCCTCGCGATCGATGACGTGCAAAGCATCGTCGCCAACGCCCTAGCGCAGCGACCGGGCGCGACAACCGCGGAGCTGCTCCTGGCGTTCCAGCACTATCTCGACCGCGACGCATTCATCGTGTGGGATGGTTGAACCATGCTTTCAAGAGAGGCACTGAGCGAGAAGTTCACCCTGCATCCGCCCGCCTCGCCCGCTGTTCTGGAGACCGAGCGGGGCGAGTATGGCGGTCCGCTGCCCGAGGAATATGTGGATTTGCTTCGGATCTCCAACGGTCTGTACACCGAAGGGAACCTGAGCATCCTCGGGGCCGAGGGCGTAGTGCAACGCAACGTCGACTACGAGGTGCAGGCCTACCTGCCCGGCTACTTCATGATCGGCGACGACGGCGGCGGGACCGCGATCCTGCTGAACCTGCAGGACCGTGGCATCTACGAGGTGGACATGGGCGTCATGGATGAGCAGAGCATGGAACGCAACGCCGGTTCCCTCGATGAATTGCTCCGGCTCGGCACGTGCCTGGCCGAGCGCAACGGCTAGCGAGGGAACAAGCACCGGCGGGCACCTTGATGAAATTGATCAATCTAGTTAAGCCATTGAGCTGCGTCTGATTCCGGTGCGGGCGCCAGCCTCGGGCGCGTTGCCCTGCCCGTGGCTATTGAATGTTTCTGCTGGGATCGGCTGACTTTTCGCAAGCAGCTACACGGTGCGGGAATAGCGGTATCCCCAAAAATCGCGAGCACGCTCAATCCGGGACGAGCTCAGGGGGTTCAACGCAGGATCCAACGGGCCATTCAATTACTACGGAGCACAGTGGCAATGGAGTAGCACCTTGAAAAGTCGCAAAGCTGTGGTTCCGTCAAGTCCATTGTTCTCCTCGTTATTCTGAGCTCCGGATTCTCATCGACAGATAGTTCGAGAATCCGGCACGCTTGGCAAACTTCACCGGGCGCGAGTGCGATTCACGGAATCCGAGCTTGCGGTATAGCGCCAACGCGGCGGTGTTCGTATTCTTGATGTCTCGGAGCACGAATTCCTGGTAAGGCAACCGCAGCAAATGCTTCATCAGAGCGGTTGCGACGCCCTGGCCTTGACGTTGTGGCACGGTGGTCACGAAGCCGATCTCGGCCAGAGCGGGCCGTGCGTCCGCGTAGGCCCCGAGGAACTGGCTCCGAACGATAAAGTAGCTGATTGCTCCGTGCCAGTTTCCCAACGCACGCCGAAATTCACGTCCGCTGGGCTTGAAGCACTCCTGATCTCCTTCCGTCAGGGTCGCAACCGCCGCAGGTTCTCCATCGACCAGTGCAATATAGAAGCGCTCTAGGATGATCATGTGTTCGAAAGCGTCCGCCAGAACCTGCGGGTCTTTCGAGAAGTACTTGAAGTCGTCGGCAAATCCGTGGATTAGCACCGCGGTGATGTCCCGGCGGGAGTTCTCGCCAAGCTCGTCGCCACGTTTGATCTCGATCATGGGTTTCCCTCGCCAGTTAGTAGGCGAAGCACAACGTCTGCGCCTGAGTCGGTCAACGCGTCCTGGATGACCAGGCGCATGTTCGCAATACCCGACAGCATTGCGAAATAATAGGCGGTTAGTTGCTCCGGATCGCCATCTGCGAACTGTCCGGAGGTTTGTCCCCGACGGATGAGCTCGGCGAAGGCTTCCCAGAGAGAGCCCTGTTCGGTCGCGAGCCGTGCCGCCGTTCCTGCCGGGGTGTCGCTCAGGAATCCTTGGTTGATCACGAGATAGAACTCGGCTGCCTCTTGATCTCCCGCAAGGTCGGAGAGGAAGTCATGTGTGAAACCGCGCACTAAGGCGAGCGGATCGCCGTCGCCCGAAAGAGTATCGGAGACCGCTTCTAGGCCGGCCGCGGCTTGCTTGAGCAGGTCGTCGAAGAGGACTTCCTTGCTCGCATAATGCCGGTAGATGGATCCGATGCTGAGCCCAGCTTCTTCCGCGATGTGCCGGATGCTCGACGCAGCAAATCCATGCCGTGCAAAAATGCGGACGGCGGCGCGCTCGATCGCCTGGCGCGTAGTCTCGCGCAAGGCCCGATTCTGTTCTGCTACACGCACGAACACCTCCATAGAATGAACTGATGTTCATTCTATGGATTTCAGACCTGGCGTGCAATGCTCATCTGTTATCGAATGGCTGACCGTCGATGTTTTCGCCACGGAACAATAGCGGGATTCGCGATTCGCACGATCCGTAGTCCTTATCTGGATAATATCCAGCTCGTCCCTTCCCCGGAAGGCCAGGCTTGCGACTCGACGCAGATTTCCTTGCGGTCACCGCATCAGCATGATTGCTGCTCTGGCTCCTCGAATTGGCCGCTGAATAAGAGCTGCAGAGCTGTGCGCCCCGGGGCATTTGCGGCAGGCACCGAACTGCAGAGCGTCAGCAATTGGCGTCCGCAGGAGTCTTCGCCTGGGTGCGCCCCGCCAAGGGCATGATCAGCAGCGCGATCGCCGTCAGCGCGGAGGCCACCCAGATGGGGGAGAGCAGGCCCAGCCCGGTGGCCAGGCCGAATGCACCCAGCGCGGGCCCGGCAGCGGCTCCGATGTTCAGCGCCGCGGTGGCGTACGAGCCACCCATCGTCGGCGCCCCCGAAGCCGCGTACAGCACTTGTGTGATCAGGGTGCTGCCCACGCCGAACGACAGCGCTCCCTGCACGAACAGCAGGATTATCAGGGCGCCCGGATGGGATGCGCTCAAGGCCAAGGCAACCCAGCCTGCAAGCAGCAGCGGTCCGCCGAAGGCGAGCACGGCCCCCGAATGCCGATCCGCGAGCCGCCCCGCGAGCGTGACGCCGAGGAACGACCCGCCGCCGAAGATCACCAGGGCTACGGGTATCCACCCTTCGGCCAGCTGCGCGTGTTCGGTGACTACCGGTGCCAGGAAGGTGAACGCGGCGAAGGTGCCGCCGTTGACCAGGGCGCCGAGTCCCAGGGCGAGAATCAGGCGCGGCGTGGCTAGCTCGCCGAGTTCCACGCGCAGCCTCGGAGCGCCCGAAGCGTCCGCGGGCTGCCCGGCAGTTGGCCCGAGACCGCGCAGGATGCCAATGGCTGCGGGAATGCAGAGGACGGCGATCGCCCAGAATGTGGTGCGCCAGCCCATCGCCGTGCCCAGCAGCGCCCCCGCGGGCACGCCCGCGATGGTTGCGAGCGTGGTTCCAGCGAGCAGGATCGACAGCGCGCGCCCCTTCTGGTTCTCCGGCACGAGCGTGCCGGCCGCGCTCAGTGCGACGGCGAGAAATCCGGCGTTGGCGAGGGCGCCGAGCACGCGGGTGATGAGCAGAATCGAGAACAGGGCCGTTATCGCTCCGATGACGTGGCTTGCGGCAAAGAGGAGAAGGCAGAGCAGCAGCGTGAGCCGCGGCGGCCAACGCCGGGCGAAAGCGGCCATCACCGGCGCGCCGATGACCATGCCGAGCGCAAAGGCGGAGGTCAGCAGCCCGGCAGTGCCGAGGGGCACGTCAAGTTCGGTGGCGATAGCGGGCAGCAGGCCCGCGAGCATGAATTCTGAGGTGCCCATGACAAAAACGGCCAGGGCAAGCAGGTAGAGAGCAAAAGGCATCGAGGACTCCGAGGTGAGAGGTCAAAAAGGGGTTCCTTTTTGTCACCACGGCCAGGGGCCCGGATAAGTCAGGCACGCGTGCGCGCAGGGCGCGGCGCTGGTGCTTAGCGGTTCAGGGGACTGGCGGGGTGACCGGCAGTCCCCGACTTGTCTGACTCGGGACTCGACATGCCTGAAACTATACATGGTGCCGATGCGCCGCATTCCGGAATTTCCGCCGGGCTGCCCGGGAGAGTGGATCAGCAGGAGGCGGCTTGCGCGACGGTGAAATGCTGGCCGCCGCCGGGGCTCTCGAGTTCGTCGAGCACGGAGATGGCTAGGTCGGCCGCGGTGATCCGCGAGATGCCATGCGCATCGGTGAGCAGTGTGCCCCGCCCGCGCCGATAACCGCCCGTGCGCTCGCCGGGTTCGAGAATCGCCGGCGGGCTCAGATAGATCCATCCGCTGTAGGGGTGCCGCTGGCAGGTTTTGAACTGGTCGAGGCTGGCCTGCGCGACGTGCTTCCACGCAGCGGGCACGTAGTCGGGGTCTTCGATCAAGAGCCGGCCGGGATCCGTCGGGGAGCGCAGCGGTGCCGCGCCGCCGACGATCAGCACCCGAGTGCCGTGCTGCTCGGCGGCGTCCAAAACGCCTCGGGTGAGCGGCGCCAATCGGGACTCTTCGCCCGGGCCGAGCCGGATGGCGAGCACCGCCGCGTCGGCCTTGGCGAGCACCGGGTGCAACGCTGCGGTGTCGGCTGCATCAACGGCCAGTGTGCTCAGCCGGTCGTGGCGAGGTGCGGCGTGGTGCCCTCGGGAGAGCGCGATGACGTGGTGTCCGCGGTCGAGGGCTTCTGCGGCGATGGCTTTGCCGGCCATGCCGGTGGCGCCGAGAACTGCAATGTTCATGCGGGGAACCGTGCTTTCTTCTTCGTTGGGCCCAGTTGACCGGCGACCATGGCGATGAGCGCGACGGCGAAGCCGAAAAGTTGGCCTGGGGTGAGGACCTCGGCGGCGATGGCCGCGCCGAGGGTTGCGGCTACCAGCGGGGAAAGCAGCCCGAGCAGTGCGGTCGCGGTCACCGGCAGCCGGCGGATGCCGGAGAACCATAGTCCGTAGGTCAACAGCGCGCCGATCAGGCTCAGCCACAGGTATCCGGCGACCGCCGGGCCATCGATGCCCGGCGGGATTCCGTCGAAGAGCATGGCCGGGATGAGCAGCAGCAGTCCGGCGGCGGTGAGCTGCCAGCCGGCGAGTCCGATCGCCGAGACGCCCTCGGGCCTGCCCCATTTCTTCGTGAGCACGACGCCGGTGCCCATCGAGGCGGCCCCGGCTAGGCCCGCGAGGATGCCGAGGGGATCAAGGCCCGCGTCGGGACCGAGCACCACGAGGCCGACCCCGGCCATGCCGCCGAGGCCCCAGATGACCCGCCATGCGGAGAGCTTTTCGTGCAGGATTGCTCCGGCGAGCAGCGCCACCACGATCGGCTGCGACGCACCCAAGGTGGCGGCGATGCCGCCGGGCAGGTGCTGGGCGGCGAGGAACAAGAGCGGAAAGAACGCGCCCATGTTCAGCGTGCCGAGAACCAGGGACTTCCACCACCAGGACCCGCGCGGCAGCCGCCGGGCGATCAGCAGGGCGAGCAACCCGGCGGGCAGCGAGCGCATCAGCGCTGCGAAGAAGGGATGCCCCTCGGGCAGCAAGTGCGTCGTGACGATGTAGGTCGTGCCCCATACGGCCGGGGCGATCGCCGTCAGCAGCGTCCAGCCGATGCGCGAGGTCAGCAGGGTGCCGGGAACTGGCAGCGGGATCGTCGTTGTGTTCATATATTCATCTTCTGCCGCACCGAATCATGAGTCCAACACATTGTTGTCATGCCATCGATGAACTGCAATCATGAATGCATGGAACTTCAGCAGATGCGCTATGCGGTCGCGGTCGCCGAGGAACGCAGCTTCACCCGCGCCGCCGCGCGCTGCCACGTGGTGCAGTCCGCGCTCAGCCACCAGATCAAGGCCCTGGAACGCGAACTGGGTCTCAGCCTATTTGCCCGCACCAGCCGCCGCGTCGAAGTCACTGCCGCCGGCGAAGCGTTCCTCGTCTCGGCCAGGCTGAGCCTCGACGCGGCCGAACGCGCGGCCTCGGCTGCCGCCGCCGCGACCGGCGAGATCCGCGGCACGCTGACCATCGGGGTGATTCCGACGGTGACTGCGCTCGACATTCCCGCGGTGCTTGGAGCTTTCCACCGTGCACATCCAGCGGTGGGGATCAGGCTGCGCGGCGGAGGCAGCGACGAATTCATCGCAGCCATCGCCGACGGAAGCATGGATGTGGCCGTGCTGGGGCTCCCCGGGGCGATACCGCACGGCGGGGTCGACGCCAGCGTGCTGGCGCGTGAACGGCTCGTCGCCGTCGTGTCCGCTCAGCATGCGCTCGCCGGCCGGCGAGAACTGCGGCTGACGGAGCTGGCCGAGGAGACGTTTGTGGACTTCCCCGTAGGCACAACCGGACGAGCCCCCTCGGATCTTGCCTTCGCGGCGGCCGGGATCCGTCGTGAGGTCGCGTTCGAGGCGATGAGCACCGACCTCATGCTGGGCCTGGTGCGCAGCAACCTCGCCATCGCGCTCCTCTCCCCGGCGGTGATCCCCGACAGCGGCGACTTCCGCGCCATCCCGATCAGCGACGGGCCCACGCGCATCGAGTACCTGGCGTGGAGCGGCTTCAACCTCTCGCCGGCGGCCAAGGCTTTTCTGGACGGTCTGCATGGTTCTGCAAGCGCATGAATCCCCACGGTCCGGGCCTCGCGGAGGCATTCCAATCGAGCCGGGCCGATCCACGACTTCAACCTCAGGCTCCGGGTTGAGATTCTCGAGATTGTGCCAGAATGATTTCATGATTCTGCCGACCCCGACCATGGAGACCGAACGCCTGCGCTTGCGTCCCTTCACGGATGCCGACGCGGAGGACCTTTTCGCCTTGCAAAGCGATGTCCAGGTGCTGCGTTATTGGGACTCGCCGCCCTGGGATGACCGGGCGTCGATCGCCCGATTCATGGTGGGGTGCAGGAAAATGGCGGAGGAAGGCAGCGGTGCCCGCGTGGCCATTGAACGCCGCTCCGACCAGGCTTTCATCGGCTGGTGCACGCTGAACAGCTGGAATCCGGCATTTCGAAGCGCTTCTCTGGGATATTGCCTCAACCAGGCCGCCTGGGGCAACGGCTATGCGACGGAAGCGGCGCACGCCCTGCTGCGCTGGGCGTTCGGCGCCTTCGACCTCAATCGCATCCAATCCGAGGTCGATACCCGCAATGCCGCATCGGCTCGGGTGCTCGAAAAACTGGGCTTCCGCTTGGAAGGCACCTTGCGCGAGGACTGCATCGTCGATGGCGTGGTATACGACTCCTGGGTGTATGGCTTGTTGCGCAGCGAGTGGGCCGGTTGAGCGGCACATGGCGATGTCAAAGGGATCGGGCACTTGATCTGGAGCCCCTGACATATAGGTCAGTATGCGCTGTATAGTCATTGTATGCTGACTATTGCTTCTCGCCTGGATGTCATGAACCGGCTCGGCCGGGCCATGGCCGATCCGACCCGCTCCCGCATCTTGATGACCCTGCTCGGTGGGGCGAGCTACCCGGCGGTGCTCTCGCGGGACCTGGAATTGACCCGCTCGAACGTCTCGAATCACCTGGCCTGCCTGCGCGATTGCGGGATCGTGGTCGCCGAACCCGAGGGCCGGCAAACCCGCTACGAGATCGCCGACCCGCACCTCGCCGCGGCGCTCACCGCGCTCGTGGACGTGACCTTGGCCGTGGACGAAAGCGCGACGTGCCTGGATCCGGCCTGTGTGGTCCCGGGCTGCTGCGCAAAGGGTGCCGTGCAGTGATGGCCGCGGAGCTCACGCTGGCACGGAGGGACGTGCTGCGGCGGCGGATCAAGATCGTCGTGGCAATCACGATCTCCTGGAACGTGATCGAGGCCGTGATCGCGCTGATCGCCGGTTCGGCCGCCTCCTCGGCGGCGCTGATCGGCTTCGGACTGGACTCGATCGTCGAGGTCCTCTCTGCCGCGGCGGTGGCTTGGCAGTTCGCCGCGCCCGACCCCGGACGCCGGGAGAAGACCGCGCTGCGGGTTATCGCGGTCTCGTTCTTCGCTTTGGCTGCCTACGTCTCGGTGGATGCCGTGCTTTCGCTCTCCGGGCTGCGCGAGCCGGAACACTCCCCGGTGGGTATCGCGATCGCCGGGTTGAGCCTCATCGTCATGCCGCTGTTCAGCTGGTTCGAGCGCCGCACGGGCCGCGAGCTCGGGTCCGCCTCCGCGGTCGCAGATTCCAAGCAGACCCTCATCTGCGCCTACCTGAGCGCCGCCCTGCTCGCCGGCCTGCTGCTCAACAGCCTGCTCGGGTGGGCATGGGCCGACTCGGTCGCCGCACTCGTGATCGCCGTCTTTGCCATCCGCGAAGGAGTCGAAGCGTGGAAGGGCGATGCCTGCTGTGCCGCCCCGCTGGCCGTGCTCACCGGGGAACGGGAGACAGAGGCGTGCAACGATGAGTGCAGTGACCACTGACCGAGCGCCGGATAAGTGGCGGAGCGGGACAGGATCGCCGTGCAACTTCCTTCCAAGGGAAGCCGAATCGCGGAAGCCTGCTGGCTAGGGTGCCTTGCGCTGTTCCTTGGCGACGTTTCGCATGATCCGCAGGTAGCCGAAACCGACGAACAGATGCAGCAGGGCGCCAGCGGCGAGAATGTAGACACCCGGGGTGAAGAGCACCGAAAGCTGATCGATGCGCCCCAGCGCAACACAGGCCAAGCCCAGCATCATGATCCCTGTTCTGATCTTTCCAAGCCATGTTGATTCCGGCGGGGAAGACAGGCGCAAGAAGAAGTAGGTGCACAGTAAGGCCAGATCGGTGATGAAGATGGCCAACCCGATCCACAGCGGAACCGATCCGTTCAGCACAAAGGCGATGGCGATGGCAACGATGCCCAGGCGATCGGCGATGGGATCGAGCAGAATGCCGAGCCGGGAAACCTGGCCGAACTTGCGTGCGATGAAACCGTCGATCCAATCGCTCAGGCCGAAGGCCAGCAGCAAGATGGCGGTGAGCACCGGCCGCGTATCGGAGATCAGGTAGCCGCAGATGGGTATGACCAGCAGGAAGCGGAGCACCGTGATGGCGTTGGGGATCGTTGCCCAATCATGCTTACGTCCCGAGCGCATCGCCACCGTTTTCTCCTTTTCTCCTACGTTGAACGATTGCCTACTGTGGAGAAAATTACAAGAGCTCGGGAGGCTTCGCGGGGATTAAAACACTGATTGGAAGCCACCCTAGAGTGCGGATACGGTCACTGGTACGCTGAGCCTTGTTCAGCGACTCCAAGGAGAACCCACATGTCTGATGTCACACAGCTCGCCCAGCAGCTCACCGACCTGCACGATTCCGGCCGTACTTTGGTTCTTCCCACGGTTTGGGATACCTGGAGCGCCAATGTTGCGGTCAGTGCGGGATTTGAAGGTCTCACCATCGGAAGCCACCCCGTAGCGGATGCCACGGGCAGCGCAGATGGCGAAAAGATGGACTTCAAGGATTATTTGCGCCACAGCCAAGTCATTATGGATTCGGTCAGCATCCCGGTCAGCGTCGATGTTGAATCCGGCTACGGACTGGAACCAGCGGAACTTATCGGGCGGCTTCTCGATGCTGGCGCCGCCGGAGCGAACATCGAGGATGTGGTGCACTCCGAGTCAAAGCGCGTGCGCGAGCGCCAGGAACATGCCGATTACATCGCCGCCGCGCGCCAGAGCGCCGATGAGGCGGGTGTTTCCTTTGTTATCAATGGGCGCACCGACGCGTTGAAATTCGGCACCGACGTCTTCGCGGACCCCGCCGAAGAAGCGATCGCCCGGATGAAGCTGATGGAGCAGGCCGGCGCGCGTGCGGTCTACCCCGTGGGGCTGAGCACCGCCGAACAGGTCCGGCGCTTTGTCGACGCGGTGCAGATCCCGGTCAACGTCACCGCTCATCCGGTCAAAGCCCACGGCGCAGGGAACCTCGCGGAGCTCGGCTCGCTCGGAGTTCGCCGCGTGACCTTCGGCCCGCTATGGCAAATATGGTTGGCAGAACTTTCCGCGGCGGAACTGGCCAAATGGGTCAAGTAGCCCGTCGCGAAAGGTAATTTGCGCTGGAGCGCAGTCCTCGATCGGGACGGCTAACTTCCCGATCGAGGATGACCGATCCCCTGGGGGAGCGGCCAGCCTCAGACGTGGCTTCAGCGATCAGGCCAGGGTTCCGGCCGCGTAGGCGGCCTGTCCGACATGCTGGATTGCATCGTCGAGCATGGAGAGCAGCCGAACCCCGCGGGTCACCGGCGGCTCCCACGCGCGGTCGACGATCTCATCGAGCTGCGCTTCGCCCAAGGTTCGGACGTACCCGCTCAGCGCGGCGAGCGTTGCCTCGAGGTAGTCGAGCAGCAGCTGCTGGTCCTCGACGACAATGCTCCTCGCCTGCTCTGGGCTGTGCCCGTAGCCGAAGCCCATCCCGATCTCGCCGAGCTCAAACCGCTCGCCGAAGTCTTCCCAGACCTGGCGCCGGTCGTTGAGCTCGGCTAGTTGCACATCGAGTTCCCGGGCGCTATGCCACAGCAGCCAGGCAATTGAATTCGGGTGTCCCGCAGGATGCGCGTTGAGCTGCGCGGCGCCGAGCGGTGGAAGATTTCGGGCGGCCGACAGCGGCCGCGTAGCCAGCTGGATGAGCATCTCTTTGGAATCCATATTCCAAATTGTGCCCCGCTCGCCGCGCTATGTCAGCCCGGAGGCTCGGCGAGCAGCTCAAAGTGCACGGTGTGCGTGGGAACCCCATTGATCTGCAATGCGATCCCATGAAGCCCGGGATAATACCGGCGGGTGGTGATCGCCCGGAATGAATGGGAACGGCCGATGTCCAGGCTTTCGCCCGGTGCCAAGGTGCGCGTGGCAAGTTTGAAGACCTTGGCGCTGGTGGACCCGTTGGCCTTGAGATGGTGGACGAGGTAGTCGATGGCCAGCGCGCTCGGCTCGGCGCCGGCATTGCGGATGGCCGCGGTGAATTCCACGCTTCCACCCCATGGAACTTGTTGCTGGCCGAGCCGCGGGCCGTCGATCTCCAACGTCGCCGGAGCAAAGCCGAGGACCGCCAGGGCCTGGGGATCTCCGCGCTTGATCAAGGTACGCAGTCCGTGCTTCACCAGCGGCAGTGTGGTTTTCTCGGGAGCTTGCAGCCAGCGGCGAGCGGTCTGCGTGACCAGCTGCGGAGCATCGCGGCTCAGGTCGTTCAGGTGGTTCGCCACGGAACGACGCACATACTGGCTTTCATCGCGGTACAGCGCATCGAGGATGGGGATGGTGCGGCCGGGCGTCGCGGTGAGCTGCGGAACGCGAACCGCCCAGGGCAGATAGGGGCGGGTGCCCTCGCTGGCCAGCCGGCGCACGTGCTCGTCGGGGGACCGGGTCCACTCTTCGGCGATCTCCAGGGCCTTGTCCAGGTCATGGATGAGCAGCGTCCGAATGGCGAACTCCGCGGTCAATCTCCCTGTGAGCGCGGCCAGCAGGGCCATAGCGTCGTTGAATGCCGCGGAGGTATTCTCCCGTACCGCACGGGTCGCCACCGCGCTGGTCACCGGCCAGATCATCCAACCGGTGAAGGTCGCGGAACGCTCGCTGGCTTCTCGAATGACCGTTGCCAGCCGCGTGTAGTCTTCGGGGAATTCCGCCAGCAGGGCATCGCGCAGGGCATCGGCGCGTTCGCGCAGGCTCAGCTCGGCCAGAGCGGCACTGGCTGCCGGCAGGAATTGCAAGGGGTGCTCCGGGACGACGGCCTGGATCTCATGGGCGAGCTGTTCGGCGACATCGGCACCGATGAGTTGATCGGCGAAAGGCATAATGCCATTGTTTCCCGCATCTGCGGGATCTGCGAATTCTGCGACCGGGGAATTCGGATGAAGCGCTGGGCTGATGCCCAAAAAGCCTGCGAGGGCCGCCCGGCTGGGCGACCCTCGCGGGAAGCTTAAGGAGCGAACCGAGGTTAGCTTTTAGGGAGGATCTGGAAGCTGACGGCGCCTTGCTCGTCTACGGCCGCGTCGAGCACCTTGTCGTCGAGCTCATCGGTGATCAGCTCGTCGAGGTAAACCGGGCTTCCTTCGCCGCGAACTACCACGTCGGCTGGTTCCGGTGCGGGAACGATCTGCACCGCGAAGGCTGCTTCGTTCGGCGCTCCGGCACCTTCGGACTGATGGATTCGGAGTCCGGCATCGGCTGCCTCGGACTGGTTGGTGACGATCGCGGTAACGATCGTATCTGCCTGGTCGGTCAGTGTGAGCACGAGGCTCTCCTTCCGGTTGCGGACATGCCAAGATCAGGGCACGTGGGTGCCACCATTCCAAAAACAAGCACGAATCTCAACCCCGCTTAACACCTGCGAAATACGCATACGCATTACCGAGCTCTCCGGTACCCTCCTCCTTCGCAAAGGCGGCGCAGGGCTCTAGCCGAAGGCGAGGTAGGGCGCGGATTTCCCGGGCTCGCGCACCCTGAACCGCAGTTCCAGGTCGCTGCGCTCGATCAATTGCAGCTGATGCGCGTAGGGCTCGCTGATGACATACACGGTGTCGCGCAGCTGCCATTGCTCGGCGAACCATTGGCGCAGCGCAGCCAAGAGGCGTTCATCGAGCCCGGATTCCAGCCGCGATTCACGAACCCAGAAATAGATGACCGCCTCCAGCTCCGCCCAGGCGCAGGGGCCCACCGCGCTCACAGTTGATTTGGCCAGGAATTTGGCGCCGGGCGGGTAGACGTACACGCAGCCCAGGCACTCGGTTTCGCTGGGATCGAGCATCGTGTAGGTAAAGGCGCGATGCTCCTTGTGGAAGCGCTCATGCTCGATGAGGTCCTCGCGGTTCTCCGCCACGCTGAAGTCATCGGCCGGCCACGGGTCCTGCTCCCAGAGCCGCAAGGACTCGCGGGTTTCCATCACCGCCGCGTAGTCCAATGCGGCGTCCTCGGCGGTGAGCGGACGCAGCAAGAACTCCTCGTTGCGCAACTGAACGGGAATCGGTGCGTTCGGATCGGTGATCAACACGGGCGGCTCCTGACGGCGAAGGGGTCAACCCAGCATAGATTGCTTGCAGGGAAATTGTGGCCGAAGTCCATGCGCGGTGCGCTAGCGTAAGACCATGAGCAACATTGCAGGACTCGAGGAACTATTAACCGCCCTGAACGCGGGCCAGAGCATCACCGGAGGTTCCGGGCATCACCAGGCGATGCACGCCGCGAGCCAGGAGGCGTTGCGCATCGCCGCTCAGCTGAACGGGAGCTACCACTCGCCCGCGGCGGTCCGTGCGCTGCTCGGCGAGCTGACCGGGAGAGAGGTGCCAGAATCCGTCCAGCTGTTCCCGCCATTTACGGCCGACTTCGGCAAGAATATCCACTTCGGCGAGAACGTGTTCGTCAACAGCGGCGCCAGATTCCAAGACCAGGGCGGGATCGAGATCGGCGAGGGCTCGCTGATCGGGCATAACGCGGTGATCACCACGTTGAACCATGACATCGTGCCCAGCCGGCGCGCGGATATGCACCCGGCGCGAGTGGTGCTTGGCGCCGGCGTCTGGCTTGGCGCGAATGTGACGGTGCTCCCCGGGGTGCGCATCGGCGATGGCGCGGTGGTCGGTGCCGGGGCGGTGGTGACCAAAGACGTGCCGGCCGGGGCCATCGTCGTGGGAGTGCCCGCCAAGCAGGTGGGCAGCGTACCGCAAGAGTAGTCCAACGTCGGGTTCAGCGGCCGCCACCGGTCAGCGCACGGTTGAATTCCAGGGCTGTGCCCAGCCACGAAGCCAAAGCATCGTCCTTCTCGAGGCTCGCGGCGTCCACCTGGATCCAGCCCGGCCCCATGCTCCGTCCGGTGCCCATTTCCGCCTGGCCGGCTCCGGGGCTCAGCAAGAGCTCGGCGTGGTTCGCCGGGGCAACATGAACCAATAACGCCCCTTCCTTGAGCGCGCCGACCAGTAGTTTCTCGTTGACCATAAATGAGTGGCCGCCGAACATCGATACCTCGCGCAGGACCGGCTCGCCGGCTAATCTCTCGCGAATGCGCTCGATGAGCTCCTGCTTAGCGTGGTTCAAGATCCCGCTCCTGGCTTAGCGGGGCTCGGCCGGAGCATAGGACATCCGGTCAAAGACCAGCACGCTGTCGCTGATCTGGCCGTCGGAGACGGTAAAGCATTCGCCGGCCACGGCGGAGGAGGTGCTGGCGGTCTGCGGGTAGTAGAACAGCGCCACGCGGTTGCCCTCGGCGAATTCGGCGATCTGCGCGGTACTGGTCAGCAGCGGCGCGAACCCGGCGATGAACTGCCGGTAGGCCTGTTTGCCCTCCAGATCGAGGCCCGGCGCCCGGCAGGTGATGGCATCGGCGACATAGCTCTTCGCCAGCTCGACATCGCCCGAAGTCCAGGCCCGATGATAGTTCTTGACGATTTCCAACGCTGAGGATTGCTCCATGGAGGGTTCCTTGGGATTTAGAAGGTCAGTTTTGTGCGAAGGCCGCGGACGACGAAAAAGAGGATCACTGCCTGCGCGGCTAGCAGGAACGCGCCGGAGCCGACACCGTCCCAGCCCATTGCCAAGCCCGACTGCAGGGTGCCGATGCCGCTGGCCACGGGGTAGAACAGCGGCCAGAGGATCGCGAGGTTACGCACGCAGGCGAAGACGATCGCGAAGGCGAGGGCGAACAATCCGAAGCTCAGCGCCACCGGCAGCGGAACCGATCCCACATGCTGCAGGGCAAAACCGAGGCCGGTGAGCGCGATGGCCGGCAGCCAGCCGAAGGCGCGTTCCCAGCGTAGATAGAGCCAGCCGAAGACGAAGAAGGGCTCCCAAAACACCAACAGGTTGGCTAGCAGGTGGGGGAGGAGCTCGACCTGCTGCGCGGCGGCAGTGGTGATGAGCTGGTAGGCGGAGCCGGCCCCGAGGAGCGCGGCGATGATCAGGGAGCGGAGAAGGAATCTGCGGGTTATGCCGAGCCCGGCCCAGCCTTCCCGACGCTTCCTAAGCACGGTAAGCGCCGGAATGAGTGTGCCGAAAAGCAGGATGCCGACAATCAAGAACCCGCCGCCGAACGCGCTGCCGGCCCAATAGCAGGCCCAGAACGCCAGCAGCGTGCCCAAGGCAATGACGGTGTCGCGGCCGGGATCCCAAGCGAAGATCCGCCGCCGGATCCGCGGCGGCGAACCAGATGCGGTGGAATCGGAGGTCGGGGTGCTGGAACTCGACATGCTCATATCCTCGTCGGTGCGGTGAGTTGAGCCGCTTCTGGATCCGAAGCGTGGCCCGGTGGCTCTTAGCCTAGAGCTGATTCCGATAGCTGGCTAGGGAGCTCCGCCGGACCGCTAGTATTCGCCCTTGAGCACGAAGTAGGATCCGCGGATGGTTCCGGCAAGTTTCGACTTCTGCCGGGCGAACTTGAAGCGCTGGGCAAGTTCCTCGGGCACTTCCATCCCCTCGGAGAGCTTGAATCCCACCGCACGCTTCGCACCGGGTGCCAGGGAGTAGAGCACATTGATCGAGAGACCGGATTCGTAGAAGAGGTAGGCGCGTTTGGCGCCATCGGCTTCGAAGAGGCTCGCCTGCAGCACCGGGGATGCGATCTGCAGGTCGCGTTCGTCGGCGAGGATGCGGTGCACCCAGTCGACAATTTCGGGGACGTCTTGGGCGGCACTGAGCAAGAGGTCGTGGTCGAACTTATTCTTCAGGTACCGGGCCTCATTGGCGCGCAATCCGGCGAGGGCATCGGCCACCGGTGAGCTTTCCAGACCCGCGGTGCTCACCTCTTTGAAATCGACTAGATAGGACATGCATGCTCCTGGAAAATATTGGGCCGACCGGTTATGCCGATCCTACCTTTGCTTGTGCCTGTTCACGAGATGGGCAGGGGCGCGAAATTCTAGCCGGGAGCGTAGCATCGAAGCATTAGACGGAGCCGCGAATTAGAGGAGCCATGTCGATGCTGCGCATTCCACCGCCGGTATTAGCGCTGGGCGCCGGTGCGCTGCAGGCGCTCCTGTCGCGCCATCGCCACAGCTCGCCGCGCTCACGAGTATTCGCGGGATTGCTGTTGCCGGTCTGCTTGGCGCTGGATATCTCCAGCCTCCGGGCCTTCCGCCGCCGGCAAACGACCATCAACCCGATGGCCTTGGACTCGGTGAACGATCTGGTGACGGACTCGGCGAACGCCTTGACTCGCAATCCGATGTATCTGAGCCTGGCGGGGTTGCTCGTAGCGCACGCCCTGTGGCGGCGCAGCGCGCTGGCGTTGCTTCCGGCCGCGGGAGTTGTGCTGCTGCTGGACAGGGTGCAGATTCCCGCCGAGGAAGCAGCGCTCGAAAGGGCCTTCGGCCAGCGCTATCGCCGCTACCAGGAGCAGGTCCCGCGGTGGATTTCGGGGCGCACGATCCAGCGACTGCTCGCACGGTAGGCTGGGCGCATGTACCTGGAAAACATCGTTTTTGACTCGGTGGATCCGCAGCGTCTCGGTCGATTCTGGCAAGAGCTGCTAGGCTGCGAATTTCTGGACGAGGATGCCAGCGGATTCGAAACGCGCCTGCACATCCCCGACGGGCCGACCCTCGACCTGTGCTTTCAACGTGTTCCCGAAGCTCCGCGGGATCCGGTCCGGCTGCATCTGGACCTGCTCGGTGGCCAGGAGCAAGAACAGGTGATCGCCCACGCGCTCGCCTTGGGCGCGAGTCCCAAGGATATCGGGCAGCAGGATGTCCCTTGGGTGGTGCTGGGCGATCCTGAAGACAACGCCTTCTGCGTCATGGAAGGCCGCGCAAGCTATAGCAATACCGGACCTATCGCCGCGCTGCCCCTGGATTCCTCCGATGTGCGTCGCGATGCCGCCTTCTGGTCCTGGCTCACCGGCTGGGAGCAGACCGCGCTTGGCCGGCCCGGAACGCTGCGCCATCCAAGCTATCGCGGGCCGGTGCTGGAAATATGCCCCGAACCGCTGGCCAAGGGACCGGAAAAGAACCGGCTGCACCTGGACGTGCGTTTGGAAGCCGCCGATGATGCCGCGGCGCTCGCCGGAGAGATCGTGCGCCGCGGTGGCACGGAATTGCATCCGAATTGGGGCGAACTGCCCTGGCGCGTCTATCAGGACCCCTCGGGCAACGAATTCTGTGTCCTGCCCGCGGCGGGAAATGACCTATGAGCCAGGAGCTTGAAGCCGACGCTTGCTTCGCCGATGCGCGCCTCGCCGAGCTCTATGACCCGCTTGATGCCGACCGCAGCGATCTGGAGCCTTATGCGCAGATCATCGACTCGTTGGGTGCGCGCAAGATCTTGGACGTGGGCTGCGGGACCGGAACCTTCGCCTGCCAACTGGCCGCGCGCGGACTGCAGGTCACCGGGGTCGATCCTGCGGGCGGCAGCTTGGCGGTGGCCGGAGCCAAGCCCCAGGCGCCGCTGGTGCAATGGGTGCATGGGACGGTGGATGATGTGCCGGCAGGAGATTATGACGTGGCGGTGATGACCGCAAACGTCGCGATGGTCTTCACCGGCGATGTCCAGTGGCAGCAGACCCTGGAGCGCATCGCGCAATTGCTGAAACCTGGCGGGCGGCTGATTTTCGAGGCACGGCGGCCCGAAGCGCGTGCCTGGCTGAATTGGACGCCGGAATTGACCCGCGAAACGACCCTGATCGATCGGCTGGGGCCGGTCAGCACCTGGATCGAAGTGCTGGACTACGCCGATGAGTTGCTCAGCTTCCGTGAGACCTTTCGCTTCGAGCAGGAAGGCACCGAACTGGTCTCGCATTCCACACTTCGCTACCGCACTCGCCAAGAGCTGACGCGCACGGTGGAAGCCGCGGGATTCTCGGTGGAGACGGTGCAGGAGGCCCCGGATAGGCCCGGGCGGCAGTTCGTGTTCATTGCCCGGCGCGACACGAGCGATTAGTCTCGTCTCCATTGGCGAGAACCACCCAACGCAAGGAAACATCGTGAGAGAGCAACAGCCGTCTCAACCCCTGCCCGAGGGCATCGCCGCGGTCTACGGCACCGGATTTCCGGTGGTCCTGGTGCACGGCAACGGGGTGGACCACCGGATCCTCTTCGCCCTCGATGAGCAGTTGGAAACTGCCGGCACCCTGCAGCGCATCTACATCGACCTGCCCGGATTCGGTGGGACTCCAGCCTTGGCGGGCCGCGCCGGCCTGCCCGAATTCGCCGCCTGGCTCCAGAAGCTGTTGCAAAGCCACTTGGGGGCACGCCCGTTCGCGCTGATCGGCAATTCGCTCGGCGGCCTGCTCGCCCAGGAGATGGCAGACCGCTTCGAATCCCAGGTGCGCGGAATGGTGCTGCTGGCGCCGGTGACCCGACCGGCGGCCGAGGAACGCACGGTGCCGGCGCGCAGCGTGGTGCACGAAGACGAACTGCTGCTCGAGGAGCTGGGTCCGGTCAATGCCGGGCACTACGCGCAGATGTCGGTGATCCAGACCCGCGCGAACTGGGAACAATTCGAGCGCCATGTGCTGCCCGGAGTGCTCGCCGCTGACCTGCGCGCCATGGCGCATCTGTCCACCCGCTACTTCCTGGAGACGTTGCCGGTGGACCGCGAGCGGATTTCGCAGATTCCGGTGCTCATCGCCTGTGGAAGGCAAGACCATATCGTCGGGTTCGAGGACGCCAAGGCGCTGCTGGTCCGCTACCCCAACGCTTCCTTCCTCGAACTGGACCGTGCCGGACACAACGCGCATATTGACCAGCCCGAGATTTTCGCCCAGGCGTTGGCGCGCTGGACCGCGACGCTCACTATTAGCGGCTAGCGCTCGCCGGTATCCTCGCCGCACCCTGCCATGACTTGCCACTACTTCCGGGAGTTCTGATTCGTTGCGTCAGATGAAAACCTCGGGGTGTGACTGATAACTTTATTTGGCGGTTAAGTTGCAGCTCTACATGGCGGTTCGTGCAGTCCCAGTAGGGGGAACGTTCTACGGGAAAGTTCGGGGCAGCCGTTTGCGCAGTACACCGCTGTGCAGAGGCGCGTTGATTTTTCGGAGGGAGTGAATCGGAACGATCTTTTCCTGATCTTAGAATGCCGAATATGCGCACCGAATACGATCGTTTAGGAGGCCGATTCAGCTGGGCACTTCTCCTCTTGTCGGTACCGGGTGTCAGAATGGAGACATGCAGCATACGGTCCCTATTTACAGCATCGCGAAATCCTACACCGCCGCCGCCGTTCTTTTGACGTTTAATCCGCAACAACACATCGGTGATCGCCTAGCCTGGCTACCTGCGCATTTGAAGCCTCTGTCGTTCGAAGACAGCTCACTCACACCGTTCCGGGCTCAATGATTACTTTGTTTGGCCAGACTATCGAGTAGCAGTAGAAAACGCCGCAGAACCCTGGGACTCAAAGGACATTATCGCTCGTGCAGAGGTGCAAAACCCCGGCGTATTTCGCTATTCAAATATCGGGTATCTACTTTTACGCTTAGCTCTCGAAGATTTCCACCAGAAGCCTTTTTTCAACGTGCTCGACAGCTTGATCTTTAGCCCTCTTGGTATTCAAGCCTCCCCTTTTGATTGCCCTGATGATTGGGAACAGTGCAACCATCCCGCGATCACTGAAGAATTGCGCAATTACCACCCAGGATGGGTGTACACCGGAACTTTCGCTGCCACGCCCGATGAAGCTGCACGCGGTATTGCATTAATCATGCGAAATGAGCTGGGGTCGGCTTTGCCTGAAGCAATGTTGAAAACCCATTTGGTTGGTGCTCCGCAGAATCATCCGATGTCGCCGGAAGCTGGATACGGGCTGGGACTTATGACGCGCGGTCTACCTCCAGTAGTTGTTGGGCACGGTGGGCAAGGCCCAGGGTTTAATCACTTCACTGCGGTCAGTTCCGATGGTTCTCGCTGGTGCGGAGATACGAGCGTGCATGAAGGTGAAGATCAGGATTTGATTCGTCGTTGCGCGGCGGCTGTGAATCCTCGGTGAGGACGCAGTAGATGCCACACCGAAAACGATCGTTATCTAGAGTCCGGTCAGACGTGGACATGACGTCCAGCACGCGACTCAGCGGATCGGAAGTCTTCCTGGTGGACGTAGTTATCTTGAGCCGTCTATCAAGCGGCTCGGCCTCGTCACCGTTCCGCCGTCGATGCCCGTAGTCGCCCTAGGGCGTGTTCCAGTTGCTTCCGGAGTTGCTGGTTCTCGGTGGTGAGGTCCCGGGCGCGCGCGTTGGCAACTTCGAGGCGGCGTAGCAGGGATGCCTCTGTGGAACGTTGGGGCGCGGGCAGGGGTGAGCCATCCGAGCCGTGCTGTAGGTCGCGGAGCCGTCGAATCTCGATGCAGATATCGGGCTGGGTGTAGAGCCAGGACCGTGAGACCTTCGCCTTTTGCGCGACGATCTGAAAGGTAACCGCGCCGCCCTCGCGGTCGAGGTCGCGAAGAGCCTGGATGGCTTTGGCACGCGTGTTCTCGTGGCGTTGCTGGGCGGCGGCGATCAGGTGATGGCTGTTATCGGCATGCATCAGGTGCTGCCTCGCCGTCTTGGTCGCGTTCCAATGTGGTGATGATCTGGTCGAGGTTCCCCAGGACCTGCTGGTTCATCTCGATCAGTCGTTGCTGGCCGCGGGCTTCGGCCGCGGTGATGATCTGCACGACCTGGTGACGATGTTGCCTGTGCTCGGGCAGGAACTCTGAGGTGGTGATGAACATCGGGCAGCTCAGGCACGCGTTCGCGTGCGGGCAGGACTTCTGGACTGGCAGTCCGCAGAAGCCGTTGGGTAGGGCCTGGGTCGCTCGCCCGACCCGTTGCTTGGCCCAGGCCGCCTCGGCCAATGGTCCGTCGGGGTCGAGGGTGACGGTTTCGCCCTTGATGTTGACCTTCCGCGCGGCTTCCCAGTGCCGGCGGATCGTGGTGTCGCTGAGCCGGGCGTAGTGGGCTGTCATGACGTGGGAGTCGTGGTCGAGAATTCGCCGGACTACTTCTTGGGGGACGTCTCGGTTGATTAGCCTGGTGCCCAGGGTGTGCCGGAAGCTGTGCGGGACGACGCGAACGGGTTGGCCGTGCTCGTCACGGACGGCGCAGCGCTTGAGCCAGCGGTGAAGGGCCTTGCGGTAGACGCCGTCGCTGACCGGCTCCTCGCCGTTGTCGTTGTGGGTGACGCGGGGGAAGAGCACCGGCGTCCCGTCCGGCCAGTCCTCTTGGAGGCGGTGTCGCTGCGCGGTGATGGCGTCGGCGAGGTCGGCGTCGATGGGCACCAGGGCCTCGCGTTTCATTTTGTGGTTGAGGTAGCGAAGGTAGGGCGCGCCCTCGCCGTCGTAGGCGATGCAATCGGTCGGCAGGCGGACGGTGTCGGTGATGCGCAGCCCGCACCCCATCAAGATCTGCGTGATCAGCGTGTAGCTGGGGTTGTTCCACTTGGCGAGGTTGTTCGGGTTCTCCAGTTGGGTCATCAAGGTTTCGCTCAGCGCGCGAGGTTGCCGGATGGCTTCCTTGGGGAAGTCCTCGCTGTAGAACATCACCGCTGAGGGCAGAGAGTCATCCCAGCCGTGTTGCCGGATGGTGGTGAAGAACAGATTCAGCTGCCCGATTAGCATGCGGTGTTTCACGGTGCCCGAGTATCGGGCGTGCAGGTGGGCGAGGTAGCGTTCCAGCGCCTCCCGGTCCAGCTGTCCCAGCCCCTGGACGGAGGGTGCCGCAGCGGTGAGGAACTGCCCGAAAGAGGTGACCGCCCGGGTGCCCGAGGAGACGCTGACCACTCCGAGTCCCGTGGCCAGGCGCCAGCGGGCCCATCGTTTGGCCAAGGCCTTGAGCCAGAGCTGTGGGATGTCCTCGAACGAGATGCGGGCGAGCCGCTTGTCCTTGATGCCGAGCTCACGCAGCCGCCAAACATCCCGGCCGTACTCGGTGTCCCGACTACTCGACTGACGGGACGTTCGGCGTCGAACGCGCCCCGTCCTCGGTAGTTGTTCGGGTATCAGCGGGCTGGGTGTGCTCACAGTTGTACCTCTCTGCCGGTGAACCAGCCCGATTCCTCCAGCGCCCGGCGGGCGTCCTCGGCACTCAGATGCCCGTAGACGGCGGCAGTAGTGGTGATGTCGGCGTGGCCGAGCAGCTTGGAGACGATCTCGATGGGCACACCGTCACGCAGCATCCGGGTGGCCGCGGTGTGGCGGTACCAGTGCGGATCGAAGTCGATCCCTGTACGTCGGCGCAGCCGTTTGACCAGGTCGTAAACGGCTGTGTAGGTCAGCGGGTGACCGTGGGGTCGACCCCACAGGTTCACAAAGACGTAGTCGGAGTCCAGATCGCCGTACTCCAGATACAGATAGTCGGAATAGAGCCGAACCAACTCTGCACTCACCGGCACCGTCCGCGGGTTGCGTGACTTGGAGCGTGCACCGTTGCCGTTGACCCGACGCTGAACCGTGATCTGGGACTCAGCCGCGGCGATGTCCTCATGTCGTAGACCCAGCGCCTCCCCGATCCGCATCCCGGTGTCAAACAGCACGGCGAACAGGAACCGGTCCCGCAGATGGCCACAAGCATTGAGGATCGTCTGCACCTCGGCGGCGGTTAATACGCGCGGGAGTTTGCGCTGCGCGCTCAGCACGATGGCGCGCCGTGGCTGCGGTGTGCCCTTGCTGATGTGATGCAAGAACGGCTTCCAGCCCGAGCTGCGGCCTCCGGCCGGCTGCCACGTCTTCAGCAACTTCCCGAGGTCGATGCCGTGGCGCGCGGCGTGCTGATAGAACGCGTTGAGAGCGGAGAGCTTGCGATTGACGGTCGCTTCAGTGCAGTGGTGTTCCACCGTCGGCAGGATCGAAACCGACCCGTCGCGCAGGGTCAGCGGACGGCGCAGCCAGGCGACGAACTCAGCGACGTTCTCCAACCGCACCTCACGCCAGTCCAGGGCCTGGCCACTGAGGAACTCAAACCAGTCCTTCAAATCGTGGGCGTAGGCCTTGACCGTGTTGGGCGACCGCTCAATCTGGGTCAAGTACGCCAGGTACCGTTCTATCGGAGCCACCGGGGCCCCGTCATCGCCCAGCACCGTCCATGACTCCCCGCCATCGAACGGGGAAAGCACACGCTGGACAGACATCAGTCCTCCGTGCGGCGCATCATGACAGCCTGCGTCCACGGCGACTTCGGGCACCTGGACACATTCTGCGGTTTGGTCGAGCCGCCCAATCTCGATCGACGGAGACGACGGCCCGTCCTCATCCTCTGAGTACCAGGGGTCATCGGAGCCTTTCTGGGTGTTTGTGAGGGTGAGAGCGCTGGCGGTCCGTTCGAGACGGACGCGCGAGGGCTGAGCATGCGGATGCTGAAAGTTGTGCAACCTACTTCCGAAAGTGACAACGGCGACGCGGAAGCTTCTCGTCCGTCGCGTCCTCTACTTGAGGTTGGTCGCGATCCAGGCCTGCATCGCCTCTCGGATGACCTCAGCGTTCCGCTGTCCTCCGTAAGTTGCAGCGAAACGTGCATCTGCGACATAAAGCTCCGACAGCCCGGTGTAGGCATCGCGGTCGGGGACACGTCCTCCCCAGTATTCAGTCACCCAGCGGTGGTGCGCAGCTACCAGAGCTTGAAATTCCGCGCCAGTAGGGTTGCCTCCGGAAGTCGCAGCATCGCGGAGTGCGGCATTGATATCGAGGCTTCGCTCATCGTCGGTTCGACGTTGATCCGCGCTCATCTGGTCGCGGCGCTTGACGCTGTGCTCCCAAGCGCCGTCCCCCCACCGTTCACGCACTTCACTCTCATGCTGGGCATGGTCGAATCCGGCGAAGATTTCCTGGATAGTCATAGTCTGGCCTTTCGTTACCGCCTCCAGCGTGTGCCGGACGGCATTAATCTGTTGATTGGTGCGGTCTCTTCGCTCTTCCAAAAGGGCGAGATGAGACCTGATTGCCTCGGCGAGTGTTGCATCGTCGTCGAGGGCAATTTGGATGGTCGCGAGCGGAAGCTCCAATGAGCGCAGCGACAGAATCCGGTAGAGCCGCGACAGCTCAGCGTCCCCATAGAATCGGTACCCGTTCTCAGCAACCCGCGAAGGTCGCAGCAGGCCGATCTGTTCGTAGTGTCGCAGGGTTCTACTTGTGACGCCTGTCGCTTGCGACACGTCTCTGATCGGCCACTCCGGCATGGGTGTACTCCTGGTTAGTTTTCGCTCGGGTTAGGAACGACGGATTCGGGGGCCTCGAAGTCCCCTGTGATCTGATCGTTCACCCATGCCTGCGCCGCAGTCTGGTCGACCATTCGCGGCGCAGTCAGCGTCACGGTGTTGCCGTCCGGATCTGAGAAGGTGACATCGGTCGTGAACCAGGGCGTATCGATCGGACCGGTGACATTGCCGCCAGCGCCGCGGATAGAGTCCGCGACTTCGTCGAGGTCGATCTGACCTGCGGCAAAGGACGCCGATACGGTGCCGCGCGCCGCCGTGCCCTGAGTCATGAGGATGTCCTGATACTTCTCACGACGCAGGTGAACGAGGGAGGGCACCCCGCCGGGCCCGGGGATAGTCGCCAGCGTCACGAAACCCGCGGACGCGTAGAAGGCTTCCCCAGCCGTGAGGTCGCTGACAACCAGGTTGATAAACATTGGCATTGGGTAGATCGACCGGTCGATGTCCGGTCCGTTTTTCTCAGTCATAAATATTACAATGCCAGTTGACGTTACGGCAGAGTCAAGCCGATAAGCCTTAAGGTCAAAGTCGAGGCGGCTGGGGCGACCCAGCGGGCGCTCTTGCCGGATGCCGAGCTTTACCGGGCCACCAGCGCTGGATAGATCGAGTTGCGCAACACGCCTTGAGGACTTGGACGGAAGCACCGACGACTTCGGGTGTCCACACAGGCGGTAGCGATCGTCGCCTCATGGACACAGTCCAAGACACGAAACCGCAGGTCAAGGCAAGTCATCGATCCCCGACTCTAGATAACGATCGTTTTTGGGATATTAAAGCCGCCACTTTACAAGTTGTGACTGTTGGGTTCGTTTGACGGCTAAATCGCAGCTCCAAGTGGCGGTTTTAGGCGCCCATAAGCGGGACTATATATGTGAGCGCCGAGAAACGCGAGGGCACGGTCCAAAATCTCGAAGCCCAACGCATCGACCGTGAGATGGAGAGCATTCGCGTCGAGGTGACGTCAGCTCAGGAAGCCTGCCATCAGGGCCGTCAAGAGCACCAGAAAGGCCAAAGCTCCTAGGGACCGCACACCCCGCGGCCTTGGCACTCAAATTCAATGACCTGGCTTGGATCAATAGTGATCTCGCCTGTCAGCGTTCTAATTTCTTCGATAGGTCGCAAAGTCGGACGTGACCGATGCCTCGAATCAGCCCTTATCGAAGACTATGAACTTTCAGCCTGCTGTAGGGTGCATTGTGGTAAAAACTTTAGGCGAGAAGTTACACTATTGAAGATAATAAAAATATTGAGTCCAGAACCAAAAGTTTAAACTACAAGCGTCAGGCATAACGATGAATTTTACTTTTGTAGCATTACCCCTTGCGTTGTCTTTGGTAGCTGCATTACCGGGGATGGCGCAGGCTGTTGAAACTCCTGTTAGCGAAACCCACACGGTGCAGCAGTCCTCGGAATACGCCCTTTCAACGAAAGATTTCTTCCCCGAAAAAACCCCTACGGAATCGAACTACATCGAAGCGGAATCGCCTGCCGATGCAGTAGCCAAGATGGATAAGATGGACGAACTACACAAAGCCGGATTCAATGTGGGTGCCATGGCAAAAGTGAATTATGGGCCTTGCAAGATCGTTGCCGCAGGTTTTCACACCAGAAAATCTGGGAACTATAGTACGGGTGGCTTCAAATCCACAACCTATTGCACCACGAAAGTCACTTCGATCAAGCATTCTTCACAGGCGCGATTTAAACGATTAGCCTGGTGGATCAAAGGTGGCCCGGATATTAGCCAGCCAGCCCAAAAGATAAAGGGCGATAAATATAACGGCACTTACTATCCTGTTGTCTTCACGCAGACAAATCACGCACTGTCATGCAAATCTGCGAAAAAAACCACATGGTCAGGCCGTACTCTCGGAACTATTGTCTACAAAGGCAAGACTTACTATGCTGATGCCTACGCTCCTGTACAGAAGGGGGTTCCATGCCGTCTCTAAGCAGCATCCTGACAAAAATCAAGATTCGCCTTGGCTCGAAATATTCAGAAGATCTGATGGTCTACGTCGTCTATGGGAAACAACCCAGCCCATTTCCAGATCTTGAATACATAGAGCCAATAATTGCGATCGTGGCCAGTGAACGTGAATGCTTTGCGATTCAGGAAAAGTATCTAGACACTAAAGTCAGCTGGGAAGCTCGAAAGGTGCAGGGTGCCGAAAGCATAGACCTGGTAGATGGCTGCGTTTTGTATCTGACGCATACTACTTTGTCATCGTACGATGAGGACGCCGATGGGAATCCAATCTTCGGGATCATGGAGAATCCACAGCCCACGGCTCTATATTGCAGTCGGGACGCCGCTGAACAGCAAGCACCGGAACAATACCTGCACATCGTTACCCTCGGTGAAATAAACCTTCGTGGCGTCGGAGAGCTTTTGGAATAAGTGTCCAGCACCCTACGCCAATACCTGAAGTTGCCAGACATGACGGGGCCGCACCTGCCAGGTGTGGCCCTCTTCATGTTGCTTGCCGCGTTGCAGGAGATGGTATTGGGTTAGATGCCTGTTTGACCCTATCCGTGTTGTCTCAACAAACTATGGGTTGCAAGACGTTTCAAGCACGTTGAAAAGTACGAACGTTGGTGATTGAGTTTCCGGCGTTGCGGTGTTCTACGAGGGCTCCACTCTTGGAGCTCCATGAACCGCCAATTAGTGTCGCGATTTAACCGCCAAATAAAGTTGGCAGTCAAAACCTCCGGGAAAGCATCTCGCCGGCCAGCAGTCCCAGCACCTGCAGACTGGGCTGCCGTTGCGCTGCAACCGGAGAATCACCCACGAACTTGGCGCAGGAACAAGGGCGAATATTTTTTCATTCAGTCACCGAACCCGAACCCCAATCCATCCACCGGAACTCACACCGCGTAGACCACTAATAGGCACCAAGGGCGCTGTGCCCCGGCAACCGGTAAATAAGTGTTCGGCAGGTGAAGTGATCTAGCGGCTGTGAATGAAAAAATTCACCCAAGAAGCCCGGAAACTCCAGACGGATCAGCCGGCCCGGTTGAGCGGGTCAGTGCCCATTGTGGAATTGAGAATTTGCCGATGGCTAGTCCCAGATGTTTTTGAGAGTCAATGGCCGCCCTATCCGCGTCGTTCTTCCGGGCGTAACCTGAAAGTACGACGGCAGACAACGCACAGGCCGGTCGCACCGGGCGGCCCATTTCAGGAGGCGGAGGGTTATGCAACGGAAACTCGGGGTGAGCACCTGGGTGTGGACCGCCAGGCTGACCGATGAATCTTTGGCGCATTTGGCTACCCAAGCGGCGCAGCTGGGGTTCGATGCCATCGAGCTACCACTGGAACAACTCGGCGACTGGGATCCAGAACGGGCCAAGGACCTGCTGGGCGAACTGGGTTTGCACCCGTTGCTTGCCGCAGTGATGCCTGCGGGGCACAACCTCATCGGGGTGCCGAGGGCAGAAGTCGAGGCAACGCAGGACTACCTCCGCGGCTGCATCAACGCGGCGGCCTCGCTCGGCGCAACCACCGTCGCCGGCCCGCTGTACACCGCCACGGGCCGGCTGTTCGCGCTGGACGACGGGCAGCGCAGGGCGGCCTATGCGCAATTGCGCACCGCGTTGGCCCCACTGGTAGAGCACGCCGCCGAGCGAGGCATCACGCTGGCCATCGAACCGTTGAACCGTCACGAAACCTCGCTGCTGAACACTATCGACCAGTGCTTCGACGCGCTAGAGCCCTTGCTGGGCCCCGGATTGGGCATGGGGCTGGACACCTACCATCTGAATATCGAGGAGCAGGACATTGCCGCCGCGGTGGCCCGGGCCACGGAGCACATCATCCATGTGCAGCTGAGCGCGAATGACCGCGGAATCGTGGGAGCTGACCATTTCGATTGGCACGGGTTCGTCCATGCTCTGGACGTCGCGGGCTACGACGGACCGCTGTGCGTGAAGTCCTTCAACCCGCACAACCCCACGCTCGCGGAGGCCGCAGCGATCTGGCGGCCGCTGGCCAGCAGCCAGAATGCCTTGGCCGCCGACTCGCTGGCCTACCTGCGCAATCTCCAAGCCGGCGGCCTCCGCTGAGCGTTGCGCCGGCCCGCGTGCGCTATTTGCCGGCGAAGCGGTTGACCAGCCGAACCGAATCGGGGTGTTCCGACAGGCGGGCAATGCTCGAAGCCTCGGCGTGTAGATGGGCTTCGAGTTCCTCCGCGACGCCGGCGCGGAGCAGGGACTTGGTGGGGCCGATCGCCTGCACCGCGCCGCGCACGAAGCCGTCTTCGAGCTCCGCGAGACGCGGCGCGAAGGTTTCGGAGGACACCGCCTCGTTGGCTAGCCTCCAGTCGACCGCCTGCTCACCGTCCAGCTTGCGCCCGCCCAGGGTCAGCTCCACTGCCCGTTGATGGCCGAGAAGCCGGGGAAGGAAATAGGAGACCCCGGTGTCCGGGCTCAGCCCGATGGAGGCATAGGCGGCCACCAGCGGAGCGGACTCGTCGAGCAGCACCCAGTCGGCGCAAAGCACCAGCCCCAATCCAGCGCCGGCCGCCGCGCCGTTGACCGCGGCGATCACCAGCAACCGGGAACGCACGATCGCCAGTGCCAGCTCGTGGGCCGCCCCGGCCAGCTGCGCCAGATACGCCGGACGGTCCCGGGCAGCGAGCGCGGCCATGGAATACACGTCGCCGCCGGCGCAGAAGTACCGGCCCTCGCCGGTCAATGTCAGCACCTGCACGTCGGGATCTTCCTCCGCGGCGCGCAGCGCGGCCAAGGCCTCGCGCGCCAACGCCAGATTCAGCGCATTGCCCTGCCCGGGACGCTGGAAAACTATGCGCACGATTCCCGGCCGAGTCTTCACGCGGATCGCGGTTGCTGCCTGATTCTTGGTTTCCACCGTGGTGATGGGGATGGGCTGGCTCATGCGCGCGGTCCGCTTTCAATTCTGGCACGTTCGGCCCGCAACTGGCGTTTGAGCAGCTTCCCGGATTGGTTGCGCGGCAGCTGCGCCACAAAATCCACGCGCTTGGGCACCTTGTAGTCGGCGATCCGGCTTTTCACGTGGCTGCGCACGGATTCGGCGCTCAGCTCGGCCCCTTCCTTGAGCACCACCACCGCCGTGATGGCTTCGATCCAACGCTCGTGGGCGATCCCGAGCACGGCCACCTCCGCTACCTGTTCGAGTTCGTAGATGCAGTCCTCGACCTCGCGCGGAGCGACCAGCACCCCGCCGGTGTTGATCACGTCCTTGATCCGATCCACCACCTGGATATAGCCCTGGGAATCGACGGTGACCTGGTCACCGGAACGGAACCAGCCGTCGTCAAAGGCCTGCGCCGTGGCTTCGGGCTTGTTCCAGTAGCCGCTCATCACCTGCGGGGAGCGGTATTGGATCTCGCCGGGTTCGCCAGCCTCGGCTAGCTCACCGGCGGCGTTGAGCACCCGGGCCTCGACGTAGAACACCGGACGGCCGCAGGAGGCCGGACGAGCCTCATGCTCCTCGGGGCGCAGCACCGAACACAGCGGACCCAGCTCGGATTGCCCGAAGCAGTTGTAGAAACCGATCTTCGGGTAGCGTGAGCGCAGCCGCGCCAGAACCGTCACCGGCATAATCGAGGCACCGTATTGGGCTTTGGCCAGCGAGGAGAGATCACGTCTTTCCAGGTCCGGGTGGTTGCTCAGCGGCACCCACACCGTCGGGGCCAAGAACAGCGACCCGATGCCCTCGGCTTCGACCCTTTCCAGGGTCTCGGCGATATCGGGACTGGCTTGCAGCCGGACGCGTGCCCCGAGAGACAAATAGGGCAGCAGGAACACGTGCATGGCCGCGGAGTGGTACAGCGGCATCGCGATCAGCGGGCGGTCCTCGGCGGTGAAATCCAAGGCAATGATTGAGGAAACATACTGGGCCAGCAGCGCGGCGTGGGTCATCATCGCGCCCTTGGGCGCGGAGGTAGTGCCCGAGGTATACAGCAGCTGCACCAGCTCGGTCCCGGAGCCCTGCGCCGCCGGCAGCTGCGCCGCCCCGGGATCCAGCGCGGTTTCCAAGATCGCGGGCTCCCCGGTGCCGGCCGGCAAGAGCGTCCATACCCGTTCCACCGCCGGGGCCCGGCCCTGCGCGCGAACCTGGTCGACCAGGGCGAGCCGCTGTTCGTCGGCTACCACCAGCACCGCGCCCGAATCCTCCAACAGGTAGCTGAGCTCATCGCCTTTCAACGCGAAGTTCACCGGCACATGCACCAGCCCGGCGAGGGCGCAGGCCAGGAAGAGGATCGCGTAGGCATCGGAATTCGCCGCGTAGGCGGCCACCCGGGAACCCGGCGGGAGGTTCGCCTCCTGCAGCCGGCGGGCCACGCGCCGCGCCGCGCTTTCAAGCTCGCGGTAGCTCCACTCGCGCTCTTCGAAGAGCAGGGCGCTGGCCTCGGGGTTGCGCGCGGCGCCGCGGCGCAGCAGTGCCCCGATGGTGTTATGCGAATCCTTGAGGGCGGCAGACCTCGAGTTCGGCTCTTCGCTTGCTGGCAGGGAATCGTTCATGAGCGGGAATCCTTAATCGAGAAATCGTTGGCCCGGTCGGGGCTTAGAGCCGTTCGAGGATGGTGACGTTCGCCTGCCCGCCGCCTTCGCACATGGTCTGCAAACCCCAACGGGTATCGCTGCGTTCCAGCTCATGCAGCAGCGAGGTCATCAACCGGGCACCGGTGGCACCGATGGGGTGGCCGAGCGCAATGGCGCCGCCATTGACGTTGACCTTAGCCATATCCGCCTGCGTTTCCTGCTGCCAGGCGAGGACCACGGCGGCGAAGGCCTCGTTGATTTCGATGAGGTCCATGTCCGCCAAGCCCATCCCGGTGCGGGCCAGCGCGTGCCGCGTGGCGTTGATCGGTGCCGAGAGCATCATCACCGGGTCAGCGGCGCGGGCCGAGATGTGGTGGATCCGGGCACGCGGCTTCAGCCCGTAGCGTTTGACCGCGGCTTCGGAGGCGATCAGCAGCATGGCGGCGCCGTCGGACATCTGCGAGGCGCTGGCGGCGGTGTGCAGGCCGCCGTCGACAATCGGCTTCAGCGAGGCCATCTTCGCCCGGTCCGGTATGCGCGGTCCCTCATCGGCGCGCAATTCGGCCAGCGGCAGGATCTCCCGCTCAAAGTAGCCTTGCTCCTGGGCATGCAGGGCCTTTTCATGGGAAGCGACGGAAAAATCTTCGAGCTGGGCACGGGTGAGCCCCCACTTCTGGACCATCATCTCCACCCCGCGGAACTGCGAGATCTCCTGGTCCCCATAGCGCTGGGCCCACCGCGCGGAGCCGGTGTACGGGTCGGGGAAGCCGAACTGCGCGGCGGCCGTATTGGAATAGGACAGCGGAATGCTCGACATCGATTGCACGCCGCCGGCGACCACTAGATCGCTGGTGCCGCTGAGCACCGCTTGGGCCGCGTAGGACACCGCCTGCTGGCCGGAGCCGCACTGGCGCTCAACGGTGGTTCCCGGAACTTGTTCCGAGAGGCCCGCAGCCAACCACGCGCTGCGGGCGATGTCCATGGCGTTTGGTCCTACCTGGTCGATGCAGCCGAGGATGATCTCGTCATACTGCGTCGAATCGATGCCGTTGCGGCGCACCAGTTCCGCCAGCGGCGCGGCCGCGAGATCCAGCGGGTGCACGGCCGCCAGAGACTTGCCGCGGCGCCCCACCGGTGTGCGCAGCGCATCGATAATGTAGGCCTCGGCCATGGGCTCTCCTCCAAGGTTCGGCGGTTCTCGGGCCGCTCATCACCGTGTTTTCAGTGGTGAAACCGCGTAATCGAATGTTCGTTGATGCTAAGACTAGGATGTCGAACTTACCTTGCGTTGTCTAGGTCACATCAGCGGTGCCGGAACAATGGCGTCCTGCCGGGGCCGGGGAAGCGGTATTGGGCGACCCGAAGGCTTGCTTCGGGACGTGGCAAGAACCCTCAGGGCGGCGCGCCAAGCGGGGAAATACTGCGATCAGCACTTGAACGCGGGGTTCAGGAAGCACTAGGTTACGAATCAGTAGGGTGCGTTGTGCACCCTGCGCAGGAGGAGTAGCAATGGATTCGCAGAGCCCCGACATGAACCAGCCGTCCTCCGCGCACTCCTTGCGCATCCGCCCATGGACGGGCATCGAAGAAGTTCCGGAACTGCTGGACGTGTGGCGATCCTCCGTCGAAGGGCGCCTGGATTTCCTCTCGGCCGCGGATTTGACCTCCGTAGCCTCGACCTTGGAAACCGTTTATGCGCAACGTGCAGAAATTTTCGTAGCGCACCTGGGCGCGCAGGTCGTGGGTTTCATGGCCATGGACGAACGGCGTGTGGAGCTCCTATGGGTCCACCATGAGCATCGCCAACAAGGTATCGGCAGGGCCCTGGCGGCCTTTGCGCTTTCCAGCTGCGCGGAGATCGAAATGGTGCTCAACGCGCAAAACATCGCTGGGTTGGAATTTTTCCGGCGTTGCGGATTCGAATCGGAGGACCAAGCCGGTCTTGTCGGTGCCGACGCCAAAAGCCCTAGCGTGTCCCTGCGTCATGCAAGGGTCCGCGAGCGACCCGTGGAACGATAGACGCATGACAGAAAATACCCGTTCCCTGCGTGAAGTCTCCATCGAACGCCTGGCCTCGCGCCGCTACCAGGCCACCAGCACCGAGAGCGGTGCGAGCATCGAGTTCGGCCAAGGCGAAGGCCTGCTCTCCCCGGTCGAACTGCTGCTGGCCGCGATTGCCGGGTGCTCATCGATTGACGTCGATGCCGCGACGACCAGGCATGCGGAGCCCGAAAAATTCGAGGTCACCGCGACCGGCTACAAGGTCGAAGCAGGTGGCGCGAGCCAGATGGAAGACATCGATATGTCCTTCAACCTGAAGTTCCCCGATACCGTGGAAGGCCGCAAGGCAGCCGGAATGGTCCAGCGCATTGTGAAGCTCTCCCACGACAAATACTGCACGGTCTCGCGCACCGTCGAGCTGGGGTCCAAGGTCACCAGCACCATCGAGGGCACCGACTCGGTTTCCTGATCGGCCACCATTTTCGTGGGCCAGTACTAGGGATGCGTTGAATTTGACCGGCTATGCCAGCTGTTGTGCCGGCATAGCCGGGATGGTGAATTCCTGGTGCGCCCGTCCGCACGGGAAACCGGATGCATGTAACCGGGAATTCAGACACTTGCGAGTCATCCAAAGTCAAGCCCGGAAAGTCGAACTTGTGACCGGGGTCGAAACCAAAATCTTCAAGTACAGTGGTTTCGTATCAAATCTTGTGATCTACTGCTCTATCCGTTGAATTTGCACTCTTTAGGTGCGGAATTAGTTCTTCGATGTCGGTATTTGTCATCCGCTAGGGCCGCCGGTTCTCTCCTTGCCCTAGTCAGCAAAAAATCCTCGTCGTAGTGTCTAAATTATCCCCACGTTGAAGGAGCAGAGATGCAAACTCAGAACGTTCTAGGAAACATTGACTGGGCGTCGATGCTGCAAAAAGTTGCCATCGCGCTTGTTATTCTCATCATCACCTGGCTGGTGGCCAAGGTTGTCAAATGGGCTGTCGCCAAACTCGTCACCAAGATTAAGTTCCTCCAGAAGGAGGGCACCGATGGCAAGCAGATCGGTGATTCGCTAGGCAAGGTCGCGTCGCTGGTCGTTTGGCTCTTCGGCTTGATCGCTATTCTCCAGGTCTTCTCGCTGACCGAGGTGCTGACCCCGGTGCAGGACTTGCTCGCCGGAATCATGGGCTTCCTGCCTAACCTCATCGGTGCGGCCTTCATCTTCATCATTGGCTACGTGATCGCCAATGTAATCAAGCAGCTGATCCAGACCGGTCTGGGAACTGTCGATTTCAGTTCCCTCGTTCGCAAACTGACTCCCGGCGACGGCGAAGAAGTCGACCCCGAGACCTCACTGCGCACGCAGCGGACCATCGTGGATGTCATCGCAAATATCGTGTTTGCGCTGATCCTGCTGGTCGTGGCTATTTCCGCACTGCAGGTTTTGGGCATCGAGGCCATTTCGGTACCAGCGCAGGAGATGCTGCAGATCGTCCTGACCGCAATTCCACAGGTGATCATGGCCCTGATCCTTCTGGCCGTGGGCTTCCTGATCGCCAAGTTTGTTGGCAAGCTGCTTGAATCAACGCTGCGCGGTGTGGGGACCGACAGAGTTGTGGCGGGCTGGGGAGTTGTTCCCGAGGGGCAGAGCGCATCGGGAATCATCGCCACCATCGTGAAGATCGCAATTATCCTGTTCTTCGCGGTCATGGCAGCAAGCATGCTGAACTTCCCGGCAATCACCAACATCCTCAACGAGGTCTTGGAATTGGGCGGCAAGGTCATCTTCGGTGGCGTCATCATCGCCATCGGCTTCGTGCTGGCAAGTGTGATCGGTCGGTTGATGGGCGATACCACCGCCTCGAAGATCATCCGCTACACGGCCATCGCACTGTTCATCGCGATGGGCCTGAAGTACATGGGTCTGGCCGATTCGATTATCAACATGGCCTTCGGCGCCATCGTGATCGGTGCGGCCCTGGCAGCGGCTCTGGCCTTCGGCCTTGGCGGCCGCGATGCTGCGGCTCGCACACTGGAGAAAATCGACATCAGCAAGATGGACGGTCCCGACACCTCGGGCACCGCGCCAACCCGTCGGTCGCCGGCGACACCGCCGACGCCTCCAAATGAGTTCTAGAACTTAGAACCAGCAAAGAGTGGGACCGGGTAACCGGTCCCACTCTTTTTCTTTCCGTTCCGCTGCGGCCCCGAAGAAAATCAGCCTCCCGCCGCCTCCGCGCGAAACTCCAGCGGACTGATCGGCGGGATGGGATCGGTGGGCAACCGCGCATAATTCAACACATCGATCCGCTGGCCATTGATCAGGAACTTGCCGCGCTCGCGTCCTTCGAGAATGAACCCGCAACGCTCGGCGACTATCTTCGACGCCGGATTGTTCACGCGCAAACCCAACTCCAGTCGCTGCAAGCGGTAGCTGGAGAATAACTCCGCCGAGAGGGCGGCCAACGCCCGGCTGCTCAACCCGCGGCCCCGATGCTCCGCGTGCAGCCAATACCAGACCCAGGCGCTCAGGTTCGCCTCATCGATGGTCCCGCACACCAGGCCAACGAGCGCAGAATTCTCGACGACGGCCAACGGAACCTGCCGGGCCGGGAACTCGAGCAACATGCGGACATAGGCTTCGGCCTCGGCAAGCGTACTCACCTCGCCTTGCCGGGCCATATCCGGGCTCGAAAGGAAGGCCGCGAGGACTTGCGGTGCATCCGCTAGGCGAAGCGGACGCAAAGATGCCGTCGTTTGCCCAGCGGCGCCGAGCCGCCGGCCGCTGATCTGGGACGACGCGGATTGACCGGTGCCTTGATGAAAGAGCAATTGCCAACCTTGGGCCGAATGAACCCAGAGCGAGGTGCGTTGGCTCAGGTTCTCCGGCTTGGTTCGCCACCGCAGCATCAGCAGCGAATCGCTGAGCCTGCGCACGCGCGGATCATGCACTTCGTCCCTAGTCGATTCAACGACTGGTTCATTGCACAGCTGCTCGATAATCTGCGCGCGAGAATAGCACCTGCCCGAGGCACCAACCTCTTCGAAATCTGCGTGGAGCAGCCGCAATAATGCCTGCCGATCCCGGCGGACGGCAGGCAAGAGCAGTTGCCGTTCGCCATCGATGACAACCTGTGCCAGCCGATGATCGGTAGACAAATCCTCCGGACCACTGAATTCGCTCATGCCAACGAGTAAAACACAGGCAGAAGCACAGGTTGAAGTCATGAAGTTCGCCAAAGTGAGCTGAGGCATGCTTATAATCCAAGTACTCCGCGGGAGCCCAACAGCGATTGGGCTGAGAGGGCCATGTGCCGACCGCTACACCTGATGCGGGTCATGCCGCCGTAGGAAGGAAATGCCTTCGTGCATATAGTCATTGTCGGCGCCGGAATCATCGGGCTTGCCACGGCATTCGAACTGCGCGCCCGCGGCGCCGAAATCACGCTAGTGGATCCGGCGCCTGGGTTGGGAGCCAGCCACGCCGCGGCGGGAATGCTCGCACCGACCGCCGAAACCACCTGGGGACAGGGCGCACTTCACCGCCTGATGGCCACTTCGGCCAAGGAATACCCCGCATTCATTGACCGCGTGGAACAATCCACCGGCAACAGACCAGCGTACGTAGAAAACTCCACGCTGGTCGTCGCCGCCGAAACCGCGGATATGGACGCACTGCTTGCGCTCATGAAGCTGCAAGCCTCGCTGGGATTCAGCGCCGAGCGGCTGCTGGGCAGCGCGGCACGCAAACTCGAGCCGGCGCTTGCCACCGGCATCGCCGGCGCCATCCGCTGCGCCGAAGACCAGCAGCTGGACCCGCGGTCCCTGCTGCGCATCCTGATCGATGAGCTTGACCGGTCGATCGTGCGCGAAACGGCGGTGCGGCTGCTGCGCCAGGGATCACGGACCAGTGGAGTGCTTACCTCAACTGGCCAAGAAATCCATGGCGATCAGGTACTGCTTGCCAACGGGTTGGGCGCGCTAGCAGGTGCGCCGGCTCTGCCATTGCGCCCGGTCTACGGAGACATCCTCAGGCTCCAAGGACCGGTGGGCGCGCCGCTGATCAAGCACACCGTGCGCGGAATCGTGCATCGGCAGCCGGTCTACCTGGTGCCACGCACCGATGGGAGCCTCGTGCTGGGCGCGTCGAGCCGCGAGGACGGCCAAGAGCAGGTGAACGTGGGAGAAATGCACGCCCTGCTGGACAATGCGCGCAGGCTCGTGCCGGGCATCGTCGACACCACCTTGAACGAGGCGATCGTGCGGGCCAGACCGGCGACACCCGATGATCGGCCGCTGCTCGGACGCGTGGATGAGGGACTGGTGGTTTCCACCGGTTATTCGCGCCACGGGGTGCTGCTTACCCCGCTCGGCGCACGGCTGGGGACCGAGCTGCTGCTCGGGAACCCGGCAGATGCACAACAGCTGACCAGCGTTTCACTCGATAGGTTTGGCGCGCAACTCGCCAACAGCACACCATTCTAGGAGCCAGAGAAGATGCAACAGATCGAATTTATCCTCAACACCGAGGCGGCCACCGTGCCGGCGGGAAGCACCGTGCGCGAGCTGCTCGCGGCGCACTTGGGAAAGAACATCGGAACGGACGGGAGGGCCAGCGACGGGTCGCGTTTAGGCGTTGCGGTGGCGGTGGACTCGGCAGTTGTCCCGCGCAGTGGCTGGAATGACTTCGAGCTGAAGCCCGGCCACCGGGTTGAACTCGTCACCGCGGCTCAGGGAGGCTGAAGATGGAAGAGCTAACTCTTGACACCGATGGCTTCGAGGTCGCCGGGGAACGCTTCGACTCCCGGCTGATTCTCGGCACCGGCGGGGCGACCTCGATGCATACCCTCGAGCAGGCCCTGCATGTTTCGGGCACCGCGCTGACCACCGTCGCCATTCGCCATTTCGCCGCGGCCGGTTCCGGATCGGTGTACGAGCTGCTGGCGCGCAACGGGGTGCGCCCGCTGCCCAATACCGCCGGATGCTTCACCGCGCGAGATGCGGTGCTCACCGCCCAGCTGGCGCGCGAAGCGTTGGAAACCGACTGGATCAAGCTCGAAGTGATCGCCGATGAGCATACGCTGCTGCCGGATCCGATCGAATTGTTCACCGCGGCCGAAGAACTCGTCGCCGACGGCTTTAAGGTCTTCGCCTATACCAACGATGATCCGGCCCTGGCCATGCGGCTCGAACAGCTAGGCGTGGCAGCGGTCATGCCGGCCGGATCCCCGATCGGCTCCGGAATGGGGATCCTGAATCCGCACAACATCTCAACGATTACCGCGCGCGCCGGGGTGCCGGTGATCCTCGACGCCGGGGTGGGGACCGCCTCGGATGCGGCCAAGGCGATGGAGCTGGGCTGCGATGCGGTGCTGCTCGCCAGCGCGGTGACCCGAGCGCAAAACGCGCCCTTGATGGCCGCCGCGATGCGCGACGCGGTCCGGGCCGGGCGCGCGGCGTTCCTTGCCGGGCGTATTCCGCAACGCGATCTCGCGCTGGCCTCATCTCCGACAGCGGGAATGATGCAAAGACTCGTTGGAGAATTCTGATGTCTACCAAGCCGATGCCGCCGCGCAGCCGTGCACAACTCGCCCGGTACACCCGCCATCTGTCCCTGCCCGGGGTGGGTGTGGAAGGCCAAGAGCGTATCGCGAACGCGAAGGTACTGATCGTGGGCGCTGGGGGATTGGGCAGCCCTATCGCCAGCTACCTGATCGCGGCCGGCGTCGGAGAGCTGAGCGTGATCGATCCGGACACCGTCGAACTCTCGAATCTGCAACGCCAGACCGTGCACCGTGAAACGGACCAGGGCCAGCTTAAGGTTGAATCGGTGCGGCGCCTGGCGGAAGAACTGAACAGCGAAGTTTCTGTGCGGCTCTACGCACAGCGACTGGATCCTGGCAACGCGTTGGAACTTTTTGCCGAACACGATGTGGTGATTGACGGCAGCGACAATTTCGCCACCCGGTACCTGTCAAACGATGCCGCGGAGTTGACCCAGACGCCGCTGGTCTGGGGCACCATCTTCCAATTCTCCGGTCAGGTCTCGGTGTTCGACCCCCGAGTGGGCCCAATGCTCAGGGATATTTTTCCCGACCTCCCGGAAGCGGATTCGGTCCCTTCCTGTGCCGAGGGAGGAGTCTTCGGGGCCCTTTGCGGAGTCATCGGTTCGCTGATGGCCACCGAGGCGCTGAAGCTGATCACCGGCGTCGGAGAACCTTTGAGCGGAAAGCTCTGGCTCTACGACGCGTTGGAGGCAAGCGTTCGCATCTTGACGTTTGCACGAGATCCGGAGCGTGCTCCGGTCACCGGGCTCGGTGAATATACCGTGGCGTCCTGTGCGGTTGCAGGCTCCGCCCAGGAGCTAGACGCAAGTGAATTTGAACTGCTTCGGGCCGCCCGGGAAGTCCTGGTGGTAGATGTTCGCCAGGGGTGGGAACGCGAGCTTGCGGTCATTCCCGGCAGTGTCCACTTCCCGCTGGAAAGACTTGCCAACGAAGGCTGGCGGGAGCTTCAGAGCTTCCCTGCAACCGAGCTGGTTTTCGTGTGCAAAACCGGTGTTCGCTCGCTGCGCGCCGCCACGGAATTGAACCAGTCGCTCCCCGAAGGCAGCGCCCGGGTGCGGAGTTTGCGCGGGGGAACGCTTGGGTGGCTTGCGGAAATCCGCGATGAAATAGTGACTTACTAGCCGGTGCTGACATACTGAGGCTATGCAGCGTTCCACGAAACTAGTGATCAGAGAGCTTGTTCCGGATGATGAAAGGCAGGCTATCGCCGCTCATCACGACTTGCTGGACGATGACTTTGATTTTCTTCCGACGTGGTCCGCACGCCAAAACTGGGAGGCGTACATCGAGCGCATGGCCGAGGGGCGCAGCGGCGAGTTCGTCCCCGAGGGATGGGTGCGCAGCGGACTGTTCGTTGCCGAACTGGACGGACAACTCGTTGGCCGTGTTTCGGTGAGGTACGAACTCAACGATTTTCTCAGCGAAGTCGGCGGACACCTGGGCTATGGTGTTGTCCCGAAATTCCGCGGACAGGGAATCGCCACCCAACTGTGCAGATTCGCCCTCGCCGAGCTGGGATCCCACGGTGTCGACTCGGCTTTGGTAACCTGTGATAAGCAGAACGCCGCCTCGCGCGCAACGATTATCGCGTGCGGCGGCCAAATAGATCAAAACCGTCCCTCGGTTGAAGAAAACGGCGGAAATACGAAGCTCCGCTATTGGATTTCAACACGCGGCTAGATCCCGTTAATCAAGTAATTTCTGTATGTTGCGCCACAGATAAACAACGCAATTGCCTCGAGCGCGTAAAATAGTATGTTGGGTCGCCTGTGGCCCCGCCTCCGAGACCCTAAATTCTCTACACGAAGTGAGCCTTCCCGTATGTCAGATACAACTCTCATCCGTCGCGACGACCTGCGCAACGTAGCAATCGTTGCTCACGTTGACCACGGCAAGACCACCTTGGTCAACGCAATGCTCCAGCAGACTGGTGCATTCGACAGCCACGGTGAAACCGAAGATCGCGTGATGGACTCCGGCGAGTTGGAACGCGAGAAGGGCATCACCATTCTTGCTAAGAACACCACGGTGTTCTACAGCGGTCCGGCCGCCGAGGGCAAGAACATGACCATGAACATCATCGACACCCCGGGTCACGCTGACTTCGGTGGCGAGGTCGAGCGCGGCCTTTCCATGGTCGATGGCGTGGTTCTGCTGGTTGACGCTTCCGAAGGTCCACTGCCACAGACCCGTTTCGTGCTTCGCAAGGCCTTGAGCGCCAACCTTCCGGTGATCATCGTCGTGAACAAGACCGACCGCCCGGACTCGCGCATCGAAGGCGTCATCTCCGACTCCATGGATCTGCTGCTGGGTCTGGCCTCGGACTTGGCCGATGAAGCTCCAGATCTGGATCTGGACGCGATCTTGAACGTTCCTGTCGTCTTCGCTTCGGGCAAGGCCGGCTACGCGTCGAAGAACCAGCCAGAAGACGGCACCCTGCCAGACAATGAGGACCTCGAGCCATTGTTCGAGACCATCATCAAGCACGTGCCGGCCCCGACCTACAACGAGGGCGAAGTTCTCCAGGCGCACGTCACCAACCTTGACGCCTCGCCATTCCTTGGCCGTCTTGCCTTGCTGCGTATCTTCAACGGCACCCTGCGCAAAGGCCAGGTCGTCGCCTGGGCCCGCCAGGATGGCACCATGAAGCAGGTCAAGATCACCGAGCTGCTGGCCACCAAGGGCCTGGCCCGCGTTCCGGCCGAAGAAGCCGGTCCGGGCGAGATCGTTGCAGTCGCCGGTATCGAGGACATCATGATCGGTGAAACCCTCACCGACCTTGAGAACCCAAAGCCATTGCCGCTGATCACCGTTGATCCACCGGCCATCTCGATGACCATCGGTATCAACACCTCGCCGCTGGCCGGCAAGGTGAAGGGTGCCAAGGTGACCGCGCGCCAGGTCAAGGACCGCCTGGACAAGGAACTGATCGGTAACGTTTCGTTGAGCGTACTGCCAACCGAGCGTCCGGATGCTTGGGAAGTTCAGGGCCGTGGCGAATTGGCACTGGCAATCCTCGTCGAGCAGATGCGCCGCGAAGGCTTCGAACTGACCGTTGGCAAGCCACAGGTTGTCACCAAGATGATCGACGGCAAGGTCAACGAGCCAATGGAACACATGACCATTGACGTGCCAGAGGAGTACCTCGGCGCAATCACCCAGCTGATGGCTTCGCGCAAGGGCCGGATGACCAACATGGCCAACCACGGCACCGGCTGGGTCCGCATGGAATTCATGGTTCCAGCCCGAGGCCTGATCGGCTTCCGTACGCGCTTCATGACCGAAACCCGCGGCGCCGGCATTGCCGCCTCGTTGGCTGAAGGCTACGAGCCATGGGCCGGTCCGATCGAGTACCGCATCAACGGTTCGATCGTGGCTGACCGCGCTGGCGTGGTCACTCCGTTCGCGATGATCAACCTGCAGGAACGCATGAACTTCTTCGTGCGTCCAACCGAAGAGGTCTACGAGGGCATGATCGTTGGCGAGAACTCGCGCGCCGATGACATGGACGTGAACATCACCAAGGAAAAGAAGCTCACCAACATGCGTGCGGCTTCCTCGGACTCCTTCGAGAACCTGACCCCACCGCGTAACCTGACTCTCGAAGAGTCGCTGGAATTCGCTCGCGAAGACGAGTGCGTTGAGGTGACCCCGGAAGCGATCCGCATCCGCAAGGTGCTGCTGAACGCAAACGACCGTGCCAAGGCAACGCGTGCACGAGCAAAGAGCTAACCAGCCGCTCACCGTCGGCGGCAACCCGGGCGCGCTGCTGCGTGGCCTGGTTGCCGCCGTGGTTGCAGGTTTACTCGGTACGGCAATCCACGCTTCGCTGAGCTACGCGGGCGATATCCCGCTGGTCTGGGGAGTGCTGCTGGCTTGGCTGCTGCTGGGGCTGCTCGTTTACTGGTCTGTGATTGCCTCGGGCAAGCTCTGGGCCGGGGCGGTCGGCTTCATCGGCTGCTACCTGGTCGTCGGCTCGATTTCCTATTTCGGAAACGACACGCTGATCTTGCCGCTGCAGTACCTTCAGTACCTGCCAGGTCCGACCATCGCGTCCCTGTTGTGGATGTATGGAATGATCGTGCCCGCCGTGATCGCGTTAACCGCTGCACTGCGAGTGCTTCGCAAACGCCAGCGTTAAGCCAAAAAATCCCCAGCCAATGGCTGGGGATTTTTTTGCGCAAAAACTACTTATTGCCGGTCACATCGAGGTGGTGGGCCAGGAACAACGAGGTGGCAACGCCGTCAACCTCCGGTTCGCGCATCGCATAGTCTTCGATAACCGCGCGAATGCGGCCCATCATTTCCTTCTGCGTAGCCTCGGATAATTTCAACCCCACGCGGATGACCTGAATTTCCTCGGGCTCCAGCCCGTTGATTTCCTGCAAGAACGTGTCCACAAGCAGGGGAGCGGCATCGGGGATGCGGGTACCCCACGATTGGCGGGTGCTGCGATACGGGACTTCCTTCGCCCCCCGGTTTCCCCGGCGAGGTTCCTCTGCGCTGAGAAAACCGCTGCTCACCAGCGTGCGTACGTGATGCAACGAGGTAGCCGGGTTCAACTCGAGAATGTCAGCTATTTCCTTGTTGGTGCGAGGCTCATGCAGGCATAGGCGCAGAATTCTAAGCCGCAACGGCGAGCTCAATGCTCGAGCGCGGGCTTGGACGTGTTCGTCGGACGGCATATGGCCAGCATACGCGAAATTGGCCCAGTGATTGGTATCTTCAAATCACATGTCGCGAAACCAGCGGTCTGCGGGCGGCGGCGCAACCGCGCAAGGAGCTCCGCGGGGCTCCGTGGAACCTCTGCGGGCCTGTCAACGCGCGGGCTCGCGCGGAGGGATTACTTCAGGGTTGGCGGACGAGATCGGCGTACCGGTGGCGGCGGAACGCGTTTGGCATGGGTGATATTTTCACGCTCCACCTCGACCGGGCCGCGCCGAGTGCTGATGCGGATCTTGTCCGCATTCACCTCGATGACCTCCCCAAGTACGTCGCTGCTGGCGCGGTTGCCTGTGGCGACAGATGACTCGGTAAGTCGGTAGCGGACCACAATGCGGTCACCGGGAGTAAGATCTTCAAATTTGAGCATATTTTCCGTCATGTAATTGTAAGAAGAATTCACTTTCGCAGTCGCGCAACGAAATGTGAATGGTCGATTACGTCACAGGATGAGCGTGCGAGATCCCTTGCATGGGTATCAGGACTAGACTGTAGCTAGAGCTTACTTGCGGATTCAACGAGCAGTCGTTAAATCCGTGAAACCGAAGTGAAATCTTAAAATTGCGCTAAGAAAGGTCTCAGCACCCGTGACTTACATCATCGCCCAGCCGTGCGTCGACGTTAAAGACAAGGCGTGTGTCGAAGAGTGCCCGGTAGATTGCATTTACGAAGGCGAACGCTCGCTGTACATTCATCCCGATGAGTGCGTCGACTGTGGTGCTTGTGAACCGGTGTGCCCCGTCGAGGCCATCTACTACGAGGACGATGTTCCGGACGAGTGGGCCGACTATTACAAGGCCAATGTCGAGTTTTTCGACGAACTTGGTTCACCCGGTGGCGCCGCTAAGATTGGAAACACAGGAAATGACCACTCGTTGATCAGTGTCCTGCCTCTGCAAAACCAAGGCTAGGTTCCCCCGTATATGCTTGAGCTCCCCGATTACCCCTGGAACCAGCTCGCACCCTACCGCGAGTTGGCTGCCGAACATCCAGGTGGTGTTGTCGATCTTTCCATCGGCACACCTGTCGATGACACACCACAGGTAATCCAGCAGGCTCTGGCAGAAGCCGCAAATTCCCATGGATACCCGACCACCCACGGAACGCCCGCGGTGCGTCAGGCAATCGTCGACTGGTATGCCCGACGGCGCAACGTCACCGGGCTCGGTATTGACGATGTCATGCCCACCGTTGGTTCCAAAGAGCTGGTGGCCTGGCTCCCGCTCTTGCTCGGCATGGGTGCCGAGGACATCTTGGTGCGTCCGAAGATTGCTTACCCCACTTACGATATCGGTGCTCGCTTGGTTGGAGCCACGGCCATCGCCGCGGACGATTTGAGCGAACTGACCGAGGCGGAACGCGCTCGCGTGAAGCTGGTCTGGGTCAATTCTCCCGGTAACCCCACCGGCAAGGTCCGCGACGTGGAATCGCTGCGCCAATTGGTCGCCGAGGCGCGCGAACTCGGTGCGGTCGTGGCCTCCGACGAATGCTACGCCGAGCTTGGCTGGGATGAGTTCGACGGTCAGGTGCCCAGTGTTCTGGACCCGCGGGTCAACGGTGGAAACCTGGATAATTTACTCTCGCTGTACTCGCTGTCCAAGCAATCGAACCTCGCTGGATACCGGGCCGCATTCGTTGCCGGTGCCCCGAATTTGATGCCCGCGTTGGTCAACAGCCGCAAACATGCCGGCATGATCGTCCCGGGTCCCATTCAGCACGCAATGGTCATCGCCCTGGGTGATGACGCGCATGTGGCCGCGCAGCGTGAACTGTATCGGGCGCGCCGCGAAGCGTTGCGCCCAGCTCTTGAAAACTTCGGGTTGACCATCGAGGATTCGGTGGCCGGACTCTACCTCTGGTGCACCGAGGGCCGCTCCAGCTGGCAGACGCTGCAGCGCCTGGCGGAGCTTGGAATCGTCGCCGGCCCAGGTGCCTTTTACGGAACTGCCGGGCAGTCGCACGTACGTGTGGCGCTGACCGGTTCCGACGAACGGATCGCCACGGCCGTTGAGCGGTTGAATTCATCCGCCGCCCGGTGAAGATGACAGTCTAATTAGCATGAACGGGTCAGTTAGCGGTATGTTCTACCGTGACGACTGACCTTTCGGAACTAAAGCCTTTCCGGTTAGGAGATGCAATGACAGATACTAAATCTGCACAGCTACATTTTGGTGAATCCAGCCTAGAGCTACCGGTTATCCCGGCTGCCGAGGGCAATGATGGTTTTAACGTAGCGCCACTATTGAAGACCACCGGGAACGTAACCTACGATCCCGGCTTCATGAATACCGCGGCCACTAAGTCCGCGATCACCTACATCGACGGCGACGCAGGCATCCTGCGCTACCGCGGTTACCCAATCGAGCAGCTGGCACAGCACTCGAGCTTCACCGAGGTCAGCTACCTGCTGATCAACGGCGAACTGCCTTCGGCGACCGAGCTGGAAACCTTCGATGGTTCCCTGCGCCGCCACACCCTGCTGCACGAAGAGCTCAAGGGCTTCTTCGGCGGCTTCCCCCGCGATGCACACCCCATGCCGGTGCTGTCCTCGGCCGTTTCGGCCCTGTCGACCTGGTATCAGGATTCGCTGGATCCAACCGATGACGTGCAGGTCGAGCGTTCGACCCTGCGCCTGCTGGCAAAGCTGCCGGTACTTGCCGCCTATGCGCACAAGAAGTCCATCGGCCAGGCACTGCTGTACCCGGATAACTCGATGAACATGGTCGAGAACTTCCTGCGCCTGTGCTTCGGTACCGCCGCCGAGCCTTACGAGCTGGACCCAGATGTGGTCAAGGCCCTCGACCTGCTGCTGATCCTGCACGCAGACCACGAGCAGAACTGCTCGACGTCCACCGTGCGCCTGGTCGGCTCCTCGGATGCGAACATGTTCGCCTCGGTCTCCGCAGGCATCCATGCCCTGTCGGGCCCAGCACATGGTGGCGCCAACGAGGCAGTGCTCAAGATGCTGCGCGAGATCCAGTCTTCGGGCATAACTCCTGAGGCCTTCATGGAGAAGGTGAAGAACAAGGAAGACGGCGTACGCCTGATGGGCTTCGGCCACCGCGTGTACAAGAACTACGATCCACGTGCACGCATCATCAAGCAGACCGCACACGATCTGCTGGCCAAGCAGGGCAATAACCAGCTGCTTGACATCGCGATGAAGCTGGAAGAAACGGCGCTGAACGATGAATACTTCATCTCACGCAAGCTCTACCCGAACGTGGACTTCTACACCGGCCTGATCTACACCGCGATGGGCTTCCCGGAGAAGATGTTCACCGTGCTCTTCGCCATCGGCCGCCTGCCGGGCTGGATCGCCCAGTGGCGCGAACTGATCAAGGACCCAGAGACCAAGATCGGCCGTCCACGCCAGTTGTACATGGGTGAGACCGAGCGCAACTACCCGGGCGTCTAAGCCGCGGATAGACGATTGAGTCTTGGCGAAACGGCCGGGCAAGCACGAAAGTGTTTGCCCGGCCGTTCCCTGTTTTAACGCGGAATTTCGGCGTATCCTAGGGTTCTAGGGCGCAATGATGCGTGGAAAAGTCAGGTGGTGCGCGTGTATTTTCGTCGTGGCAATAATTGGACTTTGGCCATAAATACAAATCCGAGCATGGTGTTGGCACTTTACCTACGCGAGTTGGGCGGGCTGGACCCGACCGAGGTGGGACCGAACTCCGGACTTGCGCCTGGCATCAAGGCACGCGGCAATCGGCAGGTGGCGGCCGGGCAAATCAAGCAGGAATGGTCCTCCTGGTGGGATTCGCTCATTTCCCGAAATCCAACAAACGATGCCGAAGGCACCGTGGATCTGCTGGCGGACCTAGGCGCCGGCTGCTATCCAGAACTAGCGAAGCTGGCCAGCGCGCACTACGGGCAGGCCACCTTGTACGCTCAGCAGCACCGTGCGAAATTCAGCGAGCAGTCCAAAGACTATATTCCGCAGCGCATGGACGAGGTCGAACGGATTCTCATCGACCACGGGGTAGAACATGCCCAAGAGGTGGAAGAAATGCAGATTCAGGTCATCGACGTGCCGCTCACCGAGCCGCGGGCCTGGCTGATCGGCGGCGCGACGATCGTCGCGAGCACCTCGTTGTTGCGTGACGGGCGGGCCTTTCACGGTTACATCCAACCCATGGTGACCATCATCTTCCCCTGAGCACTGCACGGATAAAGGTCGAGGGACGCACCAGCCGGTGCGTCCCTCGACCTTTTGCGTTGGGAGAACTAGTTGGCGTGCAGCGCGCTGTTCAGCTCGACCTGCTGTCCGGCGCGGGCCAGTGCCTCCACGGCGCCGCTGACCGAATTGCGGCGGAAGAGCAGGTTCGGGACACCGGAGAGCTCCAGGGCCTTGACCGACTTCGCACCGAGCTGCACCCGGGTGCCAGCGGTAACGTAAAGCCCTGCTTCGACCACGCAGTCATCTCCGATGGAGATGCCCACCCCCGCATTGGCTCCCAGCAGGACGCGCTCGCCAATGGTGATGCGTTCCTTGCCGCCGCCGGAGAGCGTGCCCATGATCGAGGCGCCGCCGCCGACATCGGAGCCGTCGCCGACAACCACGGAGGCCGAGATGCGCCCTTCGACCATCGAAGCGCCCAGGGTGCCGGCATTGAAGTTCACGAAGCCCTCGTGCATCACCGTGGTGCCTTCGGCCAGGTGCGCGCCGAGGCGGACACGGTCCGCATCGGCGATCCGCACGCCGGTGGGCAACACGTAGTCGACCATGCGCGGGAACTTGTCGACGCCGAAGACATCGACGTTGCCGCGGGCACGCAGTTTCAGTCGGGTCATTTCGAATCCCGCCACCTGGCAAGGGCCGAAGTTGGTCCACACCACGTTGGCCAGGTGTCCGAACACGCCGTCGAGGTTGATCGAGTTCGGGGTGACCAGGCGGTGCGAAAGCAGGTGCAGGCGCAGCCACACATCGGCGGTGTCGGCAGGCGCCACATCGAGGTCGATGGTCAGCGAAATGACCTTCTGCGTGGTGCCACGCTGGGCGTCGTCGAGTGCGGCGGCGGAAAGTTCGCCGGAAAGTTCTGGAGCCTCGGCGAGCACACCGAGAACGGGGGCCGGGTACCAGACGTCAAGTACGGTGCCATCGGTCGCGATGGTGGCCAAACCATGACCGGAGGCCAAACGTACTGAGGAGTCAAAAGAAGTTGCTGCAGGTTCAAAAGTCATTCTCTGATCGTAGCGTTTGCACTGCGAGTAATGTTGATAAATGACAGCGGTATGAACTCAAAAAGTGTAGAACGATGGGTATTGTGAACGAATTAGACCTTCGAGAAGACGTCGCCAGCTTGACCGAACGGATCATGAATATCGAATCCGTCTCCGGAAACGAAAAGGCGTTGGCAGATGCGGTCCATCAAGCGTTGTTGGCGCTGGAGCACCTGGAGGTGCATCGGGACGGGGACTCCATCGTGGCGCGCACTCGGCTCGGTCGCGAGCGACGGGTGGTGCTGGCCGGGCACCTGGATACGGTGCCGTTGCCGCATACCCAAGGAGCGCGCGGCACGGTGCCGGCCACGGTGGTCGACGGGGTGCTCTACGGCCGCGGGGCGACGGATATGAAAGGCGGGGTCGCGGTCCAGCTGGCTCTGGCCGCCGAACTGACCGATCCACGCTATGACGTCACCTACATCTTCTACGACCACGAAGAGGTCGCCGCGGCGAAATCCGGATTGGGACGTCTGGCCCGGAATGCGCCAGAGCTGCTGACCGCCGACTTTGCGATTCTGCTTGAACCGACCAACGGCACGGTGGAGGGCGGCTGCAATGGCACAAGCCGTTTCCTGGTGCGAACCACCGGCGCCGCGGCGCATTCGGCTCGCGCCTGGATGGGGGAGAACGCCATCCACAAGGCCGCTCCGATCCTGGCACGCTTGGCAGCCTACGAGCCGCAGACCGTCGATGTCGAAGGCCTGGCCTACCGGGAATCGATGAACGCGGTACGGATCTCCGGTGGCATCGCCGGGAACGTGATTCCGGATTATTGCGAGGTGGAGGTCAACTACCGCTTCGCCCCGGATAAGGACCTGGCCCAGGCCGAAGCGGCCGTGCGCTCGCTGTTCGAGGGATTTGAGGTCGAACGCACCGATGGTGCCGAAGGCGCCCGCCCGGGCCTGGACCAAGCCATTGCGGCCTCGCTGGTCGAGATCCTCGGGCAGGAGCCCAAGCCGAAATACGGTTGGACCGATGTGTCGCGTTTTTCTGCGCTGGGAATCTCGGCGGTGAACTTTGGCCCGGGCGACGCCTTGCTGGCCCACACCGATGACGAGCATGTCACGCAGCAGGCCATCCGCGATTGCCGCAACACCCTGCGTGCCTGGTTGAGCGAAACCAAATAGTAGCCGGACCCTTGGACCCGGGGGTTAAAACAGCAGTTGCCTCCCCCAAAGGAGAGGCAACTGCTGGCGAGGAGCAATCCGACTAGCTCCGAGGATTCGGTTCGTCCTCGGCGTTCGGAGTTGGTTCCACCGGCAATACCGAGGGAGCTCCGACGACTGCAGCCTGCGGGGCCTGGCCGCCGGTCTTGTCCTTCTTCTCCCTGCTGCCCAGACGGCGCGAGACGATCTCGGCAATCTTGCCCAGGGTGAAGTTGATCAGGATGAAGATCGCCGCGGCAACGATCAGTGCCTGCAGGACGTTGCCGTTGGGAGACGAGTAGGTGCGTGCGAAGAACAGCAGCTCGTTGAAGCTGATGATGTAGCCCAGCGCCGAGTCCTTCAAGATGACGATGAACTGCCCGATCAGGGCCGGCAGCATGGCCACCAACGCCTGGGGGATTTCAATGAACCGCAATGACTGCCCGCGGGTCAGGCCGATCGCAATGCCTGCCTCGCGTTGCCCCTTGGGCAGGTTATGCACGCCGGAGCGCACCAGCTCGGCGACCACCGAACCGTTGTAGAACACCAGTGCGGCGACCACAGCCCACAGCGCGGTATCTCCGGGCAGTTGCAGGGAACGGGAGAAGAACACGTTGAAGAACACGATCATCAGCAGCACCGGCACGGCGCGGAAGAATTCCACGACAACGGTGCTGAACCCGTTGATGAGCTTGTTCTGCGAAAGCCGTCCGACGCCGAAGATCAGGCCGAAGATCACCGAGCCGACGATGCCCAGCACGGCGGCCTTGAGCGTGTTCAGCAGACCCGGCAGCAGATAGTTGGCCCAGGTGCTGCCTTCGATGAAGTCATCCCATTGGGAAGGCTGCATCTGGTCCTTGTTGGCCAGCCCGAAGATGATCCAAGCCAGGAGTCCGGCCGCAATCAGCGCGCCGACGACGTTGATGGCTAGGATGTTTCGCCGGGCCTTAGGACCCGGGGTGTCAAAGAGAATCGAGGCGCTCATCGTGCCACCGCCAGTTTCTTGGAGAGCCAGGTTGTTAGCAGACCCACCGGGATCACGATGATCACAAAGCCGACGGCGAAGGTCAGGAAGATCGGGATCACGATGTCCGCGCGGAATTCGATCATGGTCTTCATGGTCGAGGAGGCCTCGGTTGCCACCGAGCCGACGGCTGCTACGGTCGAGTTCTTAATCAGCGCGATCAAGGTGTTGCCCAACGGGACGATTGCGCCGCGGAAGGCCTGCGGCAAGATGACCTCGCGGGCCGCAGGCAAGAAGCTCAGCCCTATGGCGCGAGCGGCCTCGGCCTGCCCCAGCGGCACGGTGTTCACGCCCGAGCGGATGGCCTCGCAGACGAATGCTGCGTGGTAGAGGGCAAGTCCCATGACCGCCAAGCGGAAGAAGTTCCCCTGGAAATCTCCACCCAGGTTGAAGCCCAATTGCCCGTAAAGCGCCAGCACTCCGAAAAGGATGATGATCGTCAGCGGAGTGTTCCTGATGAGGTTCACATAGCTGGCGCCTATCGCACGGAAGCTGGCGACCGGTGAAATGCGAAGGAGCGCAAGTACCGTGCCTAGGAGCAGGGCGCCCAGAGCGGCCCAGAAAGTTAGTTGGATGTTGACCCAGAATGCTCCGGGTACGTCGTATTCAGTGAATATCGATAGATAGTTGTCCACTGCAAGCCTCTATCTCGATGGCCGCACCTGCGGCCAAGCGGCTATGGGTGTGGTGCCCGCTGCACGGGGCACCGCGAAACATGAAGGTGTGCAAAGGGGCCAAGGGCAATGCGCTTGGCCCCTTTGCTACGGATGCTGCTAAGCGCAGGTATCCGAGAGTTCCGGTGGGTTGGTTTCCGAGTTCGGCGTGTAGCCGGTGCCCTCGGTGTTTGCCGTCAAGGCTTCTTCCCAGGCGCCGGATTCGATCATCTTGGTGATCGCCGCGTTGATGTCGCCGCACTTGTCGGTTCCGTCGGGAAGGCCCACTCCGTAGTTTTCCTCGGAGAACGGTGCACCGGCAACCTTGAACTTGCCCTGGTAGGCAGGCTGGGCCGCCAAACCGGCGAGGATGATGTCATCGGTGGTCACCGCGTCGATGGTGCCGCCGCCCATCTGGGTCACGCATTCTGCGTAGCCCGGAAGCTCCTGCAGGTTGGTGTTCTCGGCGTAGTTGTCCTTCACCTTCTGGGCCGACGTGGAACCGGTGACCGAGCACAGGTTCTTGCCGTTGAGGTCTTCGGGGCTGGCGATATCCGAATCGGTGGCCACCAGCAGATCCTGGCCTGCAACGAAGTATGGTCCGGCGAAGTCGACAACCTTATTGCGTTCCTCGGTGATCGAGTAGGTTGCGAAGATCATGTCGACCTGGTCATTCTGGAGCATGGTTTCGCGGTTCGCCGAAGGGGCCGAAACCCATTCGATGTTCTCCTCGGCGTAGCCCAGCTCGTTGGCAACGTACTTGGCAACATCTACGTCGAATCCGGTGTAGTTGTTGCCGTCTTTGAAGCCGAGGCCCGGCTGGTCGAACTTGATGCCGATGCGGATGCTCTCGGCATCGCCTTCGCCGCTCCCGCCGCCACATGAAGTGAGGGCCAAAGCCGCCACGGCTGCCATTGCAGCGACAGCGCCTAAACGATTCTTACGCATGATTCCTCCTGAATACAGAATGCGGTGATGGAATTAGTGGTTGGTAATGAGCTTGCCCAGGAAGTCCTTGGCACGGTCGCTCTGCGGGTTGGTGAAGAACTCGTGCGGAGTGGCCTGCTCGACGATCTGCCCGTCGGCCATGAAAATCACTCGGTCGGCGGCCTTGCGGGCGAAGCCCATCTCGTGGGTCACCACCAGCATGGTCATGCCTTCCTTGGCCAACCCGACCATGGTGTCTAGCACCTCATTGATCATTTCCGGGTCCAGCGCACTGGTCGGCTCGTCAAACAGCATGACCTTCGGCCTCATGGCCAGCGCACGGGCAATTGCCACGCGCTGCTGCTGGCCGCCCGAGAGCTGAGCCGGCAATTTGCCGGCCTGGTTGGCGACGCCCACGCGCTCCAAGAGCTGCATGGCGAGCTTGTCCGCCGCGGCCTTCTTCAGCCCCTTGACCTTGATCGGGCCGAGAGTCACGTTCTCCAGGATGGATTTGTGCGCGAAGAGGTTGAAGGACTGGAAAACCATTCCCACATCGGCGCGAAGCGTCGCCAGCGCCTTGCCCTCCTCGGGCAGGATCTTGCCATCGATGCTGATTTTGCCGTCGTCAATCGTCTCCAGACGATTAATGGCGCGGCAGAGCGTCGACTTGCCCGAACCGGAAGGTCCGAGAATGACTACAACCTCACCCTTGGTGACCTGAAGATTGATGTCGTTCAGTACATGGAGTGCCCCATAATGCTTGTTGACCCCAGTCAATTCAACGATGGGGCCGTCAGACGAAGCTTGAGCTTGCTGATCGCTTTTCATAATCTAGACATTACTTCATGTGACGCACATAATGCGAGGCTACGAATGCGTCACAAAAAGTTGTTATCAAACTGTTCCGTAATCGTGCATCGGGCAATGCGCTGGATGCTGGGTGGTTACCGATAGAGTGAGGTCATGGTCCATAAGCGTAAAAGCGAAGAAAATGCGCATGCAGGGCGCAAGGTCCACGTTGAGGCGAGCTGGCCAAACAAAGAGCCAGCCGAGCAACTTGACCGCTATCTGCTGGAGAGTCCGCAGGAAGACGTCACGCATAGCGATGTGTGGCGCGTGCTGCGCATCCAATCGGAATTCGTCTCTGGATTCGGTTCGTTGGCAGGGCTGGGACCAGCGGTGTCGGTTTTCGGTTCGGCGCGCACCGATCCGGACAGCCTGTACTACAAGCAGGCTTATCGCATCGGGCAACGGCTAGCCCAGTCCGGGGTAATCACCATCACCGGTGGCGGCCCGGGCGTGATGGAGGCTGCCAACAAGGGTGCCAGCGATGCGGAAGGCTCTTCGGTGGGGCTGGGGATCGAACTGCCCTTCGAAACCGGGCTGAATTCCTGGGTGAACCGCGGCATCAACTTCCGCTATTTCTTCGTGCGCAAAACCATGTTCGTCAAGTACTCGCAAGGATTCATCGTGCTGCCCGGCGGTTTTGGCACCTTGGACGAGCTTTTCGAGGCATTGACCTTGGTGCAGACGCAGAAGATCACCGGATTCCCCATTGTCTTGGTTGGCACCGAATATTGGGGTGGGCTGGTGGACTGGTTGACGGATGTGGTTGCCAAGGAACGCGCCATTTCACCAAAGGACCTGGATCTCTTCCACCTCACCGACGATCCCGACGAAGCCGTGGACATCGTGTTGCGTAATATGGTGGAGGACCTGGACAAGAAGCAATCGAGCCGGAGCTAGCCATGCCATTTTTTCTCATAGCATTGGCAATCCTGGCCGTGGGCGGCGTGGCGTTGTTGATTTCAAGCCAACGGAAATCGGTTCCGGCCGGCCGGCATTTCGAATCCACGAGCGAGCCAATTGTGGGGCTCGTGGAGCATGAAGCGTCGTTGCCGCCGGTGTTGTTGCCGGAGCATCCGCGCGCCAACGATATTGACTCCGTGAAGTTCTCGCTGGGGCTGCGCGGCTACCGCTGCGATCAAGTAGACGACACTCTTGATGTGCTGGCTGCCGAGATCACCCGACTGGAAAATACAATTCGTGACATGGAGTCCCGGCGTGTGATTAGCGACACGACGCAAAATTAGCAATAATAGAAGATAAGTGTCCCTTATCAGCGACGAATCATCGCAGAAGGTGGACTTAGACATTGGGTTGTGCGCAAGGCAAAAAATGTTGCGCGCGTTAGCCACGGACGAAGGGAACAGCTCATATGGCTGCGATGAAGCCACGTACCGGTGACGGGCCGATGGAAGTCACCAAAGAGGGTCGAAGCCTGATTTTGAGACTGCCAATCGACGGCGGAGGTCGTCTGGTGGTGGAGCTGAACAGTGCGGAAGCAACTGAACTGCGTAACTGTCTAGTTGGGGTCACCGAATAATTCTTTAGCAAACCGAGGGCCGGCAAGATGCCGGCCCTCGGTTTTTCTACCCGCCGAACGCCCCGCTAGCGCGCTTTAGGTGCGGACAGCACCGTGGCGACGAACAATCCCTGCTCGCTGGGGAAAAGGTGGGTCTGCAGCTTCGGGTCCTCGCGCAGCAGGCGCAGCGCATCGCGGGTGGCGACGGTGGAGGCGCGGCGTACCGCGGGACGCGCGAGGCGGTGTTCATCGAATGCGTTATTCAGCACGATCACTCCGCCCGGACCCACCAGGCGCTTGGCCTCGGCCACGTAGTCCAGCAGCAGTTCCGCGCTGGCATCGATGAGCACCAGGTCATAGGCGTGGTCGGCCAAGCGGGAGAGCACGCTTTCGGCGCGCTCGTTGATGATGCGCACGCGCGCCGAGAGGATTCCGGCTTCGCGCAGGCCCTGGCGCATGGCGTTGGCATGCTCCAGATCCGATTCGATGGCCGTCAGCGTCCCCGTGGCGCCCATGGCTTCGAGCATCGCCATGGAGGCGACACCTACTCCGGAGCCGATCTCGACGATGCTGTGCGGGGCGCGCAGGGTGCAGAGCAAGGCGAGCATCGAGCGCCCGGCCGGATCGATGCATCGAACACCAAGATCCGCGGCCCGCTCGCGTGCGGCAAGCACATGATCGCGCTCGGGCAGCTGGTTTTGGCTGAAGCCCCAGCTGGCGAGGAGTTCTGGATTCATCGAAGGCATGAGTGTGAGGTCCTTGGGGTTGTCTGTCGGGTGGTCCGGAGACCATCGTACCTACCGAGTTGGGCCGATCTTGGACGAACTGCTGGCAGGTGCGCAGGCGATTCTTAGCTTCAGCTCAGCTTTCCGGGTCACAATTGAAGAGTGAACACTGCAAGTAGCCAGCTAATTGCCCCCGTGGACGGCCCCGAAACCGAGACCCCCTCATGGGACTCCATGGTGCACGACCATGGCGAACGGGTCTTCCGTTTGGCGTACCGTCTGACCGGTAACCGCCAGGATGCCGAGGACCTGTCGCAGGAAGCCTTCGTGCGGGCGTTCAACGCGTTGGAGAAGTACACGCCCGGCACCATGGGCGGATGGCTGCACCGCATCACCACCAACCTGTTCCTCGACCAGGCGCGGCGCAAGTCCAAAATCCGTTTTGACCGTTTTGCCGAGGGCGCCGAGGACCGCTTCCCGAGCAACGCGGTCACCCCCGAGCGGGACTTCGAATTCAACAATCTGGACGTCGATGTGGCCAAGGCGCTCAAGGCGCTCGCCCCCGACTTCAGGGCGGCGATCGTCTTGTGCGATATGGAGGGTTTCTCCTATGAGGAAGTCTCGCAGATCCTGAATGTGAAGCTGGGCACCGTGCGGTCGCGCATCCACCGTGGGCGCGCCATGCTGCGCGACGCGTTGGCGCACCGCAACCCGGCCAACCGCGCCCCGTTGACCGTGAGCCTGCCGCGCATCCCGTTGGGGCTGCGCACCGCCAAGCAGGGCTGACGCATAAGTCATCCGCCGTGGCGCGGTGACTTCGACCATTCGAAGCCGACAAGGTAATCTTTCATACGTGGAGTTAATTGGAATCAATGGCGGAGAATTCATTATTCTCGCCATCCTCGCAGTGGTGATCTTGGGTCCCGAGAAGCTTCCGGAGTACGCCAAAAAACTGGCTAACCTGGTCAAGGAACTACGCCGCATGGCCAATGGCGCCAAGGAGCAGCTGCGTGAAGAGGTCGGCGACGAGGTCGCAGACATGGACTGGCGCAAGCTGGACCCGCGGCAGTACGATCCGCGGCGGATCATCAAGGAAGCGCTCGTCGATGAATTCGACGAGGCGGTGAACGCGGCCAAGGCCCCGCCGCACCCCGCGCAGGCCCCGGTGCGAACGGCCGTTGAGACCGCCAAGCAGAAACCGCTGGCGGCCGACGAGCTGGCCCCCTTTGACACGGAAGCCACCTAGAACCTCTAGAAGGACATTGGCAGCGATCGCCCGGCAAGCCCGCGCGGCCGCTGCCCTAATTTCTGCGCCAGCTGGCGCAGGGAACCTGCCACCGGCGACTCCGGGGCGCCCAGCACCACCGGGACCCCTCGATCCGAGCCCACCCGCACCGCCTCTTCCAGCGGCAGCTGGGCGAGCAGCTCCACCGGATATCCGAGCTGTTCGCTGAGCGATTCGCTCAGCCGCAGCCCGCCGCCGGTTCCGAAGATCTCCATCTTGCCGCCGTCGGGCAGGCTCAGGTAGCTCATATTCTCCACCACGCCGATGACCTGCTGCTTGGTTTGCAAGGCAATGGTTCCGGCGCGTTCGGCCACCGCTGTCGCCGTGGCCTGCGGGGTGGTGATCACCAGCAGTTCGCTATTGGGCAGCAGCTGCGAAACCGAGATCGCCATATCCCCGGTGCCCGGGGGCAGGTCCAGCAGCAGCACGTCCAGGTCCCCGAAGTACACGTCGGTCAAGAACTGTTCCAGCGCGCGGTGCAGCATCGGCCCGCGCCAGATCACCGGCTGGTTCGAGTCCAGGAACATGCCGATGGAAATGACCTTCACCCCGTGGGCCACCGGGGGCAGGATCATCTCGTCCACGCGGGTCGGTTTCCCGGTGATGCCCATCAGCGCCGGGATGGAGAAGCCGTGCACGTCGGCATCGATCAGTCCGACCTTCAGCCCGTCCGCGGCCATGGCGGCCGCCAGATTCGCGGTGATCGAGGACTTGCCCACCCCGCCCTTGCCGCTGGCCACCGCGATCACCCGGGTCAGCGAATCCGGGTCGGAGAATACCGTGCGCTTGGCTTGCAGCTTCGCGCGCAGCTCGGCGCGCTGGACCGGGTCCATCACATCCAGCACGACGTTCACCGCCGCCACCTCGGGCAGCGCGCCCACCGCCTTGGCCACGTCGGCCTCGATGGTCGAACGCATCGGGCAGCCGGCGATGGTCAGCAGGATGCGCACCTGCGCGGTGCCCTCGACCAGTTCGGCGGAAGCCACCATGCCCAGTTCGGTGATGGGGCGGCGCAGCTCCGGGTCGATGACGGATTCAAGGGCGCGGTGCAGGGCCGCGGATTGGGTCACTTTGGGTTTGCCTTCCGATGCTGGGAGCGGTTGGAGTCAACCGTGTCGATTAATCCGGTGGACGGATTGCTGTGCTTGTTCTTGCGCTTGGCGCGCAGATGCAGGTCTTCGCCGTCGGTGGTTTCGAGCAGTTCCTCGAGCACATTGCGCAGTTCGGAACGCACATAGTCGCGGGTGGCGACATCGCGCATGGCCAGGCGCAGGGAGGCGAGCTCCCGGGTGAGGTATTCGGTGTCGTAGAGGTTGCGCTCGGCGCGGTTGCGGTCCTCGGTGAGCGAGACGCGGTCGCGGTCATCCTGGCGGTTCTGCGCGAGCAGCAGCAGCGGGGCCGCGTAGGAGGCCTGCAAGGAGAGCATCAGGGTCAGCGCGGTGAAGCCGATGGCCGCGTCATCGAAGCGCCAGGCGGCCGGGGCGACGGTATTCCAGACGAGCCAGAAGGCGCAGAAGATCGTCATGTAGAACAGGAACTGCGGGGTGCCCATGAAGCGGGCGAATTTCTCCGTCGCCGAACCGAAGAGGTCCGGATCGGGGGAGAACTTCGGCCAGAACCGGCTGCGTGCCGAAAGGGGAGTATCCAGCCCGTTGCTCTTGCGCTGTTCGGCCATCCGGTGAACTCCTTTGCTGCTGATCGAGAATGCTGAAGCTTGCCGGCCTAATCCGCCGAGCGCCAGTCATCGGGAAGAATGTGGTCCAGGACGTCGTCGACGGTGATGGCGCCGACGAGCCGCCCCTCGTTGTTGACCACGCCCACCGAGGTGAGGTTATAGGTGGCCAGATGGCGGACCACGTCGGTGATGCTCGACAGGTCCGACATCGGTTCAAGTTCCTTGTCAAGAATATCGCCCAAGGGCTCCGGGGGAGCGGCGCGCAACAGCGCCTGGATGTGAACTTGGCCCAGGTAGCGGCCGGTGGGGGTCTCCAGCGGCGGACGCACCACATAGACCGTGGAGGCCAGCGCCGGGCTGATCTCTTCGAAGCGGACCGAAGCCAGCGCCTCGGCCACCGTGGATTCCGGGGTGAGGATCACCGGCACCGGGGTCATCACCGAACCGGCGGTGCCTTCGGGATAGGCCAGCAGGCGGCGCACGTCCTCGGCCTCCTCCTCGTTCATCAGCTCCAGCAGCTGGTGCTTGGTCTCCTCTTCCACCTCGGCGAGCAGGTCGGCCGCGTCGTCCGGGTCCATCTCCTCGAGCACATCCGCGGCGCGCTCCAGGCTGAGCGCGGAGAGGATTTCGACCTGTTCGCGGTCCGGCAGCTCCTGCAAGACGTCGGCCAGCCGGTCATCTTGCAGATGCGCGGCGACTTCCAGCCGGCGTTTGCCGGTCATCTCATGCAGCGCGTCGGCGAAGTCGGCGGCCTTCATCTCATCGTGGGTGGCCACGAAATTATCCGCGGACTGCGGTTCGCTCTGCGCCCCCTGGCGGATCTCCGCCCAGGAGACCAGCACCTTGTTGCGGCGGCGGGTGCGCAGGCCCAGCAGCGTGCTGGTCGTCTCCAGGCGCTGGACGAAGTACTCGTTGATCTCCCAGTCCCCGCGCCGGGTCTGGGTCAGGCCCACGTCCTCGATCAAACCGCGCCCGGAGGCATCGAGGAAGGTGACCGTGCGGTCGAACATTTCGGCGACGACGAGCATTTCCTGCCCGCGCTGCTGGAAGCGGCGCATGTTGACCAGTCCGGAGCAGATGACCTGGGTGGATTCCATCGACTGGATCCGGGTCATCGGCACGAAGACGCGGCGTTTACCCGGAACTTCGACGACCACGCCGACACAGGCCGGGGCCCGCTGCGGGCCGCGCGAAACGACGACGACGTCGCGTAGCCGGCCCAGGCGATCGCCCAAGGGGTCGAAGACGTCCAGCCCGAGGAGCCGGGCGACAAAGATTTTAGAAACGTGTGCGCTCACCGTTCTAGCCTAGCGTGCAAAGGGGCCGTTGGCGGTGTGCTGGGCCACGAAGCGGCACAGGATTCTTTCACCCTCAGCGATAGTGGGTGTACAACTGGGCGCACTCACAGTATTAGCGTGCACAATATAGGTATGACCTCGCCGCATGGAGTAAATTCAATCAGCCCCAACGGTTTGCCCCGTGGCGAACTGCTTGGGCGCTACACCAGCTATCTGGATGCCCAGAAACTGGTCGACTATCTTGCAGATAACAACTTCCCGGTCTCCGCCGTGAGCATCGTGGGCAACGACGTACGCACCGTGGAACGGGTGACCGCGAAGCTTTCCTACCCGAAGGTGGCGCTGTCCGGCGCGGCGCAGGGCGGCATGATGGGCCTCTTCGTGGGCCTGCTGCTCTCGCTCTTCGGCGGCAGCGGAACCGGCCTGTACCAGATCCTCTCGGCCATCGGCCTGGGCATGGCGATCTGGATGATCGCCGGAGTCGTTTCCTACTCGATGCGCCGGGGCAAGCGCGACTTCGCCTCCTCGAGCAAGTTCGTGGCGACCAGCTTCGACGTGGTCGTGGACTTCGAGCATTCGCAGACCGCCCGGCAGCTGGCCGCCCAGCTGCCGATGCGCCCGCAGCCGGCACCGGGCACCGTGCCGGCAGCGCAGCCGGTACAGCCGCCCGCCGCCCCGGTGGCGCAGCCGCCGGCAGCCCCCGCTGCGACGCAGGCTCCGGCAGCTCCGGCAACGGAAGCAGCGCCCGCACCGACCAGCCAATTCGGCGACCTGCCAGATGGCCGCCCGCGCTACGGTGTGCGCGTGGACGAGCCAAAGCCCGCGGCGCCGGCGCAGCCCGAGGCGCAGGATGTGGCGCAGGCCGAGCCGACGGTGAAGCAGGATGCGGTGCAGCCGCCCTCCGGCGAAGCCGCCCCGGAGACGGCCGGCCAGCCACAGGCCGAAGCCAAGGAATCCGACAAAGAGACCAAGCAGCAGTAACCAAGCGCAGCAAACCCGCCACGAAGTCTTCCGCACCGAGCGGAGCAGCGTGGCGGGTTTTTGCTTGCCCGCTGGTCCCCGCCAGGCAGCCAGCGACGCAAAAAACCAGGGGCAGCCGGGCTTCCGAGGTGGAAACCGGCTGCCCCTGGCAACTGTGCAATGACCGCTGGCGGACTAGCCGCGCAGCTTTGCCATCCACGCCTCGACCTCGTCGGGCTTGCGCGGCAGGGCCGCGGAGAGGTTCACCGCACCATCGGCGGTGACCAGGATGTCGTCCTCGATGCGCACGCCCAGCCCGCGGTACTCTTCCGGGATGGCCAGGTCCTCATTCTTGAAGTACAGGCCCGGTTCGATGGTGAACACCATGCCCTCGACGAGTTCCGCGTCCAGGTAGAGATCCGCACGGGCCTGGGCGCAATCATGCACATCCAGGCCCAGATGGTGGCTGGTGCCATGCGGCATCCAGCGGCGGTGGTGCTGGCCTTCGGGGGACAGCGCCTCCTCCAGGGAAACCGGGAGCAGCCCCCAATCCTGCAGGCGTTCGGCGAGCACGGTGGTGGCGATGAGGTGCAGGTCGCGGAACTTCAGCCCCGGGCGGACCGCGGCGTAGGTTGCATCGGCGGCGTCGAGCACGGCCTGGTAGACCTTGCGCTGCAGCTCGGTGTACTTCCCGGAGACCGGCAGGGAGCGGGTGATGTCCGCGGTGTAGAGCGACTCGGCTTCCACTCCGGCGTCCAACAGCAGCACCTCGCCCTCGTTGACCTCGCCGGTGTTGCGGATCCAGTGCAGGATCGTGGCGTTGTTGCCCGAGGCGGCGATGGTGTCATAACCCAGTTCGTTGCCCTCGAGGCGGGCGCGGGCGAAGAAGGTGCCCTCCACGATGCGTTCCCCGCGCTGGTGGGCGATGGCGGCATCCAGGTTGCGCACGACGTCTTCGAAGCCTGCGATGGTGGCATCCACGGACTTCTGCAGTTCGGCTAGTTCGTACTCGTCCTTGACCAGGCGCAGCTCGGAGACGAACTCGGCGAGCTCGTTATCCAGCGCATCGCTGGCCTCCAGATCCTGTCCGGTGTTGATCCGCGAGGTATCGACCAGCGCCTCGACGTTCAGGTCGATCTCGCGCATCAGGCGGATGCGGATCCCGCCCAGGGCCTGCGGTCCCGAGTTCTTGGTCAGCGCATTTTCCAGCAGATCCAGCGACTGCGTGGAGATGCCGGTGCGGGCGGACATGGTGCTCAGCGTGGGACGCGGGCCCACCCAGAATTCTCCGGCGCGCGAGTCGAGGTAGAAGTCCGAGCTGTCACGGCCCGCCATCGGCGCGAAGTACAAGGTGGCCGCGTGGTTGCCGCCCTGGTCCCCGGCCCCGTCGTCGGTTGGCTCCAGCACCAGGACCGCATCGGGTTCGTGGTCGACGCCCAGACCGGTCAGGTGCGCGAAGGCCGAATGCGGGCGGAAACGGTAGTCCGTATCATTCGAGCGGACCTTTGCCGGGCCGGCCGGAATGACCAGGCGTTCGCCCGGGTAGTGCGCGGAGAGGGCCGCACGGCGGGTGGCTGCAAAGCTTGCGGCAGGATCTGCTGCGGGAAGCTGGGAGGTGTCCGGCGCCCAAGAGGAAGCCATGAACTTCTTGAATGCTTCCGAGGTGGGACGCTGGGAGCGGTTGTTGACGCGATCTTCGAGCGGCTGGTCGTTGCCCGAAGGCGAAGAAACTTGATTGGTCATACTACTTAGTGTGTCACCGATTCGGGTATCCGGGCAAAGTAGCAGTAGGCCAGCTAATCTAGGGATATGCGAATTGACCTGCACACCCATTCAAATGTTTCGGATGGGACGCAACCGCCTGCCGAACTGATCGCGGCCGCGCAGCACGCCGGATTGGATGTGGTGGCGCTGACCGATCACGATCAGACCGCCGGGTGGGGCCAGGCGCGGCAGGCCGCGGCGAAACTTGGTGTGGGTTTTGTCCCCGGAATGGAAATCACCTGCCAGGACCATCAGGGAATCAGCGTGCACCTGCTGTGCTATCTGCAGGACCCCGGCTATCAGCCGTTGCTCGATGAATTGGATCTTTCGCGCAATTCCCGGGTCATCCGCGCCCAGCGCATCGTGGATCGGCTCGCCGAAGATTTTCCGATCAGCTGGGATTTGGTCTCCGAGCATTGCCAGCCGGGCGCCACGGTGGGACGCCCGCATATTGCCGACGCGTTGATTACCGCGGGGGTGGTGGAAAGCCGCAATGAGGCCTTCGCCAACATCCTCTCGGCGCGCTCGCGATACTACGTGGGGCACCCGGCCATCGACCCGCGCGACGCGGTGCGCCTGGTCCTGGAAGCCGGGGGAGTGCCGGTCTTCGCGCACCCTGCGGCCGCCTTGCGCGGACGGGTCGTGCCCGAAGCGACCTTCCACGAGATGATCGATGTGGGACTGGCCGGGGTGGAGATCCACCACCGGGACAACAGCGCGGAAGGCAAGCGCTTCCTGGCCCGGCTGGCCAAGCAATACGACCTGATCGTGACCGGTTCTTCCGATTACCATGGGGCCGGAAAACTGAACCGGCTCGGTGAGAATCTCACCGAGCCGGACATGCTGGATCGAATTATTGCGGCGGGAACCGGAGCTCAGGCCTCTTTGTAGGTGGTGGTTTCCGGCAAGCGGGAACGCATCACCTCGATGGCCTCGGCGTTCTGGTCGATCAGCACGAAGCGCCGATTCAACTTCGCGGCTACCGCACCGGTGGTCCCGGAGCCGGCGAAGAAATCCAGCACCCAGTCGCCTTCGCGCGATGAGGCGGCGATGATCCGACGCAGGATACCTTCGGGCTTCTGCGTCGGGTAGCCGGTCTTCTCCTTGCCGGTCGGAGAGACGATGGTATGCCACCAGACATCGGTGGGCAGTTTGCCCAGGGCGCGCTTTTCGGGGGTCACCAGACCGGGAGCCATATACGGTTCGCGGTCCACCTCGGCCGAATCGAAGTGGTACTTCTTCGGGTCCTTCACGTATACCAAGATGGTGTCGTGCTTCGCCGGCCAGCGGCTTTTGGCGCGGGCACCGTAGTCGTAGGCCCAGATCAATTCGTTCAGGAAGTTCTCGCGCCCGAAAATCTGGTCCAGCAGCACCTTGACGTAGTGCACCTCGCGGTAGTCCAGGTGCACATAGAGCGTGCCGTCTTCGGCAAGCAACCGGTGGGCTTCGTGCAACCGGGGCTCGATGAAGCTGAGGTAGTCATCGAAGCTGTCGTGATAGGAGCGCGCGGCCCCCAGCTCGGTGTTGTAGGAAAGACCCTTGAAGCCCACCCGATCGCCTTCGCCCTCGGCGGCCCGCACCATGGTGCGTTGCGCCCGGGTTTGCTTCCGGCCGGTGTTAAACGGCGGGTCGACATAGATCAGCGTGAAACTCCCGTCGGGCAGTTCCGACAAAGCCTTCACATTGTCACCGTGCAGCACGGTATTTTCCTGCGCCGGAGCGCCCGCGGTGAGTGCGGGCGCTCCGGTTTCGGGCAGGGTGGAATCCTCTGGTTGAGCGAGCACCGTTGGTACTGAATCCTTTCGGAAGAAGAATGGAAACGGAGAACTAATTAGTCCTGCGTTCCACCTTCGGTGCTGCGGGTGCGGCGGCGGGGCCGGCGGCGCGCACGCGATTCCTGCTCGGAGTCGGTGCCGGCAGCTGGCTGTTCCTCGTGCTGGTGGGTTTGGCGGTGGCGTTCGCCCTCGCGCGCCGGGCGGTCCTGCTTGCCCTTGGAATGCCCGTGGCGGCTGGCGCCCTGGTCGCCGGACTGTTCGCCTTCGACGGTGCGGGTACGGCTGCGGCCACCGGTGCTGCGCCTGCGCGGGGTGCGCTCGGTGCGCTCGGCTTGGTCGCGGCGCGGGGAACCGTCGCCCTCGGCCGGCGCGGTCTTCTTTGCACGCTGCAAGCGGCCCTTGGTGCCCTTGGGGATGTCCAGGTCGGCGAAGAAGTGCGGGGAGGAGGAGTAGGTTTCGACCGGCTCGGGCACATTCAGGCCCAGCGCCTTGTTGATCAGCGACCAGCGAGGCACCGAATCCCAGTCCACGAAGGTCACCGCGATGCCGGTGTTGCCGGCGCGGCCGGTGCGGCCCACGCGGTGCAGGTAGGTCTTCTCGTCATCCGGGCACTGCAGGTTCACCACGTGGGTGACGTCGTCCACGTCGATGCCGCGGGCCGCGACGTCGGTGGCGACCAGGATCTCGACCTTCCCGGCGCGGAAGGCCTTCAGCGACTGCTCGCGGGCCCCCTGGCCGAGGTCCCCGTGCAGGGCGCCGGCGTTGAATCCACGGTCGATCAGTTCGTCGGTGAGCTTGGCTGCCGAACGCTTGGTCTGGGTGAAGATGATGGTCTTGCCGCGGCCCTCGGCCTGCAGCAGGCGGGCCACCATCTCGTCCTTGTCCAGGTTGTGCGCGCGGTAGACCAGCTGGCGGATGTTGCGCTTGGTCAGCGAATCGTCGTCGCCCGGGTCGGTGGCGCGAATGTGGGTCGGGCGGGACATGTAGCGGCGGGCCATGGTGATCACGGCGCCCGGCATGGTAGCCGAGAACAGCATCGCCTGGCGCAGCGGCGGCAGGGCGGCCAGGATGCGCTCCACGTCGGGCAGGAAGCCCAGATCCAGCATTTCGTCGGCCTCATCGAGGACCACGGTCTTGATCTGCTTCAGGTTCAGCACGCGCTGGCGGTTCAGGTCGATCAGGCGTCCCGGGGTGCCGACGATCACGTCGGTGCCGGCCTTGAGCGCGTTGATCTGCTCCTCGTACGGGCGGCCGCCGTAGATGGTGGTGATCGAGATATTCGAGTGCTTCGAAGCCTGCGCCAGGTCGGCGCCGACCTGAATGGCCAGCTCGCGGGTCGGAGCCACGATCAGCGCCTGCGGGGCGCCGGGGAATTCGAGCTTCTCATAGCCCTTGTCGCCCTCGCGGATGACGCGCTGCAGCGCGGGGATGCCGAAGCCCAGGGTCTTGCCGGTACCGGTCTTCGCCTGTCCGATGATGTCGTTGCCACCGAGCGCCACCGGAAGGGTGAGCGACTGGATGGGGAATGGGTACTCAATACCTGCTTCGAGCAGCGAAGCGACGATGTCTTCGCGGACCTTGAGCTCGGCGAAGGTCTGCTTGGGAACCTCTACGTCGGCGGTATCAATTGGCTCGGGGAGTTCGACCTGTTCGGTCGATAGCGTCGTGTCGGTCACGATGTGTGTGTTCTCGTTTCATTTGTGGCACCGGTACTGGTGCTGCCAGCCCTGAGCTTCCAGGGGGCCGGCACCTGCCGGTGCGGGTCCAGCGGAGCCGATCGCGTCATACACGTCAACCGCCGCACGGGCGGATGTCGCAATGGTGACCGCTGGGAAGTCACCACGAAACTGTTCTCTTCGTTCAGCACGGTGCGACCGGGCATCCTAAATAGTGATAGCCCAAGCATAGCCTCTCCGCGCCGGATTCCCGTCGGCCGGGGGCGCTAGCCAACGATGTCGAACATGATCTTGCGTGTGGCGGGGTCCGCCGAACGCAGCGTGACGGTGACCAGCGTGCCTGGTGCCGCGCTTCCGGTGAACTGCCCGGTGATCGGTTCGGTGACCAATTGCAGGTTTCCGGGGCGGTCCTTGGCCTCGGTCGAGGCGGGATCGCCATTGTGCGCTCCGGTGGCCTCGCGCAACACGATGGCCTCAAACCTCTCGCCGACCCGGTGCTGCAGGACGTAGGCCTCGATCAGGTTGATGGCCGCCCGGGAGATCTGATTCGCCGAAATTGAACTTTCCCGCATCAGCCCCGGCAACTGCTCCAGCGCTTCGCGCAACTCGTCCGGGATGGGCTTGGCATTGGCTTGCAGGAAGCAGCACAGCAGCACGAAGCGGTCCACCAGGCGGCGCAACGGTGCGGTGGTGTGCGCATAGGGGGCGGCCAGCGCCGCCTGCTCCATCTCGTCTTCGTTTTGCCCGTTGATCACGTCATAGTCTGCGCCGCGGAACAGCGAGGCGGCCCGATGCATGATGACCAGCTGCCGCGGATCATTCACGTCTAGGGTGCGTAGATACTGGCCGTAGTTAAGCTGTCCATCCCAGGGGTGTCCCAGCAGCTTGGTCTGCTCCTTGAATTCTGCCAGGTCCTTCTCATCCGGGGCCGGCATGGTGCGCAGAATTCCGGTGCCGTGATCGAGCATGATCCGGGCGGCGGCCATGCCGGTGAGCAGGGAAATCTGCGCGTTATAGTCTTCCAGCGGCAAGGGCTGGCGGCTGACCAGTTTGTAGCCGCCATTGTCGGGCTCGACCTCTTGATCCGGAAGGTTCAGCGAGGCACCGCCGCGCAGGCGTTCCTGCTCGATGCGCACCGCGCCGATTTGTGCCAGCAGCTCCAGCTGCTCCCCGCCGTGGCCGGAGTCCAGCTTCGCTTGCGCGGAGGCGTAGTCCAGCATTTCCCGGGATTTGATCGTGGTGCGGCGCAGCTGCACGTCAGTGATGGCCCCCGCGGAATCCAGCGTGATAAGCCACAGGAATACCGGGCGGACCGCGCCGGGCAGCAAGGAACCGGCATCTTCTGAAATCAGCGGCGGGTGAAGGTTGATCTTGCGTTGCGGCAGATAGTAGGTCTGTCCGCGTTCCCTGGTGACCTCATCGAGTTTTGAGTTCAAGGCGACGAATGTGGGAACGTCGGCGATCGCATAGTGCACCAGGTAGCCGTCGTCTTTTCGTTCCAGGTACATGGCCTGGTCGAGATCCGTGGCACCCTCGGGGTCGATCGTGAAAAACGGCAGCGCGGTGTCGTCGTGTTCCGGTGCCCGCAAGTTATCGACTGCCTCCTGGGCAGCTTTGAGGGTTTGCTCGTCGAAGGGCGCGGGGACCCCCAATTCGCTTTCCAAGGCGAGCAGCAGCTCGTCCAGATTCGCTGCGGCATGTTTGCGGGGGCTGTGGATTCGTGGATTGGTCACACACCTAGGATTATCACAGAAGAGTGATTCAAACCACGATTAACGCAGCGTGGCCGCCCCCAAATGCCGGGGGCGGCCACGCTAGCGCAGGAAAGTTTGCCTTACTGGGCGAAGCCCACGCGGCGGGCCTCTTCGGGACCAACCTCAACATAGGCGATACCGGCCGCTGGGACCAGCACTTCGCGGCCCTTGGGATCCTTCAGCGATAGCATCGTACCCTCGGAGATCGCCTTGGATAACAGCTCGTTCACTTCGGCGTTGCTCAGCTCGGACTCGAGCACGACTTCGCGGGCTACATTCTGAATGCCAATCCGGATTTCCATGATTGTCAATGATCCTCTCGAAAGAATTACGAGTCCCGTCAGGGGCCTCTGAAACAAATCTAGCTAGTTTTCCTTCGGGAACCGTGAAATTCCGCGCCAAGCTAAACGCGAGATCAGGTCGACTGCGGTTTCCTGGTCCACCGGCTCGCCGCTGGTGGCCCAATATCGTGCCGAAACCTGGGACAGGCCGGCCAAGGCGCGCCCCACAAGCAACCCTTCGTCCTCGTCGAGGTCGGTATCTTTGACAACAACCTTCGAAATCGAAGTTGCCAGCGCATTGTTGAATTCTTCAATGCGTGCGGCGACCAGCGGATCGGAGAGCACATCCGACTCGAAGATCAGCCGATAGGCCTGCGACTCACGTTTGATGTACTGGTAATAGGTGTTGATCGTTTCGAAGACGCGTTGGCGGTTTTCGTTTGTCGAGGAGATTGCGTCATCCAGCAGCTTGGTGAAATCGGCCAGATGCGAGTCGAGCAAGGCCAGATAAAGTTCTCGCTTGCCGGGGAAATGCTGGTAGAGCACCGGTTTGGAGACGAGTGCAACCTCGGCGATCTCGTCCATCGAAGCCCCGTGGTAGCCGTGGGCTACGAATACCTGGTGGGCTGCCTGCAGCAGCTGGCGGCGGCGCGCTTCGCGAGGCATCCGCTGGGTGCGTGGATTCTTGATTTCCCCGAGTTCCGCCATGATGTAGACCTTTCAACCTGCTGCGTGTGGTGGTTGCCGGCGAATGCTCCGCCCGTAAAACCACCACCTACTTGCAAGTAGTATTCCATGTCGCGCCGAAAATATCGCCAGCGACGGCGGGGTGTCTGAAGTGCTTAAGCGCTTTGCTCCAAGGGAAGTACCGGGCAGGCGGCGTTATCTGCAGATTCTGCGTCGACACGCACCGGCTTGGCCGGCGCGGTGGCCGCGGAACCGGAGAGATCCAGCCCGTAGAGGGTTTCGAGGGCTGCCACATATTCGTCGGTACGGCCTTCGGCCGCCAACTCGCGGGCCCGCATGGTTGGCACGTGGAGCAGCTGGCGCATCATCCGGCGCATGGCTAGTTCCACTTCTTCGGCCGCGGCGGTGCATCCGTGCTGCGCGCGGACCTTCGCTACTTCGGCGTCCAATACGGTCTTGGTGTGGGCGCGCAGCGCCACAATGGCGTGGTCCGCTTCGCGCTCGCGCTGCGCGGCGGAGAATTCGCGGGCGGCCTTGGTGACGATCCTGGTGGCGTCGTGCACGGCCAGAGCCTGGTCGTTGGGCGCTGCCATCCGAACCGATTCGAGGGTGATGAGCTCAACGTCGGCCAGTTGCGCAATGGTTGGATCAAAATCGTGGGTCAACGCCATATCGATGGCTATCAGCGGCTGGCCCTCAACGCGCAGTTCCTCCAAGGTATGGCTTTCCAAACGGTTTCCACCGCCGGAACAGCCGACGATGACGTCGGCTTCGCGCAGGGCTTGGGTCAGGTGCTGCTCGCTCAGCGGGAAGCCGCCGCGCTTATCGGTGAAATCCGTGGCCCGGCCCGAGTGGGAGTACACGCTGATGCGCTTGACGCCGCGTTCCTTCAGCAGCGCCATGGTGGCGCCCGCATAGGATCCGGTCCCGAAAAGCACGATGTCCTGGTCTTGCCAGCTGCGGCTGCCATCCATCAGCTCTTCGGCGAGATCCAAGGCCACCGAAACGACGGATTTTCCTTGGGAGCCCAAATCGGTGCTGCTTCCGACATCCTTCGCGGCGCGCGTGGCGTTTTGGAAGAGCCGGGTGAGGCTGCTCGTGGCTGTTTTCTCCTGCTGGGCCTGGGTCAATGCGCGACGGACCTGACCGGCAATTTCACGTTCGCCGACCACGGCGCTGTCCAGGCCGGCGCCCACGGAGAAGAGGTGGTCGATTACCGGTTCCCCTTCCAGGGTGGTCAGCCGGCGGGCGAGGAAGTCCGCGGACAGCTCGGTGTGCGCGGAAAGTTCATTGACCAGATGCTCGGTGGCATCTTCGACGTTTTCCACATCCGCATAGACTTCGAACCGGTTGCAGGTGGCTAGCACCACGGCACCGTTGATAGCCGCCGAACCATTGATGGAAGCGGCGGCTAGCCCGCTGGCCGAAGCGCTCAGTTGCGCCACGGTCTCCAGGTCGAGCTGTGAATGCGATGCGACAAGAGATAAGAAAACCACAATGTTCCAAGAATAGGCCGAATTAGGGCAGCTAAACAACGCAGGCGAACCTAACTGATGGGGGTTTTGGCCCGTAATGTTGCTCACCTTCCCCTGAGGGTGAACGGCACAAATGGGCTTTTACCTGCAAGAGTTGGCATCATTGAATCATGACTCTGTCGCAGAACCATCCCTTCGTTGATGGACGTACCTCCGATTCCGCATTGATCCAGGCCCTGACCGGTCGCACACCGAGCCACCACCCGGTGTGGTTCATGCGCCAGGCAGGGCGCTCGCTGCCCGAATACCTCAAGCTCCGCGAAGGCGTGAGCATGCTTGACTCGTGCCTGGACCCTGCGATGGCCAGCGAAATCACCTTGCAGCCGGTGCGCCGGCACAAGGTCGACGCCGGCATCTTCTTCTCCGATATTGTGATCCCCCTGCGGCTGGCGGGCATCGGCGTGGACATCGTCCCCGGTGTCGGCCCGGTCTTGGACAAGCCGATCCGCACCGCAGAAGACGTGGCCAATCTGCCCGAGCTCACCGATGAATCCCTGGACCCGATCCGCGAAGCGGTGGCGCTGACCGTCGCCGAGCTGGGCAGCACCCCGTTGATCGGTTTCGCCGGGGCACCGTTCACCGTGGCCGCCTACATGGTTGAGGGCAAGCCGAGCCGCGACCACCTGGGCCCACGCACCATGATGCATTCGGACCCCGAGGTCTGGGACAAGCTGATGAGCTGGGCCGCCGACGCTTCGGGCAAGTTCCTGCGCGCCCAGGTGGAGGCCGGCGCCTCCGCCGCGCAGCTGTTCGACTCCTGGGCCGGTTCGCTGTCCCTTCCGGATTATCAGCGGTTCGTCGCCCCGTATTCTTCGCGTGCGCTGGACTTCGTCCGCGATACCGGCGTGCCGCTAATCCACTTTGGCACCGGCACCGGCGAATTGCTGACCGCCATGCGCGACTCCGGCGTGGACACCGTGGGCGTGGATTACCGCATCCCGCTGGAAACCGCGATCGAGCGGCTGGGCCAGAGCGTGTCGGTGCAGGGAAATATTGACCCGGCCCTGCTCACGGCCCCCTGGGAAGTGCTCGAAGCCCACGTCCGCCAGGTCGTAGCCAGCGGCGCCAAGGCCCGCGGGCATGTGCTGAACCTGGGGCACGGCGTGCCGCCAACCACGGATCCGACGGTGCTCACCCGAGTGGTTGAACTCATCCACTCGCTCTAGGCACACAGGGCTAGGCTAGGTTTCAAAGACAGATCTCCGCTTCCGGGACGCGCCGGCAATCCCGGCACGTCCCGTTCGGCGGGGAACATCGAGTTGAAGGTGGAAGGTGCAGCGCCCATGACCAAGAATCAGCGCAACGCCCCGGCGGCAGACAAACAAGGTGCACGTCCGGCGGCAAAAATCCGCCGTGATCTCGCCGGAGACACGGCAGCACATGCCCTGCGCCTGCTGGAAAAGGTCCGCGCGGCCGCGGAAACCCGGGCCTCGAAAGACAGCGCACCGCACGATGCCGCACCGCACGCGATAGTTGTCGGCGGCGGTATCGCCGGATTGGTGGCCGCGCGTGAAATGAGCCAGACCGGATACCGGGTTACGGTCCTTGAAGCCTCGGACAATTTCGGTGGCTGCCTGCGCCGGGTTGAGGTCGCCGGCCTGGCCCTCGACGCCGGAGCCGAGTCTTTCGCGTTGCGCGGCGGCACCGTCAGCGCATACCTCGATGAGCTGGATCTGAGCGAAAAAATCGCCCAGACCTCCGGGGTCGGCGCCTGGCTGATCCAGGGGGACGCCGAAAACGTCGAGGCTAATCCGCTGCCGCCGAGCTCCTTGCTGGGGATCCCCTCGAATATCCGCAGCGATGAGGTGCGCCGAATCATCGGCCGGGCCGCCACCGTGCGTGCCGCGGCCGATCTGGTCACGCCGATGCCCAAGAAGTGGGCCACGGAAAAGCTTTCGCTCGCCGAGGTGGTGCGCCACCGCATGGGGCAGAGCGTGCTTGACGCTTTGGTCGCCCCGGTAGTCAACGGGGTGTATTCCACCGACCCGGCACGGATCGACATCGACGCCGCAGCCCCGGGGCTGCGCGAAGCAATGCAGCGAACCGGATCCCTGGCCAAGGCCGTGGCCCAGCTGCAGGGCGATGCCCCGGCAGGTTCGCGAGTCGCCGGCCTGGACGGCGGCATGTACACGCTGGTGACGACGCTGACCGAGCAGCTGCAGGAATCCTCGGTGGCGCTGGTGCGCAATTCGCCGGTAACCGAGATCCGCCATCACGACGAAGCCGCGCAGCCGTACACCGTGCAGACCCTGGGCCAGGAGCTCGGCGCGGACCGGGTAGTCATTGCCACCGAGGCCCAATCCGCGCTCAAGCTGCTCAACCCGCTGCTTGAAGAGCAGCAGCGCATCAGCGCCGAGGCCGAGGCCAATTCCATCGCCCTGGTGGTGCTCGTGGTCGATAAGCCAGAACTCGACGATGCGCCGCGCGGTTCCGGGGCGCTCGTGGCCAAGGAAGCGCCCTTGGCGGCCAAGGCCATGACCCATGCCAGCGCGAAATGGCCGTGGCTGGCAGAGCAATCCGGTCCGGGCACCCACGTGCTGCGGCTGTCCTTCGGCCGGATCGGGCAGCATGAGCCGCTGGTCGAATCCGGAGACGAGCAGGCGCTGCTTGCGCAGGCAGTCAAAGATGCTTCAAAGATTCTCGGTGTTGAATTGCATCAGGACGATGTCGTGGGAAGCGCCGTGTCGCGCTTCAACGACATGGTGCCGCTGCAGGGCGAGGCCGCCAGCGCACGCCGGGCGCAGGTGAACTCGGCGGTGGAGAAGTTTGATGGTTTGGACCTCGTGGGCGCGTGGCTTGCCGGCACCGGGTTGGCCCGAGTCATCGGACACACCCGGCGGACAGTTGCCATCAGCGCCCGCTAACTAGTTTTAAAGCATGAGATAGATCAGTTGATCAAGGAGAGCACTAAGTGAGCTACGAAGTACAGCACAATTCACCGGTCATGCGAGACCGCGACGCCGCTGGTGAAAACCCGACCATGTTCTACACCTTGTGGACCGTGTTCAAGCGCTCCGCCAACGTGGAACTAGGCGCGGCGGATGTTGCGGCCTTCGACTCGCTGGTCGCCGAACTTGCCGCATCCGGTGTGGCCGTGCGCGGTATCTACGACGTGTCGATGATGCGCGAAGAAGCCGACGTGATGCTCTGGATGCACGGACCGGCCGCCGAGCTGCTGCAGGCCTCGATGCGCCAGCTGCGCCGCAGCTCGCTGCTGGCCGGCACCGAGATCGTGTACTCCACGATGGCCGTGCACCGCGAAGCCGAATTTGCCAAGGACCACTCGCCGGCCTTCGCCCGCGGCCTGGATGCCAAGGAATGGATGACCGTCTACCCCTTCGTGCGCACCACCGACTGGTACACCATGGATCCGGCGGACCGCGGCAAGATGCTGCGCGATCACGGCATGCTCGGCCGCGAATTCCCGAACGTGCTGGCAAATACCGTTGCCGCCTTCGCCTTCAGCGACTTCGAATGGCAGATCTGCCTCGAAGCCGACGACATGATCGACCTGGTCGACATGATGCGCCACCTGCGCTACACCGAAGCCCGCCACCACGTGCGCGAAGAGACGCCGTTCTACACCGGACGGCGTATCTCGGCCGCCGAGGTCATCGAGGTTTTGAAGTGACCCAGGATTTCGATCCACGCACCGGCTATGACGCCAACGGCAAGATGGCGCCGAAAGCCTACGACGCGATTCTGCTCTCCTCCTTCGGCGGTCCCGAAGGCCAGGAGGACGTGATCCCGTTCCTGCGCAATGTCACCGCAGGCCGGGGGATCCCCGACGAACGCCTCGAAGAGGTGGCGGTGCACTACCGCAAGAACGGCGGCGTCTCGCCGATCAACGCGCAGAACCGCGCGCTGCTTGCCGCCCTGCAGGCCGAACTGACCGCGCGTTCCATCGGGGTGCCGGTGTACTGGGGCAACCGCAACTGGCACCCGTTCGTCAACGACACGCTGAAGCAGATCGCCGAGGACGGGCACCGCAAGGTGCTGCTGCTGGGCACCGGCGCGTACACCGGCTACTCGGCCTGCCGCCAGTACCGCGAAGACCTCGGCATGGGACTGCGCGATACCGGGCTGGAGGGTGTGCTGGAAGTTGACAAGCTGCGCCAGTTCTTCGACACTCCGGCCTTCGTGCAGCCCTTCATCGAGGGGCTGGGGGCCTCGCTGGCCGAGGTGCGCGAACAACTTGCGGCGAAGGACAATGCCGAAGGCAAGATCAAGATCGTCTTCGTGACGCACTCGATTCCGCGGGCCGACGCGGACGCCGCGGGACCTGCTCAGCTGCGCGCACAGGCGAGCGAGAATCTCTATACCGCCCAGCACCGTGCGGTCGCCGAGCATATTCTGGCCAACGTTCCCGAGGCCCAGGGCCTGGAACACAGCCTGGTCTACCAGTCGCGTTCCGGGGCCCCGCACGTTCCGTGGCTGGAACCGGATATCAACGACGCGCTGGCCGAGGACGCCGCCGCCGGGGTGGCCGGGGTCGTGGTGGTGCCCATCGGGTTCATCTCCGACCACATGGAGGTCTTGTGGGATCTGGACACCGAGGCCAAGGACAGCTGCGCCGAACTGGGGTTGGCCTTTAGCCGGGTCGCAACTCCGGGAACGCACCGGGCTTTCGTCTCGGGCCTGGTCGATCTGCTCGAAGAGCGCCTGGCAGATGCCAACGGCCAAGCGCTGCGCGCAGGCCGGATGAGCGCCGTTGCCGGTGGACCATGGTTTGACGTGTGCCGCCCGAATTGTTGTGAAAAGCGCGCGTTGGACGGCTCCTTGCGTCCGACCATCGCTGCGGTCGATTCCGAAGTGGGGGTGCCCCAGGCATGAGCGAGAGCTTTCGTGTAGGTACGCGCGGCAGCGCGCTGGCGACCACGCAGACCGGGTGGGCCGCCACGCGCTTGGCCGAAGCCTCCGGGCTTCAGGTGGAGACGATTCTGGTCAAGACCGAGGGAGATGTGATCACCGGGCCGCTCTCGCAGCTTGGCGGTACCGGGGTCTTCGCCGCCGCCTTGCGCCAGCGGTTGCTGGACTCGGGCTGCGATCTGGCGGTGCATTCGCTGAAGGATCTGCCCACCACGCAGCCCGAGGGCCTGGTGCTGGCCGCCATCCCGGAACGTGAAGACATGCGCGACGCCCTGTGCGCCCGCGACGGGCTGACGCTCGCCGAACTGCCCGAAGGGGCGAAGATCGGCACCGGTTCGCCGCGCCGCGCCGCGCAGCTGCTGGCCTTCCGCCAGGATCTGCAGATCGTCGACATCCGCGGCAACGTGCCCACCCGGCTCGGCCGGGTGAAAGGCACCGGCGCCACCCATGACGACGGAAGCGTGGGGCGCAGCGTGCAGGGTGACCTGGACGCCGTCATCCTCGCCGCCGCCGGCATGCGCCGGCTCGGCCTGGAAGCGCACATCACCGAGTACCTGGATCCGGCCATCATGCTGCCGGCCCCCGGGCAGGGGGCGCTGGCCTTGGAGGTGCGCGCCGCCGGCTCGGATCACCCGGCCCTGGATCGGGCGCTGGCCGAACTGGACCACCTGCCAACGCGCCTGCAGGTCGAGGCCGAACGTGCGCTGCTGGCGGCTTTGGAAGCCGGCTGCGCGGCGCCGATCGGCGCCCTGGCCCGGGTTCAGGGCGGCACGCTCGTCTTGGAGGCGGTCGCCTGCAACCCGGACGGCTCCGAAACCATGCGCCGCAGTGCCCGAGCAGACGCGGCCACCGTAGCGGAGGCACGCGAGCTTGGACGCGGTCTGGCCGAATCGATGATCGCCGACGGCGCGGCGGTAGTCGCAGGCTTGGCTTAATTGCGACCATGAGCTATCAGGCGTTGATCCTGCGCGACGCGGCGCGAGCCGCGGCTACCGTGCGGGAATTTGAGCAGCTGGGCATCGAATCTTGCTGTGCCCGGCTGATCGACACCGTCTGGCCCGCGGATCGCAGCGAGCTGTCCCGCGGCGTCGCGGCACTGGCGGCGGGCTCCTACCAGTGGCTGGTACTCACCTCGGTGAATACCGTGGAGGTGATCGCCACCTTGCTGGCCGGACGCCCGCTTCCGCCGCGGCTGCGCGTGGCGGCGGTGGGAACGAAGACCGCCAAGGCCGCCCGCGCGCGGTTGGGCTTCGATGCGGATTTTGTGCCTACGGAGCAGTCCGCGGCCGGAATGCTGGCCCAGTGGCAGCTGGAACCGGGGCAGAAGATCTTCTATCCGCATGGGGACCTGGCCAGCTCGACGCTCTCGGCCGGGCTCGGCGCCCATGAAGTCCACGAGGTCCTGGCTTACCGCACGGTTGCCGCCGGCAGCGGGGGAGCACCGCTTACGGCGGTGCCGGCGCCACCGGGAATTCGCGTGCTCGCCCCGGAAGAGATAACCGGGCAGCTGGATCGGCTGGATCTGCTGGTGTTTAGCGCACCAAGCATCGTGCGCCGATTCGTGGAGCTAGCCGGTGACCGGTTGCCCGAGCGGGTGAAAACCGTTGCCATCGGCCAGCCTACGGCCGCGGCCTTGCGCGCGGCCGGGTTGCGCGTTGACGCCATCGCCGGGGAACCGACGCCCGCCGGTTTAGCTCGCGCGGCCCAAGAACTTTTGCACAATGCGAATCATCAATTTTAGAAAGAAGTGACATGGCTTTCCCTCAGCACCGACCTCGCCGGCTCCGGCAGAATCCTGCAGTTCGCCGACTCGTCGCGGAGTTCGAGCTGTCCTCGCGTCAGTTGATCCTGCCCGCCTTCGTCCGCGAGGGCATCGGCGAGCCGAACCCGATCAGCTCCATGCCCGGGGTCGTGCAGCACACCATGGATTCGCTCAAGGCCGCCGCGGCGGATGCCGCCGAACGGGGCCTGGGCGGCATCATGCTCTTTGGCATCCCGGAGGACCGGGACGAAAACGGCAGCGCCGGAATCGACCCGAACGGCATCTTGAACCGGGGCATCGCGGCCGTTCGCGAAGAGGTCGGCGACGAGCTGGTCATCATGTCCGACGTGTGTCTGGACGAGTTCACCTCTCATGGCCACTGCGGCGTGCTTGATGCCCAGGGCCGGGTGGACAACGACCGGACCCTAGAAATCTATGCCGAGATGGCGGTAGTCCAGGCCGAGGCAGGGGCGCACATCCTGGGCCCTTCTGGCATGATGGACGGGCAGATCGCGGTGATCCGCGAGGCCCTGGACCAGGCCGGCCAGCAGGACGTGGCGGTGCTCGCCTATGCGGCGAAATACGCCAGCGCCTTCTACGGCCCATTCCGCGAGGCCGTCGACTCGCAGCTGCAGGGGGATCGCCGCAGCTATCAAATGGACGCCTCGAACCGCCGCGAGGCGCTGCTGGAGGTCGAACTGGACCTGGCCGAAGGCGCGGATATGGTCATGGTCAAGCCCGCCATGAGCTACCTGGACATCGTCTCGGATATCGCCCAGCTATCCCCGGTGCCGGTCTCCGCCTACCAGATCTCCGGAGAATACGCGATGATCGAAGCCGCGTCGGCCAACGGCTGGATCGACCGCCGCGCCGCGGTGCTCGAATCCCTGCTTTCCATTCGCCGGGCCGGCGCCCAGCAAATCTTGACCTACTACGCAGCCGAAGTCGCCGGCTGGTTGAACGAAGGAAAAAAATAAATGTCGAATTCCGAGAAACTTTTCACCGAGGCCCGTGACGTCATGCCCGGTGGCGTGAACTCGCCGGTTCGCGCCTTCGGCTCCGTCGGCGGCGTGCCGCCGTTCATGGTCGGCGCGAAGGGCGCTTACCTCACCGATGCCGATGGCAAGGAATACGTTGACCTGGTCTGTTCCTGGGGTCCGGCCCTGCTGGGGCATGCCCACCCGGAGATCCAGTCGGCGGTGCACGCCGCGGTCGACCGCGGGTTGTCCTTCGGCGCCTCCACACCGGATGAGGCAAAGCTCGGCCGGCTGATCAAGGATCGCATGGGCGGCGTGGACCGCGTGCGCATGGTTTCCACCGGCACCGAGGCCACCATGACCGCCGTGCGCCTGGCCCGCGGCTTCACCGGCCGCGAATTGATCATCAAGTTCTCCGGCTGCTACCACGGCCACCTCGACAGCTTGCTTGCGGATGCCGGCTCGGGCGTCGCCACCTTGGCGCTGCCGGGTTCCGCCGGGGTCACCGCGGCCACCGCCGCCGAGACCCTGGTTTTGCCGTATAACGACCGTGCCGCCATCGACGCGGCGTTCGCCGCGCATGGGGCGAATATCGCGGCCGTGATCACCGAATCCGCACCCTGCAATATGGGCGTGGTGGTACCGGAGGAGGGGTTCAACAAGTTCCTGAAGGACACCACCGCCAAGCATGGCGCGCTGCTGATCCTCGACGAGGTACTGACCGGATTCCGCGCTTCGTCCTCCGGGTACTGGGGCTTGACCGGCAAGGAAGAGGGCTGGAACGCGGATCTGTACACCTTCGGCAAGGTCATCGGCGGCGGCTTGCCGACCGCGGCCCTGGGCGGCCGCGCCGAGGTGATGGATTATCTGGCTCCCTTGGGCCCGGTCTACCAGGCGGGAACCCTCTCGGGTAACCCGGTCGCCATGGCGGCCGGCATCGCACAGCTGACCCACGCCACCGAGGAGGTCTACGCACACATCCTCAAGGCGTCCACCGCGCTGGAAGGCGCGCTGCGCGAGGCCTTTGACACCGCCGGGGTGGACCACTCGATCCAGCGCGTCGGTTCGCTGTTCTCGGTGGCCTTCGGCACCTCGGCCAAGGGCGTGCACAACTACGCCGACGCGCAGGGGCAGGAAGCATTCCGCTACGCGCCGTTCTTCCACTCGATGCTCGACTCTGGCATCTACCTGCCGCCAAGCGTGTTCGAGGCTTGGTTCCTCTCCGCGGCACACGACGACGCAGCCATGGAGAAGATCTTCGCGGCACTGCCAGCGGCCGCTCGGGCAGCCGCTGCGGCCACCGCATAGTAGCCATCAGCACCAAGAGGCCACGGTAGCCGCTCGCCCCATCCGGGCAGCGGCTACCGTGGCCTCTTGCTATCCTGGGCCGGGAACTGGGCAGCCGCCGGCGGTCCCTGATAGCTTGGCCCACAGCATCAGCATCAGCAACGGCAGTGAAAACCAGAGGAGCACCAGATGACCGAGACGATCGCCGAGCACATGATTCCCCTGACCGACGAGCAGATTCCGGATTTGTTGGACTATCTGGGCATACCCGGGTTGGCCGATATCCATGTGCACTTTCTGCCCGAGCCGATGCTGGAAAAGGTCTGGGCGTACTTCGATGAGGCGGAGCAACGTTATGGTCGTTGCTGGCCGATTACCTATCGCATGGCTGAGGACGCCCGAATCCAACGGCTCCGTGAGATCGGGTTGGCGGCTATCCCTGCGCTTTCGTACGCGCATAAGGCGGGCATGGCCAGTTGGCTCAATGATTGGGCGGCGCGCTTCGCCGAACGCGTCGACGGGGCACTGCATTGCGCAACCTTTTACCCGGAGCCCGGGGTAGGCAGCTACGTTCGGCAGGCCATCGATGCCGGGGCACAACTATTCAAGATCCACATCCAAGTCGGCGGGTTCGCGCCCCACGATGCGCTGCTCGACGAAGCATGGGAAGTCCTCGAGCAAAGCAGGATACCGGTGGTCATCCATGCCGGTTCGGCACCGTTGAGCGGCAACTACACCGGGCCGCAGAACGTTCGAATCCTGCTGGAGAAGTATCCGGACCTCGTGCTGGTCATAGCGCATATGGGGATGCCCGAGTATCACGAATTTGCCGATCTTGCCGAGGCGTTTTCAGGCGTTTACCTGGATACGACCATGGTGGGTACCGACTTCACCAACGAATTCGCGCCGATGCCGCAAAGCTATATTTCCCGTTTGGCTTCACTCCAGGACAAAGTCATTCTCGGCTCGGATTACCCGAATATCCCTTATCCCTATGCGCATCAGCTGCAGGCACTAGCCCGGTTGGGGCACGGAAAATCCTGGATGCGAGCGGTGCTCTGGGAGAACGGGGCACGGCTGCTGGGACTTTCGCAAGCTGGCTAATCTCTAGGACTTTGACCGCATAAAGTAGAGCTGCGCTGTTCCTCAAAACGGGAACAGCGCAGCTCTATTATTTACTTGTGCTTAGAAAGCTGGGATGACGCTTCCATCGGTCCAAGTTTCGCTAATGTAGGCTCCAACCTCATCGGAGTGCAGCAGTTCGTCGAGCTTGGTGATTGCAGGAGTTTCTTCACCGGCACGCCAGGTCAGGAAGTTAGCATGTGGATTGTTTTCGCCGCTTTCCTGATCAAGTTCTTCGTCAAGATTCAACTTGGCCTGGGCAATGAAGTTTCCGTTGATTACCGCAACGTCGACGGAATCGTCTTTGGTGTAAACCTGTGGAACCTGTTCGGCATTCATCTCAGTGAACTTCAGTTTCTTGGGGTTCTTTGCTTCGTCGTCCTCAATGGTCAACACGGTGTCGCTGTCTTCCAGTCCGGAAAGCAAGCCTGTGCTTTCCAACAGACGCAAGCCGCGAAGCTGATTCGCTGGGTCGTTGTTGAGGACGACAGATGCACCTTCGGTGACGTCAGCTGGCTCACTGAACTTTTTGGAGAAAACGGTCATCGGCTCGACATGAATGCCTTTGCCGTGCTCAAATTCGTAGCCCTTGTCCGCAACCTGCTGGGCTAGGTAAGCCTCAGTTTGGAAGTAGTTGGCATCAAGTGAGCCATCTTCCAACGAGGTGTTTGGGAGGATATAGTCATCGTATTCAACGATGTCCAGATCGATGCCAGCATCTTTGGCAAGCTCTTCATCAACGTACTCAAGAATCTGAGCGTGTGGAACAGAGCTTGCGCCTACAGTGACGACAACAGGGTTTGCCGGGTCCAGGCTGGCTTCTGCGGATGGTTCGGTGGAACCGGTGCTACCGCAAGCGGTCACCGCAAAGAGAGTGGCGACACCAGTGACGGCGAGAGCGAGCTTTTGACGCATGTGAGTGATTCCTTTGATATGGACCGTTGCCGGTAACGGGGGAGCTGAATGGAGCGGTGAGGGTGCCGCCCCAGTCCGCCGGTGGCCCGGCGGAATAGTGATTTCCTAGCGGTGATCAACCTTGCGGGCAATCCAGTCGCCGAGGATCTGTACCACTTGCACCATTATCACGATGATGATGATGGTAATGATCATGATTTCAAGTTCGTAGCGCGTGTAACCGTAGTTGTAGGCCAACCGGCCCAAGCCGCCGCCGCCAACCAAACCTGCCATGGCAGAGTATCCAATGATCGTCACGACGGTGGTGGTGATCGCCGAGACTATACCGGGTAGCGCTTCGGGAACCATGACCTTGCGAATAACCTGCATCTTGGTGGAGCCCATGACCAGCGCGGCGTCGATCTTTCCGGATGAGACATCGCGTAGCGCGGTCTCCACCAGTCGAGCAAAGAAAGGGACCGTACCGATAGTCAGCGAGACTGAGGCGGCGATGGGACCTAGCGATGTGCCAACAACCAATGCCGAGAATGGAATCAAGGCGACCATCAAGATTGCGAACGGGATTGAACGGGTGATATTCACGATGATGCCCGACAAAATCACGTTCAGCCAACGCATGGGCGCCAGCCCAGTCTTATCGGTGGTGTGCAATAAAATGCCAATCAGCAAACCCACCACGACGGATACTACCGACGAGATGAAAACCATTTGCATGGTCTCAACGGTGGCCGGCCACATGGCCTTGGTGATGCCTGGGTTATTCAAGAGTTCAGTGAAGTAATCCATAACTTACTTGGCCTCCTTCACGGTCACTGCAATACCTGTGGACTCCAAATGTTCGATAATCGCAGCGATGTCCACGTCTGGGGCAAACTGCACACGCAGATGCGCGAACTGCTGGTCGCCCAGATGCTCTACGGAACCTGCCAAGACATTGACGTCGGTGTTGAACTTTCGTGCGATGCCGGAGATGACCGGCTCGGTGGCTTGCGCGCCCGTGTAGAGCAGGTCAAGTACGCGACCTGCACCTTCTGCCTGCGGGGCTTCTCCCGGCAGTGGAAGCAGCGTAGAAGCCAAACGTCCTGAAGCGTTGGTGATGACCGCTTCGAGGTCGCCGTGCTCCACGATCTTGCCGGCTTCGAGCAGGGAAACCGAATCGCAAATCTGCTTGACGACGTGCATCTCGTGGGTGATGATCAGTACCGTGATGTTCAACCGGTCGCGAAGCTTCCTAACCAGTTCAAGAATTTCATCGGTGGTGGCCGGGTCCAAAGCGCTGGTTGGCTCGTCGCAGAGCAGCACGTCGGGGTCTGTCGCTAACGCGCGGGCGATACCCACGCGCTGTCGCTGACCACCGGAAAGCTGCGATGGGTAGCCCTTGGCGAACTTCGTCAGCCCGACGAGTTCCAAAAGCTGCGCAACTTTCTCGGCGATTTCCTTCTTCGGTGTGCCCACCAATTCCAGTGGGTAGGCAACATTCTGTTCGGTGGTTCGTGAATCGAACAGATTGGCATGCTGGAAGACCATGCCGATACGGCGACGAGCGTTGCGTAACGCGTCGGAGTCGACATTCGTCAGTTCCTTGCCGTTAACCGCAACGGAGCCGGACGTAGGCTGGTCAAGCAACGTCAGGCAGCGGACAAGTGTTGATTTGCCAGCTCCGGAATGTCCAACGATGCCATGAATTTTCCCGGTCGGGACTTCAAGGCTGACACCATCCAGTGCAACAACGTCATTGCTGCCTTGACGATAAACCTTACGCAGGTCACTAACTGTGATCACTAGGCGCGTTCCTTCAATTCTCAAGGGGTATAGAGAGTACCCTCCATTGAATCACTATCGAACAATATCGCCCGAACCGCCCGCAAAACACATTCACTATTCTTCATATGCGGCCAAAATCGGGGACGAATCGAAGATGATTCGCAGATTTGTGACTGAAGATGAACTAATGACTTACCCGGAATCTCGCGGGAGCCAGTTTTTAGGATGTGAAGTGCCTAACATTCACTGGAAATGCATGGTTTAGCTGTCTTTTATCGGCCAAGCGCCATCGACGAGGGCCTGGGGATCGCGCTTGCGCAGGTATTCCTGGAAGCTCGCGGCTTGTTCGCGAGCCCACCCGATCTGCCAGCCGTGCAAATCCTGCGGATCAACTTGTAGCTGCGGGTACTTCTCGGCGATGGCTCGCGCTACCGCCACGCATGCCACCGAATCGGCGAAGGAGGTGTGGGCATTTTCCAGGACGACGCCGTAGTGTTCGCAGGCAGCTGCCAGCGTGCGCTTTCCCTTGCGGAACTTGTCGACCTGCTTGTCGATGATGAACGGGTCAATCACGTTTCCGGGGATGAACGGCACCAGGTCGTAGCGCAAGGCCTCGGCATGCAGGACGGAGAAGTCATAGGCGGCATTGAACGCGACCACCGGGGACTGCTGGGCGGCGAACTGGAGCAGGTTGAGGATCTCGGCAACGCCCTGAGCGGCAGGAATGCCTTCCGCACGAGCTTTTTCGGTGGACACGCCGTGCACCGCGGCAGCAGCCTCGGGAATTTCAACGCCGGGATCAATCAGCCACTCCCGCTGGTTCACAACCTGACCTTGGGCATCAAGCAGAACCACCGACGCAGTGACGATGCGCGCCGTAGTGGTGTCGACGCCAGTGGTTTCCAAGTCAAAGCCAACTGCAAGGCCCTTATGCCATTCATTCATGAAATCAACGCTACCCGCTCATTCGGTCAAGCATTGGGCTGACGCTCCGGTTGTGGACGAGGATGTCCAAGTTGGCACAATAGGGACATGAGCTCCGAATCAAGCCACTTGCCCCTCGATTATGCCGAGGCCGTCCATCGCCTCGCGGCACTTGTCCCGCCGGGAGCGGTACTCAGTTATGGCGACGTAGCAGAGCTCCTGGGGGTCGGCGGCGCTCGGCAGGCTGGCAAGGCGATGGGAAGTTCACCGGAGGGGACACCCTGGTGGCGCATTCTTCGGACCGACGGCACCCTGACTGTGGCACTCGGCGAACGAGGAGAGGACGAGTGGACGCGGGAGAACACTCCCCGCCGGGGTCGACGCGTGAATATGGCCCAAGCACGCTGGAAACCGAACGATGCCCAATGGGCGCAAATTGATTCGCTCAAAGCGGCGTTGCAACCGGGCTACTTGTCCGAAGCGGATGATCAACTATGAACATGGAAGATATGACCGACCCGGCACAACTGGATACGTCTTCGCTGCTTGAAAGGCTGGCAACGGTAGCCAAACCTACCCTCGTGACCGGGGCCCCGGGGACCGGGAAAACCACGGCCCTGCTGGACACAGCCGTGGCGCATCTGGACGCTGGTTTGGATCCGCTGCAGCTGTTGATTATTGCGCCAACTCGTCTGACCGCTGCCGGCATTCGAGACGACCTCAGCCGCCGAGCGGATCAAACTTTTACCGAGCCGGTGGTGCGGACCTGGTCCGCATATGCCTTTGATCTCATCCGAAGGGCACGCTTGGAAGGCCTGCTGCCGAATTTGGAACGGGCTCCTCGACTCCTTTCGGGACCTGAACAGGATACGCTCATCGGCAACCTCCTCGAAGGCCACCAGCAGGGATTGACCGCGGGCCCGGGGTGGCCCGAGGACTTGAACTTAGCGGTAGAAACACGCGGGTTCAGGAAAGAACTGCGTGAATTCTTTGACCGGGTTTCTGAGCTTGGACTTGAACCGGTAGATATTGCGCAGCTTGGGGAACAGGCCAAGCGCGCAGAGTGGGTGGCCGCGGCACGCTTCTATCAGGAATACCGCGACCTACTGGACCTAGGCAGTGCCGAAGCCTTTGACCCGGCGGGTCTGATGACCCGTGCCGCCCAATTGTTCGAACAGCATCCAGAATTCCTGGCCGAAGAGCACGAAAAACTGCAGCTGATCCTCGTCGATGACCTGCAAGAAGCGACCTTGTCGCAGCATCGGCTGCTGCGGCTGATCGCGCGTGATCGCCGGCTCGTTGCCTTTGCGGCGCCAGATAATGTGGTCCAAGGATTTCGTGGTGCACGCCCCGATGAGCTGAACCGTTTCTCGCAAAATTACAGCAGCAAGGATGAGGCTCAACTCTTCGAATTGGATACCAGCTTGCGCATGGCACCGGCCATTATGGATGCTTGGAAGCGCGTCGTGCGGCGAATCCCGCTAGCGGCCGGCCTGCGCGGACGAAAACTGGAAGCGCCAGCGGAAACCGAAACCGGGCAGGTTCAAGCTCTGTGCTTTGAAAACTCCACCTTGGAAGAACGCTACATAGCCCAACGCATAGTCCAGATGGATCTCTACGAGGGCTTCCCTCTCTCCGACATGGCCATCGTGGTCCGCAACGGTTCACAGGTACGGTCCTTCAGCCGGTTCCTCGAAGGCCAAGGGATCGCGGTCCAGGTTCCACCGGCCGAAATCCCCTTGAAGGATGAGGGCGCGGTACGGCCCTTGCTCGACCTGGTCCAGCTGGCCCTGGCCGGCGGCGTAAGCGACGATCCGCTGCTGATGCAGAACCTGCTGCTCTCGCGCTACGGAATGAGCACCGCCTTGGAAATTCGACGCCTGAGGCAGCTGCTGCGCCAACGCGAAAGCTCGGTGGGCGGACGGCGATCCAGCCAAGAGCTTCTCGAAGCGAGCCTTCATGAACCGGAACTGAGCCGTGACTTGGGGCCCGTAGCCTTTGGCTTGGAACGCCTGCTGAGCATGTTCAGTGCCTTGCGCACCGAACTTGCCAGCGGGCAGGCAACCCCGGAAACGGCGCTGTGGGCGTTGTGGGAAGCTTCGGGCCGGGCCAACGCCTGGCGCAAGGAAGCGCTGGGCACCGGAAATACCGCCCGTCGTGCCGATCACGACCTGGACGCGGTCCTTTCGCTATTCCAGGCAGCCGAACGGTTTGTGGATCAGCTGCCCGGTGCCAGCGTGGAACTTTTCATCGATCACATTTTGCATCAGGAACTGCCGATGGACTCGCTGGCCTCGCGAGCCACCGGGACGAAAACGGTCACGGTGCTGACCACCGCGGCGGCCGCAGGCAAGCACTGGCCCGTCGTATTCATTCCGGGCCTGCAGGAAGGCAGCTGGCCGAACCTGCGGCTGCGCGGTGAGCTGCTGGGTTCCAACGCCCTGGCCGACGCGGTAGAACACGGCCTGGCCTTCCTGAGCACACGCACCCCGACGCAGCTGGTGCGCGGAATCCGCAATGATGAAATGCGAAGCTTCAGCAACGCCGTTTCGCGCGCCTCGCGATTGTTGATTTGCACGGCGGTGGATAACGAGGACTCGCAACCCTCATCGTTCTTGGACCTGGTTGACCCAAACGGCGGCGCGCAACGAGAACTCACCGCGGTCCCACGAATCAGGGCCCTGCCCACGCTGGTGGCTGAACTGCGTTCGATGGCCGAACGCGCCAAGGCCGCGCAACTCGGTGCGGTCCCCGCTCCCGAGCACGTTTCGGCCGACGAAATTTACCACGACGCCATCACGGTGCTAGGGCAATTGGCCGACAGCGAATACCCGGTGCGTGGCGCTCACCCAAAGGGTTGGTGGGGATTGAAGCCACTGAGCACCAGCGCCCCGGTGGTTCCCGCCGATCAACCGCTGCGCGTGTCACCCTCCAAGGTCGAGACCCTGGTGAAGTCGCCGCTGAACTGGTTTGTGCAAAGCGCCGGGGGAGAAGCGGCGCATGACTTCGCCGCCTCCCTGGGCACCTTGATTCACTCCATCGCCGAGGAGCACCCGGAGGCCAGCGGGAGCGAATACTCGAACATCCTCGAGCAGCGGTGGCCGGAGCTGGAAAAGCTCCCGAATTGGGAGGGGCAGCGCGACTTTGACAGAGCCGAAGAAATGCTCAAAAAACTCGCGCAATACAGCATCGCCATGCGCACCTCCGGGCGTGAACTACGAGCGAGAGAACTGTCCTTCCAGGTTGACGTTCCGCAGGAAGGCAAGCATATCCAGCTGCGCGGAGTCATCGACCGGGTGGAAGCCGACGCGCAGGGCAAGGCCACGGTGGTAGATCTGAAAACCGGTGGCAAAGCGCCAACGCTCAAAGACACCGAAACCCACCCGCAGCTGGCCGTCTACCAGACCGCGGTGCAGCTCGGTGCATTGCAGCAGCACGATGAAACCGCCGCGCTTTCCACCGAACCAGCCGGAGCGTCGCTGGTCTACGTCGGTACCCCGACGAAGTCGGTCACCCTGCGGGATCAGCCGGCCCTTGGAACAGAAACCTGGGCGCGGGAGCTGATTCTCGAAGCGGCCGAGCTGATGGGCGAGAGCGAATTCACCACCCGGCACACCATTGGCTCCGAGGGCCTGCGCGGATCGTGCACGCTGCCCGAAATCTGCCCATTGTGCGAGCAAGGACGACAGGTCACCGAACCATGAGCAATATTCGATTCACCCCGCAGGAACTTTCCGAAGCCCTAGGGGAGCAGTTCCCGCCAACCGCGCAGCAGGCCGAGATCATCTGTGCCCCCTTGGAACCCATGCTGGTCATCGCCGGCGCGGGTTCCGGCAAGACGAAGACCATGGCGGACAAGGTGGTTTGGCTCGTCGCCAACGGGCTGGTTCGCCCGGAAGAAATCCTCGGTGTGACTTTCACGCGCAAGGCAGCCGGCGAACTTTCCGCACGTATCCGAGCCAAGATCGCGCAGCTAGTGGCCACGGGGCTGCTCGGCGAAGAGGAAACCAGAGACTTCCTGGACCCGGCGGTATCCACCTACCATTCCTATGCCAATACCTTGGTGCAGGACTACGGACTTCGCCTGGGGATCGAAGAAGACACGGTATTGCTCGGTGCCGCGCAATCCTGGCAGCTGGCCCATCAGGTGTTGGAGAGCTATACCGGAAACTACGAGCATCTCGGCTCGGCGACCAGCACGCTGATCGACGCAATCGTCTCATTTAGCTCCGAGTCCTCCGAGCATCTGGTCTCCCCGCCGCAAGCCCAGCAATGGCTCGACAACCTCATTGCCGAAGTCTCCCTGTTCCCGATGCAGGCGGACAAGGAAAAGAAACGGACCGTTGCGGCGCAGAACATGATCGACCGGCTCGCCTCCCGCGCGACCATCGCCGAGCTGGCCCAGGAATACGCCCTGTCCAAGGCGAAACTCGGGGTAATGGACTACGGCGATCTGGTCTCCCACGCGGCGCATATTGCGCAGGAAGTTCCGGCCGCGGCGCTTGCCGAGCGCACCAGCCACAAGGTGGTGCTGCTCGATGAATTCCAAGACACCTCGCATGCCCAGATGGTGCTGTTCTCGCAACTTTATGGCGATGGCCACCCGGTGACCGCGGTGGGGGACCCCAACCAATCCATCTACGGATTCCGCGGTGCCAGCGCCGGCCAGCTATTCCGCTTCCCCCAGGAATTCCCCATAGTGCGCGAATCGAGCAGAGACCTCGCACATGTCAAGCACCTCACGGTGGCATGGCGGAATACCGTGAACGTCTTGGACGCGGCAAACCACATTACCGCTGGCGGTCAGCAGCCGGCCATTGGACCGGTCTCCGTCAAGCCGCTTGAACCCTCGGCTTTTGCGCAGCCCGGCCGAGTAGTGCTCAATCGCTGCGCGAGCGTCCGCGAGGAGGCCGAACGGATCGCGGACCTCATCGTGGCAGAAAATCGCCAGGGCGTCGGTGCCGAGCACAAGACCAGCGCGGTGCTCAGCCGCAACCGGGCGAATCTCTCGGTGATGGGCGAGGTGCTTGGCGAACGGGGCATTGCCTATCAGCTGGTGGGGCTGTCCGGGCTGCTCAGCACCCCTGAGCTCACCGACCTCGTGTCCTGTTTGCATGTGCTGGTGGATCCGTTGCGCTCGGACAAGCTGATGCGCTTGCTCGCAGGCGCCAGATGGCGTTTGGGCGCCGCCGACCTCGCAGCATTCGCCGATTGGTCGCGTTCGCTGGCCCGGCGCCGGGAGCGCGGGCTGAATCCCGAACTGGACTCCGCCGAACCGATCACCCAGAATCAAAGCACGGAGGAGGCGGCCCGCGCGGAGCTCAACGACGCTGCAAGCCTGATCGAGGCGCTGGATTACCTTCCTCCGGCTGGTTGGACGAGCTCCGACGGCCGGCGGTTGTCGAATACCGGCTATGAACGGCTCGAAGCGCTGCGATCCGAACTGCGGCAATTGCGTTTGATCGCCAACGATGATTTGGAAGCGTTGATTCGAGAAGTCGAACGCGCCATGAACCTGGACATCGAGGTGGCTGCCAGACCGTGGATTGCCGCGGACAAATATCGGGTGAACCTGGATGCCTTCGCCGATGTGGTGCGCGAATATTGCCGCAATGCCCCGCGCGTGGAGTTGGCGGGTTTCCTCATGTGGCTTGAACAGGCCGCCGAAAAGGAAAAGGGGCTCCCGCTGCCCTCCGAAGATGCTGATCCGCTGGCGGTACAGTTATTGACTATTCATGCCTCGAAGGGGCTCGAATGGGACATCGTCGCGGTGATGTCTTTGAACGAGGGGGTCTTCCCGGGAGCCAAATCCGATCGTTGGACCAGCGGCGATAAGGCGCTGCCTTGGCCGTTGCGCGGAGATGCCGGCGATTTGCCGCAGTGGGATACCGACCAGCCGGCGCTGAAGGAACTGATCGAGGCCGAATCGATCTTCAAAGATCGGGTGGACGACCATCATATTGCCGAAGAACGCCGCCTCGCCTACGTGGCAGTCACCAGGGCTAAGTCATTGCTGATCTGTTCAAGCAGCATTTGGTCGGGATCGCGCTCCAAGCCCTGTGAACCTTCGGTCTTCATGGACGCACTGCTGCCACTGGCCGAAGGGGAGGAACCCCGCGCCGAAATTGGAGTGTGGGTCCAAAACGATCAGGGGCCCGAGGAAAATCCGGTACGCTCCCAACCGATGGAGGCGCGCTGGCCGTACGACCCGCTTGACGGGCCGGTGATTACCGGCACCGTGCAAAAGTCGCCGCACCCCTATTCTCGTCGCGAGGTGCTCAGTGCGCTTGCCGAAGACGTTGTTGCCGCCAAGGCGAAGAGCCAGATGCTGACCGGCTTCGGTGAGCATTGGAAGGACGAGGCGGAGAGGTTGCTGGCGCAACGCGAGTTCCTGAACAACCGCGAACGCGTCATCGCTGCGCCCGAGCATGTGCGGGCCTCATTGTTCGTTGAACTTGCCGAAGACCCTGTGGAGGTGCTGGAGAACCTGCGCCGCCCCGTTCCGCGCCGCCCCGGCCTGGCTGCCCGGCGAGGCACCGCATTCCACGCCTGGATCGAGGAATACTACGAACAAACCCAGATGCTCGACCTAGGCGAGATCGTGGAGCCAGCGGATCGATATATTGACGACGTGCTGGATCTTGCCTCGATGAAGGAAGCGTTCCTAGCCAGCGAATGGGCCGAACGCCAACCGGCATATGTTGAGGTGCCGCTGGAAACACGTGTGGGCCCGGTTGCGGTACGCGGGCGCATCGATGCGGTCTTCCAGCTTGAAGATGGCACCTGGCTGATGCTCGACTGGAAAACCGGAAGGGTGCCCAGCGGCAAGGACCTGAAGAGCAAATTGGTGCAGCTGGCGGTCTACCGTCTTGGCTGGTCACGCCTGCACGGGATCCCGCTGGAACAGATTCAGGCCGCGTTCTACTACGTTGGCGCCGGCATCACGATTCACGCCGAATATCTGGCATCCGAAGAAGAACTTGAATCCATGATCGCCGGGGCCTTCGAAAACCTGACGGAGCAGGTCGAAACGGAAGTTACGAAGTAGTTTCTTCCTTGGAGTCGGTGCCTTCCACGGGCACCGACTCGCTTGGCTTCGCATCCGGTGCAGGGTTATTTCCCGAATCGGCCTTCGCGGCATCCTCCGGCGAAGTGCTGTCTGCGGCCGCTGCGTCGTCTGTGTGCTGTGCCGCGGGGGACTGCACGCCAGCTTCAACGGGGACGGCGGAGACCGCTGGAGGCTTGGGCGTGCTGTCCTCCGGTGGGGCGTCGGTTTCTACCTCATCCTCGACGGGTAGCTGTGTAACCTTTGAAGAGTTGATTGCCGGAGCGCTCGGCTTCGGCGCTACTTCAGGTTTCTCAACCGAAGCGGATGCCGGAGCGGCCAGCGGGCGCGGAGCCTGAACGACGGACAGCGGCTCACCGCCGTACTCGGCTATATTCGTATCCAGTTCCTGCAGCATTTCGTCGGCATCGGCAATGCGCTCGGTGTCTTTGCTGTCCAGGGACTTGACCAACCACTGGGCGAGCGCGAATTCCGCAGCCAGCGCAGCACGGCGCATGATGTGCGGATCTGCTGAGTTGCCGCGAGCCTCCACATAGGCGGCGAATACTCGTTCGCTGAAGCTCTGGTCATCAATGGCGGAGAGCCAGGCGAAGTCGTCGGCGGGGTCGCCCACATGCAAGTCGGTCCAGCCCTTGACGGCGGTAATGATTGAGTGTGAAACCTGCAGCTGCTCTTCATCGAAGTCGCCATGGACCACCGTGGCGTTAAAGCGCCACAGCGACACATCTTCCATGGCGTGCTCCCAACGCCGCAGCAGGCGGCTAGGCACTCGGCCCGTCGCGGCGGCGGTGTCCAGCTCGTTGAGCTTGCGCTGGCGAACTTCATCGGCGGTGTAGGTCGGCAATCCGGCAACTTCGACCGAATCATCGGGAATCTGGTGGATCGCCGCCATGCACTGACCCAAGGCCACCGCAAGCTTGCTTCCCTCCTCGACAAGTTCGTCGAGGGTGGGAACCCGGCCGGGAAGATCTTTATATACGAAGGTTCGCAAGGGGCCCTGACGCACAGTTCCGGCGACAGAGGGCAGGGCGAACGGAAGCGCGGCCCTGACCTTGGCCGAAAAAGCGCGCAAGGCGGAAAGCTCCGCTTCCAGGCGCATACTCGCTTCGTCGTGGCGCGGCGAGCGTACGCGCCAGCGGTGTTTTTGGGAATCTACGATGAGTGCCGAATCGAAGTCTTCTGCATCATCGGACAACGCGGCGAACCTTACCGGGGTCAATCCCGGCACGGCGGCGGTGGCAATAGCGGCGAGTTCCATGGCAGAGCGTTTCACATCCTCCACCGTATGCGAGATCCGGCGTTTCATTCGTTAATGACGCACGGAAGATGGCTAGTTTCAACGCACATGACGGCAGATGCGATTTAGATCATTCGCAATTGTTTTCACCGTGAAGCCAAACCAAGCCAGTGCTCAGCGAATTGCACTAGGTTAGGAGTATGGCGTTGGCAGAAAAATATCGATTACCACTCACCTCATTGAGCTTCGCACGATCCGTGTATGAGCGTCCGGTGACCGAGCATGACCAGCCTGACCTGCTACCACAGGTCATGGCCGACCCGCAGAGTCGAGTGATGCTGCTTTCCGAGCTTGGTGCTGCGCTAAACGGCGAATCGTTGTTTTTGATCCCAGGCCCGGACTATCAGGCGTCCGGGCAGGAAAAATTCGTCTACCTTGGCCGTGACAAGCAGCACTTATTTGTTTTAGCTATTGTCGACTCCTCGGTGCTTGATGAACGGACCGAGTCATCATGGACCACGCTGCGAGACGCATTTAATGTTCTCGATGCGGCTCAGGCCGAGTTGTTTGTTGAGGCCCAGGCAATAGCCAACTGGAGACGCAACGAAGTGTTCTGTCCCCGGTGCGGTTCCGAACTTCGGTCCTCTACCTCCGGTTGGGTGCAACGCTGCGTGGACAATGGCCACGAGCTGTTCCCGCGCACCGACCCGGCGGTGATCGCCGCCATCGTCGATTCCGAAGATCGTTTGCTGCTCGGTGCCAACAGCATGTTCAAATCCAAGATGTACTCGGTCCTAGCTGGTTTTGTCGAAGCAGGAGAATCACTTGAGTCTGCGGTGCGTCGAGAGATCTTTGAGGAATCAGGGGTACACGTAGGCGATGTTGCCTACCGTGGGTCCCAGCCATGGCCAATGCCGCGCTCACTCATGCTGGGTTTCACCGGCGAGGCACTGAGCACGCAGCTGGTACCTGACGGTGCCGAGATACTCGATCTTCGCTGGTTCACCCGCGAACAACTCGGCTCCGAATTGAGCGCCGGCACCCTGCAAATTCCGCGCGGTATTTCCATCGCACACGCACTGATCCGTAACTGGTACGGAGAAGCCCTCCCGGAGGCCCAAAGCAAGTGACCGAGCAAGAAAATATAACGGCCCCCGATCTTTTGGCAGGGCTTGACGCCGAACAGCGGCTCGCGGCCGAGACCCTGAGCGGCCCAATATGCATCCTTGCCGGTGCCGGGACCGGCAAAACCCGCGCCATCACACACCGCATAGCGCACGGTGTGCATACCGGGGTCTACAACCCGACCAGCGTGCTGGCCCTGACCTTCACGACCCGTGCCGCATCCGAGATGCGCACACGGCTTCGCTTGCTGGGGGCGCCGGGCGTCCAGACCCGGACATTCCACGCCGCTGCGCTTCGGCAGCTGCAGTACTTCTGGCCGCAGTCGGTCGGTGGGACGTTGCCAAACTTGGTGGAGCACAAGGCGCCGCTCATCGCTGAATCCGCGCGCCGACTTCGAATTTCGAGCGACCGCGCCATGGTGCGCGACCTTGCCTCCGAAATCGAATGGGCCAAGGTATCGATGCATTCTCCCGAAAGCTACGCCAAGGTCGCTGCCAGCAGAGATCTGCCCAACGGCTTGGAACCGGTGAGCATGGCACGCATCTTCCAAACCTATGAGGAACTCAAAGACGACCGTAGCGTGATCGACTTTGAAGATGTTTTGCTGCTTACCAGCGCAATTCTTGAAGAAGACGAGAAAGTCGCTGCCAACGTCAGGTCCCAGTATCGACATTTCGTGGTGGATGAGTACCAGGATGTTTCGCCGCTGCAACAGCGGCTGCTCGACCTGTGGCTCGGTGGGCGCGACGAACTGTGTGTGGTGGGCGATGCCTCCCAGACGATCTATTCGTTCACCGGTGCCCGACCTGATTACCTGTTGAACTTCGGCACCCGATTCCCCGAAGCAACCGTCGTCAAGCTCGTGCGTGACTACCGTTCGACACCCGAGGTGGTGAATCTGGCGAATAAGGTGTTGTCCATGCGCCGGATAGAAACTTCGATGCCTGATCCGACCGTCATTTGGCCAGAACCCTTGGAACTCATTGCCCAGCGCGAGCATGGACCCAGTCCTGAATTTTTCGAGGCTGCCGACGATGAACAGGAAGCGGATGAGGTTGCACAACGCATCAAGGCGCTAGTCAAAGACGGGCAAGACGTCTCTGAAATCTCGGTGCTATACCGCACCAACGGTCAGTCTCAAGCCTTTGAACAAGCGCTCACGGCGCACGGAATTTCCTACGTCATGCGTGGCGCCGAGCGGTTTTTCTCGAGGCGTGAAGTCAAAGAGGGAATGCTTGCACTCCGCGCCGCATTAAATGTTGCAGGAGACTTGTCGGTGCCTCAGCTGGTGCGCGATGTGCTCTCCTCGCACGGGTATGCTCCGGAAGCTCCCACCGGCAGCACCGGTGCGGTACGCCAACGGTGGGAATCGTTATCCGCCCTCGTGCGACTGGCCGACGACCTGGTTGCCGGCAAAGGCGACCAGGGGCACGAAGTGACCTTGCGCGATGTGGTCCGCGAACTTGAAGAACGCGCCGCGACACAACATGCGCCGACCTTGGACGGCGTCACGCTCGCGTCCTTCCACGCGGCGAAGGGCCTTGAATGGGACGTTGTTTTCTTGGCAGGCCTCAGCGAGGGACTCGTACCGATCACCTATGCGAAGGACCAGGCTGGCTACGATGAAGAACGTAGGCTGCTCTACGTAGGAATTACTCGTGCGCGCATACGGCTCTACCTGTCGTGGTCCTTAGCCCGGACCCCGGGTGGCCGGGCGCATCGATATCCGTCGAGATTCCTGGACGGGATTAAATCTGTGCGGCAGGCCAGCAGCCGGCAGCAAGCACCGGTTCGCCGCAAGCAGCAGAAACTCACGCCATCTGTTTGCGCCGGTTGCGGATCATTTTTGACCACTGCGAAGGAACGGAAACTCAAACGATGTTCCTCTTGCCCCGCCGCGTACGACGAAGCGCTCTTTGAGCAGCTGCGTAGCTGGCGAGCCTCGGTGGCCCAGAGCAATTCGATTCCCGCATTTGTGATTTTCACCGATGCGACGCTCATGGCAATCTCGGAGCATCGACCGAATTCGGTCCAAGGGCTGGGCAAAATCTCAGGAGTGGGGCGCAGCAAACTTGAACGCTACGGTGAAGCGGTACTGGCGGTTTTGGCCGAATACCAAGGCTAGTTATCGACAGCTCGCAGGGAATGAAAAATCGGTTCACCTACGTGGACCTATGGTGAGCTCATAAGCGACAAACCATCGCAAACCTGTGAAGGATAGAAGTGGAGGCACCCGATGCCGGCATACCCTCAGACCGTTGATTTTATCGCCGCGGATGACATCCCGGTCCGTATCGTACGTTCGAGCAAACGAAAGAAGACCATCTCCTCGCAATGGCGCGAGGACCGGTTGGTCGTTCAGGTGCCCGCGGCGCTGAATGAAAGCACGGAGCGCGCATTCGTGGACGAAATGCTCAAGAAATACCGCCAGCGTAAGAGCCGACAATCGGCGGCCATCACCGAGGACTCGTTGATGGAACGGGCCACATATTTGGACCTAAGGTATCTTGATGGGCTGGCTAATCCGGTATCGGTGCGTTGGGTCAATAATCAAAATAAACGGTGGGGCTCTGCCACCCCAATCCAGCGGACCATCCGACTTTCCGCCAAACTGAAGTATGCCCCGAATTGGGTGCAAGACTATGTTTTGGTCCATGAGCTAGTCCATTTGGCAACGCCGGGCCAAGGGCACGGAAAAAGGTTCCAGGATCTGCTGGACCGGTTCGAAAGAAGAGCCGAAGCGGACCAGTATCTCGCCGGATTCAGCGCAGGTTTCCGCGCACATGCCAAAGAAAACGGACAGACCGATACCGAAACTGGCGGGTTTGACGATCTCGACGACAAGTGACCTGCGATTTTGAGGTCCGCTCCAACGAAAAGTAGGGGGTCCAAGCAGCTTGAGCTGCTTGGACCCCCTACTTACATCAGAGCTCTTAGTTAGTTCTTCGGATCGTCTGGATTAGAATCCTCAGGGTTTTCGACTTCAGGTTCCGGCTTATCGAATCCGCCATCGAGTAGCTTGCCTAGCGCGGCGTCAAACTCGTCATATTCAGATGCAGCCGACTCTCGGCGCTTGGTAAAGCCCGCCGGCTCGCTGAGATCTTCGGCCGTAGGCATCAAATCGGGGTGGTCCCAAATAGCATCTCGGCCTTCGGTACCACGTTCCTCATGGAGGTGTTCCCAGAGGGCGGCAGCCTCACGAAGCTTGCGCGGACGCAGTTCCAAGCCGACCAGCGAAGCAAATGCTGATTCAGCAGGACCACCAGAGGCACGGCGACGGCGCATGGTTTCTCGAAGGTGAGCCGCGAATGGCAAGTTGGCGGCCGCGAGCGACACAACGTGGTCGACCCAACCTTCGATCAGTGCCAGCGTCAGTTCGAGATTTTCAAGTGCCTTTTCCTGCTGGCCTGTGCGCTCTGGCGTAAACAGCCCTTCGCCGAGCAGTTCCTGCAGGTTCTCCGGATTTGACGGATCGATGCCGCGAACTGCTTCTTCGACACGTGACATATCGATATGAATGCCACGTGAGTAAGACTCGACCGCTCCGATGAGTTTCGAAGAAAGCCATGGAACCCGATTGAATAGTCGCGCATGAGCGTGCTCGCGCAGAATCACGTAGAGCAGCACTTCCTGCTCAGGGATTTCCAACCCCTCGCCAAAGTTGGCAACGTTGGCGGCGACCAGGCCGGGTGTCGTTCCTGCCAGGGGCAACCCGATATCGGTGCCTCCAAGCACATCCTTGGCTAAGCCGCCTAGGGCAGTTCCCAGCTGCATTCCAAACATGCTGGAACCAAGATTTCGGAACATCGCATCGGAGTTGCCGAGCATGCCCTTCATCTCTTCTGGGATTTGGTCCTTCATTGCGCTGGTGATTGCACGGGTCACGGATTCGGCCACCGGTTCGGTGACCTTCTTCCAAACACCCAAAGTTTTGTCGTACCAGCGTTTGCGAGTCCAGACTTCGGTAGCTTCGCCCTTGGACTCAAAAGCCGTGGCGTTATTGAGCCACAGATCGGCCAGATAGGAAGCGTCGACAATGGCGCTTTTGCGCGAGTCAGAAACTTCGGGGTCTTCACCGGCATAGGACTGAAGCGCGGTATCCGAAGCAAGCTTCCAATTCACCGGCCCTTCAGAGGCATTGTTCTGCATCATTGCCGACATCATTGCTTGTGCCTGCTGCATCATTTGCTGCATAGCGGCGGGATCCTGTGAACCCATCGCTTCGCGAAGCTGAGGCGGGAGATCGTTTGGGTCGAAACTGCCACCGAAGAGCTGTGAGAACATCGCTGACATTGGATCCTGCGGATTGTTTTCGTCGTCGTCACCGTCGGGTCGGTTATTCGGAGGGTTCTGTGCCATGTCATTAAAAGTACCCCCTACGCCTGAGAGTTCACATCGATGCAAGCCTGAGTTCGCTTTCGGCACATCGAATACTCCTTATAGCTGATGAAGTTCTGCATGGGCTTTCAGTAGGCTAGAGGGGGTGGCGTTTGTGAAAGCGCCCCTGAAATATTTTTGAGCGGCGGGAGCAAGGTCAGTGCACGAACAGGAACCATCATCCACGAAGGGCGCGAGCCCGAATTTGGGTACGCAAGTTCCTGGTTCCAAGCCCGTGAAAACCACGATCGCAGGGACACTAGCCCTGCTGTTGGTTGGTCTGATCCTCTTCTTACCCACCAACTTTGTCGTGCGCACACCTGGACCAGTGCTGAACACGCTGGGGGAGTACGAGGGCAAGGAGCTCATCACCATCGACGGTGCCAAGAGCTTTCAGTCCAACAGCATTTTGGACATGACGACCATTTACGTTCAAGGCGGTGGGCAGAATCGGGTGTCAACCCCGGTGATTCTCGAAGCGCTATTTAATCCGAACAAAGATATCGTCCCGGAAGAGACCATGATTCCGCGTGGAGTTACTAGCGAAGAACGTGGCGCGGCCAACGATTCGATGATGGTTTCTTCACAAGAATTGTCGATTGCAGCAGCCATGAATGAGCTGGGGCACGAATATTCCACTTGGTTGGAAGTCGCGGATTTCTCCACGGATACCAATAGGGATTCATTAAAGCCAGGAGATAGGTTGCTGGGGTTCGAAGGAAAACCAGTATCCAACTTGGAAGACTTGAAGGCAGACCTCAATGAGCGTGGAGATCAGCCAAGCACGATGACGGTTCGCAGGGCCTCCGGTGAGGGTGAGCCGAAGGAGACTGAGGTCAGCGTCACCACGTCAGCCAATGCAGAGGGCTCTCGCCAGCTTGGGGTCTACTTGAGCAGCGCCTTTGATTTTCCCATCGACGTGAAATTTGGCGTGGAAGAGGTCGGAGGCCCGAGCGCCGGCATGATGTTCGCCTTGGCGATCATTGATCGGTTGACCGAAGGATCGCTGGCCGGAGAGCATCACATCGCCGGGACCGGAGAGATTACCGCCGAGGGTAAAGTCGGGCCTATCGGAGGGATTGCCCAGAAGATGGTCGCCGCGAAGGCAGATGGTGCGACGGTCTTCCTAGCGCCGTCAGAGAACTGCTCGGATGTACAAGGACGAGTGCCGAACGGGCTGCATGTCGTAAAGGTGGGCACGCTGCATGAAGCACGGCAGGCGCTGACGAAAATTGAGCAAGGAGCCGACCCCACCACGTTGGAATCCTGCTCATAGATCCACTCGACACCATTCATACAACTTGGTGTCTGAAGCTTAGTAAGTACAGTGATAGATATACGAGTTCTGGCGTTAGCAAAGGCGTGCGGGACATTTAGGTAAGGAATGAATAGTGTCATACGGATCGGATAGTCCGTTCGGGGGTCCACCGAGACCCCAAGGGCCGCAACAACCTTCTAAGCCCGCAAATAAAAAGGCGTCTCCACTGACGCTGACGGTATTTGCGGTGGTCATCTTGGTGGCCGTGTTTGTCTTCCTCTCGAACTTCTACGCAGATATCCTCTGGTTCAATCAGCTGGGATTCTCGGAAGTCTATTGGACCGAGCGCATCGCCAAACTCATCATCTTCTTCATTGCGTTGGTCTTGATGGCCGTGCCGATGTGGTTCTCTATGCGCAGCGCGTACAAGCATCGCCCTGTCTACGCACCGGAGACGAGTCGTCCAGACTCCATGTCCCGCTACCAAGCGCAGCTCGAACCGGTTCGCCGTTTCCTCATGATCGGCATTCCTGCAGTGGTGGGTTTGTTCTCAGCCATCGCGGTAGCCGGACAATGGCAGACCATTATGTTGTTCCTCAACCGGGTTCCATTCGGATCCACCGATCCGCAGTTCAATATGGACCTGGGATTCTTTATCTTCACCCTGCCATTCATCGGATTGATTACCGGATTCTTGATTTCTGTAGTTCTGCTCGGCGGAGTTGCAGGATTGCTAACGCATTACCTCTACGGTGGCATTCGCGTTGAAGAACGTGGCGGCATCACGGTGGGCAAGGCTGCCCGTGTGCATACCGCAGTGGTCGTGGCAGTGTTCCTGCTACTCCAGGCTGTCAATTTCTGGATCTCTCAGTACGAGACGCTTAACAATCAGTCCGGGCGCGTAGCCGGTGCACTGTACAAAGACGTTCACGCGGTCATCCCTGCACGGATGATTCTGGCAATTGTCGCAATTCTGATCGCAGTTACCTTCGTGATTGCGGCGTTCAACGGTCGCTGGCGCTTGCCACTGATTGGTACCGCCATGCTCGTGGTGACGATGATTGTCGCCGGCGGCGTTTACCCATTCCTGATACAGCAGTACCAAGTGGTTCCTTCGCAGCGTACGTTGGAACGCGAATATATTGATCGAAATATCCAGATGACGCGTGAGGCCTTTGGCTTGGACGATGTCGAAGTCACTCCGTACGACGCCAAGGTCAGCACCGAGAAGAACGCGTTGGCTAAGGAAACGGAAACAACGGCGAATATTCGCTTGTTGGACCCTAACTTGGTTTCTGCCGCATTTGCGCAGCTGCAACAGTTCCGTGGGTACTACACCTTCCCTGAAACTTTGAATGTTGACCGCTACGAAATTGACGGAAAAGTCGAAGATACGGTTATCGCCGCACGTGAAGTCAACGTCAACCCCAATGACACCTGGGTGAACCAGCACATTACCTACACCCACGGTTACGGGCTGGTTGCTGCTTACGGTAACCGCGTAGCTGCCGGTGGCCGCCCCGACTTTATGCTCGGAGGCATTCCGTCCACCGGTGATTTGATCACCGAAGAAGAATACGAGCCGCGCATTTACTTCGGTGAGAACTCTCCTGAGTACTCGGTAGTTGGCGGTCCGGAAGGCTGGACCGATCAGGAGCTTGACCGTCCAAGCGCTGGTGGCGAGGGCGAAGACACCCGCTACACCTTCCAGGGAGAAGGCGGCCCTAACGTAGGCAACCTGTTCAACCGTGTGGTGTATGCGTTGAAGTTCGCTTCTACAGACCTATTGCTCTCCAACGCGGTCAACGATGAATCACAGATTCTGTACGACCGTAACCCGCGCGATCGCGTGAGCAAGGTAGCCCCGTACCTGACGCTCGATTCCAGTGCCTACCCGGCAATTATCGATGGGCGAGTCAAATGGATCGTCGACGGCTACACCACCTCAAATGATTTCCCCTATGCACAGCAGCAGCAGATTGAATCGGCTGTTTCCGACTCGCTGACTAACGCTTCAGATTTCGATCGATTGTCGGGTCGCGTGAACTATATGCGTAACTCGGTCAAGGCTACCGTTGACGCCTACGACGGCAAGGTTGATCTGTACGCGTGGGATACCGAAGACCCAATCTTGCAGGCTTGGCAAAAGGTCTTCCCTACTGCCGTCCAGCCGCTGGATAACATTTCCGGTGATCTGATGGAGCACGTGCGTTACCCGGAAGATATGTTCAAGGTTCAGCGCGAAGTCCTCACGACTTACCACGTTGATGACCCCGACGCGTTCTACGAGTCCAATGACGCGTGGGCGGTGCCGGATGATCCGACCTCTTCAACTCAGGGAGTGAAGCAGCCTCCTTACTTCCTGTCATTGAAGATGCCAACTCAAGATGCGGCATCGTTCTCGCTGACTTCCACCTTCATTCCACAGGCAGCAGCCAACGGGCAACAGCGTAACGTGCTGTTCGGCTTCCTATCAGCGAATGCAGACGCGGGCAGTGAAGATGGCGTGAAGACAGAAGACTACGGCAAGCTTCGCTTGTTGGAGCTCCCTCGCGATACGGCAGTACCTGGCCCAGGCCAGGCACAGCAGAACTTTGATACCAACCCACGTGTGACCACAGAGTTGAACCTGTTGCGCCAGGGTGCTTCCGAGGTGAAGAGCGGTAACCTGCTCTCGCTGCCAGTCGGCGGCGGTATCCTCTACGTTCAGCCGGTATATGTTCAGTCCTCGGGCCAGACCAGTTACCCAACCTTGCGTAAGGTGCTAGTTGCCTTCGGTGACCAGGTTGGCTTCGCGAATACGCTCTCAGAAGCTCTCGACGAGGTCTTTGGTGGCGATTCGGGCGCCGTAACCGGTGAGAACGGTGATGGTGCGACACCAGAAGAACAGCCGGGGGAGAGCGAACAGCCTACGCAGTCTGAAACCCAGAAGCTAACGGATGCTCTGGATGCGGCAAATGCCGCGATCCAGAAGTCTGACGAAGCTCTGAAGGCTGGCGACTTCGCCACCTACGGCGAAGCACAGAAGGAACTTCAGGAGGCCCTGAGCCGTGCCTTGGAAGCTGACGCTGCCATCAACGGCGAAGCTGCCCCGGAAGGTGAAGTACAGACTAGCTCCGAAGCCCCGGAAGCTCCGAGCGAGTCCGCTGAGCCTAACGACGCTAATAACGGATAGTCATGTTCGTAAGCTGAACCCCCGATTTGCATTCCACTCCGCGATGATGAAGAATAGTCTAGTCATCGCGGGGTGGAGCAGTTCGGTAGCTCGCCGGGCTCATAACCCGGAGGTCATAGGTTCAAATCCTATCCCCGCCACTTATGGGACAAGTCGAGAATGATTCGGCGATGACCAAGCAAAATCCCCCAGTCTTCGGACTGGGGGATTTTGCTTTTCTGCAGCTTAAATAGGGATCCTCTTTTCAACGTTCCGTACGCGCCCGAATGATGAATTTGGGTACGCGACACCAAGGGAAGGCTAAGCGGGGATCGGCGGCAAGCTCACCGCCGCGCAGCGGTGCGGTGACGCAATATGCACGAATGAGGAAGCACCTCTGGTAGGTCCCTAATCCGCGGCACAGGCCTTGGCGGTTCGTGGCCCCATCGTTCCGGTTCATTGGTTGAGGCTGAACCCTAAGCAGGTACGAAGCTAGAAGCTAGTTGCGCCACGCTATAGGCCTTCGCATTCAACGGATTGAGTCTCCGCAGGGACCAGCGGGCAAGCAGCATTTTCCGTAATGTACCCATGCAAGGCCGAATGCGGTGCGGCCGATCAGCGGCAGCTTCGAGCAAGAAGCAGAAACTTTTAGAGCAACTTCCCGGGCTTAGATTCGCCTTGTGACTAAGGACATGTCAGCTCAATTAGGCATGAGGTTTACTAGTTGGTAATGTTGTATTTACCGACGCGGGGTGGAGCAGTTCGGTAGCTCGCCGGGCTCATAACCCGGAGGTCATAGGTTCAAATCCTATCCCCGCCACAGAGAAAAGTGGAGATCCGAATGGATCTCCACTTTTGCTTTAAGCCATGAGCTGGTGATCCGGCATCGTTACCGGGGAGTAATTCCTCCAAGCCAGGGGTCATAACGCGCCGACCAGCGTTCAAGACTTCGAAACGGGCATGATCTGGACTTCGAAAGCAAGCTGCGTGAGGTCCAGAAACCCCGAACTCGCCGGATTGTGGGTAGATTTCTTCGCTCCTACGGATAGTTCTATGCCGACATGCTTTTGCCCGAGGGCGTATGTGGTGGCCGGGGCCTTCGGCTTCGCCGGCGAGCCTCAAATCTTATTCGACTAGCTTAGGATTCGGAGAAAACTACACGCTATTTGCCGGCTAAGGGCTCACCTGCCGGCGCGATGCGATGAACTGAGGAAAACAATCTCAGTTGGGGGTAGTGGCTGCAGGGTCAATTGATCTGTCCTGCGTTCTGGAATCATAGGACGTTGGGCTGCGCCGGTCTAGCGCTATTTCTTGAAGCCTGAATTTAACGTCAAGAAAAGTGTTGGGCTTGGCTACTCGGATTAGCTCTCATTCAATGAATTCCATTTAGCAGGTGATCCGCCCCAGGAAGTCCGCGTTCAGATCAATTTTTAGGCACCATAATCGATCTCCGATCCATGCATTGAGAACCGTTGATTTTCGCCGCTTAGGCCGACATAGCACCACTGTGATGTACGACATGGCCCCTCGATTCGCCATACGGTTTACGAGTTGGTAATGTTGTATTTACCGACGCGGGGTGGAGCAGTTCGGTAGCTCGCCGGGCTCATAACCCGGAGGTCATAGGTTCAAATCCTATCCCCGCCACAGAGAAAAAGTGGAGATCCGAATGGATCTCCACTTTTGTTTTAACTCATGGAACTGAACGAAAAGAAAGGCGCCGGAACGGAAATATCATTCTGACCCGGCGCCACTATTCATTTCGATGAGCTTAGCTCTCCAAGGCTCCGGTCTGGTTGGCCTTCAGAGCCGCCAGGCGAGCCTCAACCTCAGTCTGTTCACCAAGATCCTCCAAGGACTCAAACTGAGCGTCCAGACTCGACGAGGCGAGTTCGGAAGCACCGATCACCTTTGCCTCTTCACGGCGAATCTTTTCCTCGAACCGGCTGATCTCGCTGGTCGGATCCATGAGGTTCACGGACTTGACGGCTTCGTTGACCTGGTTCTGTGCATGGGCAGCTTTGGAACGAGCGATCAACTCGTCGCGCTTGCTGACAAGTTCAATGCGCTTTTCCTTCATCTGGTTCAAGCCGGTCTTCAGCTTCTCAACGATTTCACGCTGCGAGTTGATGGTCGGGTTGGCGGATTTCATCTCGCTTTCGGACTGCATCTGACGCTGGATCGCTACCTTGGCCAAATTATCAAATTTGGCGGCGTTGGCTGAGTCAGCAGCTGCGCGGAATTCATCAGCCTTATTGGAAGCGGCGAGTGCTTTGGTGCCCCACTCAGTGACCGCCTGTTCGTCCTCGCGGTAGTCATCTTCCAACATTCGCAGGTTGCCAATGGTCTGCGCCACAGCCTGCTCGGCTTCGGCAATGTTGTCGGTGTAGTCGCGGACCATCTGGTCCATCATCTTCTCAGGATCTTCGGCTGAATCTAGGATGGCGTTGATGTTGGCTTTTGCCAGCTGGGCAACGCGTCCGAAAAGTGATTGCTTGGTCATGGTTGGACCTTTCTATACGAAATAGTGCTGCTGAAATTTGCGTACTACTTGGGATAAACCGCGTATCTCTAGAAACTACCGCCGGCTCCGCCTCCGAAGCCTCCACCACCTCCGCCGCCGCCGAACCCGCCGCCGAAGCC
>NZ_PCPU01000024.1:0-1220 GCF_002975455.1 Arthrobacter sp. MYb224 | reverse complement strand
GGGTAGAGCGGGTGAGCCTGCGCCAGATCCAGCACACGCTGCTTCAACTCCGGCAACACACCAGCATTACCATCAGCACCAGCAATCAAAGCCTGCGCAATAATCTCCGCAACCTCGCCAAACGCAGCCTCCGAGAAACCACGAGTCGCCAACGCCGGAGTACCAATACGCAACCCCGACGTCACCATCGGCGGACGCGGATCAAACGGCACCGCATTACGATTCACCGTGATCTCCACCTGCGCCAACAAATCCTCAGCCTGCTGGCCATCAAGCTCCGAATGACGCAAATCAACCAAAACCAAATGCACATCCGTGCCACCGGTCAACACGCTAATGCCCTTGGCAGCCACATCAGCCTGGCCCAAACGCTCAGCCAAAATCCGCGACCCAGCCAAGGTCCGCGCCTGACGCTCCTTGAACTCCGCCGACCCAGCAATCTTGAACGCCACAGCCTTACCAGCAATCACATGCTCCAACGGGCCACCCTGCTGACCAGGGAACACCGCCGAATTGATCTTCTTGGCAATATCAGCATCATTGGTCAAGATAATGCCGCCACGCGGACCGGCAAGAGTCTTATGCGTCGTGGAGGTCACCACATGCGCATACTTCACCGGCGAAGGATGCAACCCAGCAGCCACCAAACCAGCAAAATGCGCCATATCCACAAACAAGTACGCACCGACCTTGTCAGCGATCTCACGGAAACGAGCGAAGTCCAACTGACGAGGATACGCCGACCAACCAGCAACAATCATCTTCGGCTGGCTCTCCACGGCGAGGCGCTCCACCTCATCCATGTCCACCTCGTAGGTCTCTTCATTCACACCATAAGGAACGATGTTAAAGAGACGACCCGAGAAGTTGATCTTCATCCCGTGGGTCAGGTGACCACCATGAGCCAAGTTCAGACCCATGACCGTATCGCCCGGGCGAACCAGCGCGTGGAACACCGAAGCATTAGCCTGCGCACCGGAATGCGGCTGCACATTGGCATACTCCGCACCGAACAGAGCCTTCAAACGCTCAATCGCCAACGTCTCGATAACGTCAACCTCTTCGCAACCACCGTAATAACGGCGGCCCGGGTAACCCTCGGCGTACTTGTTGGTCAGCACCGAACCCTGCGCCTGCATCACAGCCTGCGCGGTATGGTTCTCCGAAGCGATCATCTCCAGACCACGCTGCTGACGAGCGAGCTCGGCATCGATCCGCTG
>NZ_PCPU01000023.1:0-1228 GCF_002975455.1 Arthrobacter sp. MYb224 | reverse complement strand
CCCAGATTTTTCATGAGGTCTCTGACGGCCGCCGAAATCCACGACCAAGGGATTCCCGGCGGCCGTTTCTGATTCCGCCCATGCCAAAGAGCGCCGAAACACCAGCGCTGAATTCCAAGCTCCACCCACCCGGACCAGAATGACCTTTCAAAACCAAAGAAACAAGGAAACACCACTGCCAGTTCAGGCAGCAAGCTCACCGCGCCGCCACCGCTGGAACAACACGCCAACACCCTCGTTCAGTTGGCATAACAGTTGTGCTTCTGGTGCACTTTTAGGGATCAATAGCCGGCGCTGCCGCCCACCAGAAACGATTTTTCCCGCCATTGAAAACAGCCGGTACCGCCACCGCTTCAGATCCCAACGCCCAGCTTCATGATCACCAGGCAGCGCAGCTAGCTGCAGCCATGCGACCAAGTTCAAGGCGAACATTGCCAGGTCAGCCCACGCCTGATTCGCGGCAAAAGACCAATACGGTAGCTTGCCTAACCCGGTGTTCTTCAAGGTTTTGATCCGGTTCTCGCACCGGCCACGCGCCCGGTGCCGAGCATCAAGGAACGCCACGTTGAACCGCGGAGCATTGGTCAAGAACGCCGTCACCCGGTTCCCGTCGGTATCGAACAAGTTCGCTTTCGCCCCCAGGATGCAACGGCTCAGCCCGCAAATAAATCCGAGTTCCCGGCGGGTAGTCCTTCAGCTCCAAGACCTTGCTCGCGTCAATCACCCACGCATCATCACGTTCCTGCCCGTCAGCATTGAACGCTGGCTCCCAGTACTTCTTCTGATCGATCCACCGGATGAACCGTTCCTTGAGCACCGGCAAAGAATACGAGGTGGAGAACTGGAGCCCCAACGAATGCAGGTGGTGCAAGAACTCCCGGGACGACCCAGCGCTATCTGTGCGGACAAGGATCTTCTCACCGCAGAGGTTCCCGTCCTCGTCATAGAAATCATCAGGCAACTGAGCCAATGCTTGAGTGAGCACCTCGATATGGGATTTTGCGGAGTTCGCTCCACGGTTTCCCGACCGCAGATGCACGGCGAGGACTTCGCCGGTGCCGTTGGCTTTGCCGTAGTCAGCCATGGCAATCATCGGTGAGAACCCGTACCCGCCTTTATACGTTCCTGCGCTGAATTCCTTGTCAGAGTGGACATGAACCAACGATGCGTCGAGGTCGATAATCAGCGGATTGGTTGCCGTAGCCAGCCGGGCTGGATTCCGGGGCCC
>NZ_PCPU01000022.1:0-1564 GCF_002975455.1 Arthrobacter sp. MYb224 | reverse complement strand
ACAGATAAAAACTATACACAGATTTGCGGGATGTTTCAAATCGGGAGGCCCTTTTCCGAGGTGACCGTGCACACAGGAAAACCGTTCGCACGATTATGGCTTTCTGAGCATGCCTGTCGCGTAGTCGTCCAGGATTCTAAGTACTCCCACACTCGGCCATGCCCTGTTCCTTTTCTGCCCTGACCGCTCAAACAATATTCCATGCTCAGCCGACTGATTCAAGGCGCGCAGTGCGCTGGTATTCGAAGTTTTCAGTAGCTTCGAAACTAGCTACGTATGCATCACCGATATGCGCTCATGAACGGAAGCAGCTTCCAGGCAGTTGACTGCGAACGCAGCACTTGGAGCTTCTCCCGTGCGGATCCCAGGTCCGATGCCAAATGAGCAATGTGGACAATCCCGATGGAAGCTGCGTACAAGGTAGCTTCAACGAATTCCCCTAGGATTGGCGACGCATTACCATCACGGTACCGAGAAAGCGCCTCGGAGTATCTAGCCCTATTGCGCAACAGCCCGGCGGATACCGGTGCAGTTGTTGACTGGACCAGACCTCGCGCCCTTGGCAAGGAATGAACTAGGGACCCGTCCGGTACGACCCTTGTCGTCTACAACGGGATAAACCGTGTCGAACTGAGCATGGGCAATTACCCTCTGAAGGATGGAGGGCAGGTCCACGCTTACCATAAATGCGCACAAGTCTTCGATCAGTTCAGGTATCAGCGCCGACTGAGGGACTACATAACTGGCTCCTCTCGGACTCGCCCCGCTCGAACCCACCCGAACGAGCTGATCCCGATACGTTTCTGCATGTATCTCCCGCCTAGGTCGTCCCTGCAGTAGCTCTGCATGCATTTTCAATATCGCATCGCTACTAAGCTCATCTGCCAAAGCGAGCGCAGCTTCCATGGCTCGACCATTGGCTGAAACTGTTGATGTGTTCTGAGAACTTGCTAGTTGCAACTCGACAAGCGCTAATTGTCGAGCGTCGACCGTCAGGTTTTCAATCTGCGCAGACGAAGCGGATTCTGTTCTCAATAGGATCGAGGAGCGAGGCCCCAATGAAGCTGACGTCGAACCCAGCATGATACTGGCCTTGTGATCGAAGCTAATCAGCTCGTTGCTTGCCATTTCCATCCGTTGAACCAGTTCATCTGGAATGTCGAAATCTAATAGTGAGAATTTTGTCGGGATAGCTGACTCATATTCGTCTTTGTTCTTGGCTCACTTCGTTCTTGACGTGAAGGCGTCCTGTTCAGACAACCAGTAGTGTTCCTCGTGGCCGAGGGCCGGGACCGAATGTGTAACGAGCCCACTATATTAGTTACCTTTTAGATGTAAATGTAACTGAGAACAAGAGATAGTTACTTTTTCCCTTACCAACAGGCAATGCCTTCATTTGCATGCCCCGCATATCGTTTCGTCGAGGCTCATCATAGTGATCGACGTCGATACATCATCAGCCATGGCCAACAGCACCGGAGATCTAACCCAGATTTTTCATGAGGTCTCTGACGGCCGCCGAAATCCACGACCAAGGGATTCCCGGCGGCCGTTTCTGATTCCG
>NZ_PCPU01000021.1:0-1739 GCF_002975455.1 Arthrobacter sp. MYb224 | reverse complement strand
CCCAGGTATTTCATCGAGAGGCCAGTAATTAAGCGTCATTAACAAAGAAAAAGTGATCCTGAACTGCGAAAATAAAGGTATCTAAGCCATATTCTCAACAGTCCAAAGGATCACTCTCTCGGTGAACAACAATACCTCCCTTTACCCAGCCATACCAACCGTGAGCACAAACCAAGCACTCGTCTCCCACGCAGGACTCACCACCCTGAGCGACCTGCTCAACGCAATGGGTTTCCGCAAACTCTGCGAAAACCGATTCTCCCAATTCGTCCCGGCCGCGGCGGTGCACCGGCCAGGGAAGATGATCGCAGACCTGAGTCTGATGCTCGCCGCCGGCGGCGAGCAAGTCAGCGACACTGACCAGCTACGAACGGTTCAGGGGCTGTTCGGGCCGGTGGCCTCTGACCCCACGTTCAGCAGGTTCTTCGCCAGGATCAGCAAGCACCCGGGGGCTTTCGACTACGCATTCGCTACCATGCAACGCGAGGTACGGACCAAACTCTGGGCGGCTGCAGGTCAACGCAATCCCGCAGCACGAGCTTCCCGCATGAATCCTCTGACCGTGGATATCGACGCGTCCCTAGTCAACGTGCACTCAGATAAAGAAGGTGCCAAAGGAAACTACAAGGGCGGCTATGGTTTCTCTCCCATGATCGCCATGGTTGACTACGGCAAAACCCAGGGCACCGGCGAAATCCTGGCTGTCCGCCTGCGTCCTGGAAATAAAGCCGCGAACTCGGCGAAGGACCATATCAGCATCCTTAGCCAAGCGCTGGAACAACTGCCCGACGATTTCTATGACCCAGATGGTGTGCTGATTGGTGAAAAGATCATGGTCCGCACCGATAGTGCCGGTGCCACCCGTGAGTTCTTGAAGCATGTTGATTCGCTGGGCCTGCAGTTCTCCACCTCGTATTCACTGCCAGTGCTGAAGGAACGATTTGTGCGGTGGATCGATGAGAAGAAGTACTGGGAACCGGCGCTCACCGCCGATGGTGAGCATCGTGATAATGCGTGGGTGATTGATGCATCCAAGGTTATTGAACTCATTGGATACCCGCCAGGTTCCCGCATTTATCTTCGGGCTGAACCGTTGCATCCCGGGGCGAAAGCCAGCCTGTTTGATACGGACGGGAATAGAGTCACCGCGTTTCTGACGAACTCTCCACGCTACGACCCCGCGTTTTTGGATGCCCGTCACCGGGCGCGCGCAAGGTGCGAGAACAGGATCAAGTCTTTGAAGGCCGCGGGACTTGGGAAATTGCCTTTCACGTCGTTTGCAGCGAATCAAGCGTGGGCGAACCTGGCAATGTTTGCCTATAACCTGACTGCGTGGTTGCAGCTGGTCCTCCTGCCAGTTGGGCATGAAGCAGTCAGCTGGGATGTGAAAAGGTGGCGGTACCGTGTGTGGTCCATGGCTGGGAAGCTGACCAAGAGTGGCCGCCAACCCAGGTTGCTGATCAACCAGAAGGCACCGGAGTGTGGATTGGTCTTGTCACTCCAGGAACAGATCACCGGGTTGCGTCAGCGATGGTCAGGCAGGCCGCTGCGAACCTGAGCTTTCAAACGGTGGTTTTGGTGCTTCGAGTCAAGGGACGGCATGGTTCCGGTGCGTGGTGGCCGGCGCTGACGTCAGCGAAAGGACGGTCTTTGGCGTACCAGAATTCAGGAAACCCACCGGAAGTCCGGCGTGATACCGATCCGGTGGGCTTGAGAGTCTCCATGAAAAATCTGGGCTA
>NZ_PCPU01000020.1:0-2918 GCF_002975455.1 Arthrobacter sp. MYb224 | reverse complement strand
CGCCTTCGACACCGGGACCTGGTCCCAGCTCCCCGCCCCCGAACGCGGAGACTTCCTGCTGCGCGTCGCGGACCGGCTGGCCGAACGCAAGGACGAATTCGCGCTGGCCGAAACCCTGGACACCGGCAAGCGCCTGGTCGAATCCGAACTGGACATGGACGACATCATCAACTGCTTCCGCTACTTCGGCAAGCTCTCCGGAACCGATGCCGGGCGGATCGTCGACGCCGGGGACCCGCAGGTGCTCAGCCGCATCGTCTACGAACCGGTCGGCGTCGCGGCGATGATCACCCCGTGGAACTACCCGCTGCTCCAAGCCGCGTGGAAGATCGCCCCGGCGCTGGCCGCCGGCTGCTCCTTCGTGCTCAAACCGGCCGAGCTGAGCCCGTCCACCGCGATCCTGATGATGGAGGTGCTCCATGAGCTGGGCCTGCCGGCCGGGGTGGCGAACCTGGTCACCGGCACCGGCGCGCAGGTCGGCGCGGTGCTCTCCGAGCACCGCGACGTGGACCTGGTCTCCTTCACCGGCGGCCTGGCCACCGGGCGCAAGGTCGCGGCCGCGGCGGCCGGAACGGTGAAGAAGGTCGCCCTGGAGCTGGGCGGGAAGAACCCGAACGTGATCTTCGCCGACGCGGACTTCGACGCCGCGGTGGACAACGCGCTGAATGGCGCGTTCGTGCATTCGGGGCAGGTCTGCTCGGCCGGGGCGCGGATCATCGTGGAGGAATCCATCGCGGAGCGGTTCGTCGACGAACTGGTGCGCCGTGCGGAGCAGATCACCCTCGGCGGCCCGTTCGATGAGCACGCCGAAACCGGGGCGCTGATCTCCGCGGAGCATCTGGGAAAGGTCGAGGCGTATGTGCAGTCCGGGCTCGCCGAAGGCGCCCGGCTGCGCTGCGGGGGCCGGGCGGCCACCGAGGCGGACGGCCCCGGGCTGGGGGCGGGGCATTTCTACCTGCCCACCGTCTTTGACCAGGTGGCCCGCGGCATGTCGGTGGTCATCGAGGAGGCCTTCGGCCCGGTGGTCACCGTGGAGACCTTCGCCACCGAGGATGAGGCGGTGGCTACCGCCAACGACACCGACTACGGGCTGGCCGGGGCGGTGTGGAGCCAGGACGCGTCCAAGACCCAGCGGATCGCGGCCCGGTTGCGCCACGGGACGATCTGGATCAACGACTTCCACCCCTACCTGCCGCAGGCCGAGTGGGGCGGCTTCGGCCAGTCCGGGGTCGGCCGCGAGCTGGGGCCGACCGGGCTGGGCGAGTACCAGGAAGCCAAGCACATCTACCAGAATCTGGACCCGCAGGTCACCGGCTGGTTCGCCCAGAAGTAGCGAAGAGGGAAACTGAGGATTATGAGCAACACTAACGAATTTGACTACATCGTCATCGGCGGCGGTTCGGCCGGCGCCGCGGCCGCCGCACGGCTGAGCGAAGACCCGGCGGTACGCATCGCGCTGGTGGAGGCCGGCCCCGATGACCGGGGTCTTGAGGAGGTCTTGCAGCTGAACCGCTGGATGGAACTGCTCGAATCCGGGCTGGACTGGGACTACCCGATCGAGGCGCAGGAGAACGGGAACTCCTTCATGCGCCATTCCCGGGCCAAGGTGATGGGCGGGTGCTCCAGCCATAATTCCTGCATCGCGTTCTGGGCGCCGCGCGAGGACCTGGACGAATGGGAATCGAAGTTCGGGGCCACCGGCTGGAATTCGGCGATGGCCTACCGGCTGTATCAGCAGCTGGAGCGCAATGAGGACGCCGGGCCCGAGGCCCCGCACCACGGGGATTCGGGGCCGGTGCACCTGATGAATGTGCCGGGCACCGATCCGTGCGGGGTGGCGCTGCTGGAGGCCTGCGCGCAGGCCGGGATTCCGCGGGCGAAGTTCAACAACGATGAGACGGTGCTCAACGGGGCGAACTTCTTCCAGATCAACCGGCGTGCCGATGGCACCCGGTCCTCCTCCTCGGTCTCCTATATCCATCCGATCATGGAGCGGGAGAACTTCACGCTGCTCACCGGGCTGCAGGCGCGGAAGCTGAACTTCGATGCGGGCAAGCGCTGCACCGGGGTGGACGTGGTCGACGGGGCGTTCGGGCGCACCACCACGCTGCACGCGGCCCGCGAGGTGATCCTCTCGGCCGGGGCGATCGATTCGCCGAAGCTGCTGATGCTTTCGGGGATCGGGCCGGCCGGGCATCTGGAGTCGGTGGGTGTCGAGGTGCTGGTGGATGCGCCGGGGGTGGGCGAGCATTTGCAGGACCATCCCGAAGGGGTGATCCAGTGGGAGGCGAAGCAGCCCATGGTCAGCGAATCGACTCAGTGGTGGGAGATCGGGATCTTCACCCCCACCCGCGAGGGGCTGGATCGTCCGGATCTGATGTTCCACTATGGTTCGGTGCCTTTTGATATGCATACGCTGCGCCAGGGGTATCCGACCGGGGAGAACACCTTCTGCCTGACTCCGAATGTCACGCATGCGAAGTCCCGGGGCACGGTGCGGTTGCGCAGCTGCGACTTCCGTGACAAGCCGAAGGTCGATCCGCGTTATTTCACCGACGTCCAGGGCCATGATGCGCGGGTGATGATCGCCGGGATCCGCAAGGCCCGGGAGATCATCGGGCAGCCGGCGATGGCTGATTGGGCCGGGGTGGAGCAGTTCCCCGGCCAACAGGTGCAGTCCGATGCGGAGATCTTCGATTACCTCAAGCGCACGCATAACACCGTGTATCATCCGGCCGGCAGCGTGCGGATGGGGGCTGTGGAGGATGCGATGTCGCCGTTGGATCCTCAGCTGCGGGTTAAGGGGGTGACCGGGTTGCGGGTGGCCGATGCGTCGGTGATGCCGGAGTTGGTGACGGTGAATCCGAATCTCACGGTGATGATGATCGGTGAGCGCTGCGCCGAACTGATCCGCGGCA